>NZ_JBITET010000018.1:0-106214 GCF_044455385.1 Micromonospora sp. NPDC051227
CCGGAAGCTAAGCCCTCCAGCGCCGATGGTACTGCACTCGTGAGGGTGTGGGAGAGTAGGACGCCGCCGGACAATCTTCCAGAAAAGGCCACCCCAATTGGGGTGGCCTTTTCTGCGTTTCCCTGCCCTGGTTGAGCCTTGAAGCCGCCGGTCACGCTCGAACCAAGATGTAGTGGCCTCACGACGTGCGGACATCACTACACCGAGGATGCTGCGCGATCTTGTCGTCTACGGATCGGCGGTGCCGGTCAGTCTCGGGTCTGCATGCCGTCGCGGAGGTTGCGCAGCAGGCCGCCGGCGTCGCTGACCGACCGGCCCGGGAACATCGCCATCACCACGCTGCCGTGGTCGGCCCAGCCGCACACCGCGAAGTCCCCGCCCTCGCCGCTGGTGCTGCCACACTTCAGCACCCCGCCGAGATCACCCGCGGGCAGCTCCCGCAGACCGTTCACCGCACCGGTCTCGTCCGACATCAGGCGGAAGAGGCTGTCCAGGTCCCGTTCCGGCTGCCAGAGCAGTGTGGTGCCCCCGAAGATGAGCACCGAGCGCTTGTCGTCGGCCGGGTCGCGGTAGACCGTGCCGAAGCTGCGGTCCAGTTCGATGTTCGCCGCCAGGCCGCTGCGCAGATAGTCGGCAGTGCTCTTCGCCCGCTCGCTGTCGTCGCGGGTCAGACCTGCCACCCGATCGGGTGACGCCAGTTGGGTGTCCTTCTGCTGGGCCACGCGCCACCCACCGACACCAAGCACGCCGGCACCGGCGAGACCAACCACCAGTGCGACCGTCCAACCGATCTTGCGGCGGCGTGACCAGCCGCTGGGCCGCTCGTCGGGGTCGCCTCCGGAGTCCCGGGTGCTCAGCTGGATCGGCTCTTCGGTCAGCTCGACCGGCTCGCGGCCGCCGTCGCGCGACCGCTCGGTGAGATGTGCGTCGGACATAGCCGACACCGTACGCGAACGGCAGGTGGCGCACGTCGGGTCTGCGGAAGCCCTCCGTAGACTTGTCCGGTGACCGAGAGACTGGATGCCCGACGCCCCGACGCCCCGACGCTTGCCGGCCAGTACCAGCCCGGTGAGGTAGAGCAGCGACGGTACGAGCAGTGGGTAGCCGGCGGGCACTTCCGGGCCTCCGCCGACAGCGACAAGCCCCCCTTCACCATCGTCATCCCGCCGCCGAACGTCACCGGCTCGCTGCACATGGGCCACGCGTTCGAGCACACGCTGATGGACGCGTTGACCCGGCGTAAGCGGATGCAGGGCTTCGAGGCGCTGTGGCTGCCGGGCATGGACCACGCCGGCATCGCCACCCAGAACCTGGTCGAGCGCCAGCTCGCCGCCGAGGGGCTGTCCCGACACGATCTCGGCCGGGAGAAGTTCGTCGAGCGGGTCTGGCAGTGGAAGGCCGAGTCCGGTGGCGCCATCCTCGGCCAGATGCGCCGCCTCGGCGACTCCGTCGACTGGGACCGCGAGCGCTTCACCATGGACGCGGGGCTGACCCGAGCCGTCCAAACGATCTTCAAGAAGCTCTTCGACGACGGCCTGATCTACCGGGCCAACCGGATCATCAACTGGTGTCCGCGCTGCCTCACGGCGCTCTCCGACATCGAGGTCGAGCACACCGACGACGACGGCGAGCTGATCTCGATCCGCTACAGCGACGAGGTCGTGGTGGCCACCACCCGGGCCGAGACGATGCTCGGCGACACCGCCGTGGCGGTGCACCCCGACGACGAGCGCTACCAGCACCTGATCGGCACCGAGGTCGAGCTGCCGTTGACCGGCCGCCGGATCCCGATCGTCGCCGACGCGCACGTCGACCCGTCCTTCGGCACCGGCATGGTCAAGGTGACGCCGGCGCACGACCCGAACGACTTCGAGATCGGCCAGCGGCACGACCTGCCCGCGCTGACGGTCATGGACGAGCGCGGTGTGATCACCGTGCCCGGCCCGTTCGAGGGATTGGACCGGTTCGAGGCGCGACCGGCGATCGTGGCGGCGCTGCGGGAGCAGGGCCGGATCGTCGCCGAGAAGCGCCCGTACGTGCACGCGGTCGGGCACTGCTCGCGGTGCAAGACCACCGTCGAGCCGCGGCTGTCGCTGCAGTGGTTCGTCAACACCGCCCCGCTGGCCCAGGCCGCGGGTGACGCGGTGCGCGACGGCCGGGTCCGCATCGAGCCGGCCGAGCTGGCCAAGCGCTACTTCGCCTGGGTCGACAACATGCACGACTGGTGCATCTCCCGCCAGCTGTGGTGGGGGCACCGCATCCCGGTCTGGTACGGCCCGGCGGGTGAGATCGTCTGCGTCGGCCCCGACGAGGCGCCGCCGACCGGCGAGGGCTGGCACCAGGACGAGGACGTCCTGGACACCTGGTTCTCCAGCGGCCTGTGGCCGTTCTCCACCCTGGGCTGGCCCGAGCAGACTCCGGACCTGGCGAAGTTCTACCCGACCAGCGTGCTGGTCACCGGGTACGACATCCTGTTCTTCTGGGTCGCCCGGATGATGATGTTCGGCCTCTACGCGATGGACGGCCGGCCGCCCTTCGACGTGGTCGCGCTGCACGGCATGGTCCGCGACCAGTTCGGCAAGAAGATGTCGAAATCGTTCGGCAACGTGGTCGACCCGCTGGACTGGATCGACCGGTACGGCGCCGACGCCACCCGGTTCACCCTGGCGCGGGGCGCGAACCCCGGCCAGGACGTCCCGGTCAGCGAGGAGTGGTGCCAGGGCTCCCGCAACTTCTGCAACAAGCTCTGGAACGCCACCCGGTTCGCCCTGATGAACGGCGCGCACACCACGGGCGACCTGCCCCCCACCGAGCAGCTCTCCACCGTCGACCGGTGGATCCTGTCCCGGTTGGCGCACGTCACCGCCGAGGTCGACGAGCAGTTCGAGGCGTACGAGTTCGCCAAGGTGTGCGACCTGCTGTACCACTTTGCCTGGGACGACGTCTGTGACTGGTACGTCGAGCTGAGCAAGCCGGTGCTCGCCGAGGGCGGTGAGCGCGCGGAGGCCAGCCGCCGGGTGCTCGGGCACGTGCTCGACCAGCTGCTGCGGCTGCTGCACCCGGTCATCCCGTTCGTCACCGAGGAGCTGTGGCTCGCGCTGACCGGCGGCGAGACGGTGCAGGCCGCGGCCTGGCCGGTGGCCGACCGGTCGCTGGTCGACGACGCCGCCGAGGTCGAGCTGGTCGGCGTGCAGCGGGTGGTCACCGAGATCCGCCGGTTCCGTTCCGACCAGGGGCTGCGCCCCACGCAGCGGGTGGCTGCCCGCCTGGACGGGCTGTCCGGCGCGGGTATCGCTGCCCACGAACCGCTGATCCGTTCGCTGGTCCGGTTGGATCCGGCCGGTGACGACTTCCAGGCCAGCGCCACGTTGGCCATGCCCGGCGCGGTCGGTGTCGCGTTGGACACCCGGGGGTCGATCGACGTGGCCGCCGAGCGGGCCCGGCTGACGAAGGACCGCGCGGCAGCCGAGAAGGAGGTCGCGCAGGCCCGGGCGAAGCTCGACAACCCTGCCTTCATCGGCAAGGCCCCCGAGCCGGTGGTCGCGAAGATCCGCGACCGGCTCGCCACCGCCGAGGCCGACCTGGTCCGGATCGACGCTGCTCTGGAGACACTGCCCTCGTGACCGACCGTAACGAATTCGCCGCCGTCGAAGCCGAGCTGAACGCCCGCGGTTTCACCCGCATGGTCTTCGAGCTGGACCGGATCGAGTCACTGCTCGACCTGCTCGGCAGCCCTCAGCGGGCGTACCCGGCGATCCACCTGACCGGCACCAACGGCAAGACCTCCACCGCGCGGATGATCGACTCGCTGTTGCGGGCGCACGGGCTGCACACCGGGCGGTACACCAGCCCGCACCTGGAGACCGTCCGGGAGCGGATCAGCCTGGACGGGGAGCCGGTCAGCGAGGAACGGTTCGCGTCGGTGTACCGGGAGATCAAACCGCTGGCCGAGCTGGTCGACGCGCGGTCGGACGAGCCGCTGACGTACTTCGACATGACCACCGCGCTGGCGTTCGCCACCTTCGCCGACGCGCCGGTCGACATCGCGGTGGTGGAGGTCGGCCTCGGCGGGGCCGAGGACGCGACAAACGTTCTCCAGGCCGGGGTCTGTGTGATCACCCCGATCGGGCTGGACCACACCGAGTGGCTCGGTGACACGCTCCAGGACATCGCGCTGGCCAAATCCGGCATCATCCACCCGGGTGCCACCGTGATCTCGGCGGCCCAGGAGGAGGAGGCTGCTGGCCCCCTTCTCGAACGCTGCGCCGAGGTCGGGGCCACCATCGCCCGGGAGGGCGGCGAGTTCGGCGTGCTGGGTCGGGCGGTCGCGGTCGGCGGTCAGGTACTCACCCTCCAGGGACTGGGTGGTGTGTACGACGACGTGTTCATCCCGCTGCACGGTGCCCACCAGGCGCAGAACGCGGCGGTGGCGCTCGCCGCCGTGGAGGCGTTCCTGGGTGCGGGGGCTCGACGTCAACTGGACATCGAGGCGGTCCGGGAGGGCTTCGCCTCGACCACCTCCCCGGGCCGGCTGGAGCGGGTCCGTAACGCCCCGACCATCCTGCTGGACGGTGCGCACAACCCGCACGGCATGAAGGCCACCGTCACCGCGCTCCAGGAGGAGTTCGCGTTCAGCAAGCTGGTGGCCGTGATCGGCGTACTGGCCGACAAGGACGCTGAAGCGTTGCTGGAGCTGCTGGAGCCGGTGGTTGATCAGGTGGTGGTCACCCGCAACAGCTCGCCACGGGCGATGCCGACGGAGGAACTCGCCGCGCTGGCCGCCGAGATCTTCGGCGATGAGCGGGTGGACTCGGCCGAGGAGATGCCGGACGCCATCGAGTTGGCGGTGGCGTTGGCCGAGGAGGACGTCCCGGGTGAGCTGAGCGGGGTCGGAGTGCTGGTCACGGGATCCGTGGTGACGGTCGCCGACGCGCGCCGGCTGCTGAAGCGATGACCAGCCCGGAGCGGGACCCGCACCCCACCGAGGACCCGACCGGCCCGCCGGTCGAGCAGCCGGTGGGGGAGGAGCCCACGACCGGGCAGCCGCGACGCTCCGGGTTGCGCAACCCGGAGCGGGCGGTACGCGGTCTCGGTGCTGGCACCCTCAGCCTGGAGGCGCTGGTGCTGTTGCTGGCGATCCAGCCGATCCGGGTGGTCGGCGGTGATCTCGGCGGCGCCGCGATCGGTGCGGTGGTGGCACTGGCGGTGGCCGCCGTGGTGCTCGCCGGCATGATGCGTCGCCAGTGGGCCTGGAACGCCGGCACCGTGCTCCAGGGCCTGCTGTTGCTGGGCGGTCTGCTGCACTGGTCGCTGCTCGGGCTGGGCATCATCTTCGCCCTGGTATGGGCGTACGCGTTGCACGTTCGCCGCGTCATTCTCGGCTGACGCCGGGCCCGGCCGGCGCCGTCCGAAGGCGGGCCGGGTCAGGCGTCGGCGCGTTCGCGCCACTGGGTCAGCGCGACGCCGTGGCCATCCGGGTCGCGAAAGGCCGCCGCCCACCCCTCCAGCTTCGTGCCCCGGTTGACCACCCGGGGCGCGTACGTGAAGCGGACGCCCGACTCGCGCAACCGCTCGTACGCCGCCTCGATGTCGCTCACCTCAAGGTTGACGTGCACGAGTCGGCGGCTGATGGGCGCCGCCCCGGTCACCTCGCGCAGGACGATCCGGGTCGTTCCGGAGGCCAGGACGGCGTTGTGGGCACCCTGGTCGACCTCGCTGAAGCCGAGCACGTCGCGGTAGAAACCGAGCGACCGGGGCAGGTCGGTGACCAGCAGGGTGAGGCCCACGCCGCTGATCGGCGCGGCCGGGTCCGCGGCCGAGCCGGCGTCGAACCCGAAGATCGCCTGGTCCAGTTCCTCGTCGGTCACGGTCGCGGGTGCGGCCCCGGCCGGGGAGGGATCGTCCAGCGGAAGATCGAGTGGGTCCAGCGGGTCGGCCGCGCCCGGGCCGGACCGCTGCGCGGGCGGCGGGTCGAAGCGCTGCGCGCTGGGCTGCTCGAAGCGCTGCGCGCTGGGCGGGTCGACGGGGTCCTCGGCGGGTGGGGCGGTCGTGCCGCCCTCCTCCGAAGCGTCGAACCGGTCGGCGGCGGGCTCGTCGAAGCGCTCCTCGGCGGGCGGGCGCGGTGCCGGAGTGGTCGCCCGTCGGGGCAGCCCACCGGCCTGCGGCTCGACGACGACGCCCTCCAACACCACCGGGCCACCCGGGCTCTGGTGCATCACCACGGGCTCGCGCTCCTCGGGCACGACGCCCGGGTCGTCGTGCCGGAGGTCGTCGCGCGAAGGGTCGGTGCGCAGCGGGTCACCGAGCGGGTCGCGGAACGGGTCACCGACCGGGTCCCGGAAGTCGTCGCGGAACTCGTCGTCGGGTGCGCGATCGGCCCACGGCGGCGCGTCCTGCTGGATCAACAGCTCGTCCATCGCCTCCGCGTCGGCGAACTCCGGCGGAAGATCGGCGACGGCAGCGGCGGTCTCGGCATGGGTCGGCACCTCGTCCCAGAGGACCTTGACGTGCCGCTGGTCGTCCAACGCGACCCGGATCGGCAGGGTCTGGCCCAGCGACGGCCACTTGGAGACCGGCACCCTCGGCTCAATGATCTTCTTGGACCGCGGCGGCAGACCAGGGGCGTCAATCACCAGTTGCAGTTCGCAGCGGCCGAACGCGTACTGGGTGGGTGGTTCGGAGGCGCTGTGCACGTGCCCGACGCCGACGACCCACGTGCGACCGCCGCCGCGTACGGTCGCCAGCGCGATCGCCAGCACCAGCAGGGCGACCCCGAGAGCCACGATGGCCCAACTCGTCATGCCGAGCCCGAACAGGACGACGAACGTGGCCACGGTGCCCAGCACCGCGCCGATCAGCTTGCGTACCGGCGCGATGGGTCGGTTCCCGCCATTCGCCACAGTGGACCTCCCGGGGTCAGGACCAGGCTAGGCCGGATCGGCCACCGGGGGAAAGACCGGCCGCCGCGCCGGCGCCGGGACCGGGTCGCTAGGCTGACCGTACCGATCCCAAGCGTTCTGCGCGTACAGGAGGAACCCAGCGTGTCCAGCAACAGCCCGGATGAGCGCAGCCTCGTTCTGATCAAGCCCGACGCGGTTCGCCGCGGCCTGGTCGGCGAGGTCCTCTCCCGCTTCGAGCGCAAGGGGCTGCGGATCGACGCGATGGTGCACCGGACGATGGATGCCGCGCTCGCCGACGAGCACTACGCCGAGCACGTCGACAAGGCGTTCTACCCGCCGCTGAAGGACTTCATGACCGGCGGCCCGCTGGTCGCCCTGGTGCTCTCCGGCGACCAGGTCATCGACGTGGTCCGCGGGCTGGTCGGCGCCACCGACGGACGCAAGGCCGCCGCCGGCACCATCCGGGGTGACCTGTCGCTGTCCAACCGGGAGAACCTGGTGCACGCCTCCGACTCGACGGACAGCGCCAAGCGCGAGATCGCGCTCTGGTTCCCCGAGCTGGGCTGACGCTTACCGGCCCGGGGCCGACCGACGACGCCCGGGTTCAGCCGACCACCGGCACCTTCGCCGGGTTGCCGACCACGTAGATCCCGGTGATCCGTCCGTCGGCCGCGGCGATGGTCAGCGTGTACCGACTGCCGTCCGCGCGGGTGATCAGCATCGCCGGCTCCCCGTTGAGCTCGACCGGATCCATCACCACTCGGTGACGCGGGCCGTAGACCCCGGCGTAGAACCGGGCTATCCGGTCCGCGCCGGTGACCGGGTTGAGGGCGGCCCGCACCCGACCGCCGCCGTCGTTCCACGCGGTGGCGTCGGCGGCCACCAGGTCGGTGAGCCTCGCCAGGTCACCGTCGCGGGCGGCGGCGAGGAACGCGTCCAGCAGCCGCTCCCGCTCCGGGCGGCTGGCGGTGAACCGACGCTGCTCCTGCCGTACCCGCGCGGTCGCCCGGTGGTACAGCTGCCGACAGTCGGCGACGGACCGGTCCAGGATCTCGGCGATCTCCGCGTACGGCAGGTCGAAGGCCGTGTGCAGGACGTACACCGCCCGCTCCGGCGGGGTGAGCCGCTCCAGGACGTGCAGCAACGCGGTGGAGAGCGAGTCGCGTAGCTCCACCCGGTCCAACGGCCCGAACGGCGAGGGCACGGTCGGCACCGGCTCGGGCAGCCATGTCCCGACGTACGTCTCGCGGGCCGCCTGCCGGGCGCGCAGCCGGTCCAGGGCCAACCGGGTGACCACCCTGGACAGGTACCGGCGCGGCTCCTCGACCCGGGCCCGGTCCACACCCAGCCAGCGCAGGTACGCCTCCTGGAGCACGTCCTCCGCGTCGTGCCGGCTGCCGAGCAGGCGGTACGCGAGCCCAAGCAGCATCGGCCGGTGCGCCTCGAGCGCACCGGCCGCCTCCGCTGCCGCCTCGGTGGTCACGCCTGGGCCGGAGGCTCCAGCCGCATCGTCACCCCGATCCGATTCCACACGTTGATTGTGGCAATCGCGATGACGAGGTCGGCCAGTTCCTTCTCCGACCAGACCTTCGCGGCGTCATTCCACACCTCGTCCGGCACCCCGTGCTCGCCGAGCCGGGTGACCGCGTCGGTGAGGGCCAGCGCGGCCCGCTCCCGCTCGTCGAAGAAGGGCGCCTCCCGCCAGGTGGCGACCGCGAACAGCCGCTGGCTCGACTCGCCGCCGGCGAGCGCGTCCCGGCTGTGCATGTCCACGCAGTACGCGCACCCGTTGATCATCGACGCCCGCAGCTTCACCAGTTCCAGCACGGTCCGGTCGACGTTCGTCTGGACGTACTTCTCCAACCCCATGACGGCCTTGTACGCCTGCGGTGCGACCTCGGCCGGGTTCATCCGTTGCACGACTACCTCCTGATCGGTCCGACGCCGGTACGACGGGTGGGCCGGGCCGGGTCGTGACAACACCGGCTGTGATCTCGCTCATGCCGCCGAGGTGGCCCGGGTGGGCGGCACGCCGACCGACCGACGACCGGCGTTCGCGTTCGCGTCACCCGGGCCGCCGCTCACGGTCACCTCCGCCCGATAGACCCACGGGGTCAACCCATGATCGGGAGGAAGCATGACCGAGCTTGATCGACGTACCCTGCTGCGGACCGGCCTGGTGGTCGGTGCCGGAGCTGCCGGCGGCGCCCTGCTGGGCGGTGCCGGCGCGAACGCCGCCCCGGCCTGGCGCCCGGCGGCGCGCCCGGTGCTCACCCACGGCGTGCAGAGCGGTGACGTGACCGCGGACTCGGCACTGGTCTGGACGCGGGCCGACCGACCGGGCCGGATGCTGGTCGAGGTGAGCCGTCGGCCGGACTTCCGGGGGGCGCGTAAGCTGCGCGGCCCGGTGCTCGGCCCGAACGGCGACTTCACCGGAAAGGTCCGGCTGCGGGGCCTGCCGGACGCCGAGCGGCTGCACTACCGGGTGCGGGTGGAGAGCCTGGATCGGCACGGGGTGGTCAGCGAGCCGCTGACCGGGACGCTGACCACCGCGCCGGGGCGGCACCGGCGACGCGACGTGAAGTTCGTCTGGACCGGCGACGTGGTCGGGCAGGGCTGGGGGATCGACCCGAACTTCGGCGGTATGTCGATCTTCCGGGCGATGCGGCAGACCCGGCCGGACTTCTTCCTGTGCAGCGGCGACACGGTGTACGCCGACGGCCCGCTGGTCGAGTCGGTGAAACTGCCCGACGGGCGGATCTGGCGCAACCTGGTCACCCCGGAGAAGAGCAAGGTCGCCGAGACTCTGACCGAGTACCGTGGGCAGTTCGCGTACAACCTGCTCGACGAGCACCTGCGGGAGTTCGCCGCGGCGGTGCCGCAGATCAACCAGTGGGACGACCACGAGGTCCTGAACAACTGGTACCCGGGCGAGATCCTGGACGACCCGCGCTACACCGAGCGGCGGGTCGACGTGCTCGCCGCCCGGGCCCGCCAGGCGTTCAACGAGTGGCTACCGGTGCCGGTCGACGGGCCGATGTACCGGCGGCTGTCGTACGGGTCGTCGCTGGACGTGTTCGTGCTCGACATGCGCACCCACAAGGACCCGAACGACGGCAACACGTACGCCGACCCGAAGCGTGGGCTGCTCGGCCGGCAGCAGCGGGAGTGGCTGATCCGGGAGCTGAAGCGCTCCACGGCGACCTGGAAGGTGATCGCCAACGACCTGCCGATCGGGGTGGTGGTGCCGGACGGTCCGGGCGCGCAGGAGGGTGTCGCGCAGGGCGACCCGGGTGCGCCGGCGGGCCGGGAGTTGGAGTTCGCCGAGGTGTTGCGGGCCACCCATCGGGCCGGGGTGACCGGCATGGTCTTCCTGACCGCCGACGTGCACTACTCCGCCGCGCACCACTACGACCCGTCCCGCGCGGCGGTCGGCGACTTCACCCCGTTCTGGGAGTTCGTCTCCGGCCCGGCGCACGCCGGCGCGTTCGGCCCGAACGCGCTGGACGGCACGTTCGGGCCGCAGGCGGCCTTCGTGCACGCGTCGCCGGTGGCCAACACAGGCCCGGCGGGAGGCTTCCAGCACTTCGGTGAGGTCACCATCGACGGTGAGTCCGAGGCCCTGACGGTCCACCTGCGCGACCGCGACGGTGCCTCGTTGTGGAGCACCACCCTCCCGGCCCCCTGACCCCCACCCCTCCCCGGGTTGATCATGAGGTTGGCGGGCGGATCGACGAGCTGCCGTCCCGTCAACCTCATGATCAGCGGGGGTCGTCGAGGCTGGTCGGGCGGGTCACCCGCCGCTGCTCCGGTTCGCCGCTACTCGGAGGCGCGGCGGTGGGCGCGTCGAGTATCGTTGAGCACCGTAAGGCGATGACCCGGCCATCACCGGTGAGCCTCCGGAAGAACAGCCGGGCAACCGGCCCAGTAGAACCGGACGGGTGCGGCCCGTCACAGCCGACAATGAGCGGGCGGTCGATCCTGACCGCCAAGCGGGGTGGTACCGCGGGCCACCCGGGAGCGCCGTTTGAGGCGTACCCCGGAAGGTTCGTCCTCGCAGTCCCACGTTGAGTGACTGCACGAGGAGAGCGACCCCCGATGGCCTATCCGTTGCACGACCCGACCGCCGCCGGTGTCCCGGCGAGCCCGGACCTGCCCGCGGTCGAGCGCCGGGTGCTGGAGCACTGGACGGCCGACAAGACCTTCGAGGCCAGCATCGAGGCCCGCCCCGCCGGCACGGACGGCAAGAACGAGTACGTCTTCTACGACGGCCCGCCGTTCGCCAACGGCCTGCCGCACTACGGTCACCTCTTCACCGGCTACGTCAAGGACGTGGTGCCGCGCTACCAGACCATGCGCGGGCGGCACGTGGAGCGGCGCTTCGGCTGGGACTGCCACGGCCTGCCCGCCGAGGTGGTGGCCGAGAAGCAGCTCGGCATCACCAGCAAGGCGGAAATCATCGACCTGGGCGTGGACCGGTTCAACGAGGCCTGCCGCACCTCGGTGCTGGAGTTCACCCAGGACTGGGAGCGGTACATCAACCGGCAGGCCCGCTGGGTCGACTTCACCAACGACTACAAGACCCTCGACCTGGACTACATGGAAAGCGTCATGTGGGCCTTCAAGACCCTGCACGACAAGGGTCTGATCTACGAGGGCTTCCGGGTGCTGGCGTACTGCTGGCGCTGTGAGACGCCGCTGTCGAACACCGAGACCCGGATGGACGACGTCTACCGGGACCGGCACGACCCCACCCTGTCGGTGTGGTTCGAGCTGACCGCCGACGAGTCCGCGCCGGAGCTGGTGCGCGGGCCGGTGAAGCTGGGCGTCTGGACCACCACGCCGTGGACCCTGCCGTCGAACCTGGCGCTCGCCGTCGGGCCCGACATCGAGTACGCGGTGCTCGAACGCGACGGCGACCGCTACCTGGTGGGGGCGGCGCGGCTGGCCGCGTACGCCAAGGAGCTGGAGGGCTACGAGCAGGTCGGCACGGTGTACGGCCGGGACCTGGCCGGACGCCGCTACACGCCGCTGTTCGACTTCCTCGTCGAGCAGGCCGGGGAGAACGCCTACCAGGTGCTCGGCGCGGAGTTCGTCACCACCGAGGACGGCACCGGGATCGTGCACCTGGCCCCGGCCTTCGGTGAGGACGACCAGAACGTCTGCAACGCCGCCGGCATCCCCACCATCGTCACCGTTGACGACCACACCCGGTTCACCGCGCTGGTCCCGCCGTACCAGGGTGAGCAGGTCTTCGACGTCAACAAGCCGGTGATCCGGGAGCTGAAGGACCGGGGGGTGGTGCTCAAGCAGGACACCTACACCCACTCGTACCCGCACTGCTGGCGTTGCGACACCCCGCTGGTCTACAAGGCGGTGTCCTCGTGGTTCGTCGCGGTGACGCAGTTCCGGGACCGGATGGTCGAGCTGAACCAGGAGATCAACTGGACGCCCGGCCACATCAAGGACGGCTCGTTCGGCAAGTGGCTGGCCAACGCCCGGGACTGGTCGATCAGCCGGAACCGGTTCTGGGGCTCGCCGATCCCGGCGTGGAAGTCCGACGACCCGAACTATCCGCGCCTGGACGTCTACGGTTCGCTGGCCGACATCGAGCGGGACTTCGGCGTACGCCTGACCGACCTGCACCGGCCGGCGGTGGACGACCTGGTCCGCCCCAACCCGGACGACCCGACCGGGCAGTCGATGATGCGTCGGGTGCCGGAGGTGCTGGACTGCTGGTTCGAGTCCGGGTCGATGCCGTTCGCCCAGGTGCACTACCCGTTCGAGAACGCCGACTGGTTCGAGCACCACTACCCGGGTGACTTCATCGTCGAGTACATCGGGCAGACCCGCGGTTGGTTCTACACCATGCACGTGCTGGCCACCGCGCTGTTCGACCGGCCGGCGTTCCGCAACTGCCTGAGCCACGGCATCCTGCTCGGCTCGGACGGGCGCAAGATGTCCAAGAGCCTGCGCAACTACCCGGACGTCTACCACGTCTTCGACGCGTACGGCTCGGACGCGATGCGCTGGATGCTGATGTCCTCGCCGGTGCTGCGCGGTGGGGACATGGCGGTCACCGAAGCGGGCATCCGCGACGCCGTCCGGCAGGTGCTGCTGCCGCTGTGGAACGTGTGGTATTTCTTCACGCTCTACGCCAACGCCGACGGGTATCAGGCGCGGCGGCGCACCGACTCCACCCACCTGCTCGACCGGTACGTGCTGGCGAAGACGAACGAGCTGGTTTCCACGGTCGGCGCGCAGATGGACGCTTACGACATCTCCGGTGCCTGCGCCACCGTCCGGTCCTACCTGGACGCGCTGACCAACTGGTACGTGCGCCGGTCCCGCGACCGATTCTGGTCCGGTGACGCCAACGCCTTCGACACCCTGTCGACGGTCCTGGAGACCCTCTGCCGGGTGGTGGCGCCGCTGGCGCCGCTGACCGCTGAGGAGATCTGGCGTGGCCTGACCGGGGAGCGTTCGGTGCACCTGACCGACTGGCCGGAGGCGAGCGAGTTCCCGGCCGACCACGACCTGGTCGCCGCGATGGACAACGTGCGGGCGGTCGCCTCGGCGGCGCTGTCGCTACGGAAGGCCAAGGGGCTGCGGGTGCGGCTGCCGCTGTCGAAGTTGACAGTGGCCTCGCCGGCCGCAGAGCAGCTGCGGCCGTTCGCCGACCTGGTCGCCGACGAGGTCAACGTGAAGACTGTGGAGTTCAGCGCGGAGCTGTCCGCGTACTGCGAGCAGGTGTTGACGGTGGTGCCCCGGGCGCTCGGCCCGCGGGTCGGCAAGCAGGTGCAGCAGGTGATCAAGGCGGTCAAGGCGGGCGAGTGGGAGCTGGTCGACGGTGCCCCGGTGGCCGCCGGCGTCACCCTCGCCGAGGGTGAGTACGAGTTGCGCCTGGTCGCCGCCGACGCCGAGCAGTCCGCGCCGCTGCCCGGCGGCGAGGGCGTGGTGGTGCTGGACACCGATGTCACAGCGGAGTTGGCCGCCGAGGGGCTGGCCCGCGACGTGGTGCGGGTGGTGCAGCAGGCCCGCCGGGACGCCGACCTGGACGTCTCGGACCGGATCGTGGTGTCGGTGTCGGCGTCCGACGAGGTACGCGCGGCGGTGTCCGCGTACGTCGACTTCGTCTCCGCGGAGGTGCTGGCCGACTCGGTGGACTTCGCCGAGGGCCTGGAGGGCTTCGCTGGCGAGGTCGGCGATGGTGAGCGGGTAACGGTGGTCGTCCGCCGGGTATGACGGACCATCGCCAGGGTGCGGGCGCCTCACCACCTCCGTCCGGAAGGTGTGGAGGCGTCCGCTACCGTGACACCGCCTGTTCGCACCTGATCTGCCGGAGGACCAGTGCCCCTGCTCTACACCATCGGCAAGCTCACCGTGGCGCCCACGCTGCGGTTGGCGTTCCGCCCGACCGTGGAGGGGCTGGAACACGTGCCGGAGATCGGTGGCGCGGTCTTCGCCGGCAACCACCTCTCGGTTGCCGACGAGTTGTTCCTCGGCACGGTCGTGCCCCGGCACCTGGCGTTCTGGGCCAAGTCGGAATATTTCAAGGGCGCCGGCGTGAAGGGTGCGATCTCCAAGTTCGTCCTCACCGGCCTGGGTGCGATCCCGGTCGAGCGGGCCGGTGGCCGGGCGGCGCTGTCCGCGTTCGACGCGGCGATCCCGGCGCTCAAGGGCGGTGACCTGGTGGTGGTTTACCCGGAGGGCACCCGCTCACCGGACGGCAAGCTCTACCGGGGGCGGACCGGCGCGGCCCGGCTGGCGATCTCGGCCGGCGTGCCGATCATCCCGGTCGGCATGATCGGCACGGACAAGGCGCAGCCGATCGGTGCCCGCGTGCCCCGGCCGGGCACTGCCAAAATCACGGTTAGATTCGGCAAGCCGCTGGACTTCACCGGCCGACCGGACGACCGCACCTCGCTGCGGCAGATGACCGACGAGCTGATGAGTGAGATCCAGAAGCTCACCGGCCAGGAGTACGTGCCCCGCTACGCCCCGCCGCGCGCCCACCCGGATCCGACCCGCGACGCCTGACCCCGCCGGGCTCACCCTGCCCCTCAGTCAGTTGCCCGGCCCGGCCCTTGGCCTGCCGGGCCGGGAGGTATACCGCCTTTTGCGTTGTGGCCGCGGCGCGGCGTGACGCTGCGTCACGACTGCTGCCGCCGGTGCGCGGGCCGGGCGTCCGGGTGCGGAGCACCGCGCCCCAGCCGGCCGGGGTGCGGCTCAGCCCCGCTCGGGTTGGACGATCTGGGCGCGCAGGGTGCCCAGCAGTTCGGCACTGTCGGCGACGGAGAGTCGCGTGAACACACCGGTGGCGATGCTGCCGTGGTCGACCGACGTGCAGACCACCACGGCACTGCCGTCGGCGCTACCCACCGCGCACCGTTCGTGCCTGCCCCGCACACCGGTGTCCACGCTCTCCGGGGCATCCAGGGCGTACCGGTCGGTGAGGCGGCTGATCTCGGCCTCCGCGTCCGCCTCCGGGCTCAGCCGGAAGCCGGTGCCGCCGAAGACCGTCACCCGCTTGCCGCTCGTCGTGGCGTAGACGGCGGCGAACGTGTCCTCGGCGAGCCAGTGCTCCTTGCGTACCTCGCCCTCCAACTTCTTGGCGGTCTCGGTGCTGCGGCTGTCCTGTCGCAGGCTGAGGTCGTCCACCTGGACGGGCAGGGCCGCGCGCGCCGGGTACTGGGCCGAGATCGGGAACCCGTAGTAGGCGGGGCAGCCACAGCAGCAGGCCAGGGTGAGCAGCAGCAGCCACGGCCAGCGGCGTCGTCGGCGGACCGGTACCGGCACGTACCCCTTGGGGGCCTGCCAGCCCGGCGGCGGCGATGGTGGTGGCGCGGCGGATCGCCGGCCCCGGCGCTGCTTCGGCACCTTCGGCGGCGCGGGTGGTGCGGGTGGCGACATCGGTCGGGCCGGCACCATGGGTCCGATGACCCGCGGCGCGCCCGGGGCGGCCGGCGGCGGCACCGGGCGCGGGCCGGCCGGGGAAGCGGGCGGCCCGGACCACTGCCGGGTGTCCCGCGATGCGGCCGGAGGAGCGGGCGGCCCGGACCACTGCCGGGTGTCCGGCGGCGTCGGATACGACAGCGTGGGCGGCAGCGGGGGCAGTTCGGCGGAGGGCAGGTCCCAGCCGCCGGTGTCGACGCCGGCCCACGGGTCGACCGGTGTCTGGTGCTCCGGCGGCCCGGCGGCCACCGGCGGGGGAGGGGTCGGCTCGGCCGACTCACCCCAGGCGGGTCGGCGGGGCAGCGGCGGTGGTACCGGGGCCGAACCGCTCCACCTGGGCGCCGGGACCTCCGCGGTCGCGGCAGGCTCCGGCTGGTCCGGAAGTTCTGGCTGGCCCGTGGGCTCCGGGTGGTCCGGGGGTTCCGGGTGGTCCGGCGGTTCCGGCTGGTCCGGGGGTTCCGGCTGGTCCGGGGGTTCCGGCTGGTCCGGGGGATCTGGCTGGTCCGAGGGTACGGGTGGGGAGGTCGGCTCGTCGGCGACCGCCCGGTCCCGCTCCGGCTCCGCGCCCGGGGTGCTCCCGTCGGCCGGCCGTGCTCCCGGCTGGGGCTCCGGCATCGCGGCAATCTCCTCTCGCGCCGAACCGAGGTTAGTACCGTGCCGCCACCACCGCCGATCGGGCGTGCGCGCGATCGGCGCCGGACGAACGCGTACCCTTGGGCATCATGAGTGCCCCGTCCACGACGCCGCGCGCGGCCGCGACCAACTCCATGTGGTCCCAGCTCGAGCCGCTGCTACCCCAGATCTCCAAGCCCATCCAGTACGTCGGGGGCGAGTTGGGTGCGGTGACGAAGGACTGGGACGCGGCCACCGTGCGTTGGGCGCTGATGTATCCCGACGCCTACGAGGTGGGCCTGCCCAACCAGGGCGTGCAGATCCTCTACGAGGTGCTCAACGAGCTGCCCGACACCCTCGCCGAGCGGACTTACGCGGTCTGGCCGGACCTGGAGACGCTGATGCGCACGCACGGCGTGCCGCAGTTCACCGTCGACGCGCACCGGGCGGTGCGCGGGTTCGACGTGTTCGGCATCTCCTTCTCCACCGAGCTGGGCTACACCAACATGCTCACCGCGATCGACCTGGCCGGCATCCCGATGCTGGCCGCCGACCGCACCGACGCCGACCCGGTGATCGTGGCCGGCGGGCACGCCGCGTTCAACCCGGAGCCGATTGCCGACTTCATCGACGCCGCGGTGCTCGGCGACGGCGAGGAGGCGGTCCTGGAGATCACCGCGATCGTCCGGGAGTGGAAGGCCGAGGGCTCGCCGGGCGGCCGCGACGAGCTGCTGCTGCGGCTGGCCCGCACCGAGAGCGTCTACGTGCCGCGCTTCTACGACGTCGACTACCTGCCGGACGGCCGAATCCAGCGGGTCGTACCGAACCGGGCGGACGTGCCGTTCCGGGTGCACAAGCGCACGACGATGGACCTGGACGCCTGGCCGTACCCGAAGAAGCCCCTCGTTCCGCTGGCCGAGACGGTGCACGAGCGGTACGCGGTGGAAATCTTCCGGGGCTGCACCCGGGGTTGCCGGTTCTGCCAGGCCGGGATGATCACCCGCCCGGTACGCGAACGGTCGATCACCACCGTCGCGCAGATGGTCCGCGAGGGCCTGGAGTTCTCCGGCTTCTCCGAGGTCGGCCTGCTGTCGCTCTCATCGGCGGACCACTCCGAGATCGGCGACATGTGCTCGGGCCTCGCCCAGCAGTACGAGGGCACGAACGTCTCGCTGTCGCTGCCCTCGACCCGGGTGGACGCCTTCAACATCGACCTCGCACAGGAGTTGTCCCGCAACGGGCGGCGTACCGGCCTGACCTTCGCCCCGGAGGGCGGGTCGGAGCGGATCCGCAAGGTCATCAACAAGATGGTGTCGAAGGAAGACCTGATCCGTACGGTCGTCACCGCGTACACCAACGGGTGGCGGCAGGTGAAGCTCTACTTCATGTGCGGCCTGCCCACCGAGACCGACGAGGACGTCCTCGAGATCGCCGAGATGGCCCACGAGGTGATCAGGGCCGGCCGGGCCGCGACCGGCTCCAAGGACATCCGCTGCACGGTCTCCATCGGCGGGTTCGTGCCGAAGCCGCACACCCCGTTCCAGTGGGCCGCGATGGACCGTCCGGAGGTCATCGACCACCGGCTCAAGATCCTCAAGCAGGCCATCAACGCGGACCGATCGCTGGGCCGGGCCATCGGCTTCCGCTACCACGACGGTGAGCCGTCGCTCATCGAAGGGCTGCTCTCCAGGGGTGACCGCCGGGTCGGCTCGGTCATCCGCAAGGTCTGGGAGAACGGCGGCCGGTTCGACGGGTGGAGCGAGCACTTCTCGTACCAGCGCTGGGTGGACGCGGCGGCCGAGACGCTGCCCGCGTTCGGGGTGGACCTCGACTGGTACACCACCCGTCAGCGCGACGAGCTGGAGGTCCTGCCCTGGGACCACCTCGACTCGGGCCTCGACAAGGACTGGCTCTGGCAGGACTGGCAGGACTCGTTCAGCGAGTTCGAGCAGGACGACTGCCGGTGGACGCCCTGCTTCGACTGCGGCGTCTGCCCATCGATGGACACCGAGATCCAGATCGGCCCCACCGGCAAGAAGCTTCTGCCGCTCACCCCGCTGGGCGGCAACGGCATGAAGGTCCCGTCGGGCCACTCGCACTCGCACCCCTGACCGCGCTGCCTTCGGGCAGCGCTGGCTGGCGGTGACCCACCACCCTCCACATCCGACATGTCGCCCAACGGGTCCGCGTCTCGCGGGCCCGTTGGCGTTGTTCGGACCCGGCCCGCGCGGTGGCCCGCACCGGACCTTCCGCGAGATCGGCCGCCATCTGTACCACGTGCTGGTGGCTGGGGCTGCCTCGACTAGGTCAGACTCGATACGCTGCGTCTGACATGGACCGACCCGGCGGGTCGGGGACGGGGGAGGAATCGCATGGGTAGCATCCCGCCGCCGAGCATCGGCGATCTGCACGTCAGCGTCGAGGACCTGGACGCCGCCGCCACGTACGTCGAGCGGCTCAGGCAGTACATCGACGACACCATCAAGTACGAGATGGAACGCATCAAGGAGCGGATGAAGGGCGACAGCAACAACGCCCAGACCGTCCCTAACGGCACCCCCTTCGGCGCGTACGAGGACGCCCGCATGCAGTGGCGGGCCCTGGAGGCGTCAACGGTGAACATGGAAGCGCACCTCACCACCCTCTCCCAGAAGCTCGCCGCGCTCAAGGAAGGCACCGAGGAGATCGCCAAGGCGTTCCGCGACACCGAGGCGCGCAACGGCGCCAACGGCAAGGAGATCGAGCGGCTCCTGGAGTCGGCGGCGCCGCCGCCCACTGCCAGCGGTGCACCCACCTACCCTTACACGGCCTGAGGGGGACGTCATGGCTGGAGGAACCTGGGAGCGGTGCGTCCGTGAGGTGACGCTCTCCGCGGACCCGGATACGGTCGGATCGGTCGGAGCGGGCTGGAGCAACCTCTCCAGCGGCCTGCAACAACTGCGGGACGCGCTCGTCGGTCGCTCGTTCGTCGGCCCGATCGCGACGGGCCAGGAACGCCCGCACGTCGGCGGTCTGCCCGGGATGCTCGCCGGTTGGAAGGGCGGCGGTGGTGACGCGTACCGCGAGCACCTGGGCAAGATAGGCAAGCAGATCGAGGATCTGATCACCGACGCGACAAACGTCAGTGGCGCGTTGACGCGGATCGAGGGCGACATCCGCAAGTCGGTCTCCACGATCCCGATCCCGCTGATGGACGACTTCGGCTTCAACGAGTGGAGCCTGCCCAACGGCACCGAGCTCGACGATGCCCGCGACGGCGAGAGCTCGTCGGGGTTCCTCGCCGCGCTGCGCAAGGACTACCAGAACAACCCCGGCTCGTACGCCGACGGCGCGTTCCGTGACAAGGCCGACGACCTGGAAGCGACAATGAAGGTCGACGGTCAGGCTGGTGACCAGAAGCGGGGCGGCTGGTGGGACACCCAGGCCCACCTGGACAACTGGTACCGGGACAATCAGAACGCGGCGAACACCGCGATGGCGCCGCTGCCCCAGGCGGTCTACACCGAGCGTCCGAAGCTCACCGTGAACAGGCCGGACGGTGGATTCGAAGAGGATGACCTCCGTCGCGACCCCCGGGTCCCGCCGTCGGGGCGGCCCGACATCAGTGGTGGCGAAATCGGCGGGAAGCCCGACATCGGTGGTGGCGGCCCCACGATCGGCAGCAGGCCGCCGGGCATCGGTGACACGGGCGGTCCGACGTCCACCGTCGACCCGTTCTCCCCGACCAAGCCCGGTGGGCTCGGCGATGGCTCGCCCACCGGCGGCACGGGCCAGCTCACACCCCCGTCGACGGGCTCCAGCTTGCCGGGCTACGCGGACGGCGACGCTGGCTACAGCAGCGGTCTGGCTGGCGCCACCCCGGGCGGGGTCGGCGGCCTGGGCGGCGGCATCGGCGGCGGCGGGGTCGGCAGCGCCGGTCTCGGTGGCGCCGGCGGTGGTTTCGGAGGCGGCGCTGGCGTCGGCTCGGCCGGCGGGATCGGCGGCGGTGCCGGCGGTGGCCTGGGTGGCGGTGCCGGGATCGGCGTGGGCGGCATCCCCGGCATGGTGGGTGGCGGCAACGGAAAACTGCCGCCGATGACGAGCGCGGCGAACGCGTTGCGCACGGCCCAGGCCGCCGGCGGCGCCGGGATGGCGGGCGGCGCGCGTGGTGCCGGCGTCGGCGGTGCCGGAATGATGGGCGGCGGCATGATGGGCGGCGCGGGTGGCGCCGGGCAGGGTGGCAGCACTGGCTCCGAGCATTCGTCGTGGTTGACTGAGGATGACGATCCGTGGGGCCCTGGTGACGGGGCGTCCCCGGGTGTCCTTCGATGAGGATGGACGGATGAGGGTGAACGTCGGAAGCCTCCGACCAGTGACCGCGTGCCTGCTGGCGGGGCTCCTGGTGGTGGGGGCCGCTCAGCCGGCGGCAGCCGCGCCCCGACGGGCCGAGCAGTGGTATCTGGACGAGCTCCGGATCGATCAGGCGCACAAGATCTCGACCGGGCGAGGCGTGGTCGTGGCCGTGATCGACAGTGGTGTCGAGGCCGGCCATCCGGACCTGCGCGGTCAGGTGCTTGCCGGTGGTCGCAGCTACGGTGCCTCCGGAGATGGTCGGGCCGATGAAGACGGGCATGGCACGCACATGGCCGGCATCATCGCGGCCAAGGCCAGCAGCGACGGTGTGACTGGCATCGCCCCCGGTGTGAAGATCCTTCCCATCAAGATGCGCAAGGAGGATGGGGTCTACAAGAGCGCCGGGATGGCTCGGGGCATTCGGATGGCCGTCGACGGCGGCGCCAAGGTGATCAACATTTCCATCGGTGGCGCGGGCCTCGCCAACCCCGTGGAGGAGAGCGCAATCAAGTACGCGCTGGACCATGACGTCGTCGTGGTCGCCTCCGCGGGCAACACCGGCCGTGGCCGCACCGCCGTGGGCAGTCCCGCCAACACCCCGGGCGTGATCGCGGTGACCGGGACGACCAGGGGCGGCGCGTTCTGGTCCGGCTCGGTCCAAGGGCCGGAGGCGGTGGTCGCCGCCCCCGGCGACGGCATCTACAACGTCGCCAACGAGGGGGGCTACGGCTGGGGCGACGGGACCTCTGACTCCAGCGCGATCGTCTCCGGTCTCGCCGCGCTGATCCGGTCGAAACATCCGGACCTCAGCGCTCCCAACGTGATCAACCGGATCATCCGGACCGCGCGGGACGCCGGTGCGTCCGGGCGGGATCCGCAGTACGGCTTCGGGGTGATCGACCCGATCAAGGCGCTGACCGCGAACGTGCCGCCGGTCACCGCCAACCCGCTGCTCGACCCGGCTGCGGCGGCGTCGACCGACCCGGGTCCGGCCCGTGCCGAGGGTGCGGACGAGGAGTTCGACGTCACCCAGCACGGCGACCGCGGTGGCCCCACCGACCAGCAGGTCATGGTGGTCGGCATCGGCATCGCCGTGGTGCTGGTGTTGCTGCTGGGTCTGGCGGTCTTCCTCATCTGGAACCGCCGTCGGTACCGGCGGGAGGCGGCCCGGGCCGCCGACATCCCGGACGAGGTGCTCGACCGGGCGGCCCAGGGCACGTACCCGCCGCCTGACGCGGGCTACGCCCCGCCGCCGGGCTACCCGCCCCCACCCGGCCACGCCCCTCCTGCCGGGTATGCCCCGCCTTCCGGCTACGCCCCGCCCTCGGGTTACGCCCCGCCCTCCGGTTATGGCCCGCCGCCGGGCGGGGTACCGCCCGCCCCGCCGAGGGAGCGGTAACCGGTCCGATCATGGTGGCCGGCCGGTGACCTCCGCGTCACCGGCCGGCCATCGGCGTTCGCGGCGGGTGGTCGCGACCCTGACGGCCGGTTTGCACCCGTCTGGCGGGGCGATCCGGCCGCCCCGGTTGGGTACCGTCACGAGCCCTGCGCCAGGATGGGCGGACACGCAGGTACACCCGAGGAGCCCACGATCGCCAGAAAGCCTCAACCCGAGGGCGGCCAGGCACCGGTCGTCCAGCGCGTCCGCATCCGGTACGCCAAGCGCGGACCGCTGCGATTCACCTCGCACCGGGACTTTGCCCGGGCGTTCGAGCGCGCGCTACGCCGGGCCGCCGTGCCGGTCGCCTTCTCTCAGGGTTTTCACCCGCACCCGAAGATCTCCTACGCCAGCGCCGCGCCGACCGGGGTGGCGAGCGAGGCGGAGTACCTGGAAATCGCCCTTCAGGCGGCCGTCGACCCGGAAGCGTTGCGCGCCGCGTTGGACGCCGCGCTCTCGCCGGGGCTGGACGTCCTGGACGCCGTGATCGCCGAAGGGGGCAACCTGCCGGACCGGATCGAGGCGTCGCACTGGCACATCGAGTTGCCTGAGGTCGACACGGCGGTGCTGCGCGCCGCGGTGGACGCCTTCGTCACGGCCGAGGAGGTGCTGGTCGAGCGGATGACCAAGCAGGGTCGACGCACTTTCGACGCCCGAGCCGCCGTGATGTCGATCGATGTCCAACTGCCTACGCCGACGCCTTCCGGGGCGCCGGCCGTACCGTGTGCGATACTCGAACTGGTCGTGCGGCAGGTCACCCCGTCCGTACGGCCCGATGACGTCCTTTCCGGCCTCCGCGTGGTGGCCGACCTGGAGCCGCCGGTTTCGCCGAGGGTGACACGGCTGGCTCAGGGCACGTTGACCGCGCAGGGTGCGATCGTGGATCCGTTGGATGCGGACCGCGACGGGGCAGCCATCGTTGGGCACTGACCGACGGTCGGTGTTCTGGCAGGCAGACTTCGGCGGTCGCGCACCACGCGCGCCCGGCGGAAACACTTTTGCGGCGACCCTGCGTGGCAGCGCTCACCCGCGCCCGGGCTAGCCAGAACTGGAGAACGTCCATGCTCGAGAACGAGCCCGAGGGCGGCGAACGGACCGGTTCACAGCCGGCCGGTGAGACCGCCGACCAGAGCACCACGGCCGACGGCGCCGCCGTCGAGACCTCCACGACGGCCGTCGGTTCGGCCTCGATGGAACCGGCTGGCGCGGCGAGCGCTCCCGCTGAGGCGGCCGAACCGGCCGCGCCGGTGCGGCGCACCCGGGCGACCCGTCGTCGGGCCGCTCCGCTCAACCAGCCGGAGCAGACCGACGCCCCGATCGAGGCGCCCACCGGTGGCGCCGGCAACGTCGAGTCGCCGCAGGCGGAGGTCTTCGCCCCGGTCTCCGGCGACCTGGACGTCGCACCGAAGGCTCCCCGGCGCCGCCGCAAGGCCGCCCCCGTCGAGACGACCGCTGAGGAGCCGCTGGTCGCCGCCTCTGCGGAGGAGGCCTCGGCCGAGGTGGTGCCGCCGGTCAAGGTGACCCGTACCCGGCGCAAGAAGGCCACACCGGCGGCCGTCGAGGAGCCGCCCGCCACCGAGCAGCCGGCCGCCGCCGACGAGGTGCCCGCGGTCGAGGAGCCGGTCGTCGAGGAGCCGGACCTCACCGAGGAACCGGCGGAGTCCGACCTGCGCGAGGCCGAGGCCGAGTTGAACGACTCCCCGGCTCTGCCGGGCACGTCCGCCGCGGATCTGGCCTGGAGCAGCGGCGCGCAGGACCGCTCCGGCGAGGTGCCACCGGGTGTGGCCGTCTCCGGTGTGACAGCTGAGCCCGCCGAGATCGAGCCGGAGCAGCCGCGTACCCGTCGTCGGCGCGCCGCGCTCTCCGCGCCCACCGTGCTGTTCATGGCACCCCAGCCGGACGCCGTGCCGGTGACCCGACCGGTGGAGCCCGCCGCGGCGACCGAGGAGCCGGCCGTCGAAGAGGCCGCCGAGCCGTCCCGCCGCCGTCGGCGTGGTCGCCGCGAGGTCGAGCCGGTGGAGCCGATCGAGGCCATCGAGGCCGAGGAGGAACCGACCGACGAGGCCGACGAGGCCGACGAGGCGGATGAGGACGACGAGGACAGCGCCGCCGCGCGCCGCCGCCGCCGGCGTGGTCGCCGGGGCCGGGGCCGGGGCAAGGGCGGGGCCGACGACGCCGAGGACGATGAGTCCGAGGAGGCGGCGCAGGCCGACGAGGAAGAGACCGCCGAGGCCGACGCTGAGGCCGACGAGGACGAGGAGTCCGAGGGCGGGGACGGTCTGACCCGTCGTCGCCGTCGCCGTCGCCGTCGTGGCGCCGGTGACACCGAGGGCGCGGCGGACGACGGCGTGCCGACCGTGGTGAAGATCCGCGAGCCGCGCCGGACCGTCGACGAGGTGCAGGGTGTGTCCGGCTCGACCCGGCTGGAGGCCAAGCGCCAGCGCCGCCGGGACGGTCGGGAGCAGCGCCGTACCCGCCCGCCGATCCTCAGCGAGTCGGAGTTCCTGGCGCGCCGGGAGGCCGTCGACCGGGTGATGGCGGTCCGCCAGCGCGGTGACCGCACCCAGATCGCGGTCCTGGAGGACGGCGTGCTGGTCGAGCACTACGTCACCCGCAACTCCTCCGGGACGATGGCCGGCAACGTGTACCTCGGCAAGGTGCAGAACGTGCTGCCGAGCATGGAGGCCGCGTTCGTCGACGTCGGTCGGGGTCGCAACGCGGTGCTGTACGCCGGCGAGGTCAACTGGGACACCTCCGGGCTGGAGGGGCGGGCCCGCTCGATCGAGCAGGCGCTGCGCTCCGGCGACTCGGTGCTGGTCCAGGTCACCAAGGACCCGATCGGGCACAAGGGCGCACGGCTGACCAGCCACATCGCGCTCTCGGGCCGGCACCTGGTCTACGTGCCCAACGGCAACGCCTCCGGGATCAGCCGCAAGCTGCCGGACAACGAGCGCAAGCGGCTGCGGGACGTGCTCAAGAAGCTGGTCCCGGACGGCGCGGGCGTGATCGTCCGGACGGCCGCCGAGGGCGCCACCGAGGACGAGCTGGCCCGCGACGTCAAGCGGCTCCAGGCGCAGTGGGAGGACATCCAGGCCAAGGCCGCCGAGGGTGGCGCTCCGGTGCTGCTCTACGGGGAGCCCGACCTGGTCATCCGGGTGGTCCGGGACCTGTTCAACGAAGACTTCCGCGAGCTGGTGATCGAGGGCGAGCAGTCGTACGACATGGTCGAGTCGTACCTGTCGCACGTCTCCCCGGACCTGGTCGACCGGGTGCGCCGGCACGTCGGCACGAGCGACGTCTTCGCCGAGTACCGGATCGACGAGCAGATCATCAAGGGCCTGGACCGCAAGGTCTTCCTGCCCTCCGGCGGCTCGCTGGTGATCGACCGCACCGAGGCGATGACGGTCGTCGACGTCAACACCGGCAAGTACACCGGTTCCGGGGGCAACCTGGAGGAGACCGTCACCCGCAACAACCTGGAGGCGGCGGAGGAGATCGTCCGTCAGCTCCGGCTGCGGGACATCGGCGGCATCGTCGTGATCGACTTCATCGACATGGTGCTGGAGTCGAACCGTGAACTGGTGCTGCGCCGGCTCACCGAGTGCCTGGGCCGGGACCGCACCAAGCACCAGGTCACCGAGATCACGTCGCTCGGCCTGGTGCAGATGACCCGTAAGCGCATCGGCGCGGGTCTGCTGGAGGCGTTCAGCGAGACCTGCGAGTGCTGCAAGGGCCGGGGCGTCATCATCCACACCGAGCCGGTGCCGGAGAAGCCGCGTCCCGCCGGTGCGGGGGAGAAGGTCAAGGCGGTCGCCTCGGCGGTGGCTCCCGCTCCGGCGGCCGAGCAGGCTGCCACCTCGTCCCGTCGCCGGGCGCGCAAGAACGCCCCGGCCGTGGCCGAGCGGACCGCTGTCGAGGTCGTCGACACCGACACCACGGCCGAGCCGGACGCCGACTACCAGGACACCATGGGCTACGACCTGTCCCGCTACGAGTCGGACACCGCCGCCGCACCGGCGATTTCCGACGCTCAGCAGGGCGAGTCGGCTCGGCTGGCCGCAGCGGACGACCCGGACGCGCTCGCTGACGGTGAGGGTGACGAGGAGACCACCGAGGGTGGTGGCGGTCGTCGCCGGTCGCGTCGCGGTGGCGCCCGTCGGCGGACCCGCCCCTGAGCGCCTGACCGGCCACGTGTTTGACGAGGTCCCTCTCCCGGCAAAGTGACGGGGGAGGGACTCGTCGTTGCGGCCAACCGGCCCTCGATCGGCCTTCCCGGGTCAGGAGAAGAAGATGCGCCGTCTGCTCGCGGTCACCGCGCTGCTCACCATGCTCTCCGGCACGGCCGGCTGCTCCACCGCTGGGACCGCCGAGGGCGCTGGCTCGGCGGCCGCTGGCACTCCTCCCGGCCCGACCGGCATGCCGGCCAGCGGTGGTGTGGCGGGCGGCGACGCCACCCAGGTCTGCGCCGCCGCGCAGGAGGCCAGCACCACTGCCGTCCGGACGTACGTGGCGGAGCTGGGCCAGATGCTGGCGGCGGTGGGCGCCGGGGACAGCCGCACAGCCGAGGCCGCCCGGGGACGGGCTGAGGCGGCGCTGACGAACTGGCGGACCGTGCTGCGGGAGCAGTCGGAGCGGACCGACGATCCGCAGCTCAAGACGCTGCTCACCGACCTCGGCACCGAGGTTTCCGCGCTCGGTGCCGACGTCGAGTCGATCGACGAGACCGAACTCGACCGCCTCCAGCAGCGCCTCGACCAGCTCTGCGCGCGCTGACCAGGGCGGGCCGGTTTGGGGTCCGGGCCAGCGATGGCGTACTCTTGCCTGCGGCCCACCTTTGGTGTGCCGAGTTCCCGTGTGCCCGCGCCGCCGTGCACTGCTACCCGGCGAGCCGCTGCGGGAACGACCGCCAGCAGCCTCAACGACAGGGAGTCCGCCTCCGATGTACGCGATCGTCAAGACCGGCGGCAAGCAGTACAAGGTCGCCGAGGGCGACGTGATCGAGGTCGAGAAGCTCACCGGTGCCCCCGGTGACGCGGTGAAGCTCACCGCGGTGCTCCTCGTCGACGGTGACGACCTGGTGACCGACGCGGCGAAGCTTGCCGAGGTCGCGGTGTCCGGCGAAATCGCCGCGCACACCAAGGGCCCGAAGATCCGGATCCACAAGTTCAAGAACAAGACCGGCTACCACAAGCGCCAGGGTCACCGCCAGCCGTTGACCCAGGTCAAGGTGACCGGCATCTCCAGCGGGAAGTAGGTCGTCCTCCAATGGCTCACAAAAAGGGTGCGTCCAGCTCGCGTAACGGTCGTGACTCCGCGGCCCAGCGACTCGGCGTGAAGCGCTTCGGTGGTCAGGTCGTCAGCGCCGGTGAGATCATCATCCGGCAGCGTGGCACCAAGTTCCACCCCGGTGACCTGGTCGGCCGTGGCGGCGACGACACGCTGTTCGCGCTGTCCGCCGGTTCGGTCCTGTTCGGCACCAAGCGCGGTCGCAAGACCGTCAGCATCGTTCCGCAGCAGTAGTTCTCGGGCTAAGCGGGCCGCGGACCTCCGGGTCCCGGCCCGCTTAGCCTTTTTCGAAGTGCGAGGTCGAGCCTCGCTGGAAGGATTGACGCCGTGGCAACGTTCGTTGACCGGGTCGTTCTGCATCTGCAGGCCGGCGATGGCGGGCACGGTTGTGTCTCGATCCACCGCGAGAAGTTCAAGCCCTTCGGTGGGCCGGACGGCGGCAACGGTGGGCACGGGGGCAGCGTGTCCCTGGTGGTCGACCCGCAGGTGACCACCCTGCTCGACTTCCACTTCCACCCGCACGTCAAGGCCGACAACGGCAAGGGCGGCGCCGGCTCGAACCGGGACGGGGCCAACGGCCGCAACCTGGTGCTGAAGGTGCCCAACGGCACGGTGGTGCAGACCTCCGATGGCACCGTGCTGGCCGACATGGTCGGCGCCGGCACCACCTTCGAGGTCGCCCGCGGTGGGCGCGGCGGGCGGGGTAACGCCTCGCTGGCCAACGCCAAGCGCAAGGCGCCCGGCTTCGCCGAGCTGGGGGAGCCCGGCGACCAACTGGACATCGTGCTGGAGCTGAAGAGCGTCGCCGATGTGGGCCTGGTGGGCTTCCCGTCCGCCGGCAAGTCGTCGCTGATCTCAGTGATCTCCGCCGCGAAGCCGAAGATCGCCGACTACCCGTTCACCACACTGGTGCCCAACCTCGGCGTGGTCCGGATGGACAACCACACTTTCACCGTCGCGGACGTGCCGGGCCTGATCCCCGGCGCGGCCACCGGTAAGGGCCTGGGCCTGGAGTTCCTGCGACACATCGAGCGCTGCGCGGTGCTGGTGCACGTCATCGACTCGGCGACCCTGGAGCCCGGCCGCGACCCGGTGGCCGACATCGACGCCATCGAGGCCGAACTGAGCCAGTACGGCGGCCTGACCGACCGCCCACGGCTGGTCGCCATCAACAAGGTCGACGTGCCGGACGGCCGCGACCTCGCCGATATCGTGCGCCCCGACCTGGAGGAGCGCGGTTACCAGGTGTTCGAGGTCTCCGCGGCCACCCGGGAAGGGCTCAAGGAGCTGACCTACGCGATGGCCGAGCTGGTCGACGCAGAGCGTAAGGCCGCTCCGCCCGCCGAGCCGACCCGGATCGTGATCCGCCCGATCGCCGTGGACGACGACGGTTTCACCATCACGGCCGAGGCGGACGGCTCGTTCACCGTGCGCGGTGTCCGGCCGGAACGCTGGGTCAAGCAGACCAACTTCGACAACGACGAGGCGGTCGGCTACCTGGCTGACCGGCTGGCCCGGCTCGGGGTGGAGGACAAGCTGGCCAAGGCCGGCGCGCAGCCCGGTGATCTGGTTCGGATCGGCGCGCGCGAGTTCGACTGGCAACCGACGCTCTTCGCCGGTGTGGACTTCGTACCCGGCAACCGGGGCACCGACGTCCGCCTGGAGGAGAAGTCGAACCGGGCCTCCGCCGCGGATCGGCTCGCCGCCCGGAAGGCTCGCCGGGTGCGCTCGGCCGACGATTTGGGCGCGGACGCATCCGACGACAACATCGACGACGAGGACGACGCCGAGTAGTTCGTTGCGCTCCGTGGTGGGGTTGATTTCCGGAAACCTGCCCGAAATCCACGCCTCCTAGCGTGGGGTGATGCTGATCGAGTCCCGGCCTGCCACCGATCCGGAGATCGCCGCCATGGTCATCGCGCAGCAGCGTGAGCTGCGCGAGGCCGATGGTGGGTTGGACGGGCAGGTCTTCGTCCCCCATGACGACGTCCGCTACCTGGCGGTGGTGGTGAACGGTCGGGCGGTGGCCTGCGGCGGGCTCCAGGCGCTCGATGCCGAGACCGGCGAGGTCAAGCGGATGTACGTCCGGCCCGCGTACCGGGGGCGGGGGATCGGTCGCCAGTTGCTCGCCGCGCTGGAGGAGTGCGCGTTCCGGCAGGGGCACTCGGTGGTCTGCCTGGAGACGGGCACCTACCTGCCGGCCGCTATCGCCCTGTACACGGCGTGTGGCTACCAGCAGATTCCGGTCTACGGCGAGTACGTGGGCAACCCGTACAGCGTCTGTTTCGCGAAGCGTTTGCCGGTCGCGGCCTGACGGCCGCGTCGCCGCTGCCGCGTCGCCGTTTCAGGCGCCGGTGCTGGCGTGCTCGACGGTCACCGGCTTCGACTCCGGCGAGGCGTGCTGGCGCAGCACGATGCTCAGCAGGATCAGCGCGCCGACCGCGAGAAACTCGCTCTGCCAGTTCTGCATGGACTGGAACCAGAAGTCGCTGGTGCCGAGGAACTCCCACACCCCGATCGGCGGCGCCCCGCTCTGGAGCGCCTGCTCCTGGTTGTACGCGGCGGTGCCGCCGAGCAGGTGACCGACGAACGAACCGGCGAAGATCAGCAGCAGCGCGAGGGAGAGGCTGTTCCGGTAGATCACCAGCGGCAGGCCGCCGACGCGTACCGGCAAGGGTGACTGCGGGGTCGCCCGGCGCTCGTCGTCCTCCGGTCGGTCGGTCTGGTCCATCGGCTTCGACTCGGCCGAGCCCCGCTGCACCAGGTACGCGGTGAGCAGCACGTACCCGCCCATCTGCAGGAACTCGGACTCCCAGTTCTCGAAGACCGCCTCGGCGAAGTGCCCACTGGTCAGGTACGCCGGCCAGCTCAGCGGCGCGGCCCCGAACTCGGTCAGCTCCTCATTGTGGGTCTGCCAGCCGAAGACGCTCTGCAACACCAGAAAGACCAGGAACGCCCCCAGCATGGCGATGGCCAGGGCGTTGTCACGCAGCCGACGAGGCATGACCGCACCTCCTTCGTGGGTCGATTACCCCCACGGGCGTAGGCACGAAACCCAGGTCAGTGCCGGTCGGCGGGGCTGTCCAGCCGTCCGCCGGTCCCCGCCTGGTTCGACAACAGCAGCCCGAGCGCGAGCATCCCGAAGCCGAGCGCCAGGTGCAGCCAGTTGTCGGCGTCGTTGACCGGCAGGATGTTCGCCCCGCCCTCCGGGTTGACCGCCTCGATCGCCAGGCCGTACAGCCAGAGAGCGAGGTAGATGGCGCCACCGGCGGCCAGGAACACCCGGGCGCCGGCGACGCTGCGGGCCAGCGCCAGGCCGACCAACCCGAAGAGCAGGTGCACCGCGTTGTGCAGGATCGACACCTGGAACAGCCCGAGCAGGTGGGCGTCCGAGTGGTGCCCAGCGAACCGCAACTCCCCGTAGTCGGTGGTGATACCGGGGATGAAGCCGAGGACGCCGATCAACAGGAAGACCCCGGCCACGACCAGCGCGGCCAGCTGGACCCGGGGTCGTGGGCCAGCCGCTCGGCCGCCTCGTGCGTCTCGTGCCATCGCTGCCCCCTCCGTGGATCTACCGGCCTCGCGAACCTCACTGTCCGCAGCGGCGACGTGACGCAGCCCGACGATCCTCCATTTTGAAGAGCAACAGGTGGGCCGCGCAGATAAATGCACGAAGAGGTATGGAACCCAAAACGGAGGGTAGGTGAATGGTCAGCGGCGGCGGCAACGCGTCGCATCCCCCCAGCACAACCGCGACGACTTTCTGAGCGGAAGGGAAATCATGACTAACGATCTTTCACCTACGTCTTCCACGTACGGGCAGCACTCGACCAACGGCGGTGGCGTCCGCGACCAGGCGCGCCAGGTCGGGTCGGAGGCCGCGCAGGCCGGTGGCGCGGTCGCCCAGACCGCCAAGGAGCAGGGCACCGAGGTCGGCCGTGAGGCAGCCCGGCAGGCCCGCAACCTGTACGGCGAGGCCCGTAGCCAACTCACCAGCCAGACCGGTGAGCAGCAGCGCCGAGCCGCCGGTGGGCTGCGTTCGCTGGCCGACGAGATGCGCTCGATGGCCGAGCAGGGTGGCCAGGCCGGCCCGGTGACCGAGCTGGCCCGCCAGGCCGCCGACCGGGTGCAGGGCGTCGCCGGTTGGCTTGAGCAGCGCGAGCCCGGCGACCTGATCACCGAGGTACGCGACTACGCGCGGCGCAACCCGGGCACCTTCCTGGTCGGCGCGGCGGTGCTCGGTGTGCTGGCTGGCCGGCTGACCCGTGGCATCTCGGCCGCCGGCGACGACTCCGGCAACGGTTCCTCGACCTTCCGGGGCGCCGGGGCGTACGACCCGGAGGAGACCGCCGTGATCCCGACGCAGCCGCCGGCGCCCCGCGCGGTGCCGGACGCCGTTCCGCCGGGCGGCTACACCGACCAGACGCCCGGTACCTACGCCGACCCGGCGCCCGGCGGCTTTGCCGAGCCGGGCCGGGGCGACTACCCGGAGCACTCCGGCACCGGCCAGCCGCTGCCGCCGGTGACCCAGACCGACCCGCTGCCGGGCGTGCCGTCCAGCGGCAGCCCTCGCCCGTGAGCCGCCGAGTCATCCGAGAGGAGGCGACGGCATGAGCATGCCGACGCAGGGGTCCGGACTGGACTCCGGTTACCACCCCGACGCGGATGCCCCGCACACCGCGTCGGAGGTGAAGGGCAGTTCGCTGGGTGACCTGATGCGTCAGGTCACCACCGACCTGTCGACGCTGATGCGTCAGGAGGTTGAGCTGGCCAAGGCCGAGATCCGCCAGGAGGGCAAGAAGGCCGGCAAGGCCGCAGGCCTCTTCGGCGGTGCCGGCTTCGGCGGCTACATGGTGGCCCTCTTCGTGTCCATCGGCATCTGGCAGTTCCTGGACAACGTCATGGACTCCGGTCTGGCCGCGCTGATCGTGGCCGTGATCTGGGCCGTGGTCGCCGCGGTCCTCTACTCGAAGGCCAAGAAGAACGCCCAGCACGTACGCGGGCTCAAGCAGACCAACGACAGCGTGCAGCGGATCCCCGACGCGCTCAAGCCGCACCCGGAGGGAGTCACCCGATGAGCACCGATCCCGATCAGATCCGCCGCGAGATCGAAGCCACCCGTAACAGCCTCAGCTCCGATGTGGATGCGCTGGCGTACAAGGTCAGCCCCAGCCGCATCGTCGACGACCGTAAGCAGCGGGCCCGTTCCGCTCTGCAGAATGTGAGGGACAAGGTCATGGGAACCGCGTCTGACCTCGGCCACGGCACCGGCCAGGCCGCCCACTCGGTGGGTGACCGCGCCTCGTCGGCGGCCTCCGGTGTCAGCGACGCCGCGCACTCGGCCGCGACCACTGTCAGCGACGCCGCGCACAGCGCGCCGCGGGTGATCCGGCAGAAGTCCCAGGGCAACCCTCTCGCCGCCGGCCTGATCGCGTTCGGCGTCGGCTGGCTGGCCTCGTCGCTGATCCCGGCCTCCCGCCGCGAGCAGCAGGCCGCCGCCCAGGTGAAGGCCAAGGTCGGCGAGCACAGCGGGGCCGTGAAGGAGAAGCTGGGCGAGGTGGCCAGCGAGCTGCGCGAGCCGGCCCAGCAGGCCGCCGAGTCGGTGAAGTCCACCGCTCAGGACGCCGTGCACGCGGTCAAGGACGACACGAAGTCCGCCGCCCACCAGGTCAAGGACCACGCCACCCCCTGACCCAACCCCCAACCAGCACGACAGCTCGCGGTCACCCTCTGGTGCCCGCGAGCTGTCGCGTTGGGGTCAGCGCCGATCTTGCGGTTTCGGCTGGAGTTCTGTGGGTTTACCGGCGGTTTCGTCCCAACCGGAAGTGCAAGATCGCGGGGAGCCGTGGGTTGCGTGGGGCGGGGTTGGCGGCTCGGCGGATGCGGGTGTCGCCGTAGCGGACGCCGCCCAGCAGGAGGCGTTGGGTGACCGCCAGCCAGCCGCACACACCGCGTTCCAGCAGCCAGAGTGGGGCCGCCAGTGCCGTGGCCGGCGGGAACACCCGGGTGCCGCCGGCGCGGCGGCGACCCGTCTCGGCCAGGGCGACGACACCGGCCGCCGCGCCGAGCAGCAGCCTGGGCCGGCGCGACGCGACCGCCGCCGCCAGGGCCGGCAGCACCGCGAGCGCGATCAGCAGGCGAGCCGGCTGAGCCAGATCGTCGTACGCCTGACGGACCCGTTGACCACGGAAATGCGCGCCATCCGGAGGTAGTCGGCGGACGTACAGCCAGGCCGGATTGGCTTCGGTGCCGCCGTACCCGCGCACCGTGCGGATCAGCTCCAGGTTCTCGAAGAGCACGTCCGGGTCGTACCCGCCCATGGCGAGGAAGGTGCTGCGCCGCACGGCAAGGGTGCCCGGGTAGTCCACCCCGAGCGCCCGGTTGAGCAGCGTGCGGCCGGTGTCCCACCAGGCGTGCCAGGGCAACGGGTCGAAGTAGTTCTGCGGTCGTACCAGGTCGGCCCGGCCCAGCAGCCGGTGTACCGCGCTCAGCGCGGACTCGTCGTACCGGACGTCGTCGTCGGCGATCACCACGTGCTCGTGGCCGGCCGCGCGGACGCCGGTGTGTACGCCCAGCACCTTGCCGTTGAGCCCACGCTCACTCGGATCCGGCGGGAGGTGCCGGACCAACCCCCGCCACGTCTCGGCGTGCCGGGCGAAGACGTCCGGAGGGGAGCCGTCGACCACGAGCACCTCCACCCGGTGACCGATCCAGCGCAGGTAGTCGGTCAGCTCGGCCAGGCCGGTGTCGGTGTGCCAGCGCAGCGGCAGCACGTACGTCATCGGCAGGCGGACCGGCGACGTGTCGGCGCCCTCGGGCGCGACCTCCCACCGGCGGGTGGCGCACCGGGCGTTCTCAGTACTGCTGAACGAGGACATGGCAACTCCGTGACGGACAGGGTCGCGGTCGGTGTTGAGCAGCATCTGCCCGCATTTCCGTCGATCAAACAGCGGGTCGTTCCGACTGCCGGACCCCGTGTCCGGTTGTCCGGGTGGAGAAGCTGATGACGGGAGGACGGGCGTGAGGGCGCTCTGCTGGGAAGGCGTCGGCAAGCTGGCCGTCCGGGACGTGCCGGAGCCCCAGATCCGCGCCGAGGGAGACATCATCGTCCGGGTCCGGGGCAGCAGCGTCTGCGGCTCCGACCTGCACCTGATCAACGGATACCTGCCGGCGATGCGGGAGGGGGACATCCTCGGCCACGAGTTCATCAGCGAGGTGGTGGAGATTGGGCCCGGCGTACGGCGGCACCGGGTCGGCGACCGGGTGGTGGTGGGGTCGGTGGTCGCCTGCGGTGGCTGTTGGTACTGCCGGACCGAGCAGTGCTCGCTCTGCGACAACTCCAATCCGCAACCGGTGTTCACCGAGAGGCTGTGGGGGCACTCGCCGGCCGGCATCCTGGGCTGCTCGCACGCCGCCGGCGGCTACTCGGGATCACACGCCGAGTACATCCGGGTGCCGTTCGGCGACATCGGCGCCTTCGCCGTACCCGACGGGGTGCCGGACGACTCGGTGGTGTTCGCCTCCGACGCGATGCCCACCGGGTGGATGGCTGCGGACTTCTGCGGGCTCACCGGTGGCGAGGTGGTTGCCGTCTGGGATGCCGGTGGAGTCGGTCAGATGGCGGCCCGTTCGGCGCAACTCCTGGGTGCCGAGCGGGTCATCATGACAAGGCACTGGTGCTGCGGATGGGGCAGATGCACGCGCAGCGCTACATCCCGATGCTGCTCGACCGGCTCGCCGCCGGCGAGATCGACCCCGGTCATCTGGCCACCCATCCGCTCTCCCTGGAGCAGGGTGCCCAGGGGTACGAGCTGTTCGAGAAGAAGGAGGACGGCTGTCTGCGCAGCGTCCTGCATCCCTGACGGCCGGGCGTATCCGCCTCGCCGGTCGCTGCGATCGGCGGGGCGGGGTCAGCCGGCGCGGCGGACGTTGGTGAGGGTCAGCCCGAGGGGCGGCAGCGCGGGCATCCGGTGCAGATCCAGGGCCAGGTTCTGGACGGGAACGTCGTAGCGCATGGTGGTGACGAGGTTGGTGACCGCCCGCTTCATCAGGTCGATGGTGATCCACTCGCCGGCACAGCGGTGCCCGGCCCAATGGTCGCCGCCGCCCTGCGGGATCAGCTCGAACGGGTCGACCCGGCGGCCGGCGAACCGCTCCGGGCGAAACAGCTCCGGTTGCGGCCAGAGCGTCGGGTGGTGGTTGGTGCCGTAGAGGTCGAGCAGCACCCGTCGGCCGCGCGGAAAGTGGTGGCCCTGCCAGTCGAAGGACCGCCGGACCCGGGCCGCCGCGATCGGAAAGAACGGGTAGTAGCGGCGTACTTCCTGGACGAAGTGCTCGGTGGCCTCGTCGTCGTCGCGGACCCGTTCCCGCCAGGCCGGATGGTCGTGCAGGGCGAGCGCGGCGAAGGTCATGTACTGGTCGACGGCTACCACCGGGCGCAGCACGTTGAGCAGCTCCACCCCCGCGATCCGCCGGGGAAGGAGATTGCCGCGCTCGTCGCGGTGTTCGGCGATCACGGCCAGGGCGGTGCCGGCCGGCGCCGGTGAGAAACCGACCCGGGTCCGTTCGATGAGGTCGGCGAGCCAGTGTTCGGCGCGGTACCGGGCCAGCCGTCCCCTCCAGTGCCGAGGTCCGAGCACGGCCGGAGCCTCGATCATGGCGTGCAGCTCGACGGCGCGACGCTCGACCTGCGACGCGGGCAGCGGCACCCCGGCCCAGGCACAGACCACCCGGGTCAGCATTCGGCCCAGCTCGTCGTAGAGCGACACCGGGCCCGCACTCTCCCAGGCGGCGACCCGGGTCCGCCACTCGTCGTCGAAGAGCTGGCCGAGCCGCTGGATCGCCGCCGGTGTCATGATCGACATGAACATGGCCTTGCGGTCGGAGTGCTCCGGCCCGTCCAGCCCCTGCACCCCGCCCCGCCCCGTCAGGGTTCGCTGCACCCGCAGCGGCATCGCGGTGGCGCGTTGGAAGCGGTCGTTGTCGTAGAACAGCTCAGCCGCCGGCCGGCCGCGCAGGCAGATGGTCGGGGCGAGCAGGATCCGGGTCTTGAAGACATCGCTGCCGTACCGCTCGCAGCGTTCGCCGATGAACCGGTAACCGGCGCGGAGCAGCGCGAGGGTGCTGTCCGGGCTGCGGTCGGCCGGCATGGTCGCCATCGGGTCTCCTCACGCGCAGGTGCGGCTGGTCGCCGTTTGCCGTGCGCGCTTACCCCCGTCCACGGCGCTGAACCCCGCCCGGCTGGCCCCTCCCAGGGGCGGCGGAACCTGGTTTGCTGCTGGTGGGACGAGCACGGGGAGGGCGGATGCGCGACAACAGTTCACCGCGCTGGCGGCAGCGGCGCGCGGCCGGGGCACTCGGCGCAGGCCGCGACGGGCGGTCACTGATCGGGCCGCCGCGGCGGCCCAACCGTCCGCACCGGTTCTTCACAGTGCACCTGGGCTTCACCGCGCCCGGCCCGGCCGAGGCCCGGGAGCTGGCCGTGGCGTACGCGGAGGCGCTGAGCCTGCTCCGCTCGGAGGTGGCACTCGGTGCGGCGGCCCTGTCACCGGCGGACGCCTGGCAGCGGGCCGAGCGGCTGTTCTGCGGCGCGGTCGGCCCGGACGGCGAACGCTGCGTCGACGTGGCCGACCATCCGGGCTTCCACCACGCCCCGGGCCCGGGTGGCCTCGGCTGGGGTGACGGCGACGGCCCCGGCGATGGTTGACCACCAGCTCCGGTGGGCCGATCCGGGAGTGCGCCGGCCGACCCGCCAGCGTGGCCGTGCCGGTGTCCCGACCACGGGCACCGGCACGGCGATCCACCACCGACGGGTCGGCGGGCACGGTCAGTCCAGGTCGAACTCGCCGTCCTGCGCGCCGGCCACGAAGGCGTCCCACTCGGCCTGGGTGAAGACCAGCACCGGCCCGTCCGGCTCGGCCGAGTTGCGCATCCCGATCAGATCGTCGACGAAGGCGACCTCGACGGCGCTGTCGGAGGTGTCCCCCTCGGCCCGCTGCCAGACCGCCCGAGAGAGGTCGAAGTCGCCCTTGGGGTGCTGCGCCATGGTTCTTTCCTCCAGTGCCGAGGGTCGTGTGGTGACCGGGTGCCGATCCCCATCGGGCAGGATAAGCGGATGCCGAGCCTGACCCGTGTAGAGGCGACCGCGCGTGGCGCGTCGATTACTGTCGAGTCCTATCAGGTGGACCTCGACCTGACCGGTGACGGCGACCTGTTCCGCTCCCGCGTCGAGATCCGGTTCCGGGCCACTGCCGGCGCCGCGACCTTCGTCGAGGTCAAGCCCGCCAAACTGCGCGGTGTACGCCTCAACGACCGCGACCTGGACCCCGCCCTGCTCACCGACAACCGGCTGCCGCTCGACGACCTGGCCGAGGAGAACACGCTCGTCGTCGAGGCGGAGATGGCGTACTCCAAGACGGGGGAGGGGATGCACCGCTTCGTCGACCCGGCCGACGGCGAGACCTACCTCTACGCCGAGTCCTTCCTCGACAACGCGCCGCGCATCTTCGCCGCCTTCGACCAACCCGACCTCAAGGCCCCGGTCACCCTATCGGTCACCGCGCCGCAGCAGTGGATCGTCGCCGGCAACGCCGAGCTGGCCGCCAACCCCGCCCCCGGGCGCTGGGAGTTCGCCCCGAGCGCGCCCCTGGCCACGTACTTCTTCTCGCTGATCGCCGGGCCGTACCACGTCCGGCGGGCCGAGCACGACGGCATACCGTTGGGCATCTACTGCCGCCGGTCGCTCGCCGATCACCTGGACGCCGACGCCGAGGAGATCTTCACCATCACCCGGCAGTGCCTGGACCGGTTCCACCAGCTCTTCACCGAACGCTACCCGTTCGGCAAGTACGACCAGGCGTTCGTGCCCGAGTTCAACGGCGGCGCGATGGAGAACCCGGGCCTGGTCACCTTCCGTGACGACTACGTGTTCCGTTCGGCGGTCACCGACACCCAGCGCGAGCAGCGGGCCGGCACCATCGCCCACGAGATGGCCCACATGTGGTTCGGTGACCTGGTCACCATGCGCTGGTGGGACGACCTGTGGTTGAACGAGTCCTTCGCGGAATACCTCGGCACCCGGGTCACCGCCGAGGCGACCCGCTTCGATCAGGCCTGGACGACCTTCGCCATGCGGCGCAAGGCCTGGGGCTACGCCGCCGACCAGCGGCCCTCCACCCACCCGGTCGCCCCACGGGAGGTCGTCGACGCCGAGGCGGGCCTGCTCAACTTCGACGGCATCTCGTACGCCAAGGGTGCCAGCGTGCTGCGGCAGCTGGTCGCGTGGCTCGGCGACGAGGCATTCCTCGCCGGCCTGAACGCGCACTTCGCCGCACACCGCTTCGGCAACGCCACCCTCGCCGACCTGCTGGCCAGCCTCTCCGCCAGCAGCGGGCGGGACCTGTCCGACTGGGCCGAGCTGTGGTTGCGCCGCCCGCAGGTCAACACGCTGCGTGCCGAAGTCGCCGTCGACGCGGACGGTCGCTACACCGAGGTGGCCGTGGTGCAGACCGCGCCCGAGTCGTACCCGGTGCTGCGCCCACACCGGATCGGCGTGGGCCGCTACTCGATGGACGGCACCGGGCGACGCGACGAGGTGGACATCGACCCGAACGCCGACGGAGGCCGTACCGTGCTCGGTGCGTTGACCGGCGAGCCGGCGGCCCGGTTGTTGCTGCTCAACGACGGTGACCTCACCTTCGCGAAGGTACGCCTCGACCCGGCGTCGGCGGACGCCGTCCCGCAGGTGCTGCCCGGTCTGGCCGACCCGCTGGCGCGAGCGGTGCTCTGGCGCGAGGCACTGGACGCGGCGACCGACGGCGAGCGGCCGGTCACCGGCCTGGTCGACCTGATGGCCGCCGCGCTGCCCACCGAGACCGAGGTGATCATCGCTGAGGACGTGCTGACACTCAGCCGGTCCCTGGTCGACCGCTACCTCGACCCGCTGACCCGCTCCACGGCGCTGGCCAGGGTCGCCGGGACGTGCCAGCGGCTGCTCGACGGCGCGCCGGCCGGTGAGTCGCTGCAGCTCGCCGCCGCACGGGGTTGGATCGCCGCGACCACCGACGCTGACCTGCTGGTCGGTTGGCTCGCCGGCCGGGACGTGCCGGCCGGTCTGAAGGTCGACGCGGAGCTGCGCTGGGCGGTGCTGCGTCGCCTGGTGGTGCTGGGCGCCGCCGGCGAGGCGGAGATCGCCATCGAGGCCGCCGCCGACAACAGCTCCACGGGCGCGGAACGGGCCGCCCACTGTCGGGCGGCCCTGCCCGACCCGGTGACGAAGCAGGCGACCTGGGAGATCATCCTGCGGGACACCGCGCTGTCCGGTCGGCTGCTGGAGGCGATCACCGAGGGGTTCTGGCAACCCGAGCAGGCCGACCTGACCGCCGCGTACGTCGATCGGTACTTCGCGGAGATGCCGGCCGCCGCGCACCGCCGTACCCCCTGGACGGCCGACCGGGTGGCTGCCCTGGCGTTCCCCCGCTACGCCGTGGCGCAGCCCACCCGGGAGGCGGCCGCGGCGCTGCTGGCCCGCGACGACCTGACCCCTGGCCTGCGCCGGGTGGTGACCGACGCCGACGACGACCTGCGTCGCGCGCTGGTCGCCCGGACGGCGGTGGCCGCCGCCTCGGCCTGACCGCTGAGCAGCGTGGCCTGACGCCGTGGGGTGGCCGGCGGGGGCTGACCCGCCGTGGCCTGGCCAGCGCAGGCTGGCCCAGCACGGGCTGGCCGCTGCGGGGTGGCTGGCCGGCCGCCCCGCAGCACAGCTCAGCGCAGGGCGGGCTCCGCCGTGACCGGCGCGTCCCAGTCGATGACGTAGCGCTGCTCGTCGGCGACGGTCTTCTCCGGGTCCAGCACCGTGCGCACCATCAGCGGCATCAGCAACGGCATCAGCGTCCGCGCGACCGCACCGGGGGCCTTCGCGTGGTTGATCCGGGCCGCGCGGGCCGCGACCTTCTCCACCCGGGTACGACGCAGCCGCACGTACGCGGCGAAGGCCGCCTCGACGTCCGGCAGGTCGCGTAGGCAGCGGGCGAGTTGCACTCCGCTCTCGATGGCCAACGACGCACCCTGCCCCGAACTGTTCGACGGTGCGTGCGCCGCGTCGCCGACCAGCACCATCCGGCGCCGATACCAGTGCGGCACGGGCGGCATGATCTGCAATGACCCGACCACCTGGAGGTCGTCGGCGTTGCTGTTCACGACCAACTCCCGGCCCGGGTCGTCGTCGCCGTAGGTGGCGCGCAGCGTGTCCAGCCACTGCTCCGCCGGCACCGCCCGGGCCTCGACGAGGCTCATCGGCCGCTGCTGCGGCAGATTGGCCCCCCACCGGGTGCCGCCGCCGGGCTCCGGCCAGTACAGGTAGTAGCCGCGCCGGCCGAACGCGAACGTCATCGTGCCCGGCTCGGCGTCCACCTCGTGCCGGGCGACCGCCTCGAAGCCGAGCAGCCCGGTGAACCGGGGACCGGGCGCGGCCCGGTCGATGAGACCGCGGACCGTGGAGCGGATCCCGTCCGCGCCGACGAGGATGTCCGCGGTCGCGGTGCTGCCGTCCTCGAAGCGTGCGGTCACGCCGTCGCCGGTCTGCTCGGCGTTGACCAGTCGCTTGCCGTACGCGAACGGCACGCCCTCGGCGAATGCCTGGTCGTGCAGCACCTGGTACAGCTCGGCCCGGTGCACCACGTGCAGCGGTGGCACCCCGGTCAGCGTGGGCATGTCGATGCGGCGGCGGCCGACGGCCAGAGCGCTGCGGTCGATCGGTGTGGCGATCGCCGTCACCGCCTCGTGCGCGCCGACCGTACGCAGAGCCGCCACGCCGTTGGGCGCGAGGGCGAGTGTGCCGCCGATGCCGCTGGCCGTGGTCGGGTACGCCTCGTAGACGGTTGCGGTGATGCCGGCGCGGCGCAGCGCGAGCGCTGTCACCGGCCCGGCGATGCCACCGCCGATGACGATCGCGGTTCGTACCGTGGTCATGCTCTCTCCCTGGGTGTGGTCGTTGGTGCGCGGGCGCGCGGACCTGGTGTGGTCGGTGCGCGGGCGCGCGGACCTGGTGTGGTCGGTGCGCGGGCGCGCGGACCTGGTGTGGTCGGTGCGCGGGCGCGCGGACCTTGTGCGGTCGGTGCGCGTGCGCGCGGACCTGGTGTGGTCAATGCGGGCGCGCGGACCTGGGAGGGAGCCCGGTTATCCTCGTGGTTGCCGCTTCGGGCCGGGTGCCTTCCCAGGCGTCGGTTCGGGGTCAGGGCCCCGGTGAGGTGTTGGCGCACCTCGCCGGGGCCGCTCTTCAGCCGGTGGTGTCGGCTCTCCGGCTGCTGCTGTCGGGGCGTTCGGCGCTGTCGGGGCTGGCCTCCCGGGTGTGGGTGGTTGGGGTGTCGGGGTCGGCCTTCGGGGTGCTGGTTTTCTGGGCCAACTCGGTCAGCTCGGCCGGCATCTCGCCGGTCTCGTGGAAGGTCCGCCAGGTGTCCAACCCGGGGTAGCTGCCGGAGGTCAGCTCGGCGAGCAGCGCCCGCAGCCAGGCCGCCTCGGCGTCCCGCATGGCGAGGTCGTACTCCGACTCCACCAGGAACAGTCGCGGGATCTCCCGCAGGTGCGCGTCGAGCGTTTCGCGGTCCTGGCGGATCGCGGCGTCGAGCAGATCGAGCCGTTGCCGCAGCAGGTCGGTGGCCTCGTCCGGGTGCAGCGCGGCGAGCACGGACAACCCGGCCCGGAAGCGGGGATGCTCCGCCATCGGGGTGGAGACCAACTCGCGGGCCCAGTCGACCAGTTCCGCCCGCCCCGCGTCGGTGATCCGGTAGACGGTGCGTTCCGGGCGTCGGCCCTCGCGCACGCTCTCCACCGCCTCGATCAGGTGGTGTTTGTCCAGGTTGCCGATCACCGTGTAGAAGGACCCCCACTTGAACTCCATGTCCTGGTCCTTGCCCCAGGCACGCAGTGCGGTGGCGATCTCGTACGGGTGCATCGGCCGCTGGACCAGGGCGGACAGCACGGCCAGCGCCAGCAGATTGCCGACCTTGCGCCGCTTCGGCACGACGCCCCCCTCGCTCGTTGACGTTTACTCGTAGACGAATATACGCCACGGGGAGGATGCAGCGACCCCCACGTGCGGTGCCCTTGCGTGGGTGCCCTGCGTGCGGCGCCCCTCCCTTGATCGACTCGTTTTTCATGAACTCGCGGTGTCCGGGTCTCCCGGAAGGGCCGACTTTCAGGAAGTCGAGTTGATCACGGCCGGGCAGCTGAGTTGATCACCGAGCGGGGCTGAGTTGATCACCGCGGGACGTTGGGGCGGTCGCGGCGGGCTGGGTTGTGGCTCTCAGGGGGTGACGTACGGCGGTGCCGGGCCGGAACGGTCGGCCACGACGCCCGGCCTACGATCATTGGGTGGAGGAAGATATCCGGCGGATCGGGATCATGGGTGGCACCTTCGACCCGATCCACCACGGGCACCTCGTCGCGGCCAGCGAGGTAGCGGACCGGTTCGGCCTGGACGAGGTGGTCTTCGTGCCCACCGGGCAGCCCTGGCAGAAGGCCGACGAGCCGGTCAGCCCGGCCGAGGACCGGTACCTGATGACCGTGATCGCCACCGCCTCCAACCCGCGCTTCCAGGTCAGCCGGGTCGACATCGACCGCGGCGGGCCGACCTACACCGTCGACACGCTGCGTGACCTGCACGCCGAGTACGGCCCGAAGGTGCAGTTGTTCTTCATCACCGGCGCGGACGCCTTGCAACGCATCCTGTCCTGGAAGGACCTGGACGAGATCTTCGAGCTGGCCCATTTCATCGGCGTGACCCGGCCCGGTTTCCCGCTGAGCGACAAGCACCTTCCGGCGGATACTGTCAGCCTGATCCAGGTGCCCGCGATGTCCATTTCGTCGACCGACTGTCGTGCTCGGGTCGCCCGGGGCGAGCCGGTCTGGTATCTGGTGCCCGACGGTGTGGTGCAGTACATCGCCAAGAGGAACCTCTATCAGCGCTGAGCGCACCCGTTATGCCCAGGTTCGTGGCACTAACCGACCAGAACTGGACGATCGGGGTGCCGCCGGGTATGAGACGCTTGGAGGATCGCACGCTTGATCGAAGGAGAACGGTGACAGTTTCCGAACGCGCTCACGAGCTGGCTGTCGCGGCCGCCCAGGCCGCCGCCGACAAGAAGGCGCAGGACATCACGATCATCGACGTCGGCGACCAGCTCGCCATCACCGACGCGTTCGTGCTCGCCGCCGCCCCCAACGAGCGGCAGGTGCTGGCCATCGTCGACGCCATCGAGGAGAGCCTGCTGGAGCTGCCGGAGAAGGCGAAGCCGGTGCGGCGCGAGGGCGAGCGTGGTGGCCGCTGGGTGCTGCTCGACTACGTCGACATCGTGGTGCACGTCCAGCACACCGAGGAACGCGAGTTCTACGGGCTCGACCGCCTCTGGAAGGACTGCCCCACCATCCCGTTCGTCGATCGCGACCTGGTCGAGGCCGACGCCAGCGGGTCCGCCACCGCCGAATGACCCGACTGATCGTCTGGCGGCACGGCAACACCGACTGGAACGCCGCCAACCGCGTCCAGGGGCAGACCGACGTACCCCTCAACGAGCTCGGCCGCGACCAGGCCCGCGCCGCCGCTCCGCTGCTTGCGGGGCTGCGGCCCGACGCCATCGTGGCCAGCGACCTGAGCCGCGCCGCCGACACCGCCGCCGCGCTCGCCACGCTGACGGGTCTACCGGTACGCGCCGACGCCCGGCTGCGCGAGCGGCACTTCGGCCAGTGGCAGGGTCTGCACCTCACCGAGGTCGCCGAGCGGTTCCCCGAGGAGTACGCGCGCTGGCGGGCCGGCGACCCCGACCCGGGCGCGGATCTGGAGCCCCTGCACGACCTCGGAGAGCGGGTCGGTGCCGCGCTACAGGAGGCAGCCGACGCGGCCCCGGGCGGCACCGTGGTGATCGCCACTCACGGTGGCGGTTCCCGGCAGGGCATCGGTCACCTGCTCGGCTGGGACACCGCCGTGCTGCGCACCATCGGTTCGCTGGCCAACTGCCACTGGACCGAGCTGCGCCACGACGACGTCCGCGGCTGGCAGTTGCGGGCGCACAACGTCGGCCTGATCACCGCCCCGGTCGCCGTCGACGCGGTCTGAGCCTTCGCGCCTCGGCGTTCCCGGCCGCGATCGGCTAGCGTGCCGGGCATGCCCGTCGCGGTTGTCATCGACTCCACCGCCTACCTTCCGCCCGAGCTGGTGCAGGCGCACCGGCTGACCGTCGTGCCGTTGACCGTCGTGCTCAACGGCGCGGAAGGGCTGGAGGGGGTGGAGACCCAGCCGGCCGACGCCACCCTGGCGCTGAGCGCCCGCCGGGTCACGGCGACCACCTCCCGCCCGGCGCCCGAGCAGTTCGCCCGGACGTACCGCCGACTGCTCGACGCCGGCGCCGACGGGATCGTCTCGGTGCACATCTCCGCCGCGCTGTCCGGCACGGTGGAGGCCGCCCGGCTCGCCGCCGCCGACCTGGACGGCCGGGTCGAAGTCGTGGACAGCCGCTCGGCGGGTATGGGGCTGGGCTTCCCGGCCATCGCCGCCGCCACTGCCGCCGAGGCCGGCGCCGACCTTGCCGCTGTACGCGACACGGCGCTCGCCGCCATCGCCCGCACCACCGTCTGGTTCTACGTCGACACGCTGGAGTTCCTGCGCCGGGGCGGCCGGATCAACGCGGCCGAGGCGTTGGTCGGCACCGCGCTGTCCGTCAAGCCGATCATGCACATGCCGGACGGGGCGATCGTGCTGCGGGAGAAGGTCCGCACCGCCAGCCGGGGAGTGGCCCGTCTCGTGGACCTGGCCGTCGAGGCGGCCGACGGCGACGACGTGGATCTCGGGGTGCACCACCTGGCCGCGCCGCAACGGGCCGAGGCGTTACGCGCCGCGCTGACCGAGCGGCTCGGTGACCAGCTGCACGACACGTACGTCTCCGAGGCGGGTGCCGTCGTCGCCGCGCACGCCGGGCCGGGCCTGGCCTGCGTGGTCGTCCACCGCCGACCGGAGGGCTGAGCCGTGCCCACGTCGTGCGTGGTGACCGGAGGCGGTCGCGGTGTCGGCCGGGCCGTGGTGGAGCGGCTACTGGCGACCGGCGTCACCATCGTCGTCCTGGAACGCGACGCCGACGCGGTCGACTGGTTGGCCGACCATCCGGCCGCCGATCGGCTCGTCGCGGTGGTCGGCGACGCCGCCGACGAGCAGGTGGCCGAGCGCGCCGCCGAGCTGGCGGACCGCGCCGCGCCGCTGACCGGCTGGGTGAACAACGCAGCGGTGTTCCGCGATGCCACGCTGCACTCCGCGTCGGCCGACACGGTGCTGGACCTGATCGGGTTGAACCTGCGCCCGGCCGTGGTGGGCGCCGCAGTCGCCGTCCGCCGCTTCCTGGCCCGCGCCGCCGGCGGCGCGATCGTCAACGTTTCGTCGCACCAGGCCCGTCGACCGGTGTCCGGTGCCCTGCCGTACGCGACGGCGAAGGCCGCCGTGGAAGGGTTGACCCGGGCGCTGGCCGTCGAGTACGGGCGGCACGGCATCCGCGCCAACGCGGTCGCGCTCGGCTCGATCGCCACCGAGCGGCACGCCGAATTCCTGGCCGCGCAGGAGCCCGCCCAGGCCCAGTGGATCGACGCCGAGCTGAATCGGCTGCACCCGGTGGGCCGCATCGGGCGGGCCGAGGAGGTGGCCGAGGCGGTCGCGTACCTGCTGTCGCCCGCGGCGAGCTTCGTCAACGGGGTGACGCTGCCGGTGGATGGCGGACGGGCCGTACTCGGCCTCGACCCAGAGGCCCGCTGACCGCCTAGATCGCTCGGCTTCTAGCTGTCGGCGACGAAGACGCCCTGGCCCTGCTGACCGTAGATCAGGTTCCGTTCGTGCAGCTCCTTCACGGCTCGATAGGCCGTGGAGCGTGCAACGTTGTACAGCTCGCCGATCTCGGACACCGATGGCAGTTGTTGGCCAGGCGAGTATTCGCCCGAGCGGATCTTCTGCTCGATGTCATCCGCTACGCGGCGGTAGTGCGGTGGTCTCGTCGGCATGAGCGGCTCTCCCGGACTTCAGCGGAGATCATGTTTCCAGCCCGGGCGTGATCGAGACAAGGCGGCAACGCAGCAAAGTGGAGACAGTGAGAACTTGACTACAGTGAGACAGTGGATACAGTGAGACAGCGGCCGGGTGCTCCTGGACTTCAGCACTCCCGAGGTATCCGGTCTGCCCGCCCTGAGGGAGCGCATCGCAAGGCTTCGGCCCCCAGGGCGGGCTACTTCGGATCGCGCGGAGGCGCCGACATGCCAATCGATGAACCGGTGTCCACGGCGACCGAACTGTTCATGGCCAAGCGGGTGCTGGATGCCCACTGGACCCGGGCGCTCGACCGGCCGTGGCGGGCAGGCGGATGCCTGGAGTGCCGAGGACGCAGCGAGTGCCGACAACTCGACTGGGCGTTGGCGGTCATGGCAGAAGTCGCCTCGGTCATGCTCCAGAAACGGTGAATGATCCTGCCCGCGCCGCTGTGTTAGCCTCCGTGCGCGCCCCAGATGGGCCTACCCCCCCCGGAGGTTCTGGCTACTTCAGCCACCACGCCGAGATCGACGCGATGTGCGCGTCTCTCGTGCGGGATCCGGGGCGTCGGTGCCCTCGGGGCTTCGTCATCTGCGTGGCTGGGTGAAGGCTGTGGGCCTCCGGTCGGGTCTTCGGATCGACCGGGAAGAAGACGGTACGCATGACAGTCACGTTCAACCACACCATCATCGCCAGCAAGGACAAGAGCGCCTCGGCCGCGTTCTACCGGGAGTTGTTCGAGCTGCCGGAGGCACCATCGTGGGGGCCGTTCGCCAACGTTCAACTGGATGAGGGTGTGCTGCTCCAGTTCGCCGAGCCGCCGGTGGACATCCAGATGCAGCACTACGCGTTCCTCGTCGACGACGAGTTGTTCGTGCGGTGCCTGGCGTTCGTCGAGGGGCGTGGCATCACGTACTGGGCCGACCCGCAGCTGAAGCGGGAGGGGGAGACCAACACCGAGCACGGCGGGCGGGGCTTCTACTTCTTCGACCCGGCCGGCCACGCCATCGAGATCATCACCCGGCCGTACCTGTAGCAGGCCCGTCGGCCGGTCGGGCGCGGTTGCCCCACCGGTCGTCAGCCTCGCTGCTGAGCCTCGTGGGTCGTGGGGCCGCTCTCGCCCGGCCGTACGGGATTAGTCAGCTGGAACCCCGACGCCGCGAAGTTGGCCCCATGCTCGCGGTCGGACAGCACGAACGTCCCGCCCCGCCGCTCTGGCTGCCAGCCACTCTTCAGGCCGCAGGTGATGACCGCCCGCACGTCGGCGGGTGTGGGGTAGCCGTTGTCGACAACGTACGGAGCCACCTCCGTAGCAGATCTGGGCATGATCAGGGCGTTGTCCACAGTGGCAGTGGTTGTCCACAGGGCAGCGCCGTCACCTCCCACTGTCCCGGCCGCCGCCATAGCGTCGCGCTGTGTCGCACGACGAGGAGACAGAGGTACGCCAGCGCCTGCGCCGGCTGACGGAGGCGTTTGTCGCACCGCTGCCCCGGCCGGAGGCGCCGCTCGCGGGCGTACCCCCGTCCGCCCTGGTCGGCGCGCAGCCCGCAGACGTGCTGCCCCGGGCCGCCGCGTTGGTCGCGGAGCCGGCGTCGGACGGCCTTGCGGTCCCGCCCGAGTCGCGGCTGCCCGGGCCGGGGGCGTTCGACCCCGGCCGGCGAGGTGTGCGGGCGTTGGCGGTGGTCGCCGTGGTGGTGGTCGTGGGTGCGGCAGGTTGGGCCTGGCAGGCCCGGCCGCAGTCGGAGCCGGCCGCCCCGCTGGCCAGCGACGCCGCGTCGGCTGCGCCGACGGCTGACCCCAGGGTGTCCGGCTCCGGCGAGGTGGTGGTGGCGGTCGCGGGAAAGGTCCGAAAACCCGGTTTGGTACGCCTGCCGGCCGGGTCCCGTCTCGCCGACGCGGTGCAGGCGGCCGGCGGCGCGCTCCCGGGGGTCGACGTGGCGCTGCTCAACCCCGCCCGCAAGGTCACCGACGGCGAGCTGATCGTGGTCGGGGTGACGCCACCGCCGGTGCCGGGCGGTGCGGCCGGGCCTGCGGCGGGCGATGCGGGACCCGCCGTCGGGCCGCTGAACCTCAACACCGCGACACTGGCGCAGCTCGACGCGCTGCCCGGGGTCGGTCCGGTGCTCGCCCAACGGATCCTCGCCCATCGAGATCAGCACGGCGGGTTCAAGTCCGTTGGCGACCTACGCCAGGTCGACGGGATCGGCGATGCCCGTTACGAACAGCTCAAGGATCTGGTGACGGTGTGAGGCAGTCCATCGTCGCCGCTGACCCACCGCCGGCTGGGCCGGCTCAGACCGCGCTATCGGCCGGCCGGCCCCAACCCCGGTTGCCGGCCGGGCCAGGGCAGCCCGCGCCGCCGGCCGGCAGGGCCTGGTCGGAGCCGCCGGATCTGCGGCTGGCTGGGCTCGCCGTGGCGGCCTGGCTCACCGCGCTCGCCGGCCTGCACCTCGGCAGCCGGACCATACTGCTGGTGGCCGGCACGACGGCCGGTCTGACGGCAATTGGTGCTGTGCACCTGCTCGGCCGCCTCGGCCATCCCCGAGCTGTGGTGCGGCGCTACGGGTGGGTGGCCGTGGCGGTCGGCCTCGGAGTGGTCTGCGGTGGCGCGGCCACCGCCGCCCGGCTCGCCGTTCGCGACGCGCCGGCGATCCGCGCCCTCGCCGAACAACGCGCTCCGATCACCGCCGACCTGGTCGTCCGGGACGATCCGCGGCCAATCCGGAGCGCCGGGCGGCCGGGGATGCTGCTGGTGTCGTCCGAGCTGGACCGGCTCACCGGCCCGGACGGTCGACGGATCCACGCGTCGGTGCGGCTGCTCGTCCTGGCGACCGACCCGGCGTGGCGGGGCCTGCTGCCCGGGCAGCGCCTCACCGTCGACGGCCGGCTCGGCGTTCCGCGCGGCGGCGACCTCACCGCGGCGGTGCTCAGCACCAACGATCCGCCGGAGCGGCACGGCACGCCGTCCTGGGCGCAGCGCGCCGCCGGGACACTGCGTACCGGCCTGCAACGGGCCTGCGCGCCGCTGCCCGACGACCCCGGTGGGCTGCTGCCCGGTCTGGTGGTGGGCGACACCAGCCGACTGCCACCCGCCGTCGAGGAGGACTTCCAGGCCACCGGGATGACCCACCTCAACGCGGTCTCCGGCTCCAACGTGGCGATCGTGGTGGGTGCGGTGCTGTTGCTGGCCCGGTGGTCGCGTGCCGGCCCGTGGCTCGCCGCCGCGCTGTGTGGGGTGGCGCTGGTGGGGTTCGTCATCCTGGTCCGCCCGTCGCCGAGCGTCGTACGGGCCGCCACGATGGGAGCGATCGGGCTCGCCGCGCTCGCCGCCGGTCGACCTCGGGCGGCGCTGCCCGCGTTGGCCGCCGCCGTGACCGTGCTGGTGCTCGTCGACCCCGAGTTGGCCGGGGATCCCGGGTTCGCCCTCTCCGTGCTGGCCACCGGTGGCCTGCTGCTGCTCGCGCCGCGTTGGCGGGACGGATTGCGTCGGCGGGGCGTCCCGCCCGGGCTGGCCGAGGCGCTGGCAGTGCCGGCGGCTGCCCAACTTGCCTGCGGCCCGGTCGTCGCCGGGATCTCCGGGACGGTGAGCCTGGTGGCGGTGCCGGCGAACCTGCTGGCGGTGCCGGCCATCGCGCCAGCGACAGTGCTGGGTGTGCTGGCGGCCATGGTGTCGCCGATCTGGCCGGCCGGCGCCGAGTTCGTCGCGTGGCTGGCGAGCTGGCCGGCCTGGTGGCTGGTGGTCATCGCCCGCCAGGGTGCTCAACTGCCCGGTGGCACCCTGCCGTGGCCGGGCGGGGTGCCCGGTGCCCTGCTGCTGACCGGGCTGACCGTCGCGCTGCTGATCGCGGTGCGCCGGCCACTCGTACGCCGGCTGGTGGCGGTGGTTGGGGTCGCCGCCGTGCTGGGTGCCCTGCCGGTTCGGCTGCTGGCCGCCGGCTGGCCGCCCGCCGGGTGGGTGGTGGTGGCCTGCGCGGTGGGGCAGGGCGACGCCCTGGTGCTCCCGGTCGACCCCGGCCGGGCCGTGGTGGTGGACGCCGGGCCGGAACCGGGTGCGGTGGACGGTTGCCTACGTCGGCTCGGCGTACGGGAGGTGCCCCTGCTGGTGATCAGTCACTTCCACGCGGACCACGTGGGCGGGGTGGCCGGAGTGTTCCGAGGGAGGCGGGTGGGTGCCGTGCTGACGCCGTCGTCGACCGACCCGGAGAACGGTCGGGACCTGGTTCGGGTGGCGGCCATCGGCGGGCGGGCCGCGCTGCTGACCACCGTGGCCGGCGCTCGCCACCCCGTGGGCGGGGTCGACCTGCTGGTGCTCGGCCCGCCGTACCCGCTCGCCGGGACCAGGTCCGACCCGAACAACAACTCGCTGGTGCTGCGCGCCACGGTGGCCGGGGTACGGATCCTGCTGGCCGGCGACGCGGAGACCGAGGAGCAGCACGCGGTGCTGGCGCGGGCGGCCCCCGGCCAGTTACGGGCGGACGTGTTGAAGGTCGCGCATCACGGGTCGGCGTACCAGGACCGGGGCTTCCTCGACGCGGTCCGGCCGACGGTGGCGCTCGTGCCGGTGGGCACGGGTAACACCTACGGGCACCCGAGCCCGGGGCTGCTCGCCCACCTGGGCAGGAGCGGCGTGCGGGTGCTGCGCACCGACACGGACGGCGACGTGGCGGCGGTCCGAACGGGCGACGGTCTGGCGGTAGCCCGCCGAGGTGTGCCCGCCGGCCGGCGGCCCTGAGTCGCGGACGGCTGCCCTCCGCGGTTCCCTTGATCCGGTGTGGATCAAGAAGGCGGACTTCCGATTATCCCGACGATTTGCGAATTGAAGAGAGAATTGAGTTGGATGTCTGGATTTGCGCTGTGTGCGGGCTGCGCCGATCAAGCAGCGAATGAGCAGGCACGATCCCGCCGCAGGCCGTGCGAATATGGGCGGCGTGACCCCCGCCAGCCTCGCCCCCATTCTGCTCGTCCTCGGTGACGAGGAACTGCTCGCCACGCGCGCGGTCACCGAAGCTGTCGCGAAGGTTCGCAGCGTCGACCCCGAGGTGGACGTCCGCGAGTACCAGGCCAGCGCGCTCACCGTCGGCGAGATCGCCGAGATGCTCAGCCCTTCGCTGTTCGGCGGGCGGCGGCTGCTGATCCTGCGTTCCGGCCAGGACGCCCGCAAGGACCTGGTCGCCGCGCTGTTGGCGTACGCGAAGAATCCGGACCCGGAGGTCCAACTGCTGGTGCTGCACCTGGGCGGTGCCAAGGGCAAGGCGTTCGCCGACGGTCTGCGGGCGGCCGGCGCGACGGTGGTCCCGGCCGCCAAGCTCAAGGGGCACCGCGATCGGGTGGCCTTCGTCCGCGACGAGATCCGCCGGGCCGGCGGAAAATGCTCCGACGACGCCGCCGAGGCGCTCATCGCCGCGGTCGGCAACGACATGCGTGAGCTGGCCGCCGCCTGCTCCCAACTGGTCGCCGACACCGATGGGCGGATCAGCGCTGAGACGGTCTCCCGTTACTACCGGGGCCGGGTCGAGGTGACCGGCTTCACGGTGGCGGACGCCACAATGGTCGGCGACGTGCCGGGGGCGCTTGAGGCGCTGCGCTGGGCCCTGCACGTCGGGGTCGACCCGGTGCCCATCGCCGACGCCCTTGCCGACGGGGTGCGCACGGTGGCCCGGGTGGCGTCGGCCGGTCGAGGTAGTCCGTACCAGCTCGCCAGCAGCCTCGGAATGCCCGCCTGGAAGATCGAGCGGGCGCAGCGGCAGGGGCGGGGCTGGACGCCGGAGGGCCTGGTCCGGGCCATGCAGGTCGCCGCCGAGTGCAACGCGGCCGTCAAGGGCGGCTCCGACGACCGGGCGTACGCCCTGGAGCGTGCGGTCTTCTCGGTCGCGGCGGCCCGGCAGGGCAGCACCAGGTGACGGGGGCGAACCGTCCGGCGTGGGCCACCATTCCAGTGGACGAGGAGCGTTACCGGCCGCTCTACGCCCGGCTCCTCGGCCTGCGGTTCGTCAACCCCGGCGGCGTGCTGTGCTTCCTCTTCTTCGAGGGTGCCATCGCCTTGGCGGTGCTGCTCGCCCTCGCCGAGTTGGTCAGCTGGTGGGCGGTGCTGGTGCTGCCGGTCGTCGTGGCCGCCATGGTGAAGCTCAACGACATGGTGGCCGCGATCGTGGTCCGCTCCGCCGCGCTCGTGCCCGAGCAGGAACGGGATCGGTTTCGCCGGCAGATGGAACCGGTGGTCGGCCGAGCGCGGGTGGAGTGGGTCTCAAACAGCGTTCCCGGCGTGGTGATCACCGCCGACCCGGTACCACCGCCCCGGCGGGCCAACCCGTCGGACTGAGCGCCGACCCCGTCGGGGCCCACGCACAGAACGGCCGGCCCGGATAGACACGGCCGGCCTCTGGACACACGGAAACCCCGGGCCTGGGGCCCGGGGTTTTCCGAATCAGTCTGACGGTGAAGTCGTCAGGCGGAGAGCGACACCACGCGCTTCGCGATCGCGGACTTGCGGTTCGCGGCCTGGTTGGAGTGGATCACGCCCTTGCTGACGGCCTTGTCCAGCTTGCGCGAGGCGTCCAGCATGAGCGCGGTCGCCTTCTCGACGTCACCGGCCTCGGCAGCCTCGTGGAACTTCCGGACGGCGGTCTTCAGCGACGACTTGACCGACTTGTTGCGCAGCCGGGCCTTCTCGTTCTGCCGGTTGCGCTTGATCTGGGACTTGATGTTCGCCACGCGACAGCCTCGTCTTGATAGCTCGGGTTGGTCAGCTTATTGCGCGTGATGACGAACGTGCGTCATCGCTGCGCGAAGAGCCAGGTTACCAGGTCGCCGGGGACGAGCCAAAACGGCTCGGCCTTCGCGCGGACGGACCCGGCCCGTCGGGGACCAGGTTACGCCCTCGAACACGGCGGCGGCTCACCGCCGAGCGGGCGGCAGGCCGGCCCGCCGCACCGCCAGCCCAGCCCGCGTCACCCGCCAGCCCGCCCCAGGTCAGCCCGCGTCACCGCCAGCCCACCCCAGACCGGTCCGCGTCACCGCCACCCCTGGCGGCGGGCCAGCCAGTCGAGCGACTGCTCGCCGCTCCACCGCTGGTGGGCGGGCAGGTGTGGAGAGGCCGTCGGCGGTGCCGCCGCAGCGCCGGTGAGGTAGTAGCCGGCCAACGCGGCCAGGGTCGCGTCCAGCGCGTCCGGGGGCGCGCCGGCGGTGGCGGGGTGCGCGGCGAAGAGCCGGTCCGCGTCCAGCCCGCTGGCGTACGCGGTGAGCAGCAGGCCGGCCAGGTCGAACCAGGCCGGCCCGGAGCAGACCCAGGTCCAGTCGCAGAACCAGGCTCGGCCGTCCGGGCCGATCAGCACGTTGTCGACCCGCAGGTCGCCGTGGATCAGGCCGGTCGCGCCGGCGGCGTACCGGGGGAGGAGGGACTCCAACTCCACCAGCTCGGGCAGCCGGCCCAGCAGCGGCGCGGGCAGTGCTGGGGTCGGCTCCCGACCGGCGGCGACCTCCTCCCACCAGAGGATGTCCGACCGGGCCAGGTCGGCCAGGTGCGGCAGGCTGAGCGCGGTCAGCTCGGCCGGCGGGTCGACCAGGGCAGTGGCGACCTGCGCGTACCCGGCGAGGGTGGCGTCCAACTCGGCGGGCACCCAGGGCAGGCGCGGGGTGTGCCCGTCGACGGCGTCGGTGCAGAGCACGAACCAGCCGGCCGCGGAGAGGGTCCACCGGGGGCGGGGCGCCGGCAGGTCGGCCGGCAGCCGGTCGAGGATCGCGGCCTCTCGGGCGTACCAGTCGACCAGATGCGGTTGCTCGGCGGCGGGTGCGGCCTTGACGAAGGCCCGACCACCGTCGGCGGTGTCGAGCACGGCGGCGAACCCCCGGGTGAAGCCCGCGCCCGCGACCCGGGCGGTGACCACCGGCGCGCCGAGCCGTTCGGCGACCGCGGCCCGCAGCGCCGCCGGTAACGCCGGCCACGACGGGCGCAGGGCACTCGCGTGGTACGGCACCGGCGGCAGCAGGGGAGGGGACATCCCACCATGCTGCCCCGGGGTACGTGCGCGACGCAGCGCGACACTGCCAGACTGCCAAGCCATGAGGACCGAGGACTTCTGGCAGCTGATCGACGAGGCGCGGGCCGGCGGCGGGGGTGAGCCCGGCCCGGTCGCCGCACGGGCCGTGGCGTTGCTCGCCGAGCGCGACCCGGAGGACATCATCGGGTACGCGCGGCACCAGACACGGGTGCTGGCCGCCTCACACAAGGCGGATCTGTGGGGTGCGGCGTACCTCATCAACGGTGGCGCATCGGCTGAGGGCTTCGAACACTTCCGGGGCTGGCTGATGGCCCAGGGCCGAGCCGTCTTCGCCCGCGCGGTCGCCGAACCGGACTCGCTGGCCGAACTGCCCCAGGTGCGGGCGGCCTCGCTCAGCGGCGAGGAGTTCTCCGCCGAGCAGATGCTCTCGGTGCCCTGGGACGCGTACCGCAAGGCCACCGCGACCGAACTGCCGGCGGACCGCGACCCGGTGCGGACGCCGGATCTCAACGACTTCTGGGACTTCGACGACGAGGACGAGGCGCGTCGCCGGCTGCCCCGACTGGCCGCGCTCTTCGTCGAGCCGCCAATGGAGTGAGGGGTCCTCGGGCCGTTCCATCGCCCGCGCAGTGGGCGTACCCCGGCGGCGTGGGAACATAGAGGGGGTCGGCGGCGCGCCGGCCTGTTCACGTCAGCCGACCAGAACGGACCGCTGTGCCACCGAAGCTCGATCCCGGCGCGAACGCCCCTGGTGCCACCGACCCCGGTCGCATCCGGAACTTCGGCATCATCGCCCACATCGACCACGGGAAGTCGACCCTGGCCGACCGGATGTTGCAGCTCACCGGCGTGGTCGACCCGCGGCAGATGCGCGCGCAGTACCTGGACCGGATGGACATCGAGCGCGAGCGCGGCATCACCATCAAGAGCCAGGCCGTCCGCATGCCGTGGACCATCCGCGAGGGTGAGCGGGCTGGTGAGCACGCGGTGCTCAACATGATCGACACCCCGGGGCACGTGGACTTCACCTACGAGGTGTCCCGGTCGCTGGCCGCCTGCGAGGGTGCCGTGCTGCTGGTCGACGCCGCGCAGGGCATCGAGGCGCAGACCCTGGCCAACCTCTACCTGGCTCTCGAGAACGACCTGCGCATCATCCCGGTGCTCAACAAGATCGACCTGCCGGCCGCGCAGCCGGAGAAGTACGCCGAGGAGCTGGCCCACCTGATCGGCGGTGACCCCGCCGACTGCATCCGGGTTTCCGGCAAGACCGGCGAGGGTGTTCCGTACCTGCTCGACGAGATCGTCCGGCAGTTCATCCCACCGGTCGGTGACGCCGTGGCGCCCGCCCGGGCGATGATCTTCGATTCGGTGTACGACGTCTACCGCGGTGTCGTCACGTACGTCCGGGTCATCGACGGCCGGATCAGCGCACGTGACCGGATCAAGATGATGTCCACCGGCGCGGTGCACGAGCTGCTGGAGATCGGTGTCATCTCACCCGAGATGGTCAAGGCCGAGGCGCTCGGCGTCGGCGAGGTCGGCTACCTGATCACCGGTGTGAAGGACGTCCGGCAGTCCCGGGTCGGTGACACGGTCACCATCAACAGCCGGCCGGCGGCCGAGGCGTTGGGTGGCTACAAGGACCCGAAGCCGATGGTCTACTCCGGCCTCTACCCGATCGACGGGTCCGACTACCCCAACCTGCGCGAGGCGCTGGACAAGCTCAAGCTCAACGACGCCGCCCTGGACTACGAGCCGGAGACCTCCGGCGCGCTGGGTTTCGGCTTCCGCTGCGGCTTCCTCGGCCTGCTGCACCTGGAGATCATCCGCGAGCGGCTGGAGCGCGAGTACAACCTCGACCTGATCTCCACCGCGCCCAACGTCGTCTACCGGGCGATCACGGACGACGGCGAGGAGATCGTCGTCACCAACCCGAGCGAGTACCCCACCGGCAAGATCGCCGAGGTGTACGAGCCGGTGGTCCGGGCCACCGTGCTGACGCCCAACGACTACGTGGGCGCCGTCATGGAGCTCTGCCAGGGCCGGCGCGGCACCCTGCTCGGCATGGACTACCTCTCCGCCGACCGGGTGGAGCTGCGCTACACGCTGCCCCTCGCGGAGATCATCTACGACTTTTTCGACCAGTTGAAGAGCCGTACCAAGGGCTACGCCTCACTCGACTACGAGCCCTCCGGCGAGCAGGCGTCCGATCTGGTGAAGGTCGACATCCTGCTGCACGGCGAGCCGGTGGACGCGTTCAGCGCCATCGTGCACAAGGACAAGGCGTACAACTACGGCGTCACCATCGCCGCCAAGCTGCGCACCCTGATCCCGCGCCAGCAGTTCGAGGTGCCGATCCAGGCGGCCATCGGCAGCCGGGTCATCGCCCGGGAGACCATCCGGGCGATCCGCAAGGACGTGCTCGCCAAGTGCTACGGCGGCGACATCAGCCGTAAGCGCAAGCTGCTGGAGAAGCAGAAGGAAGGCAAGAAGCGGATGAAGATGGTCGGCCGGGTCGAGGTGCCGCAGGAGGCCTTCATCGCCGCCCTCTCCTCCGACTCCGGCGACGGCAAGGCCGCCGGCAAGAAGTAGTTCAGCCGCCGTACGCGCCCGGGTGCCACCCGCACCCGGGCGCGTCGCGTTTCCGGACGCCTCGCGTGCCTCGCTCGTCCGGGTGCCTCGCTCGTCCGGGTGCCTCCGGTCACCAGCGTGCCCGATCGTCTTGTGCGGCGAAGATGGGCGCGGGCTCGTCTGGCGTGGGATCGGCCCGCTCTGCCTCGCGCACCCTGCCCCCGCCGGATCTGTCGGGCCGCCGAATTGCCGGCTGAGCTCGTCCTCGCGGCGAGTGTCACCGCCGGGTACCGAAAATTTTTTGTCGCTGTTGTGGGACCGGCGGATCGACGAAGTGGGCTCCTACCTGTGTGGACGTACTCACGCGTCAACCGACGCACCTCCGAAACATTGATGGCTGACGTTGCCGATGGTGGTGAGTCGGTTTGGGCTTTCGGTGGGTCGGGCACTTAGCCGTCACGACAGGAAGCACACAACTCGTGTCAGACATTCTTTGAAGGAGGGTGGCCGTGGAGTTCACCGTGTGGGGCATCATCACTGCGATCGTTGTCGGTCTCATCGTCGGCGCGCTCGGCCGTCTGGTCGTCCCGGGCCGGCAGAACATGCCGATCTGGCTGCACATGCTGATCGGTGTCGGCGCGGCCCTGCTGGGCACCGTCCTGGCGCGGGCCATCGGCATCGCGACCGAGACGAGCGGTATCGACTGGGGCGAGCTGCTGGTGCAGGTCGTGGTGGCCGCGATCGCTGTCGCGCTGGTGGCCGGTGTGGGTGGCCGCCGCCGGGTGACCCGGTAACACCACAGCACCAACCCTTACTCCTGCGACACCTCCGATGGGCGCCCGGCCGACAGGTCGGGCGCCCATCGGCGTTCTGCCTGCCGCGAAGGCCGTCGCCGCCTCCTGCTCGACGTCTCCGGCGGGCTGGATCGCGGTGATCGACTCGGTTTTGGTGATGTCGCGGTGTCCCGGTGGGTCCAATGCCGCGGATTCAATGACCTCGTGTTGATCATGCTCGGCGGCCCGATGGGCCGGCGAGCTGGTGGGACCCCGCGGCGGAACGTGTCCCTGTCGGCCAAGTCGTGATCGTTTGGTGAGTGAGGTCGGTTTGGATTTTCGGTGGGTAGGGCAATTAACGGTCACGACAGGAAGCACACGCACCGTGTGTCAGACATTCTTGAAGGAGGGTGGCCGTGGAGCTCACCGTGTGGGGCATCATCACTGCGATCGTTGTTGGTCTCATCGTCGGCGCGCTCGGCCGCCTGGTCGTCCCGGGCCGGCAGAACATGCCGATCTGGCTGCACCTGCTGATCGGTGTCGGCGCCGCGCTGCTGGGCACCGTCCTGGCGCGGGCCATCGGCATCGCGACCGAGACGAGCGGGATCGACTGGGGCGAGCTGCTGGTGCAGGTCGTGGTGGCCGCGATCGCTGTCGCGCTGGTGGCCGGCGTGGGTCGCCGCCGCAGCGTCACCCGATAACGACCCGGCATCATCTGGCGCCACAGCACCACTGGTAAGGCAGCACGACACGAAAGAGCGCCCGGCCGAGAGCCGGGCGCTCTTTCGTGAAAGGCCCAACTTTGGCCAGATGTTGGAGTGCCGGTTGTCGGGCCGCTGCGGTACGGTCGCCACGCTTCGGCCAGTCCTGCCCACTGTCGTAAAGGAATTCTCCGTACTAGGGTGCGGCGGAGAAGGTTAGTTCCAGGCGGCGCGAGGGGAGAAGTGGCGTGAACAGGTGGAAGCGGCTGGCCCCGGTCACCGCCATGGTGGCCTCGGCCGCGATGGTGCTGACCGGCTGTGGAGGCTCCGACGATGCGGCTGACGACAGCAAGCTCACGGTCTGGATGATGGGCGAGGGCGGGGACGCGCAGAACTCCTTCCTCGACGGGGTCGAGGCCGAGTTCCGCCAGAAGCACCCCGACACCGACGTGGTCGTGCAGTACATTCCCTGGCTGGAGGCGCCCAAGAAGTTCCAGGCGGCGCTCGCCGGCGGTGCGGGGCCGGACATCACCGAGCTGGGCAACACCGAGACTCAGGGTTGGGCCGCCCAGGAGGCGCTCGCCGACGTGAGTGGTCGGATGGGCGGTTGGGCCGACGGCAAGGATCTGCTGCCCGACCTGGTGCGCAACGCGCAGCTCGACGGCAAGCAGTACGGCGTGCCCTGGTACGCGGGTGTGCGAGCGATCTACTACCGCACCGACTGGTTCGCCGAGGCTGGCGTGCAGCCCCCGAAGACCTGGGACGACCTGGTCACGGTGGCCAAGGCCGTGCAGGCGAAGAAGAAGGACACCTACGGCATCGCCCTGCCCGGCAACTCCGAGCTGCCCTTCTACTCCTTCCTCTGGGGCGCCGGCGGCGAGATCGCCAGCAACCAGGGCGGCACCTGGAAGTCCGGCTACACCACGCCCGAGGCGCAGCGGGCCGTCAAGTTCTGGACCGATCTGGTGACAGTGCACAAGGTCGCCCCGCCGGCGGCAGCGGGTTGGAACGAGATCGACGCGCGTACCCAGTTCGCCACCGGCAAGGCCGCGATGGCCTTCGCCGGTAGCTGGCAGCAGGGCGCCATCAAGAAGGACAACCCCGAGATCGAGAAGGTCTGGGGTACGTTCCCGATCCCCGGCCCGGACGGCAAGGCGGCGCCCGGTTTCGCGGGCGGCTCGGACGTGGCGATCTGGAAGGACAGCGAGCGGCAGGACCTGGCCTGGGACTACCTGACCGTGCTGCTCAACAAGAAGAACGCGCAGAGCTTCGCGAGCAGCCTCGGCTTCTTCCCGGTCTACCAGGACCTGGTCTCCGGTGACGCGTACGCGAACGACAAGGTGATGGCGGCGTTCGCCACCACCATGCAGAACACCAAGCTCACGCCGCTCACCCCGAAGTGGGTGGAGGTCAGCCGGACGAAGACGGTGACCCAGGCGATGAACAGCTCGGTCATGAAGGGCCAGAAGACGGTCGAGAAGGCTACCGCCGATGCGGCCGGTGAGATGGAAGGCATTTTGAACAGCAAGTGAGCTCACAGACAAAAAGCCCGGAGACGGCCGCCGCGCGGGAGAACCCCGCGCGGCGGCGTCGCCGGGTGGACCGCCTGCCCTACCTGCTGCTCCTGCCCGCCCTGCTGATCATCGGGGTGCTGCTGCTCTGGCCGCTCGGCCAGGTGGTGGTGATGTCCTTCTACCGACTGAACAGCGTCCGGCAGCTGCGCGGCGATCGGGAGTGGCCGTGGGTGGGGTTCGGCAACTACGCCGACATCCTCTCCGACCCGTTCTTCCTGACCGTGCTGCGCAACACGGTTCTGTTCGCCGCGGCCAACGTGCTGCTCACCATGGTGCTCGGCACGCTGGTGGGGCTGCTGCTCAACCGGCTCGGTCGCAAGATGGCGACGTTCGTGGCCAGCTGCGTGATGCTCGCCTGGGCCACGCCGGCGCTGACCGGCACCATCGTCTGGAAGTGGATCTTCGACGACACGAGTGGCCTAGTCACGTGGCTGTTCAACGCGTTGCCGGACGGGCTCTCGAACAGCCTGTTCGGACGCAGCGACTGGACTGGTTACGGCTGGTTCAACTCGCCGCTGCTCTTCTTCGCCATCCTCACCCTGGTGGTGGTCTGGCACTCGTTCCCGTTCATCGCGGTGAGCGTGCTGGCCGGTCTCAAGAGCGTGCCGAGTGAGCTGCACGAGGCGGCCCGGGTGGACGGCGCCAGCCCGTGGCGGGTCTTCTGGAAGATCACCTTTCCGTTGCTGCGCCCGGTCTTCGGGATCCTGATCGTGCTCTCCACGATCTGGGACTTCAAGGTCTTCACTCAGCAGTTCGTACTGGCCGGCGGCACCCAGGACCGGCCGACGTTCATGCTCGCCATCTACTCGTACGCCGAAGCCTTCTCTCCGCCGCCCAAGTACGGGCTCGGCGCGGCCATCGCGGTGATCCTCACGCTGATCCTGCTCGTGGTCACCGGCTTCTACGTACGGATGGTGCTCAGGCAGGAGGACGAGTCGTGAAGAAGATCGCCCTCAACGGCGCCGGGCTGCTGGTCGCGCTCTTCGCGGCGTTCCCGGTCTACTGGATGATCTCCACCTCGCTGAAGCCGAGCAAGGAGATCTTCTCGTCCACTCCGCAGCCGGTGCCGGCGCACCCGACACTGGAGCACTACCGGGAGATCCTGACCGGCAACCTGATCCCCGGCGTCAGCTTCCTCGACTTCTTCCTCAACAGCGCGCTGGTAGCCGTCTCCACGGTGGTGCTCAGCGGTCTGGTGGCGTTGCTCGCCGCGACCGCGGTCGCCCGATTCCGCTTCAAGCTGCGGACCAGCTTCCTGATCATGCTGCTGGTGGTGCAGATGATCCCGCTGGAAGCGTTGGTCATCCCGCTGTTCCTGATGATCCAGCGGCTCGGTCTGTACAACACCCTGCCCAGCCTGATCCTCACGTACCTCGGTTTCTCGCTGCCGTTCGCGGTCTGGATGCTGCGCGGCTTCGTCGCCGCGGTGCCGAAGGAACTGGAGGAGGCGGCGGCGATCGATGGGGCCAGCCGGGCCCAGATCTTCCGCCGGGTGCTCTTCCCGCTGGTCGCACCTGGCCTGGTGGCCACCAGCATCTTCTCCTTCATCACGGCGTGGAACGAGCTGATCTTCGCGTTGACGTTCATCAACGACCAGGGCAGCTACACGCTGCCGGTGGCGATGACCTTCTTCTTCGGTCGGGACGACACCAACTGGGGGCCGGTGATGGCCGCGTCCACCCTGTTCACCCTGCCGGTCATCATTTTCTTCCTGCTGGTGCAGCGTCGGATGGTCTCCGGCCTGGTGGCCGGCGCCGTCAAGGGCTGACCCCGCGCCGCGAGGGCCGCCGCCGGTGCTGACGCCCGGCCGGCAGGGCTGGCCGGTGTTGGAACGCCAACTAGGCTGGCGGTCATGACGGGCAGGGTGGCAGCGGTGAATCTCGGCATCGTGACCGAGGCCGGGTGGGCCGGCGACGCGAGCGGTCGCAGCGGCATCGACAAGCGGCCGGTCGACGGCCCGGTTTCGCTGCTCACCGGCGGCCTGGCGGGCGACTTCATCGGCGAGCGGGCCCATCACGGCGGCCCGGACCAGGCGGTCTACGCCTACGCGGAGGAGGACGCCGCCTGGTGGGTGGCCGAACTGGCCCGCGCCATACCGCCCGGCGGCTTCGGCGAGAACCTGACCACCTACGCGGTCGACGTGACGGGTGCGGTGATCGGCGAGCAGTGGCAGGTCGGCTCCGCCCTGCTCCAGGTCACCAAGCCGCGCACCCCCTGCACCACCTTCGCCGGGTTCTGGGGCGTACCGGATCTGATCAAGCGGTTCACCGTCCGGGCATCGCCCGGGGCCTACCTGCGGGTGCTGCGCGAGGGGGAGGTCGGCGCTGGCGACCCGGTCGAGGTGGTGGACCGGCCGGCGCACGGTGTCACCATCGGCGAGGTGTTCCGGGCGACCAGCCTGGAGCCGGAGCTGTTGCCGCGGCTGCTCGACGCCGAGGACCTGCCGGAGCCGATCCGGGAGAAGGCCCGCCGACGCCTCGCCGCCCGGGGCTGACCGGCCGCGACGGCATCCGCCGCGAGGTCGCGGCGAGCTCCGACGGGCTCGGCGGTTCCGGCCCGGAAGAACCCCGATGGCGGGCTCAGCGACGGACTTGCCCGTATTGTCCCCACGGAGGGCGTGCGGCGGGGGACCGGGTGGAGCGCGATGTCGATGACGACGGACGGCGGTGTCGCGGCGGCGTCACCCCCCGATCCGAGCCTGGAGCGTCCGGCGTTCCTGGAGCTCTTCTTCGACCTCGTCTACGTCTTCGCGCTGGTCACCTTGGCGACGGTGCTGGCCGACGACCTGACCTGGACGGGCGTCGCCGGGACGCTGGTGCTACTGCTCGGGTTCACGATGATCTGGGCGCTGACCGTGTGGACGGCGGACAGCGTCGACCTGACCCGCCCGGCCGGGCAGGGGCAGTTCATCTGGGTGGCGGCGGCCAGCCTGCTGTTGGCCGCGCTCGCGGCCGACGCGTACGGCGATCGCCGGCTGCTCTTCGCGACCACGTACGTGGTCATCCACCTCAGTACCGCGGCCTACTACATCCTGGTCGTCTCGCACAGGAGGCCGCCGCGGCGCAGCATCCGGATCCTGATCTGGGAGGCCGTCGCCGGCATCGGCTGGATCGGTGGGGCGCTCGTCGGCGGTTCTGGGCAGTTGGCGATCTGGGTGCTCGCTGCCGTCGTCGAGTATGGCGCGGCGGCGTTGGGCTGGCCGGTACCCGGGATCGGCCGCTCACGATCGCGCGACTGGCGGCTGGTCGGCGCACGGGTGGCCGAGCGTTACCGGCAGTTCGTCATCGTCGCGCTCGGTGTCTCGATCTTCGTCACCGGAACGACCTTCAGCATGAGCGAGTACACGCTGGAGCGAGCCTGGGCGCTACTCGTGGTGTTCACCACCATCGTGTTGATGTGGCGGATCTACATCTACCGCGCCGGTGAGCTGCTGACCGACGCGATCTCCCGGTCTTCCAACCCGGCGCTGCTCACCCAGTCCGCCGCGGTCACCCATTTGATCATGGTGGCCGGAATCGTCGGCGCGGCGGTCACCAGCCGGCTCGTGGTGAGCCGCCCGTTGGGCGAGACCCCGCCCTCGTGGGCTGCGGTGATCCTCGGCGGACCCGCGTTGTACCTGGTCGGCCGGGGCGTCCTCGACTTCACCGTGTTCGGGCGGATCTCGCGGTCCCGGTTGGCCGGGCTGGTGCTGCTGGCGGGCGTGGCACCGGCCACGCCCCTGCTGCCGCCGGTGCTGGTCGCCCTGCTCGCCATGGCGGTGCTGCTCCTGATCGCCGTGGCGAACCTGGTGAGCACCCGGCGACACGCGCGTACGCCGGCACCACCGATGCTGCGGTGACTATCCACGGCGGCGTCGACGGCCCTTCATCGCGATGGCACGACGGCCCCGACCAGGCGTCTGCGCGCGACCAGCCCTTCCCCGACCAGGGTGCCCAGCAGGACCAGGTTCGCCAGCATCAGGGCGGCCAGGGGCGGAAACAGGAGGGTGGCGGGTGCCACCAGGGCACACAACACCGCGATCGCCAGCACCCGGGACCAGAGCGTCCGGCCGGTCACCACGGCATCGAACAGGACGCTGCCGAGCAGGAACAGGACCGGTCCGCCGAGGGTGGCGACCATCAGCTCGACCGGAGCGCGGCCGAACGGCCGGTCGATGACCAGCGAGGTGCTGGTCGAGACCAGCACCACCCCGGCCACCATGACCAGATGGCTGTACGAGGTGGAGGTGCCGGAACGGACCCGTTCCACAGTCGCGACGCTCGGTGGCGCCAGGATCCGCTGGACCCGCTGGAAGTAGAGCTGGAACAGCAGTACCGCACTGACGAACGCGACAGCGCTGGTGGCCACCGCGCCGGCCGTGAATCCGCTGCCGGCCAGCCCCATGCCGGTACTCAGGATCAACTCGCCGAGCGCGACGATGAAGATCGCCCGGTGCCGCTCGGAGAGGTGTACCCCGGTGAAGATCTGGCTGGCAAGCTCGGTACGTCCCAGCCTCGGCGTCGGCCAGCCGACCCGGGCCGAGCCGAGGTCGACCGCCACCGCGAGAGACCAGAGCACCAGTCGGGCGGTTTCGTCCGCGAACACCCCGGCCACCCAGGGCGTCACTGTGACGCCGAACCAGAAGAACACCCGGATGCTCCTGGCCTGGATCGGCCGGTTCACGCGGGTGCCGGGGATCAGGACGGCGTCGCGGACCAGGTGGATGGCGAAGTAGGCCGCGACGAAGAGCCCCCCGTACCGACCGAAGGCGTACGGAGTCGCGATCGCCATCAGCAGGGTGCCGAGCATGACCAGCAGGGTGGTCGCCTGGATGATCGGCAGTCGGGGGTTGAACAGGTCGGTGAGCCACGCGGTCAGCACCCAGACCCACCAGGCGGCCAGCAGCAGGACGGCGGTCTGCGCCGCGCCCCGGACGGTGAGGTTCTCGGCCAGGCTGGCAGCGAGCCGGGAGAACATGAAGATGTAGACGAGATCGAAGAAGAGTTCCAGGAAGGTCGGGTATTCCGGCTCGCCGCGGCGGCGGAGGATCCGGGGGAGCGGAGCGGATGTCACTGCGCTGCCTCCTGTGCCACCCCACGCCCTGGGCGCCGCGCCCCGACTGCGCACCCGCCACGCTACCGACAGCGCGGTCTCCGGTGGTCGGGAACGGGCTGGGCGGGAGCGGTCGGGTCCGCAGACGTGCAACGGCCCCCTGCCGACGCTGAGCGTCGGCAGGGGGCCGTCCTACGAGCAGTAAATCAGCGCAGCCAGGGGATGTTGCGGTCGAGCAGACCGCGTTCCTTGAGCTCCTTGCGCAGCGGGATCTCGTCGTCGACGTACCCGTCCCAGTTGATGCCCCAGTAGTTGGCGGTGTGGGTGCCCTCACCGATCAGCTGGCGCTGCACGGGGGTGCGGTTGCGGTACCACTCGCCGTTGACGTCGGGGTGCAGCTCGTCCAGCGGACGGATCCACCGGTAGGTGTAGCCGACGAAGAGCATCTTGCGGGTGATGGTCGACAGGTTCGTCGACCGCGAGTGCCACTGCCGGCGGTCGAAGATGAAGGCGTCGCCCGGGTTGGCCGTGATCTCCACCGTGCCCTCCGGGTCGGGGTTCTGCACGGTGAGGTCCGCCGGCCGGGGCAGCGAGTTCTTCAGGTGGCTGCCCGGGATGACCTTGGTGGCGCCGCGGCCGGTCTCGGAGAGGTCCGACAGCACGTACGCGACCTTCAGCGAGAACATCGGCCGAGGCAGGTTCGGGTCCATCGTCTCCGGGTCGGAGTTCTGCCGGTACCCGTCCTGGTGCCAACCCCAGTACGGCTTCTCCGGCTCGGCGGCCGGCGGGGTGACGTCCAGGTGGTTGTGGTGGGTGTAGATGTTCCAGCCGGCCAGCCCCCACATGTACGGGAAGGCGATCGGGTGGGTCAGCAGCTCACCGAAGAGCTCGTCGCGCTCCAGGAAGCCCAGCAGGTGCAGGGTGCCGTCCTTCTTGGTGGTGCCCTTGGCCTGCTCCTCCGCATAGACGCGGTCGACCGCCGCCTCCAGCGCCGCCCGGTGGTCCTCCGTCAGGACGTTGCGCAGCAGGAGGAAGCCCTGCTCGTGGAACTCCTTGCGGTCAGTGTCGCTGATCGGTTCGTAACCGGTCCGGTCGCCGTAATCGAACACCGCGTCGTACCCCTCCCCATGAGGTGAAACCTTTTCTGGCACAGGCCGCCGATCGTAACGCGGCGGCCCAGGCATCGGGGAGGGTGTGGCGCGGGATTGGGCCAGGGCGGGACCGGCCGCAGCGGGAGAAACGCAGAGAGTGAGATCTGGGTGATCAATAGTGCGATTCGGTCTGGATTGCCCGATTGTGCGGTGACTGCCGGTTAAGAGATCCGGGTCGGTCAACCCTCGTTGAACACTTCGGCCACCACCTGGCCGGCGGGGTTCTGCCGGGCGTCCACCCGGCCCCACGAGCCGTCGCGGGCGGTCCACTCCAGGTCGCCGAAGCGGACCCGCTTCACCCCGTGGTCCTGGGCGTGCGAGACCAGCCAGTGCGCGTACCGCCAGCCGTCGCGCTGGTCGCCCGGAGTCACCGCCAACCCGGTCGGGTCGGTCGGGTCGGTGCCCTTGAGCCCCCAGTCCAGCACCAGGTTGCGGGTCAGTTGCGCGGCCGCCGCTGCGCCGTGCATCGCCGGGGTGCGCCCCACCGAGCAGCTGACCGCGCCGCTGGCGTCGCCGAGCAGGGCCCGGCTGAGCACCTCGGAGTCGTCGGCCCACTTCTGGTACGCCTCGGGGAACGCCGAGCGCTGCACCCGCTGGGCGGCGTCGGTGACCCGCATCTCCTCCCAGCCGCGCACCTTCTTGAGGGCCGCGTAGAACCGGTTGGCCGCGTAACGCGGGTCGCGGATCTGCGCCGGAGTGCCCCAGCCCTGGCTTGGCCGTTGCTGGAACAGGCCGACCGAGTCGCGGTCGCCGTCGGCGAGGTTGCGCAGCCCGGACTCCTGGTACGCGGTGGCGAGCGCTACCACGACCGCCCGCTCGGGCATTCCACGCTTCGCGCCGATCGCGGCGATGGTCGCCGCGTTGGCCATCTGGTCGGCGTCCAGGGCGACCCGACCGTCGGCCTGCACTGTGCACTTCCGTGCCACCAGCGGCAACGTGAGCTTGTCGCCCACCTGCCGTACGACGAGCCAGATCGCGATCACGGCGACGAGGATGAGCACCACTCCACCCGCCACGGTTGCCCGAGTTCGCACCCACACCCCCAGATCGACAGTCTGACAAGCGTACGTCCCCGCTGGCCCTCTGCGGGTCGTCCGAGTGGTTCGGGCCCAGCCTGGCCGACTCCGACCGGTTCGGGGCGGCTCCGCTGTCGCGTACCGGTTGGCCACGTTCCCGCTCCGGTGGCGATCTCACCTGCCACGTCGTTCTGTCGCCCGCCCCGGTGCAGGGGTGTCGGGAGCGTCACCGGGTGACCGACAACGGGAAGCGATTCCTCAAGCGCTTCGCGCGCCCCGAGGAGGTCGTCGAGCTGGTGGTCTTCCTCGCGTCCGACCGGGCGTCGTACATCACCGGGGCGAACTACCCGGTCGACGGCGGCGCGACCGCCTGGTGACCCGACCTTGGGGCGCCGCCGCTCCCGGTGGCGCCCCGACCGTCAGGCGTCGAGAGCGGGCACCCAGCGCGCCGGTCGTTTTTCCCGGAACGCAGTGACCCCCTCGCGCCCCTCGTCGGAGAGGAAGTAGCCGGTCGAGACGGCGGAGAGTCGCGCCAGGTCGGCGCGCAACTCGGCGGTACCCGGTCGACGCAGCAACTCCTTCGCGCCGGCCAGCGCCCCGGGCGCGCCGCGCACCAGCGAGTCGCAGTAGCCCCGTACTGCGTCGTCCAACCCGTCCGCCGGGACCGAGGCCGTCACCAGGCCGATCTCGGCGGCCCGGCGACCGTCGAAGGTGTCGCCGGTCAGGTACAGCTCGGCGGCGGCGCGGGGGTGCAGCCGGGGCAGCACGGTCGCCGAGATCACCGCCGGGATCACCCCGATGCGTACCTCGGTGAACGCGAACGTCGCCTCGTCGGCGCAGAGCGCAAGGTCGGCGGCGGCGATCAGGCCCAGCCCACCGGCCCGCGCCGGCCCGCCGACCCGGGCCAGCACCGGCTTCGGGCACTCCCAGAGCGCCGCGAGCACGTCACCCAGCATCCCGGCCGGCACCGTCCCGCTGGCGTACGCCGCGGCGGTCTCCTTCAGGTCCGCGCCGGAGCAGAAGACCGGGCCGGTGTGGTCGAGCACGATCACTCGGACCGCCTCGTCGGCGACCGCGTCCGCCAGCCCGGCCAGCAGTTGGGTCATGAGGCCGGTGGAGAGCGCGTTGCGGTTGTGCGGGCTGTCCAGGGTGAGGGTGGTCACCCCACGGGCCGTGGCGACCCGCACGAGGACGTCGGGAGAGGTCATGCCGGGCACACTAGTGGCCATGCCCGGCGTCCTTCCAGATGGTGAGACCGTCCCCGTCGACGGATCGTTGCCCGCCACCGCCACCGCGGCGGTCGGCGCGCGCGGCTTCGGCGTGTACGTGCACGTGCCGTTCTGCGCCAGCCGCTGCGGATACTGCGACTTCAACACCTACACCGCTGCCGAACTGGGTGGCGGCGCCAGCCGCGAGGGGTACGCCGACACCGTCCTGGCCGAGCTGACGCTCGCCGCCCGGGTGCTCGGCGACACCCCGCCGCCCCGGGTCGACACCGTCTTCGTCGGCGGAGGCACACCCACCCTGCTCTCCGCCGACGACCTGGCCCGCATCCTCGACGGCATCGACCGCACCTGGGGGCTGGCCGCCGACGCCGAGGTGACCACCGAGGCCAACCCCGAGTCGGTCACCCCGGAATCGTTGAAGCTGCTGCGGGCCGCCGGCTACACCCGGATCTCGCTGGGCATGCAGTCCGCCTCCCCGGGGGTGCTGGCGATCCTGGACCGCAAACACAGCGCCGGCCGGGCCACCGCCGCCGCCCTGGAGGCGCGCGACGCCGGGTTCGAGCACGTCAACCTGGACCTGATCTACGGCACCCCGGGGGAGCGGGCCGAGGACTTCGCCGCCTCGCTGGAGCAGGTCGTCGCCGCCGGGGTGGACCACGTCAGCGCATACGCCCTGATCGTCGAGGACGGCACCCGGCTCGCCGCCCGGATGCGGCGCGGCGAACTGGCGTACCCCAGTGACGATGTGGCCGCGGACCGCTACCTGGCCGCGGAGGCCGCGCTCGACGCGGCCGGACTCTCCTGGTACGAGGTCTCCAACTGGGCCCGCACCGAGGAGGCCCGCTGCCGGCACAACCTGCTCTACTGGACCGGCGCGGACTGGTGGGGGCTGGGGCCGGGGGCGCACAGCCACGTCGGTGGGGTGCGCTGGTGGAACGTGAAGCACCCCTCGGCGTACGCCCAGCGGTTGGCCGCCGGCGCGTCTCCCGGCCTGGCCCGGGAGGTGCTCACTGTCGACGAGGCGCACATGGAGGACGTGATGCTCCGGCTGCGGCTGGCCAGCGGCCTCCCGCTGGCGGTGCTCGACTCCACCGGCCGGGCCGGCGCCGAGCGGGCGCTGGCCGGCGGCCTGCTGGCCGGCGACGAGTACGCCGCCGGCCGGGCGGTGCTCACCCTGCGCGGGCGGCTGCTCGCCGACGCGGTCGTCCGCGACCTGCTGCCCTGAGTGGCCCACCGTCCCGCACCGGGACAGCGGTGTTCCGAACCGGCCGGGGGAGCGGCCGGCCCGGTTCACTTGATGAAGTTGGCCGTCATCGGGTAGCGGTACGGGGTGCCCTCGTTGGCCTTCATGCCGGCGATGATCCCGAACAGGATCTGGATCACCACGACGGCGATGCTGGGCAGGAAGAGCAGGCACCAGCTCACGAAGAGCAGCACGAACGCGATGATCGACCAGAGGATCTGGAAGTTCAGGGCGGCGAGGGCGTGCGCCCGGACGGTCGGCGACTGCTGGCCGCGGGCCAGGTAGGCGATCAGCGGGGCGACGAAGCCCAGCGGACCAAAACTGACCAGCGCGCCGAGCGCGCCGCCGAAGTGCGCGACCAGCGCCCAGGTCTTGTCCTCGTTGTTGGCGTAGCCGCCGCCGGGGCCGCCGTAGGCCCCACCAGCCGGGTACCCGCCGGGCGGGGGATAGCCCCCGGGCGGGGGGTAACCGCCTGCCGGAGGGTAGCCGCCTGACGGCGGTTGGTCACCGGTGGGCGGCGGATAGCCACCGGGCGGGGGATAGCCGGCCGGCCCGGGCGCCCCGGACAGTGGTGCGGTGGGCGGCTCGGCCGACGGGGACGGGCCCGGGGAGGTGGGCTCCGGCGGGTAGTTGCCGGGGTCGCCCGACCCGGGAGGGCGAGGAGGTTCAGTCATGGATGTCACGGTAGGGGCCTGTGGCAACGCCGCACCAGAGCGACACCGCCTGGCAGTGCGGGCCGATCGGCCCAACGCCGGTGGCGTGGGCCGCACCGACGGGTGGCCGTTGATCATCGCGTCGGCCGGCCCGCCGACGTAGACTGGCACTCGTTACAGTCGAGTGCCAGACGGCCCGGCCGGCCCAGAGCGCCGGCGGCCGACGTGCGACAGGAGGTGCGGAGGATGGGTCTCGACGACCGGAAACTCGCAGTGCTCCGCGCCATCGTCGAAGACTACGTCTCCACCCAGGAGCCGGTCGGCAGCAAGGCGCTGGTCGAGCGGCACCAGCTCGGGGTCTCCCCGGCCACGGTCCGCAACGACATGGCCGTGCTGGAGGAGGAGGGCTACATCCGGCAGCCGCACACCAGTGCCGGCCGGGTGCCCACCGACCGCGGCTACCGCCTCTTCGTCGACCGGTTGTCCCGCGTCAAGCCGCTCAGCCCGGCCGAGCGCCGGGCCATCGAGCGCTTCCTGGTCGGCGCGGTCGACCTCGACGACGTGGTGCACCGCACGGTGCGGTTGCTCGCCCAGCTGACCCGGCAGGTCGCCGTAGTGCAGTACCCGAGCCTGGCCCGCTCCTCGGTGCGTCACCTGGAGCTGGTGCCGATCTCCACCACCCGGCTGATGCTCGTCATGATCGCGGACACCGGGCGGGTGGAGCAGCGACTCGTGGAGTTGCCCGGGCCGGTGCCCGCCGCCGACGTCACCGACCTGCGCCGACTGATCAACGAGAAGCTCGCCAACGCCCGGCTGTCCGAGACGCCACCGCTGGTGCAGGCCTTGGTCGAGGAAGCGCCCACCGGGCTGCGCCCGACCATGACGACGCTCGCCACCGTGCTGCTGGAGACCCTGGTCGAGCGGCACGAGGAGCGGATCGCGCTCGCCGGCACCGCGAACCTCACCCGGGGCGGCCTGCTCGACTTCCAGGGCTCCCTGCGGCCGATCCTCGAGGCTCTGGAGGAGGAGGTCGTGCTGCTCAAGCTCATCGGTGAGACCGAGCCGAGCACGACCCGGGTGCTGATCGGCGACGAGAACGAGTTCGACAACCTGCGCGCCGCCTCGGTGGTCAGCACCGGGTACGGCCCGGGCACCACCATCGTGGGCGGCCTGGGGGTGCTGGGGCCCACCCGGATGGACTACCCCGGCAACATCGCCACGGTGCGCGCCGTGGCACGCTACGTGGGCGAGTTGCTGGCCCAGAACTGATTGGTCAGGGCCGATGCGGCCGGCTGCGGCCGCCGACCGGCGCAACGCGAGACGAACATGAGGACACGGAACGCAGTGGCCAGGGACTACTACGGCATTCTCGGTGTGAGCCGGGAAGCCTCCGATGACGAGATCAAGCGCGCCTACCGCAAGCTGGCCCGCCAGTTCCACCCGGACGTCAATCCGGACCCGGAGGCTCAGGAGAAGTTCAAGGACATCAACGCCGCGTACGAGGTCCTCTCGGACGATCGGAAGCGGCAGATCGTCGACCTGGGTGGCGACCCGCTCGCCCCGGGTGGCGGCGGTGCCGGGGGCCCGGGTGGCCCCGGAGGCGCCGGCCCGTTCGTCGGCTTCCAGGACATCATGGACGCGTTCTTCGGCGGTGCCGGAGGTGGCGCCCGTGGCCCACGGCCGCGTACCCGCCCGGGCGCCGACGCGATCCTGCGGCTCGAACTCGACCTGCACGAGACGGCCTTCGGCGTGGAGGCCCCGATCACCGTCGACACCGCCGTGCTCTGCACCACCTGCTCCGGCGCCGGCACGGCCGCCGGCACGCACCTGGCGACCTGCGAGGCGTGCGGCGGTCGGGGCGAGGTGCAGTCGGTGCAGCGCACCTTCCTCGGCCAGGTGGTCTCCGCCCGGCCGTGCACCGTGTGCCAGGGCTACGGCACCACCATCCCGCACCCCTGCCCCACCTGCGCAGGCGACGGCCGGGTGCGGACCCGCCGTTCGCTGACCGTCAAGATCCCGGCCGGTGTCGAGGACGGCATGCGGATCCGGCTGGCCCAGCAGGGCGAGGTGGGCCCCGGCGGCGGCACCGCCGGTGACCTCTACGTGGAGATCCACGAGCGCCCGCACGACGTGTACTCCCGCAAGGGCGACGACCTGCACTGCCGAGTCACAGTGCCGATGACGGCGGCGGCGCTGGGCACCCGGCTGACCATCAAGACGCTGGACAGCGAGGAGACCCTCGACGTCAAGGCCGGCACCCAGCCGGCCAGCACGCTGCGACTGCGCGCCCGCGGCGTGCCGCACCTGCGCGGCACCGGCCGTGGCGACCTCTACGTCCACCTCGACGTGCGGACGCCCACCAAGCTCGACCCGGACCAGGAGAAGATGCTGCGCGACTTCGCCAAGACCCGTGGTGAGGAGGTCGCCGAGCTGTCCAAGCAGGGCGGCTTCTTCTCCCGGATGCGCGACGCGTTCAACGGGCACGCCTGAGGTGTCCGCACCGCTGTTCCTGGTCGAGGCGCTGCCCACCGGCGACGCGCTGACCCTGGACGGCCCGGAGGGGCATCACGCCGCCACCGTGCAGCGGCTGCGCGTCGGCGAGGAGCTGCTGCTCGCCGACGGTCGGGGTGGCACGGCCGCCGCCGTGGTCACGGCCGTCGGCCGGGGCAGCCTGGAGGTCACCATCACCTCCCGGGGGTACGCGGACGCGCCGGTCCCCCGTCTGGTGACCGTGCAGGGCATCGCCAAGGGCGACCGGGGTGAGCTCGCCGTGCAGGCGATGACCGAGGTCGGGGTGGACGAGATCGTGCCCTGGGCGGCCTCGCGTTCGGTGACCCAGTGGCGCGGCGACCGGGGCGTACGCGCCCGGGAGAAGTGGGTGGCCACCGCCCGGGAGGCGGCCAAGCAGGCCCGCCGACCGTGGCTGCCGGTGGTGGCCGGTGCGCCGGACGAGTCCACCGCCACGGTGGCCCGTCGGATCGCCGGTGCCGCCGCCGGGTTCGTGCTGCACGAGGAGGCCGAAGAGCGGCTCACCACCGCCGAGCTGCCCTCCACCGGCGAGATCGTGCTGGTGGTCGGCCCAGAGGGTGGCATCGCCCCGGCCGAGCTGGCCGCCTTCGCCGAGGCCGGCGGGCGACCCGTACGCCTCGGACCGGCCGTGCTGCGCACCTCCACCGCCGGGGTGGCGGCCCTCAGCGTGCTCGCCACCCGCCTCGGCCGCTGGTGACCCTCGGCGACGGGCTCGGTCAGGGGCGGGGAAACACCGGCACCACCTCTTCCTCCGGCCCCAGATCCAGCCCGGCCGGCCCGATGATCTGCGGGTCCGGTGTGCCGACCACCTCGGGGTCCTTGCCGGTGTAGTCGAAGCGGTGCAGCACGTGCCGCATCGCCTCGAGCCGCGCCCGCTTCTTGTCGTTGCTCTTCACCACCGTCCACGGCGCGTCGGCCGTGTCGGTCCAGAAGAACATCGCCTCCTTGGCCTCGGTGTACTCGTCCCACCGGTCGAGTGACGCGATGTCCATCGGGGACAGCTTCCACTGCCGGACCGGGTCGACCTGGCGGATCGCGAACCGGGTGCGCTGCTCGTTCTGGGAGACGGAGAACCAGAACTTCACCAGCCGGATGCCGGAGCGCACCAGCATCCGTTCCAGCTCCGGGGCCTGCCGTAGGAACTCCAGGTACTCCTTGCGGCTACAGAAGCCCATCACCCGCTCCACGCCGGCCCGGTTGTACCAGGAACGGTCGAACAGCACGATCTCGCCGGCCGCCGGCAGGTGCGCCAGCCAACGCTGGAAGTACCACTGGGCGGCTTCCCGCTCGTCCGGCTTGGCGAGCGCCACCACCGATGCGCCACGCGGGTTGAGGTGCTCCATGAAGCGTTTGATGGTGCCGCCCTTGCCGGCCGCGTCCCGGCCCTCGAAGAGAATCACCAAACGTTCGCCGGACTCCTTGATCCAGTCCTGGAGTTTCAGCAGCTCGATCTGGAGCAGTCGCTTGTCGCGGTCGTACTCGTCGCGGTCCAGTCGCTCGTCGTACGGGTAGTCCTCGCGCCAGGTGTCGACGGGGGTGCCGTCGGGGCGGAGCAGGACAGGGTCGTCGTCGTGGCCATCGGCCACCCGGTAGTCGGCGGTGAGGTCCAGCAGCGCGGAGTCGGCCATGTCGGTGGGACTTACCCTCCCGCGAACCGCCAACCACCTCCCCGGCCGGGTGATCTGCCGGCGGCGTCGACCTCAGCTGCGCAGGTAGGAGGCGCCGTTGAGGTCGACGATCGTGCCGGAGGCCCACTCGGCGTGCGGCGAGGCCAGCCAGTGCACGGCGGCGGCGATCTCCTCCGGTTGGCCCACCCGGTCGAACGGGCTCTGCGCCCGGATGGCCGCGCCCCGCTCGCCGCGCAGGTGCTCGGTGGTCATGTCGGTCGCCACGAAGCCCGGCGCGACGGTGGCGACAGTGATGCCGTACGGCGCGAGCGCCACGGCGAGGGACTGGCCCAGTGCGTTCAGCCCCGCCTTGCTGGCCCCGTACGCCGGCTGGTGCGGCTCGCCGCGGAACGCGCCCCGGGACGAGACGTTGACGATCCGCCCGCCGCGTTCGCGCATGTGCTGGGCGGCGCACCAGGTGACGTTGCCGGCGCCGGTCAGGTTGGTCTCCAACACCTGCCGCCAGCGCTGCTGCCACTCCTCGTACGAGGCGCCGAAGATCGGGTGCGGGTCGTCGCGGTCGCCGTACGTCCCGGCGTTGTTGACCAGCACGTCCAACCCATTGAGCAGGTCGGCGGCCCGGTCGACCATGACCCGGACCGCGTCCGGATCGGTGAGGTCGGCGCGGACCACCACGTGCCCGGTGCCCGGCAGTTGCGCGCGTAGTTCCTCGGCCGCGTCGGCGGAGTCGCGGTGGTGGATGGCAACCCGGTCGCCGCTGGCCGCGAACGCCTTCGCCACCGCGCGGCCGATTCCGCGCGAGGCCCCGGTCACGAGTACCGCCCGATCCGTCATGCCGGCCATCCTGCCTCAGCCGCACCTTCCCGGCGAACAGGCCGGTGGCGCATGCTGCGCCGGAGCGCCCCCGGCCCGTTAGTCCTTACACTGCCCCGATGGGATCCGACTGCCTGTTCTGCCGCATCGTCGCCGGGGAGATCCCGGCCACAGTGGTCCGGGAGACCGACACCACGCTCGCCTTCCGCGACATCGACCCGAAGGCGCCGGTGCACGTCCTGGTCATTCCGAAGGAGCACTACGCCGACGTCGCCACGCTCGCCCAGGGTGACCCGGCGCTGGCCGCCGACGTGCTGGCGACGTCCGCCGCCGTGGCCGAGGACGAGGGGCTGCTCGGCGACGGTTTCCGGCTGATGTTCAACACCGGCGCGTACGGCGGGCAGGAGGTCTTCCACGTGCACGCGCACCTGCTCGGTGGTGCGCCGCTCGGCCCGATGCTCGCCCGGGACCTGGCGTGAGCGAGCGCAGCGAGCGAACCAGCTGGCTCAGTAGCGTGGCGCCTCGCGCCGTCGCGCAGCGAAGCGGAGCGACGGCGTGAGCAAGCGCAGCGAGCGAACCAGCTGGCTCAGTAGCGTGGCGCCTCGCGCCGTCGCGCAGCGGAGCGGAGCGACGGCGTGAGCGAGCGCGGTCCCGACGGTCGCGGTGCTGAGCATCTGGACCGGTTGGTGCGGCGGGTGCAGGCCGAGGCCCGGGTGCCCGCGGTGTCGGCGGCGCTGCACCGGGTCGACCGACCGCTCTGGAGCTGCACCGTCGGCGAGACCGGCACCGACAGCCCTCTGGACGCGGGCACCCAGTTCCGGATCGGCTCGATCACCAAGACGTTCACCGCGGTGCTGGTCCTGCAGTGCCGCGACGACGGGCTGCTGGACCTGGACGACCCGGTGGGCCGGCACCTGGACCTCCCGGCGCACGGCGAGCTGACCGTACGCCGGTTGCTGTCGCACACCGGTGGCCTGCAACGCGAGCCGTTCGGCGATGTGTGGGACAGCCTGCGCGCACCGGACGACGACCAACTGGTCGCCGAACTCGACCGGGCCGAGCGGGTGCTGCCGACCGGCCGGCGGTTCCACTACTCCAACCTGGGCGTGGCCGTACTCGGCCAACTCGTCGCCCGGCTCCGGGGCGGCAGCTGGGCGCGGGCGCTCACCGAGCGGATCCTGACGCCGCTGGGGCTGACCGACACCACTGTGACCCCGCGGCCGACGGCGGCCACCGGGTTCCTGGTCGACGCGTACTCGGACGAGGCGCACCCGGAACCGCCGACCGACTTCGGCGCGGTCGGCCCGGCCGCCCAGCTCTGGAGCACCGCGACCGACATGGCCCGCTGGGCGGCGTTCCTGGCCGACCCGGCGGCGCTGGACCCGGCCGGCGCGGTCCTCGCCCCGGCCACCCTGGACGAGATGCGTTGGCCAGTGACCACCACCGACGAGACGCTCTGGGGCGCGGGTTTCGGGCTCGGGCTGATCCTCATCCCGCAGGGGGAGCGGGTGATGCACGTGGGGCACGACGGGGCGATGCCCGGGTTCCTCGCCGGGGCGTACGGCCGCCGCGGCAATGACGGCACGCCCGGCGCGATGGGAGCCGCGGTGCTCGGCTCGTCCGGCACAGCGACCGAACTGTTCGACCTGTCGCACCGGCTGCTCGCCGCGGCGGTCGAGCACGACCCGGCCGAGATCGAGCCCTGGCGACCCGGCGCACCCGCGCCGGCGGCCCTGCGGGGTGCGCTCGGCCGCTGGTGGGGCGAGGGCTCCGAGTACGTCTTCTTCTGGCACGACGGCACCCTGCGAGCGCGCGGGGTCGGTGACCCGACCGGACGTCCGCCGGCGGTCTTCACCCCGCTGCCGGACCAGCCGGACGTGTTCCGGGTGGTCTCCGGTCGGGAGGTCGGTGAGTTGCTGCGGCTGACCCGGGACGAGGCCGGCGCGGTGGTCCGGATGCACTGGGCGACGTACCGGTTCACCCGCCACCAGGAGACCTTCGACCGGTACGACTTCCGGGCCGGGAGTTGATCGCGGCCAGCGGAAATGGGCGCGATGCGCCCCGCGTTGAACCGATACGATGGGTGTAACGTCCGCACGCCAGGCCAGCAGGCCGGCGCCGAGATCGAGAGCAGGTGCGCAGGGCCCTTCGGCCCAACCTATGACCGGCACCCCACCTCCCGGCCCGCCCCGGGTGCAGACCAGGATCACCGTGCCCGACCCGAAGATCATGGTCAATCTGCTCGGCGCAGGCGACGAGATCCTCAGACTCGTCGAACGCTCGGTCAACAGTGACGTGCACGTTCGCGGCAACGAGATCACCATCACCGGTGACCCCGCGGACAACGCCCTCGCCGAGCGGGTCTTCAGCGAGCTCCTCGAACTCATCGAGAAAGGCGAGACCCTGACCAGTGACGCCGTCCGGCGTACCGTCGGCATGCTCGAGCAGGGCAGCGCCGAGCGGCCCGCCGAGGTCCTGACACTCAACATCCTCTCCCGGCGCGGGCGCACCATCCGCCCCAAGACGCTCGGGCAGAAGAAGTACGTCGACGCTATCGACACCCACACCATCGTCTTCGGCATCGGCCCGGCCGGCACCGGAAAGACCTACCTGGCGATGGCGAAGGCCGTCCAGGCGTTGCAGGCCAAGCAGGTCAACCGGATCATCCTCACCCGGCCGGCGGTCGAGGCGGGCGAGCGTCTGGGCTTCCTGCCCGGCACGCTCAACGAGAAGATCGACCCCTACCTGCGCCCGCTCTACGACGCGCTGCACGACATGCTCGACCCGGAGACCATCCCGAAGCTGATGGCCGCCGGCACGATCGAGGTCGCCCCGCTGGCCTACATGCGCGGTCGGACGCTCAACGACGCGTTCATCATCCTGGACGAGGCGCAGAACACGACGCCCGAGCAGATGAAGATGTTCCTCACCCGACTCGGCTTCAACTCCAAGATCGTCGTAACCGGTGACATCACCCAGGTGGACCTTCCCGGCGGGACGAGCAGCGGCCTGCGGGTGGTTCGGGAGATCCTGGAAAACGTCGATGACGTGCACTTCTCCCAGTTGTCCAGCTCTGACGTGGTCCGCCACCAGCTGGTCGGGGAGATCGTCGACGCGTACGCCCGCTGGGACGCCGAGCGGGAGAACCAGCAGGCGCAGGGCGTTCACGCCGTGCCTGGGCGACCCGCCCAGGGCGGCCGGGCCGCCCGCCGCCGCTAAAGCAGAGGAAAGCAATTGTCCATCGAGATCGCCAACGAGTCCGGTGTCGACGTCGACACCGACGCCGTGCTCGCCGTCGCCCGGCACGCCCTCGACGAGATGGGGGTCAACCCCCTCGCCGAGCTGTCCGTGCTGCTGGTCGACATCGACTACATGACCGAGCTGAACCACCGCTGGATGGGTGGCGACGGCCCGACCGACGTGCTCGCCTTCCCCATGGACGAGGGCAGCGTCGACCACGGCCCGGGTGAGTCCGCACCGGCCGGCGGCGAGCCGGCCCTGCTCGGCGACATCGTGCTCTGCCCGGAGGTGGCGGCCAAGCAGGCGGCGACCGCCGGGCACGCGCCGGCCGACGAGCTGCACCTGCTCACCGTGCACGGGGTGCTGCACCTGCTCGGCTACGACCACGCCGAGCCGGAGGAGGAGCGGGAGATGTTCGCACTCCAGGCTCGGCTGCTGGCGAGCTGGCGGTCGACCCGCACCCAGTGATGTCCACTCCTCCGTTACTCGCGGCCGGCGCGACCGCCGGCCTTCCCGACTTTCAGCTGATCGTCTTCGCCGCCGGTCTGGTGGTGCTGGCTGGCCTGATCGCGATGACCGAGGCGGCACTCGCTGCGGTCTCACCGGCCCGAGCCGCCGAGCTGGCCCGCGACGGCGTGCGCGGCGCCCGTACCCTCCAGGTCGTCGCCGGCGACGTCGTCCGGCACCTCAACCTGCTCCTGCTGTTGCGGCTGCTCGCCGAACTGACCGCCACCACACTGGTGGCGCTCGTGGCGGTGGACAGCTTCGGCGCCGGCTGGCGGGCCGCGCTGGTGACCGCCGGCGCGATGACAGTGGTCAGTTTCGTGGTGGTGGGCGTGGCCCCGCGCACCATCGGCCGGCAGCACGCCTACGCCGTGGGTCGTGCGGTGGCGCCGCTGGTCCGCTGGCTGGGCCGGGCGCTCAACCCGCTCGCGTCGCTGCTGATCCTGATCGGCAACGCGGTAACCCCGGGGCGCGGCTTCCGGGAAGGTCCGTTCGCCACCCAGGTGGAGCTGCGGGAGCTGGTCGACCTGGCCGAGCAGCGCGGCGTTGTCGAGCACGGCGAACGCCAGATGATCCACTCCGTCTTCGCGCTCGGCGACACCATCGCCCGTGAGGTGATGGTGCCGCGTACCGAGATGGTGTGGATCGAGGAGGGCAAGACGCTCGCGCAGGCGCTGGCGCTCTTCCTGCGCTCAGGTTTCTCCCGCATCCCGGTGATCGGCGAGAGCGTCGACGACGTGCTGGGGGTGCTCTACCTCAAGGACCTGATCCGGCGCTCCCGTGGCGGGGACCCGAGGGCCGAGCAGTTGCCGGTGGCCGAGCTGATGCGCCCGGCGACCTTCGTCCCGGAGTCCAAGCCGGTCGACGACCTGCTGTCCGAGATGCAGGCGGCCCGCAACCACCTGGTCATCGTGGTCGACGAGTACGGCGGCACCGGCGGTCTGGTCACCATCGAGGACATCCTCGAGGAGATCGTCGGTGAGATCACCGACGAGTATGATGTCGAGCGCCCGCCCGTCGAACGTCTGGCGGACTCCTCGGTGCGGGTGACCGCTCGCCTGCCGGTGGAGAATCTCGGCGAGATGTTCGACACCGACCTGCCCACCGACGAGGTGGAGACGGTCGGCGGTCTGCTCGCCCAGTCGCTGGGGCGGGTGCCGATCCCGGGTGCCGAGGCCGAGGTCGCCGGTCTCCGCCTGGTCGCCGAGGGCACCACCGGCCGGCGCAACCGGATCGACACCGTCCTGGTCAGCCGGGTGGAGCCGGGCGATGAGCAGGACATTGCGGGGCGCGGCGAGCACGCCGGCCCCGGGGACGACACGGACAACTATCGAGACGACGAGAGGCAACCCGCCGATGCCTGACACACCCGCCGCGCCTGTCGCCCGGCCCACCCCCACCGCGTCGGGCGCGCTGAGCGCCGAGGACGGCAAGCTCGTCGTCCTGGCCCGGGGAGCCCGCGCGCGGGTCAGCGCCGTGGAGGGCGCCGCGGTCCGCGACCAGGACGGCCGGACGTACGCGGCGGCCAGTGTCGCGCTGCCGTCGCTGACGCTCACCGCGTTGCAGTTGGCGGTCGCTTCGGCCGTGGCGGCCGGGGCGAGTCGGCTGGAGGCGGCGGTGGTGGTGACCGAGGCGTCGACGCTGGATGGTGCCGGGCACGCGGCGGTACGGGACCTCGCGGCGGACGCACCGGTTCACGTGGCTGCTCCGGACGGCACGGTCCTCGGCACGGTGACCCAGTGAGCCCGGTGCAGGATCCGGAGGCACGTCCGTACCGGGCCGGGTTCGGCTGCTTCGTCGGTCGCCCCAACGCCGGCAAGTCGACGCTGACCAACGCCATCGTCGGCACCAAGATCGCCATCACCTCGAACAAGCCGCAGACCACCCGGCACGTCATCCGGGCGGTGCTGCACCGACCGGAGTCGCAGCTGGTCCTCGTCGACACGCCAGGCCTGCACCGCCCCCGTACGCTGCTCGGCGAGCGTCTCAACGACCTGGTCCGGTCCACCTGGACCGAGGTCGACGTGATCGGCCTGTGCATCCCGGCGGACGAGCCGGTCGGGCGCGGCGACCGGTTCATCACCGGCGAGTTGGCCGAGTTGAAGGCGACAGTGCTGGCGGTGGTCACCAAGACCGACCTGGTGGACAAGCGTCGCCTGGCGGAGCAGCTGCTGGCGGTCAGCAAGATGGGGGAGTTCGCCGAGATCGTGCCGGTGAGCGCGGTGTCCGGGCACCAGGTGGACACCCTCGTCGACGTGATGACCAAGTACCTGCCGCCGTCGCCGCAGCTCTACCCGGACGACATGCTCACCGACGACCCCGAGCAGGTGCTGGTCGCCGAGCTGATCCGGGAGGCCGCCCTGGAGGGGGTCCGCGACGAGCTGCCGCACTCCATCGCCGTGGTGGTGGAGGAGATGATCCCCGAGGGTCAGGTCATGAAAATCTACGCCGACCTGTATGTGGAGCGGCCCAGCCAGAAGGCCATCGTGCTCGGGCACAAGGCGAGTCGGCTCAAGGAGGTCGGCACCAACGCCCGCAAGCAGATCGAGGAGCTGCTCGGCGGGCGGGTCTACCTCGACCTGCACGTGCGGGTCGCGAAGGATTGGCAGCGCGACCCGAGGCAACTGCGCAAGCTGGGCTTCTGACCCACCTCGTCGGCGGTGCCCGAAGCGGACGGCCGGGGAGGCAGCCAGCGTCGAGATCAACGCTCGCTGATCGTGAGGTTGCCGCTGTTGGCCGAACCGTCGAGCACCAGGGACGCCGCCGGGTTGTCGGCGACGGTGACGGTCTCGTCGCCGGAGTCGGCGTTGGACCGGACCCGGTAACTGCCCTGCGGCACCAGCAGCGTGACGTCACCACTGGAGGCGTGGACCCGGGCCGAGGCGGGCTTGTCCAGCTCCACGTTGACATTGCCCGAGCTGGCCTCGGCGTCGACCGTGCCGCCCAGCCGGCGTGCGCTGATGTCTCCCGACGAGGCGCGCAGCCGTACCGCCGCGGCGGCCTCGTTCACCTCGATGTTGCCCGAGCGGGCCTCCACCCCGACCGCGCCCGACGCACCGGAGATCCGCACGTCGCCCGAGCGCACCTGTAGGTCCACGGTGCCGACCCGGCTCAGCTCGACGTTGCCGGAGCTGGTCTCGCCCTGCACCGCCACACCCTCCGGCACCGTCACCTCGTAGGAGATGCTGCACCGCGAGCCACAGTCGGTGTCCAGCACCAGCTCGCTGCCCTTGATCTCGTAGCGGGTGTTGTCCGGTTCACCGCCCTGGTAGCGAACCACTCGCTTGATCCGCACCTCGGACGCCGGGCCGGTGCCGCGGACCACCACGTCGCCCGAGCCCCCGGAGACCCGGACCGTGGTGATCCGGACCGCCTCGGTGTTGTCGTAGTCGAGCCGACGGAACGACAGGTTGTCGCACCCGGCGAGCACGATGAGGGTGGTGGCGAGCCCTAGCGCGACGGGAGCGGCGACGCGACGACGGCGGGGGGTGGTGGTCAGGTGCAGTGCCATGACCAGCACGCTACGACCGAGCACGAGGCGTCCGCATCGGGGTTCATCCGCGCTTGCACCCCGAACCAACCCTGATTTCACACCCCGAGGGAGAATGGCCCGATGGCCGGGTATCGCCGACAGCTCTACCGCGACGACGCGGTGGTGCTGCGTGTGCAGAAGCTCGGCGAGTCCGACCGGATCATCACCCTGCTCACCCGTCGGCACGGCCGGCTGCGCGCGGTGGCTCGAGGGATCCGCCGCACCACCAGCAAGTTCGGTGCCCGGCTGGAGCCGTTCGGCCACGTCGACCTCCAGCTCGCCGGTGACCCGAAGGGCAACCACGGCAATTCTCTGCACACCGTGAGTCAGGTCGAGGGCATCGACCTGTACGGCAAACGGTTCCTGGGCGACTACCCGCGTTACACGGCGGCCAGCGCGATCGCCGAGACCGCCGAGCGGCTGACCCCGGTGGAACGGGAGCCGTCGTTGCGGCTGTTCCAGCTCACCATCGGCGCGCTGAAGGCGCTGTCCCGGGGCGAGCACGCCACCACCCTGGTGCTCGACGCGTACCTGCTGCGCGGGATGTCCCTGGCCGGCTGGGCGCCGGCGCTGGTCGCCTGCGCGGTCTGCGGCACGCCCGGGCGGCACCGGGCGTTCTCGGTGCCGGCCGGCGGCGCGGTCTGTCCGGATTGTCGGCCCCCCGGGGCGGCTCATCCCGCACCGGCCACCATCGATCTGATGTCCGCGCTGACCTCCGGCGACTGGGTGATCGCCGACGCCACCGACGCCGCCGTCCGTCGGGAGTGCAGTGGGCTGGTCGCAGCTCACCTGCAGTGGCACCTGGAGCGCGCGCTACGCTCGCTGCCGCTGGTCGACCGGGGTTCCTCGGCGGCCGGCACGGCTCCGCCGCCGGAGGGTACCGGGGCCGCGGTGCTCCGGCCACGTGGCGACGTCGAGGCCGGGGCGGACAGCACGAACAGGGAGTGACCGAGTGATCCGATCGAAGAAGGCCGGCCGGCGCGAGCCGACGCCGCCGGTGCCGCACCCGTCCGGGGCCCGCCCTCCGGCGCTGCCCACCGAGGCGGTGCCGAAGCACGTGGCGGTGGTGATGGACGGCAACGGCCGCTGGGCCAAGGACCGCGGGCTGCCCCGCACCAAGGGGCACGAGGCGGGGGAGCACAGCCTCTTCGACACCATCGAGGGCGCCATCGAGATGGGCATCCCGTACCTGTCGGCGTACGCGTTCTCCACCGAGAACTGGCGGCGCTCGCCCGACGAGGTCCGGTTCCTGATGGGGTTCAACCGGGACGTGATCCGTCGCCGCCGTGACCAGCTGGTCGACCTGGGCGTACGGGTGGTGTGGTCGGGCCGGCCCGGTCGGCTGTGGAAGAGCGTCATCTCCGAGTTGCAGACCGCCGAGGAGATGTCCCGCGACAACTCGACGCTGACCCTGCAGTTCTGCGTCAACTACGGCGGGCAGGCCGAGATCGGTGACGCCGCCGCCGCGATCGCGCGGGACGTGGCGGCCGGCCGGCTGGATCCGGCGAAGGTCACCGAGAAGACCGTGGCGAAGTACCTCTACCACCCGGAGATCCCGGAGGTGGACCTGTTCCTGCGCCCCTCCGGGGAGGAGCGGATCTCCAACTTCCTGCTCTGGCAGACCGCGTACGCCGAGTTGGTCTTCCTGGACACGCTCTGGCCCGACTTCGACCGCCGCCACCTCTGGTACGCGTGCGAGTTGTACGCCCAGCGGGACCGACGCTTCGGCGGCGCGCTGCCCAACCCGGTCGCCCCGGTTATCTGAGCCGACGTGCTTACCCGCACGTCACTCTGGGTATCAGAGACGTCAGAAGCCACTGACGGAGGTGAACCCACATGATCCAGAAGCGCATTGCCCAGTGGGCGGTGATGGCTATCGCGGTGCCGCTGGCCGCGGCCGGTGCCCGCCGGCTCAGCCACACCCTGGAGGCCCGGCGTGGTCCCTCCGGGGCGACCCGGTTGCTGACCAAGGGTGCGGACCTGATCCGTCCGCAGAAGGCCAAGCGCCGCCGCTTCTTCTGATCAACCCACAACTGTCCCCGGCGCCCCCGCACCCCTCGTGCGGGGGCGCCGCCGCATCCCCGCCCCCGCCCGCCCCGCCAGCCCCGCCCCGCCCCGCCCCGCCCCCGCCCGCCCGCCCCGGCGGTCGATCATGGAGTTGTGGTGGCCGGGTTAGGCGCCTTTGTGACTTATGTTCACCACCACACTCCATGATCGACGCGACCCGGGGGCCTGCACGCGGCCGGTGAGCGGGTTGGGGTGAGTGCGCTCGTTTCGGGGTCCTGCGCAAGGGCGGCGGGTAGGGTCCGGAGGTGGTGGGACGACGGCGGTTGGGGGGCAGATGCGTGATCTCCGCTTTAAGATGATCATGGCGTTGAACGCCGCCGACCTGGGCGACCCGATCTGCGAGCAGGTGGCCGAGATCTGTGCCGAGATCGCCGAGCAGCACTGCGCCGAGTTCGGCCACACACCGCAGCTGCGCACCGGTGAGATCGCCGAACTGGCCACCGGCGAGCCGGCCCTGACCTGGGCGCCGTCGACCCCCGACGCCGGGCAGCGTGCCTGGTGACCGCGCCCGCTGTCGACATCCGTCGTGCCGATGACCGCTTCGCCACCCGGATCTCCTGGCTGGACTCCAAGCACTCCTTCTCGTTCTCCCGGCACTACGACCCGGCCAACACCCACCACGGCCTGCTGCTGGTCAACAACGACGACGTGGTCCGACCGGGAGCCGGCTTCGAGACCCACCCGCATCAGGACATGGAGATCGTGACCTGGGTGCTGCGCGGTTCCCTGGTGCACCAGGACTCCACCGGGCACTCCGGGGTGATCTACCCGGGTCTGGCCCAGCGGATGAGCGCCGGCACCGGCATCCTGCACTCGGAGAAGAACGACGCCTGGAGGCTCAACAATCAGGAGCCGCACACCGACCCGGTGCACTTCGTGCAGATGTGGGTGCTCCCCGACGAGCAGGGCGTCGACCCCGGCTACGAGCAGCTGGAGATCGAGGACGAGTTGCTCCGCGGGGGCCTGGTGCCGATCGCCTCCGGGATGGACCGCTACGACGGCGCGTCCGCGATCCGGATCCGCAACCGGTACGCGACCCTGCACGCCGCCCGTCTCGCCCCCGGCGCCGAGGTCACCATCCCGGACGCGCCCTACGTGCACCTCTACGTGCCCGACGGCACGGTGACCCTGGAGGGCAGCGGTCCGCTCGGCAGTGGCGACGCCGCCCGGCTCACCATGACCGGTGGCCGGCGGGTGACCGCCGACGAACCGGCCGAGATCCTGGTCTGGGAGATGCACGCCACGGTCGGCTGACCCGCCCCACCCCGTCGATCTTGCACTTTCTGTCCCGGAATAGCGGCACAGAAGCCGCATTTCACAGCCCGAAAGTGCAAGATCGACGGGGAAAGAGGCGGGGTGGTCAGGCCGGTGACTCGGTGCGGTCGGCGGCCCAGGTGGTGTGGAACGAGCCCTCGCGGTCCACCCGCTGGTAGGTGTGCGCGCCGAAGTTGTCCCGCAGACCCTGGATCAGCGCGGCGGGCAGCCGCTCCGCGCGCAACGCGTCGAAGTACGCCAGCGACGACGAGAACGCGGGCGTCGGCACACCGGCCCGGGTCGCGTCGGCCACCACCCGCCGCCAACTCGGCACGCCAGCGCTGACCGCCTCGGCGAAGTACGGCGCCACCAGCAGCGTCGGCAGGTCCGGCTGCTCGTCGTACGCCTCACGGATCCGGTTGAGGAAGCGGGCCCGGATGATGCAGCCGCCCCGCCAGATCGTCGCGGTGCCGCCCAGGTCGATGTCCCAGTTGTATTCCTGGCTGCCCGCGCGGATGTGGTCGAAGCCCTGCGCGTACGCGACGATCTTGGAGGCGAGCAGCGCCCGGCGGACGTCCTCGACGAAGGTCTCCCGGTCGCTCACCTGCCACTTCTCACCCGCGTCGGGGAACGCCCGGCGGGCCGCCTCGCGCTGGTCGACGTGCCCGGAGAGCGAACGGGCGAAGGTCGCCTCGGCGATCCCGGTGATCGGGATGCCCAGGTCCAGGGCGCTCTGAACGGTCCACCGACCGGTGCCCTTCTGCTCGGCCCGGTCCTGCACGATGTCCACGAACGACCGGCCGGTCGCCGCATCGGTGTGCGCGAGCACGTCGGCGGTGATTTCGATGAGGAACGATTCCAGCTCGCCGTTGTTCCACTCCCGGAAGATCTCCGCGATCTCGGCCGGCGTCGCGTCCAGGCCGGCCCGGAGCAGGTCGTACGCCTCGGCGATGAGCTGCATGTCGGCGTACTCGATGCCGTTGTGCACCATCTTGACGAAGTGCCCGGCGCCGTCCGGCCCGACGTGCGTGCAGCACGGCACGCCGTCCACCTGGGCGGCGATCTTCTCGAACATCGGCCCGAGCTTCGCGTACGACTCGGCGGAGCCGCCCGGCATGATGCTCGGCCCGCGCAGCGCGCCCTCCTCGCCACCGGAGACGCCGGTGCCGCTGAAGTGCAGCCCCTGCGCCCGCAGCGCCTCCTCGCGGCGACGGGTGTCGGCGAAGTGGGCGTTGCCACAGTCGACGATGATGTCGCCCTCGTCGAGCAGCGGCACCAACTCGTCGATCACCGCGTCGGTGGGCGCGCCGGCCTTCACCATGACGATGACCGCGCGGGGTCGTTCCAGTGACGCCACGAAATCGGCCATCGTCTCGCCCGGCAGGAACGTGCCCTCGTCGCCGTGCTCGGCGACCAGGCTGCGGGTGCGCTCCGGCGAGCGGTTGTGCACTGCCACCGTGAAGCCGTTGCGGGCCAGGTTGCGGGCCACGTTGCGACCCATCACCGCCAGCCCGGTCACACCGATTTGTGCCCTCGCCTGATCAGCCATTCGTGCCGCCACCTCTCGTCACACCACTATCAGCGCTTGGAAACTTACCGTGATGCGAGCCGATACGGACCAGTGATGGACGTCCCGTTACTGCACGTAATGTGGACGTTGCCGATGGCGGCTCGGGCTCATTTCAGTGGTCGGTATGCCCCGCGCAGGGAAAGTTGTCGTCATCCCGCGCTGCGCGCGTCAGCCTTCGGCGAGACGCGCTTCGATACGGGCGATCTTCCCGGTCAGCGCGTCGCTGACCCCGGGGCGGACGTCGGCCTTGAGCACCACACTCACCCGGGGAGCCTGCGCGGCGACCACGTCGACCGCCCGCTTCACCACCGCCATCACCTCGTCCCACTCGCCCTCGATGGTGGTGAACATGGCATCGGTCCGGTTGGGCAGGCCGGACGCACGGACCACCCGCACCGCCTCGGCGACCAGGTCACCCACGGAGTCGTCACCGCCGAGCGGGGTGATCGAGAACGCGATCAGCATGTGCCGATCGTGCCAGTAAAAACGGATGCGCGTCGGTCCGGCGGTGGCTACGGTACGAACATGCGTAACTGACGCCCCACTTCCGAGCCGGCCCGCCGTCCCGCGTCGCGGTCCGTGCGCTCCCGGGCGTCCCGCATTCCCTCCCCGCCGTTCGGTGGCGGTGGCCCTGCCTGGCCCCGGTGAGCAGTCCCTTCCCCACTCGACCGTCGCGCAACGGCGGTCACCAGCCGATCCGACCGACCGCCGCAGCGCGGGACCGGCCGTGCCGGTCGGCATTGAAGGAGGCCCGGATGCCTGCCAGGCGTAACCCGAAGAAGACCCGTACCCCGAGAGCGACGCCGCTCGGCGTCGACCCGGCGGCCGGCCACGGCCCGCGCCCCACCACCCTCCCCGCCCTCGACCTCGCGGTCGAACCGGCCCTGCCGGCGGTGCTGGTGGAACCGGCGATGGCCGAGCCTGCGCTGCTGGCGGTGCTGGCCGAGCCGGCGCTGCCGCCGGCGGTCCTGGACGAGGTGGCGCCGCCGGTCGACGTGCCGACAGCTGTCGATGTGCCGGCGGTCGTCGATGCGCCGACGATGCGAGATCTGCCGAAGCCGACCGGGCGACCGAAGGCACCGACGGCCGGCCCGCCGCCGGGTGGCGGCAACCGCTCCGGCGGCGGCCGCAGCCAGCAAGCCGGCCAGGCCCGCCGCTACGCCTTCCGCCGCAGCTGACCAACCCACCCCACCCCACCCCACCCCACCCCACCCCCGCCCCGCCCGCCCTACCCTCCGCCGCCCGACCCGACCCGACCCAGCCCAGCCCAGCCCGGCCCGGCTCCGCCCCGCGATCTTGCACTTTCTGTCCTCGCATTCACCGGCATACCGGGATGAATCAACGACAGAAACCGCAAGATCGGCGCCGGGCGGCGCGGGGCGGGGCGGCGCGGGGCGGCGCGGGGCGGCGCCGGGCGGCGTGGGGCGGCGTGGGGCGGCGGGCGGCGGCAGGCAGCCGGCGGGGCGGACTTAGCTGATCAGGGGGCGGAAGGTGCCCAGGAGGACGCTCGTGGTCAGGGCGGCCGCGGCGAGGACGACGGCCGCGGCGATGAGGAGGACGTCGGCGCGGGTGAAGTGCTGCTGGCGGGCGACGGTACGGGGTGTGCCGGCGTCGAAGCCGCGCGCGTCCATGGCCACCGCCAGTCGGGTGCCTCGGCGGATCGCCCCCACCAGCAGCGCGAAGGCGGTGGAGGCGAAGAGCCGCAGCTTCGCCACCGGGTTGCGTCCCGCGTCGACGCCCCGCGCGCGTCGAGCCATGCTGATCATCTGCCACTCCTGACCGAGCAGCGGCACCAGCCGGAACGCGGCCAGCGCCCCGATGGCGAACCGGGCCGGCGCCTTCGCGTTCTGGATCAACGCGTCGGCCAGGTCGGTGGGGTCGGTGGTCGCAAAGACGATCACACCGGGCAGGGCCACCGCGAACACCCGCAGCACCAGGCCGAGCGCGGTGAGCAGGACGCCGGTGCTCACCAGCACCGGTCCCGCGTCCAGTAGGACCCGGCCGGACCGGTCGGCCGCGAACAGCACCAGGGTGACCAGGATGCCGGCGGCACTGAGCAGCAGCGGCCAGGCCCGTCGGGCCAGCACCCGGTAGCGGATACCGAACAGCGGCAGGACGGCCAGTTCGAGGGCGATGGCGATCGCCGGGGCCACCGGGTCCAGGGTCGCCAGCAGGGTGAACGAGAAGACGAGTGCGGCGGCGACCTTCGCCACCGGGTTGCGGCGGGCCAACGGCGCGTCCGGCGCGGCGACCGGCTCGATGCTGATCATCGGTGGTCGTCCGGGGCGCGGTGCAGGGTGACGGTGCGGTCGGCGAGCGCGGCGACGAAGTCCGCGTCGTGGGTGATCGTGACCACGCCGTGCCCGGCGTCGCGCAGGTCGGCGAAGAGGTCGACCAGCTCCCGCCAGGTCCGCCGGTCCTGGCCGAAGGTGGGTTCGTCGCAGATCAGCAGGCGTGGCGCGGTGGCCAGGGCGGTCGCCACGCTCAGCCGCCGCGCCTCGCCACCCGAGAGGGTGTACGGGTTGGCGGCGGCGAGCCGGGCCAGCCGCAGCCGGTCCAGCAGCCCGGCCACGGTCTCCTTGACGGCCGCCTCGGGTTGACCGGTGCGGCGCGGGCCCAGCGCCAGCTCGTCGAAGACCGTGCTGGTGACGAACTGGTGCTCCGGATCCTGGAAGACCGACCCGATCCGTCGGGCCAGCGAGGGCGCCCGCCACCGGTGCGGGGGAGTGCGGTGGTCCGCGCCGGCCAACTCGGCGGACGCGGTGACCCGACCGTCGCCCGGCCGGAGCAGACCGCCGAGCAGCAACGCGAGGGTGGACTTGCCGGCACCGTTGGGTCCGCGTACGGCGAGTGCTTCACCGGCGCGTACCGCCAGGTCGGTGCGGCCCAGCCGGGGCGGCAGGCCGAGCCGGTCGGCGGTGAGCAACAACTCCCCGGGGCCGGCGGTGGCCGGTCGGGGCGCGATCGGGTGACCGGGCACCCAGACCCCCTCGGCGGCCAGGGCGGCACCGTGGGCGGCGAAGACCGCCTCGGGTGTGCCGTCCGCGCGGACGCCGCCGCCCGGTTCCAGGACGACCACCCGGTCGACCAGCGGCAGTGCCTCGGAGACCCGGTGCTCGACCAGGATCAGCGTGGTGTCGGCGTCCAGCGCGCCGGCCACCGCGTGCCGGACCAGCTCGGCTCCGGCCGGGTCGAGGTTGGCGGTCGGCTCGTCGAGCAGCAGCAGGGCGGGGCGCAGGGCCAGCGCGCCGGCCAGGGCGAGGCGTTGCTGTTCGCCGCCGGAGAGCGCCGCGGTGTGGCGGTCCCGGGAGTACGGGAAGCCGACCCGGTGCAGCGCCTCGTCCACCCGGGGCCAGATCTCGTCGGCCGGCACGCCCCGGTTCTCCAGCCCGAACGCGACGTCGTCGCCACAGCGCGCCATCACCAGTTGGGTCTCCGGGTCCTGGAAGACGATGCCGACCCGTTCCCGTCCCTTGCGCGGGTCGAGCCCGTCGATCTCGACGGTGCCCTCCTGCTCGCCGGAGTCCTCGGGAAGCAGCCCTGCCAACGCGCTGAGCACTGTGCTCTTACCGGCCCCGGAGGGCCCAAGAAGCAAGACCCGCTCCCCAGCCTCAACCCGCAGATCAACACCCCGAACGGCCCAGGCGCGCCGCCCAGCGTGCCGCCACCCGAACCCCCGCAGCAGTACCCCGCCCACCAGACCCACCCCCTCCCACCCAACCGCCGGCCCCGCCTACCCGGTTGATCAAGAGGTTTGCGTCAGGAAATCGCCTTCCGTTGACGCAAACATCTTGATCGACGCGAGTTGGTGGGGGGGTCAGATCAGGGCGCGGTTTCGGCCTGCGGGGAAGCGGTCCAGGACGCCGGTGTTGGCCAGGGCCTTCGTCAGCAGCCAGCCCCCCAGGCCGGCGATCACGGTGGCGCTGACGATGGTGAGCAGCGCGTACGGGATGCGGTAGTCGGTCAGCGCGTAGTCGACGTTCCAGACGAAGAAGTCGAACAGCGCGGCGCTGAGGCCGGTCAGCGCGCCCGCGAACACCGCGGTCGGCAGCCGGAACGACCGGTACCGGAAGGCGGCGAAGGCCAGCTCGGCGCCGATGCCCTGCACGATGCCCTGTGGGATCACCGTGCCGGCCCACTGGCTGCCCAGCAGCGCGGACAGGACCGCGGCCACGGTCTCGCAGTAGAGCGCGGCGCCGGGCTTGCGGATGACCAGCCCACCGATCACCGCCGGCATCAGCCAGACGCCGTAGAGCAGCGTCTGCGCCGGCGGGAAAAAGGCGAACGCGCCCTCGGTGGCGCTCCAGACCAGGCCCCAGGCCCAGAAGATGACGCCGAAGGCGACCGCGATCACCGAGGCGACCACGATGTCGATGGTGCGCCAACGGTGTGTGTCGGTGGTGGATTTCATGTGTTGCTCCCAGTTCGTGAGTGCGAACCAGGAGAAGACGCACGCCGCGTCCGGTGGCACCGGACTGCGGCGCGGCTGGAGGTCGACCGAACTCCCTGCGCTGGCATTACCCAGATCAGGTTCGAGGGTCTGCGGGCGTGCCCGCACTCTCAGCGCTGTGCGCTCCCCTGTCGGATATGAAGTTGTCTCGCTGACGCTAACACCGACCACTGTCGCGGGCCCAGCAGGGCATCCTTTTGACCTGCGGGAGCGACCGGTCGACCGCCGGCTGGGTACGCTTCCGATCATGCGGGTTGACGCGCGAGGCTTCACGTTCGAGGTGACCGTCGGCGGTCCGACGGACGGCGTACCCGTCCTGCTGCTGCACGGTTTCCCTCAGCACAGCGGCGAGTGGGACGACGTGGTGCCGGCGCTGCACGCGGGTGGGCTGCGCACGTACGCGCTGGACCAGCGCGGCTACTCACCCGGCGCCCGGCCCACGGCGGTGGCCGACTACCGGATCCCCGAACTCGTCACCGACGTGGTGGCGGTGCTCGACGCGCTCGGGCTGGACGCCGTGCACCTGGTCGGCCACGACTGGGGCGCGATCGTGGCCTGGGCGGTTGCCGCCCGGCACCCCGAGCGGGTGCACACGCTGACCGCGGTGTCCGTACCGCATCCGGCGGCCATGGCGCACGCCCTGAGCACCGACGCCCAACAGAAGGCCCGCTCGTCGTACATCGCGCTGTTCCGCAAGCCCGACAAGGCGGAGAAGGTGCTGCTGGCGTGGCACGCCACCGCGCTGCGCAAGCTGCTCGGCGGGGTGGGCGACACGTCCCGGGTGACCCGGTACGCCGACCCGATGCGCGAGCCGGGGGCGCTCACCGCCGCGCTGAACTGGTACCGGGCGATGTCCCGCGCCGACCTGGCCGGCGTCGGCCCGGTCGCGGTGCCCACCACGTACGTCTGGAGTGACCGGGACGTCGCCATCGGCCGGACCGCCGCCGAGGCGTGCGCGCGGAACGTCAGCGGGGACTACCGTTTCGTGCAGCTGCCCGGGGTGAGTCACTGGATCCCGGACGCGGCGCCGGCCCCGCTCGCCGAGGCGATCCTGGCCCGAGCCGGCGGAACGGCCTGAGCCGTGCGGGTCCGCGGGGGAAAGCAATCGTGACGCCGGACGCCAGCGGGCCGGGCAGCCGTCGCTCGATCGCCGCGCAGCTGCGCGTGCTGGGCGTACGCCCCGGCGCGACGATGCTGGTGCACGCCTCGCTGCGTCCGCTGGGCTTCGTCAGCGGCGGTCCGCACGCGGTGGTGCTCGCCCTGCGCGACGCGCTCGGCCCGGACGGCACGATCGTCGTGCCCACCCACACGCCCGACAACAGCGACCCCGCGCGGTGGCGCAACCCGCCGGTGCCGGCGGGCTGGTGGCCGCTGATCCGCTCGGAGATGCCGGGCTTCGACCCGGCGGTCACGCCGAGCCGGTTCATGGGTGCGCTCGCCGAGACGGTCCGCGGCTGGCCCGGCGCGCTGCGCAGCTCCCATCCGCACGTGTCGTTCGCCGCCCTCGGTCCGGCCGCCGAGCAGGTGGTGGCCGGGCACACCCTGGCCGACATGCTCGGCGAGGGCTCCCCACTGGCTCGCCTCTACGACCTCGACGCCGACGTGTTGCTGCTCGGCGTGGACCACTCGGTGAGCACCTCGTTGCACCTGGCCGAGTACCGCCGCCCCGGCTCGCCCCGGGAGCGGATCGGTGCTGCCGTGCGTACCGCCGACGGTGGTCGGGAATGGGTGTGGTGGCCTGACGTACGACTCGACGCGGACGACTTCGCCGCGTTGGGCGGGGACCTGGAGGCCACCGGAGCGGTACGCACCGCACCGGTCGGCACCGGGACCGGCAGGTTGATGCGCCAGCGGGCGGCGGTCGACTTCGCGGTTCGCTGGCTGGCTCGTAATCGAACGACGGAGGACGTATGACGGTGAGTGCCGAGGACTACCTGGCCGTGGTGACCGAGACGATCGGCCGGGTGGCAGCCAGTCAGCGGGAGGCGGTGGGGCGGGCCGCCGACCTGATCGCCGAGGCCGTCCGAGCCGACGGCGTGGTGCACGCGTTCGGCACCGGGCACTCGGAGGCCCTCGCCATGGAGATCGCCGGCCGGGCGGGCGGTCTGGTACCGACCAACCGGATCGCGCTACGCGACCTGGTGCTGCTCGGCGGCGAACCGGCCGACCGGCTCGGCCCGCTGCTGGAACGGGACCCGGCCGTCGCGCACCGCCTCTACGAGCTGGCTCCGGTGCGCCCCACCGACGTCTTCGTGCTCGCCTCGAACTCCGGGGTCAACGGCGCGATGGTGGAGTTCGCCACGCTGGTGAAGGAGCACGGTCACGGGTTGGTGGCGATCACCTCGGCGCAGCACTCCGGCCGGATGACCTCCCGGCACCCGTCCGGGCGCAAGCTGAGCGACCTCGCCGACGTGGTGCTCGACAACGGCGCGCCGTACGGCGACGCGACGCTGCCCCTGCCCGGCGGCGGCGCGGTCGGCGCGGTCTCCTCGATCACCGCGGCGCTGCTGGCGCAGCAGGTGACAGTGGAGGTGGTGGCGCGGTTGCTGGCGGCGGGGGAGCGGCCCCCGGTCTACCTGTCGGCGAACATCCCGGACGGCGACGCGCACAACAACGAGCTGGAAGCGCGGTACGCGGGCCGGATCCGACGCGGGTCCTGACACGGCGCTGGCGGCCGACTTGCGTCGCCGAGATGAACGGCCGATGTCGTGAATCTGTTTCGTGCTCGGCCGGGTGGGGCATTGGCGTTGCTGCCGGCGGCCGGGACCGCCGGCAGTACCGTCTCACCGGAGGTAGCGCGTGTCCAAGGAGACCGACAAGCAGCGCTGGCAGCGCAACTTCGCCGACCTGCTGCAGGAGCTGCGGGTCGCCCAGACCGGCGTGCAGATCCTCTTCGCCTTCCTGCTCACCCTGCCGTTCAGTAACGGGTTCACCGAGACCACGGAGTTCCAGCGCGACGTCTACATCGTGGCGTTGCTCGCGGCGGCCGCCGCCACCGCACTGATCATCTCGCCGGTGGCGTTCCACCGGGCGCTGTTCCGGCAGGGGCGCAAACCGGAGCTGGTCCGCTTCGCGCACCGGATGGCCACCGGCGGCCTCGCCTTCATGCTGATCGCGATGGTCAGCGCGGTACTGCTGATCACCGACTTCGTGTTGGACCGGCCGATCGCCTTCGTGCTCAGCGCCCTGGCCGGAATCTGGTTCCTCACGTTCTGGGTGGCCCTGCCGTTCGCCCGACGCAACTGGGGTGAGGACGACATCGACGACGATGACGACGACCCGGACACCATCAGCGGTCGCTGACCGCGCCGATCTTCACGCAGCGCTACCCCTGGGTAACAACCAGGGGTAGCGTGGCGGTAGTCGCGCACGTCGACGCAGCCGCACCGAGCTTCGAGGGGGCAGCCGTGACCACGACGCAGGATGGCCGACCGGCACCGGACGGCCCCGACTCCGAAACCACCGCCGGTGCCGCCGCGCCACTGCCAGCGGAAGCCGGGCAGGTCACCGAGAAGGAGGCCCGGCAGGTCGCCGAGGCCGCCCGGGAGTCCACCTGGGACCGACCCAGCTTCGGCAAGGAGCTGTTCCTCGGCCGGTTCCGGCTCGACCTGATCGACCCGTGGCCCCGATCCGATCCGGACGACGTGGCTCGCGCGGAGGAGTTCCTTGGTCGGTTCCGCGCCTTCCTGACCGCCGAGGTGGACGGTGAGGCCATCGAGCGGGACGCGTCGATACCCGACTCGGTGTTCCACGGCCTGGCCGACCTCGGCGCGTTCGGCATGAAGATCGACCGCAAGTACGGCGGGCTCGGGCTGAGCAACCTGCACTACTGCCGGGCGCTCATGCTGGCCGGCTCGGTCAGCCCGGCCATCGGCGCGCTGCTCTCGGCGCACCAGTCGATCGGGGTGCCGCAGCCACTGAAGATGTTCGGCACCGCCGAGCAGAAGCAACGCTTCCTGCCCCGGCTCGCCGCCGGCGAGGTGTCCGCGTTCCTGCTCACCGAGCCGGACGTCGGTTCCGACCCGGCCCGGCTGGCCACCATCGCGGAGCCGACCGAGGACGGCACCGGTTACCGGCTCAACGGGGTGAAGCTCTGGGCCACCAACGGCATCGTGGCCACCCTGCTGGTGGTGATGGCCCGGGTGCCGGCCACCGAGGGCCGTCGGGGCGGCATCACCGCGTTCGTGGTGGACGGCGACAGCCCCGGCATCACCGTCGAACGGCGCAACGAGTTCATCGGCCTGCGCGGCCTGGAGAACAGCCTGACCCGGTTCCACGACGTGATCGTCCCCGCCGAGAACGTCATCGGTGGCGAGGGCAAGGGGCTGAAGATCGCCCTGACCACTCTGAACACCGGCCGGCTCTCACTGCCGGCCATGTGCGTGGGCGCCGGCAAGTGGGCGTTGAACGTGACCAGGGGGTGGGCCGCCGACCGGGTCCAGTGGGGACGGCCGGTGGGCGAGCACGAGGCGGTCGCGCAGAAGCTCTCCTTCATCGCCGCCACCACGTACGGCATGGAGACGATGCTCGACCTCTGCTGCCTGCTCGCCGACGACGACCGCAACGACATCCGGATCGAGGCGGCACTGGTCAAGCTGTACGCCAGCGAGATGGCCTGGAAGATCGCCGACGAGCTGATCCAGATCCGGGGTGGGCGCGGCTACGAGACAGCCGACTCACTGGCCGCCCGCGGCGAACGCCCGGCCGCCGTCGAGCAGATGCTGCGCGACCTGCGGATCAACCGGATCTTCGAGGGCTCCACCGAGATCATGCACCTGCTGATCGCGCGGGAGGCGGTCGACGCCCACCTGTCGGTGGCCGGCGACATCATCGACCCGGAAGCGGGGCTGGGCCGCAAGGCCCGAGCCGGCGCGCGAGCCGGGGCCTTCTACGCGAAGTGGCTGCCCACCCTCGCCGTCGGTCGGGGGCAGACCCCTTCGGCGTACGCCGAGTTCGGCCCGCTCGCCGCGCACCTGCGCCAGGTGGAGCGCTCGTCACGCAAGCTGGCCCGGTCGACCTTCTACGCGATGTCCCGCTGGCAGGGAAAGATGGAGCGCAAGCAGGCGTTCCTCGGCCGGGTGGTGGACATCGGCGCCGAGTTGTTCGCGATGTCCGCGGTCTGCGTCCGGGCCTCCGCCGAACGGGGCAGCCGCCCGGAGAACGTCGAGCTGGCCGACCTGTTCTGCCGGCAGGCGCGGGTGCGGGTGGACGCCCTGTTCGCCGCACTCTGGGACAACACCGACTCGGTCGACACCGCCGCCGCGAAGCGCATCCTCGCCGGCCGCTACGCCGGCCTGGAGGAGGGCGTGCTCACCCCGTCCGACGAGCTGCCCTGGGTGGCCCGCTGGTCGCCCGGCCCGTCCACCGCCGAGGACGTCCGCCGGCGCATCCCCCCGAAGCCGTAAACCGCGCCGCGCGGGCTGACGGTCGCGCTCGTCGGCGGTGTCGGTCAGCGGGAGACCGCCCAGGCCAACACTCCCGCCAGGATCAGACCGTTGAGCCCGGCCAGGGCCAGGTACGCCGCGGGTGGGATCTTCTTGCCCCGGCGGAGGAAGGAAACCAGGACGGCGGCGTAGCCGAGCAGCAGGACGGCGATGACGACGAGGAAGTAGAACACCCGACGACTTTAACGACACCCTCGTCGGGCTGGACCTGCGCCCGGCGGAGCGACTGTCCGTCAATTCACCCTGCGACGTCGATCACGGAGTTGTGGTGGATGACAAAGCCCTCGTTGAACGTCAAACCAGGCACCACAACTTCTTGATCGACGGGGCTGAATGGTCCTGCTCCGCGATCTTGCTCTTACTGTCCCGACATAAGGGGGATCCCACTCATACCGGCAACCGAAACTGCAAGATCGGCGCTGAGGGGGGGCGGGGTGCGGGGGTGAGTAGAGCCCACACTGGGCGACCTCAGCGGCCCCCGCCGCGTAGGCCGAGTTGGCGCAGCTCCAAGGCGGCCAGGGCGTCGACCGTCGCGTCGTCGCCGCGCCGCCACGCCTCTGCGACGTCCGGACCGATCCGGGTCAGTTTGCCCAGTGGCTGGGTGGCCAGCGCGCGCAGGGCGAGCAGGTCCCGGCCGGCTGGCCCGGCGGCCAGCTTCGTCGCCGATCCGGCCCGGCGCATCCAACGGACCCGCAGCGGCAGCCAGCCGAACAGCACGATGCCGAGCGGGAAGATCAGCACCGCGATGGCGAGGGCCAGGGCGAGCTGGTCGACCAGGTGCTGCTGATCGCGGCCCGCGTCGGCGAGCGATCGGGCGGCCTCGGCGGCGCGCTGGAACGGTGCGGTGAGTTCGTCGCCGACCAGTGGCACCCGGCCGGCCTTGCTGCCGGCGTCGCCCAGGTTGTCGGCCAGCCCACTGCCGGCGTCCTCCAACTTCTGCCCCGGCACGGCGAGCTTCTGCACCAGGTCGTGCAGCCACAGCGCGCCGCGGATCGCCACGTACACCCAGGCGACGACGAGCAGATCGGTGAGCAACTGACGGGCGGCGGTCGGAAACCGATCGGCATAGATTTTCACGTCGGCCAGCGTGCCACGAACGCGTCGCCCGGTGTAGCCGTGAAGTGGGCCCGGATCGCGAGCGACCGTGCGCAGGTCGTCAGCGCGGGCAGGTCGGGCAGGTGCCGAAGATCTCCAGGGTGTGGCTGACGTCGGCGTAGCCGTGCTGCGCGGCGACCCGGTCGGCCCAGCTCTCCACGGCCGGGCCGGCCACCTCGACAGTACGCCCGCACACCCGGCAGACCAGGTGGTGGTGGTGCCCCTCGCTGCACCGGCGGTAGAGGTGCTCGCCGCCCGGCGGACGCATCACGTCGATCTCACCGGCGTCGGCGAGCCCCTGGAGGGTGCGGTAGACGGTGGTCAGGCCGACCCGCTCGCCTCGCTGCCGCAGCATCGCGTGCAGGTCCTGGGCGCTGTGGAAGCCCTCCATCTCGCCCAGCAGCGCGCTCACCGCCGAACGCTGCCGGGTGTTGCGCACCGCGGCGCTGCTCTCGCTCATGATCCCTCCCCGGCGTGGCTGACCGCGTCCGCCACGATGTGCGCGACGTGCTCGTCGACCAGGCTGTAGGCGATCTCCCGGCCTCGGCGGGAGCCGCGCACCACGCCCGCTCCGCGCAACACCCGCAGGTGCTGGGAGACCAGTGGTTGCGCCGCGCCGAGCTTCTCCACCAACTCGTGCACGCACCGCTCGCCGCCGGCCAGCTCGCTGACGATGGCCAGCCGAATGGGAGCGGACAGGGCACGGAGCAGCTCGCTGGCCCCGTCGAACCCGTCGTAGCCCGTTGCGCTGGTCATCCTGCAACGGTAACCAATACCACCGACGTCGCGCTGACCAGGCTCAGCTCAGCACGACCTCGTGAGGTTCAGGTGTCGGCGCGGCGGTCGGCGTCGTCCGACGGCGCACGACCCGCCAGACAGCGCCGGCCACGGCCACCACCAGGAAGGACGCGATCGCCACCAGCACCACCGAGGCGCCCGGTGCGGTGTCCGCCGTGGCCGCCACCCAGACACCCGAGCCGGCGGCGAAGAGACCGAGAGCCATCGCGGCGGCCATCGTGCTGCGGAAGCCCCGGGTGACCTGCTGGGCGGTGGCGACCGGCACCACCATCAACGCGCTGATCAGCAGCACGCCGACGGCCCGCATGGCGATGGTCACGGTGACCGCGGTGGCGACGGCGATCAGCAGGTTCAGCGTGCGGACGGGCAGGCCGGAGACCCGGGCGTACTCCTCGTCGTGACTGACCGCGAAGAGCGCCGGCCGCAACGCGATCATCGTGACCAGGATCGCCGCGCCGAGCAGCGCGATGGTGGTCAGGTCGGCGGGCGAGATGGTGGTCAGCGACCCGAACAGGTAGGCGTTGAGGTTCGCGCTGGTCGCGTCGGAGAGGCCCACCAGGAGTACGCCGCCCGCGATGCCGCCGTAGAAGAGCAGGGCCAGAGCCAGGTCGCCGGAGGTACGCCCACGGGCCCGGACGATCTCGATGGCGATCGCGCCGATGGTGGCGGCGATCACCGCGACCAGCACCGGTGAGCGGTTGAGCAGCAGCCCCGCCCCGACGCCGGTCAGCGCCACGTGCCCCACACCATCGCCGATCAGCGCCAGCCGGCGCTGCACCAGGTAGATGCCGAGCGCCGGCGCGGCCAAGCCGATCACCAGCGCGCCGATCAGGGCGCGCTGCATGTAGGGGTACTGGAAGAGTTCCATGGGTCAGTTGCTCCACAGCCCGGCGGGCTCGTCGTAGCAGTGCGGGTGCACGTGGTCGTGGTCGGGCTCCGCGTGATGGCCGGCCGGGTCCGGCACCGCGCCGTCGTGGGCGATGCGACCCTCGTGGACGACGACGGCCCGGCTGATCACCGGTCGCAGCGGGCCCAGCTCGTGGGCGACGAGCAGCACCGTTCCGCCGTCGCCGACGAAGTCGCGCAGCGCGCCGGCGAACGCCTCCTGGCTGGCCGCGTCCACCCCGGCGGTGGGCTCGTCGAGAACCAGCAGCTCCGGCTGGCCGGCCAGGGCGCGGGCGATCAGGGTGCGCTGCTGCTGGCCGCCGGAGAGCGTGGACACCGGGTCACCGGCCCGGTCGGCGAGCCCGACTGCGCCCAGCGCGGCGTCGACGGCGGATCGGTCGGCTCGGCCCGGCGGACGCAGGACCCCCCGACGGGCCAGCCGGCCGGAGGCCACCACCTCCCGGACGGTCGCCGGTACGCCGCCGCCGGCGCCCAGGCGTTGCGGGACGTACCCGATGCGTGCCCACTGCCGAAACCGGCGCAACGGCCGGTCGAAGAGGGTGACCGAGCCGGCGCTGATGGGCACCAGCCCGAGCACGGCGCGGATCAGGGTGGACTTGCCCGAGCCGTTGGCGCCGAGGATCGCGACCACCTCGCCGGCGGTCACGGTGAGCGAGATGTCCCGGAGCACGGGGCGGCCGTCGTAGCCGACCACCCCGTGCTCGACGGTGATGACAGGTGAGGTCACGAGCAGCTCAAGGCCGTCTGCAGGGTCCGCAGGTTGGTGCGCATGACCGAAAGGTAGTCCCCGTTGCTGCCGGCGGCGAGCCCTTCGATCGGATCGAGCACGGCGGTCTTCGCGCCGACCTGACCGGCGATGGTCTCGGCCACCTTCGGGCTGACCAGGGTCTCGAAGAAGATCGTGGTGGCCTGGTGCTCCTTGGCCTCCTCGATCACGTGCGCGAGGCGCTGCGGCGAGGGCTCGACGTCCGGGCTCAGCCCGGTGATGCCAACCTGGTCCAGCTGGTAGCGGTCGGCGAGGTAGCCGAACGCGGCGTGGCTGGTCACGATCTCCCGCCGCTGGCAGGTCGCCAGACCGTGCTTGAACTCGCCGTCCAGTGTCGTCAGGTCGGCGCGCAGGGCGGCCGACCGGGTGGTGTAGTCGGCGGCGTGGTCCGGGTCGGCCTTGCCGAGGCGCTGGGCGAGCTGGTCGCCGATGCCGGCCAGCCGGTTCGGGTCGAGCCAGACGTGCGGGTCCTTGCCGCCGCTCTTCTCGGTGTGCCCCTCCTCGCCCTCGTGGTCGTGCCCGCTGGCGGACGCGTCCAACAGCGGCTGCACGCTGGTCACGTCGAACGCCCGGTCGCCGCCGTTCTGGGCCACGGCGTCGTCCACCGCCGGCTGGAACCCCTTGAGGTAGACGATCAGCTCCGCGTCGCTGACCTCACCAACCTGGCTCGGGTTGAGTTCCAGGTCGTGCGGCTCGGCGCCCGGCTTGGCCAGGTTGGTGACCCGGACCGCGTCGCCGCCGATCCGTTCGGCCAGGAACTGGAGGGGATAGAACGCGGCCACCACGTCGACTCGCTGGGGGTCGGCGCCAGCGGCGCCGCCGGTGGAGCAGCCGGCCCCGGCGCCCAGGGCGAGGAGGGCGGTCGCGGCGGCCAGGACACGGTACGTGGCGCGGTTGGTCATGTCGTCAACTGTCCGTGGCAACGATAATGATTGTCAAAAACGCATGATTGCATGTCAGAGGAGCTTCGCGAGGCCCACCGACACCAGCAGGGTGAGCATCACCAGTCGGATCAGCCGGGTCTGCGGCGCCTGAACCGCCCAGGTCGTCGCCAACAGGGCGATCAGGACCCCGGCGAGCGCGAGCGTGAGTAGCCCGCCGATCACCCCGGGCGTGAAGAACGCCACCAGCACCACCACCAGGGTGAGCAGGAACACCGACGTCGGGTTCGCCCCGGCCAACCGGGCGAGCAGAGGGCGCTGCGTACGCTGCATCCCACAGACTCTACGAGGAGGAACCCCCGGTGCTGGTGACCAACCGGTTCGTGGTCGACGTCGATGCCGCCGACGGCTTCACCGAACGGGCGCACGCCGCCCTCACCGCGCTGGCCGCCCGGCCCGGCTACCTGCGCGGCCAACTGGTCCGGGCGCTGGACGACCCCCGGCACTGGTCACTGGTCACCGAGTGGGAGTCGGTCGGCACGTACCGGCGGGCGCTGGGCGCCTTCGAGGTCAAGGTCAGCGCCGTGCCACTGCTCGCCGAGTCCGTCGACGAGCCCTCCGCCTACGAGGCGCTGGCCACCGCCGCCCCGGGCGGGGCCGTGGTCGTCGCCGAGAGTGATCGGGCTGCGGGTCCTTACCGCTGAGCCGCCGGACACTACGCTGCTCCTATGACCGCACCCGCCCCGCCACCCGGTCCCGGGGTGGCTCCGCCGTTCGCCGCGCCGCCCACCGAGGGCCGCCGGACCCGGCTCTGGATCGGCCTCGGCGTCGGCGCGCTCGCCGTGGTGCTCTGCTGTGGCGGGGGTGGCACCGCCGTCGTCGGCCTCGCCGTCAGCGGAGTCCAGGCGATCCGGGAACAGGCCCGCACCGTGACCGGCGACTACTACCAGGCGCTGGTCGAGCGAAACTACGGGCGGGCGTACGACCAGCTCTGCGACGACGCGCAGCGGCGGGAGTCCCGGCCGGAGTTCGAGCGGCGCGCTGCCGCCGAACCGCAGGTGACCGCGTTCCGGGTGGGCGAGGTGGACACCACCTACCTGACCGTGCCGGTCGACGTGACCCTCGACGGCGGCGACCGGGATCGGCAACAGGTCAGCCTCGGCCAGGACGGGCAGACCGGCGGCGTGGAGGTCTGCGAGGTCAGCTGACCCGTCCCCGGTATTCTGCTGGGCTCGGGGGGACGGTGGTCGTACCGTTGTCCCGAACCGACCGTTCCATCCACATCTCGCCCCCGCCGACCGCCAGCCGGCGTAGGAGGAAACATGCCAGCCGACCGTATCGATGCCGTCGTCAGCCTCGCCAAGCGCCGAGGCTTCGTCTTCCCCTCCAGTGAGATCTACGGAGGCACCCGATCGGCGTGGGACTACGGTCCGCTCGGCGTGGAGCTCAAGGAGAACGTCCGCCGGCAGTGGTGGAAGACCATGGTCCAGCAGCGCGACGATGTCGTCGGCCTGGACTCCGCGGTGATCCTGTCCCGCAAGGTGTGGGAGGCGTCCGGCCACATCGCCGAGTTCGTCGACCCGCTCACCGAGTGCCAGTTCTGTCACAAGCGGTTCCGAGCTGACCACCTGGAAGAGGCGTACGCCGAGAAGCACGGTAAGCCGCTGACCTCGCTGGCCGAGCTGAACTGCCCCAACTGCGGCAACAAGGGCACCTTCACCGAGCCGAAGATGTTCAACGGCCTGATGAAGACCTACCTGGGCCCGGTGGAGAGTGACGAAGGGCTGCACTACCTGCGCCCGGAGACCGCGCAGGGCATCTTCGTCAACTACAAGAACGTCGAGACGGTCGCCCGCAAGAAGCCCCCGTTCGGCATCGCGCAGACCGGCAAGTCGTTCCGCAACGAGATCACCCCGGGCAACTTCATCTTCCGGACCCGCGAGTTCGAGCAGATGGAGATGGAGTTCTTCGTCGAGCCGGGCACCGACGAGCAGTGGCACGAGTACTGGCTCCAGGAGCGCTGGAACTGGTACCTCGACCTCGGCCTCTCGGCGGACAATCTGCGCCTGTTCGAGCACCCCAAGGAGAAGCTGTCGCACTACTCGAAGCGGACGGTGGACATTGAGTACCGCTTCCAGTTCGGTGGCACCGAGTTCGCCGAGCTGGAGGGTGTCGCCAACCGCACCGACTTCGACCTCTCCACGCACAGCAAGCACTCCGGCGTCGACCTGTCGTACTTCGACCAGGGCAAGAGTGAGCGCTGGATGCCGTACGTCATCGAGCCGGCCGCCGGTCTGACCCGCGCGGTGCTCGCCTTCCTGCTGGAGGCGTACGACGAGGACGAGGCGCCGAACACCAAGGGCGGCGTGGACAAGCGCACCGTGATGCGGTTCGACCCGAGGCTCGCCCCGGTCAAGGTGGCGGTGCTGCCGCTGTCCCGCAACGAGGCGCTGTCGCCCAAGGCCAAGGACCTCGCGACCCTGCTGCGCAAGCGCTGGGTGGTGGAGTTCGACGACTCGCAGGCGATCGGGCGTCGCTACCGCCGGCAGGACGAGATCGGCACCCCGTTCTGTGTGACTGTCGACTTCGACACCCTGGACGACAACGCGGTGACGGTGCGCAACCGGGACACCATGGCCCAGGAGCGCGTCTCCCTGGACCAGGTCGAGCGCTACCTGATCGAGCGTCTACCCGGCTGCTGAGACTCTGCGCACGGGGCCTCGGCCGACGCGATAAGCGCCGGTCGGGGCCCCGTACACTTGTCCGGTGACCGCCTCGATCGTGCCCGCGCTGCGCCCGCTGACTCTCGGCCAGCACCAGGTGTGGCCGCCGGTCGTGCTCGCGCCGATGGCCGGGATCACCAACATCGGGTTCCGTCGGCTCTGCCGCGAGCAGGGCGGCGGCATCTACGTCTGCGAGATGATCACCACTCGGGCGTTGGTCGAGCGTAACCCGAAGACGCTGCGCATGATCGCGTTCGGCGACGACGAGAAGCCCCGCAGTCTCCAGCTCTACGGCACCGATCCGGAGATCACCGCCGCGGCCGTGCGGATCGTCGTCGAGCGCAACCTGGCCGATCACATCGACCTCAACTTCGGCTGTCCGGTCCCCAAGGTCACCCGGCGTGGCGGCGGCGCGGCCCTACCGTGGCGGCGCCGGCTCTTCGCGCGACTCGTGCGGGCCGCGGTGGCCGCCGCGTCACCGGCCGGGGTGCCGGTCACGGTGAAAATGCGCAAGGGCATCGACGACGACCACCTGACGTACGTCGAAGCCGGGCTCGCCGCCCAGGAGGCCGGCGTGGCCGCGGTCGCCCTGCACGGGCGCACGGCGTCGCAGCGTTACTCGGGCACCGCCGACTGGGACGCGATCGCCACGCTGAAGCAGGCCCTCGACGTGCCCGTGCTCGGCAACGGCGACATCTGGGAGGCCGACGACGCGCTGCGCATGGTGGCCCACACCGGCGTGGACGGCGTGGTCATCGGGCGCGGCTGCCTGGGCCGACCGTGGCTCTTCGCCGACCTGGAGGCCGCCTTCAACGGTCGGCCGGAGCGGCGGCTGCCCACCCTCGGCGAGGTGGCGGTGACCATGCGCCGGCACGCCGAGCTGCTGGTCGACCAGTTCACGGCCGGCGCCCGCAACCCGGCCCGAGGTGAACGGGACGGTTGCACCGACTTTCGTAAGCACGTCGCCTGGTACCTCAAGGGTTTCCCGGTCGGCGGCGAGCTGCGGCGCTCGCTGGCGATGATCGAAAGCCTGGCTCAGCTCGACGACCTGCTCGGCAAACTCGACCCGGCGGAGCCGTTCCCGGTGACCGCCCTGGGGCAGCCGCGCGGGCGTACCAACTCACCCGGCAAGGTCTTCCTGCCGGAGGGTTGGCTGGCCAGCCGGGACGACGACACGGTCCCCGAGGGCGCCGAGATGGACGACTCCGGCGGCTGACTCCCCGGGCTGGCTGAGCTTCCTGGGCGTGGGGGTTGGCTGAGCCCCTGGCCGGTGACCCTGGTCAGCTCGGTTGACCCCTCGACTTCGTTCGAGCCTGCTGAGGGCGCGTGGACAGTGACCCGGTGACGCCGAAGGGCCGGGCCCCGTGGTGGGGTCCGGCCCTTCGGCGTGTGCTGGTGTGCGGGTGTGTGTGGGGTCAGCTGGTGGCGTAGCCGCGGGTGGCGATCCAGTCGGCGAGGTGCTCGGTGCTGATCCAGTAGGAGGCGGTGTTCGGGTCGGCGGA
>NZ_JBITET010000019.1:0-62089 GCF_044455385.1 Micromonospora sp. NPDC051227
AGCGAGTCATGATCGTTGGCGTCGCCGAGGTGACCCAGGTTCTCCAGCTTCGACTCCTGCAGGCTCGTCGCGATCGAGATCACCGCGGCCCGCTCCGGCAGGCCGGCCTTCTTCGTGGCGGCGATGATCGCCTTCACGTTGGCCGTCTGCTCGTCGTTGAGGCTGATGTGGGACTGCTCGCCCTGGGTGCCGTGCGGGATCAGCTTGCTGGTGTCGGGCTTGTCGGCCTGCACCGCTACCGCGACCGGCTTGGTGTCGACCGGGTTGGCCACGTGGGCGATCGGGCCGGCGAAGACACCACCGGCGAACGCGAGCCCAGCAACAGACAGGACACTCTTACGCATGATCGTGTTCATGGGGGTAGCTCCTTCGGGGGTAGGACACCCGACCGCCAATGGGGGCGGCGGCAGGGTGTGAGCACCTCGTCCGGCGCTGCACAAACAAGGGGATAAGTTCGGGGGGGTGACGCCCGTGTCGGGCGTCGGGTCGGCGACCTGGCGAGCGGGGGGCTCGTGGCGCCGGGTCCCTGTGTAACGACCGGGGGGCCGGGGTCATTCCGGGGTGGCTCAACCCGCCGGCACCCTCGTGGCGGTGCCCGTCGGTCGGTCGTGGGGACTGTAACGACCGGGTGGAGGCTGGCATTCCAACCTGCGCGACCAGCCCTCAGGGGTCGGCGGCGGGTCGGTGGTACTGCGATCGTCAGGGTATGTAACGACCCCGGCCCGGCCATGATTCCGGCCCACCGGTGCGTCCGGTCACCACGCAAAACGACCACCACCGGGCAATCCACCCAAACAGCCTCGGGCTCACAGCGCCGAACCGGCCCTCACCCGGGATGATCCACTCGGGTTTCACGGAAGTCGGGGCATCCCGGACGGCTGGACACCGCGACATCATGAAACCCGAGTCGATCACGACTGAAGCGACAGCCGCACAACACCCAATGCCGGCAAAAGTTCAGCACCGGTCGGCCTGGCGACCGGCGGGAAGGATGGACGGCGGCGACCGGACGGTAGGGGCGTTATTGGACTGTCAGGCGGGAGCGCACCTTTGCGGCGCACGCGTCCAGAGCTGTCTGCGCGTCCAGCCCGAGGCTTTCGATGGCCACCAACGCGGTGAAGGCGACGTCGGCCAACTCCGCCGCGACGTCCTCGCGGGTGTGGGTGACACCCTTGCGCGGATTCTGCCCGAGCAGACCGATCCAGGCAGCCGAGGCCTCCCCCGCCTCCTCGGTGAGCTTGAGGATGCGGCAGGTCAGCTCGGTCTGCCCGGTGCCGTTCGCCGCGTCCAGCCAGCCACGCGACGCTCGGGCCGCCTCCCAGATCGACTCGTCCACGACGACCAGTCAACCCGATCGACCCACCGGCCCGAACGACCGGGTACGGCCGGTCAATCGTGTTGACCGGCGGATCAGCGAACCCATTGACACTGGTCGACGGCGGTTCTAGGTTCAGGACGCTACCGGCCGGTAGGCAACCGTCCCGCTGGTCGCCCCTCGGGCGACAACCGTCCGATGGGGAGCATCGATGCTGTCCACACCCGTTCGTACCCTCCGCCGCCTGCTCGCCGCGGCTGCGACGCTGACCCTCGCGGTCGGGCTGGCCGGTGCCGCGCCGGCCAGCGCCACCGGTCGCGACGCGAGGGGCGGCGAGCCGCTGCCCGGCTACACCATCGAGAATCCGCCGTTGGCGCCGCTGGTAGTGGGCGGCAAGCCGACGACGGTACGCCAGGGCGTGCACCGCCACGCCGGGTACATCATCGAGGTCCCCGCCCGGTGGAACGGTGACCTGGTGTTGTGGGCGCACGGCTACCGCGGCCAGGGCACGGTGCTCTCACCGGAACCGCCGGCGTTCGGGTTGCGCCAGCGCCTGCTGGAGCAGGGATACGCGTGGGCGTCGTCCTCGTACGACCGGAACGGCTTCGACATCCGCTCCGGGGTGCTGGGGACGAAGGATCTCGCCGACCACTTCGGGCGGACGGTCCGCCGGCCGCAGCACACCTACGTCGCCGGGGTGTCGATGGGTGGGTACGTCATTGGTCGTTCACTTGAGCAGTACCCCGGCTTCTACGACGGCGCGTTGCCGATGTGCGGTGTGCTCGGTGATCAGACGCTGCTCGACTTCTACCTGGACTACAACCTGGTCGCGCAGGCGCTCGCCGGAGTACCGGCCTATCCCACGCCGGCTGACTATCTGACCAACGCGGTGCCCCGCATCCAGGTGGCGCTCGGCCTGGCCGGGCTGACCCCCACCGGGCCGGACACCACCACCGAGCGGGGCAAGCAGCTGCGGGCGATCACGGTGAACCGTTCGGGCGGGCCGCGTCCGGGAGCCGACGCCGCGTTCGCGGTCTGGAAGGACTTCCTCTTCTCGATCAGCGTGCCCACCGGGAGCGGCAACTCCCCTGCCCAGCGGCCCGGTCAGCTGTCCACCAACCTGCTCACCCGCTACACCCCGAACAGCCCGGTGACCGTCAACGCGACAGTGCAGCGGGTCGCCCCGGAGAACCTGCGGCAGCGGCTCCTGCCGACGCTGACCGAGGTGCCGCGGATCGCCGGCCGCCCGACCGCGCCGGTGCTCAGCCTGCACGGTCTCGGCGACCTGTTCGTACCGTTCAGCATGGAGCAGGCGTACGCCACCGACGTGGCGCGGCACGGCCGCAGCAGGCTGGTGGTTCAGCGGGCGATCCGGGCCACGCAGCACTGCGAGTTCACCCCGACGGAGGCCGGCGCCGCCTGGGACGACCTGGTGTCCTGGGTACGCACCGGCAAGCGCCCGGCCGGTGACACCGTGACCGATCCGGCGGTGGTGGCCCGTCCCGACTACGGCTGCCGGTTCAGCGACCGGGACGCGTACGCGGCCGGGGTCGGTACCCGTCGCCTCTACCCGGCCTGCTGAGGAGGCACGCGGACACGAAGAACCGGCCGGCTCCCGTCGAAGGGAGCCGGCCGGTCTCGTGTGCGGGTGTCAGTGTCACCAGAGCTGCTGGACGATGTCCGCCGCCTGCTCCTCCCACTGCGCGTACGCGTACGGGAAGGCGGAGACCTGCACGGTCTGCGCGGCGGTGGTCAGCGGGAGGTCCTGCCAGCCGCCGACGTTCTTGAGTGCGGTGAAGAACGCCGTGGCGGCGTACTCCGGGTCGGTGATCTGGTCGGGCGTGCCCCAACCGGACGACGGACGCTGCTGGAACAGGCCCTGCGAGTCGTGGTCGTTGTACGCGCCGAGGTGGCCGAGGTTGTACAGCTTCGACTCCTGCAGCGAGGTGGCGATGCCGATCACCGCGCCCCGGTCACCGACGCCGGTCTTCTTGGCGGCGTCGACGATGGTCCGGGCGTTGGCCAGCTGCGCGTCGTCGAGCGGTACGCGCGACTGCGCGCCCTCGATGCCGTGCGGGATCAGCTGGGCGCGGCTCGGCTTGCCCGCCGGCGGCTTGCCGGTGGCGGAGCCGGTGGTCAGACCCGACTCGACGGGCTGCTCATCCTGGCGTGCGGAGGTGGCGGCCTTGCCGGTGGCGAGGTCGATGGCGGCGACGGCGCCCTGGTGCGGTCCGGAGGTGACCGGGGCGGCGGCTGCGGTCGGCGCGAGCGCCAAACCGCCGAGGGCGGCAACACCCGCCACGCTCAGCGCGGTCTTGCGGTACGAGTCCTTAGCGATGGCGGGGAGCCATCGAGTGAAGTCGGCCTTCACGATGGTTGCCCTTTCGATCGTGCGAAGCGCTCCGGGGTGAACGCTCCTCGGGAGATGACCGCGGAAAGGGTTTGGGCTCCGGCGGTACAGGGGACACAACCGGGTTCACCTGTCGGGCATTCCGGAATTGCCCGATGCTCGGCCCGGTGCGGTCCCGGTCACGCGCAGAGTCGGACATGGCGGCCCTGCGGACATCAGGCCAGACAGCCGTGACGGATGGTGTTTTCGGAGCCCGGGGGCAATGTGCGAACGCCAGCCTTTGCTCTGCTTACCAATACGCACCGGCCACGTTTCGTGACCACGGTGAGAGACCTCCGTGGCTGGCGGAAAAGGCATATTCGCAGCTCACGGACGTGGTGCATATAGGTAAGCAGAGCAAAGGGGCAATGCAAGGCGATGGGGCGGCAGGCAGCTAGCGGTTTGTCGCTACCGTGAGTGGGCCTCTAGGCCAGCACGGTGGGTGGCGTTGCCGTGCGGCTCGCCCTAGCGGGCGAGAACGTGCCAGGGCCTGTTTGAGGTGCCGGAGCGTCTCGACGACCGGGCCCCGGTCCGCCCACCGCCGACTCAGTTGTCGCCGTCACCTCTGGGCTCCGCATCCCGCGTTCCGACACCCTCGTCCGTAGTGAGGAGTTCCTGGAAGATGGTGATCTGGAGCCCGGCGGGGGCGTCCAGGCGGGAGTTGAGTGACTGCCACGGCGTACGCGTCGGCGGCGCGATCTCGCTCGCACCGGCGGCCACCAGCCGGGCGGTCGTCGCCTCCGTGTCGTCCACCTCGAAGGCCACCCGGATCCGCGGCGCGACCTGCCGACCCACCTCGACCTCGTCGATCAGGCGTTTCTGTGCGGGGTTGGCGATCTCCAGGGTGGCGCGGCCGGCTTCCAGGATCACCACCCGCGCATCGCCCTCGCCGCTGAACGCCGCCTCCTCCGGCAGGCCCAGCGCGTCGCGGAAGAACGCGACGGCGGCCTCGTGGTCGGTGGCCTCCACCACAAGGCGCAGTTGACGGACAGTGGGGGCGGGGGCGGGGGCGGGCGAGTCGGCAGGGGCGGGCGAGTCGGCGGCCATGAGCGGGATCCTAGCGTCGTGGCAGGGCTGGGCAGGGCTAGGTTGGAACCGTCCAGGAGGGAGCGACGATGGTCGAGGCAGTGAGTGACGACTCGTACCTGCTGCGCCCGGTCGGCCGGGTCGCCTCGTGCTGGGCGCGGCCGACGAACGCTGAGCCCGTCGACCGCACCAAACGCCAGCAGATTGTCGACCAACGCGCGCGCGTCAGCAGACCGACTCGTCAGCCCGACCTGAGACGCCCGCAGGGGTCAGTGGCCGCGGTCCAGCCACTCCTGCAGGTGTGGAGCCTCCGCGCCGATCGTCGTGTCGTCGCCGTGGCCGGTGTGCACGACCGTCTCCGCGGGAAGGGTCAGCAGGCGGGTGCGGATCGACCGGACGATGGTGTCGAAGTCGCTGTACGAGCGGCCCGTCGCGCCCGGGCCACCGGCGAAGAGCGTGTCGCCGGTGAACACCGCGCCCAGCTCCGGCGCGTGGAAGCTGCACGCCCCGGGGCTGTGCCCGGGGGTGTGCAGCACCTGCAGCGTGGTGCCGCCCACATCGATGCTCTGCCCGTCGTGCAGCTCGCCGTTGGGCGGCAGGTGCGGGTGGACCATGTCCCAGAGGACCCGGTCGGCCGCGTGCAGCAGCACCGGCGCGCCGGTGGCCTCGGCCAGTTCGGGCGCCACCCGGACATGATCGTCGTGGGCGTGGGTGGCCAGGATCGCCCGGACCTGCCGGTCGCCCACCAGGGCGAGGATCGCCGCCACGTCGTGCGGCGCGTCCAGCACGACGCACTCGCTGTCGTCACCGATCACCCAGACGTTGTTGTCCACGTCGAAGGTCTGCCCGTCCAGGGAGAACGTGCCCGAGGTGACCGCGTGGTCGACGCGGGCGGTCACGGGAACACCACCACCGAGCGGAGCACGTCGCCGTGGTGCATCCGGTCGAAGGCGTTCTCGACCTGGTCGAGCGCGATCTCCTCGGTGACGAACGCGTCCAGGTCGAGCCGGCCCTGCAGGTACAGCTCGGTGAGCATCGGGAAGTCCCGGCTGGGCAGGCAGTCGCCGTACCAACTGGACTTGAGGGCGCCGCCACGTCCGAAGACGTCCAGCAGCGGCAGCTCGATCTGCATCTGCGGGGTCGGTACGCCGACCAGCACCACCGTGCCGGCCAGGTCGCGAGCGTAGAACGCCTGCTTCCACGTCTCCGGTCGGCCCACCGCGTCGATCACCACGTCGGCGCCGAAGCCGCCGGTGGCGGCACGGATCGCCTCGACCGGGTCGGTCTCGGAGGCGTTCACTGTGTGCGTGGCGCCGAACTTGCGGGCCCAGTCGAGCTTGCGGCTGTCGGTGTCCACCGCGACGATCGTGGTGGCGCCGGCGAGGACCGCACCGGCGACCGCCGCGTCCCCGACGCCGCCGCAGCCGATCACCGCAACCGAGTCGCCCCGGGTGACGTTTCCGGTGTTCATCGCCGCACCCAGCCCGGCCATCACCCCGCAGCCCAGCAGACCCACGGCGGCGGGTCGGGCCGCCGGGTCGACCTTGGTGCACTGCCCGGCGTGCACCAGGGTCTTCTCCGCGAACGCGCCGATGCCCAGCGCCGGGGCGAGTTCGGTGCCGTCGGTGAGGGTCATCCGCTGGGTGGCGTTGTGGGTGTTGAAGCAGTACCAGGGCCGACCCCGACGGCAGGCGCGGCAGACCCCGCAGACCGCCCGCCAGTTGAGCACCACGAAGTCGCCCGGGGCGACGTCGGTGACGCCCTCGCCGACCTGCTCCACGATGCCCGCCGCCTCGTGACCCAGCAGGAACGGGTAGTCGTCGTTGATGCCACCCTCGCGGTAGTGCAGGTCGGTATGGCAGACACCGCACGACTGAATCCGGACGATCGCCTCACCGGGCCCGGGATCGGGCACCACGATGGTGGTGACCTCGACCGGCGCGCCCTTGCTGCGGGAGATGACTCCCCGGACTTCCTGGCTCACTTCGCCTCCTGCTGGTGGTCTGCGGCGGGGCCGGGTGCCGGGGTGGGCGGGTGTGCCGCGGGCTCGGCGGTGGGCCCCCGGCGAACCTACCGCGACCACCACGGCCAGCCCACCCGGCCCGGCGGGTTATCGCGGGCGGTGCGGGGTACGCGGGCCGCATTCGACAACGGCCGACGGGAGTGACAATGAAATCCGCGCACCTGCCACTACGGGTCAGTATCGGCGCGTACTTTCTCAACTCGGGTCTGGGTAAGCGCACCCTGGAGGGCACCGCCGCGGAGGGCTTGCACGGGATGGCGGTCGCCGCCATGCCCCAGCTCGGTCAGTTGGAGCCGGCGCGCTTCGCCAAGCTGCTGTCGTACTCGGAGATCGCCCTGGGGGCCGCGCTGATCGCGCCGTTCGTCCCGGCGCCCCTGGTCGGGCTCGGCCTGACCGCGTTCGGCGCGGGCCTGATGCAGCTGTACCTGAAGACGCCGGGGATGCGCGAACCCGGCAGCATCCGCCCGACCCAGCAGGGCGCGGGGTTGGCCAAGGACGTCTGGCTGGTCGGCGCGGGGCTGACCCTGGTGCTGGAGGGGCTGACCCACGGCCGTCGGCTCGGTTGACCGGCGGCGGCCTGAGGAGGTGCGGTGAGCCAGCCTCGGTCGGTGCGGCCGTTCTACCGGCCGATGCGGCCACGTCGTCGCGACGAGCCGCACCGCTCGGCCACGCCGCTGGAACTCTTCTTCGACCTGTGCTTCGTGGTGGCCGTGTCGCAGGCCGCCACCAACCTGCACCACGCCGTCTCCGAGAATCAGCTTGGCCACGCGTTGAGCAGGTACCTGCTGGTCTTCTTCGCGATCTGGTGGTCGTGGATGAACTTCACCTGGTTCGCCTCGGCCTACGACACCGACGACGACCTCTACCGGATCGCGACGCTGGTCCAGATCGCCGGGGCGTTGATCATCGCCGCCGGAGTGCCCCGGGCGTTCACCGACGGCGATTTCACCGTCATCACGTACGGCTACGTGGTGATGCGGATCGCGCTCGTGGTGCAGTGGTGCCGGGCCGCCGCCGGGGACCCGGCGCACCGCCGGGCGGCCCGGCGGTACGCGGTAGGCGTAACCGTCGTCCAGCTCGGTTGGTTGCTCCGGCTGGCCCTACCGCAGGGCTGGAGTACCGCGGTGTTGCTGCTGCTGGTCGTGGCCGACCTGCTGGTGCCGGCGGTGGCCGAGCGGCCGGGGATGACTCCCTGGCATCCGCGACACATCACCGAACGGTACGGGCTGTTCACCCTGATCGTGCTCGGTGACGTGGTGCTGGCCACGTCGGTGGCCATCCAGACCGGAGTGGACGCCGGCGACCGTCGCCTCTGGTCGCTGGCGGCGGCGGCCACCGTGATCGTGTTCGCCCTGTGGTGGCTCTACTTCGACCGGCCGATCGAGGCGCCCGACCGGCTGCCGTACTCCCTGGTCTGGGGCTATGGCCACTACCTGATCTTCGCGGCGGTCGCCGCGGTCGGGGCGGGCCTGAACGTGTCGGTGGACCACGAACGGCACCTCGCCCACACCTCGGGCAGGGTCGCCGGGTACGCGGTGGCCGTCCCGATCGCCGTCTTCCTGCTCACCGTCTGGGTGCTGCACGTACGCCGGCAGCAGCACGGCGCGGTCGTTGTCGCCTTCCCGGTCGTAGCGCTGCTGGCGCTGCTCGCGCCGCTCGGCCCGGCCCCGGTGTACGCGCTCGCGGCGCTGCTGGTCGCTCTGGTGGCGTTGACCGTGCTGTTGCGCCGCCGCGACGTGGGCCCGAACGCGACGGTGGCCTGACTGCGGTCGCGCCGGCGAAGTCGAACCTCTGCACGATCCTGCTCCTCTGCTGGTGGTTACCGACGCTCGGACGCGACGGAAAGTCGGGTGCGGTCGGGCACGGTCACCTCGCCGGCCCGCGAGAACCGCACACCCTCGTCGGTGAGCCGGCCGTGCCGCATCAGCAACACGTCGCGGGCGTAGTTCTGGTGCAGCCGCCACGGCGTGGTCGCACCCTGCTTGGGCAGCGTGTCGACGGCGCGCAGCACGTAGCCCGAGCGCAGGTCGATCAGTGGCACCCGTTCGACGTCGGGCGGTGGGAGCGGGGTGACGACCTGCTGGCCGGTGCGGTCCAGGTGCCGCAGCAGTCGGCAGACGTAGCCGGCGACCAGGTCGGCCTTGAGCGTCCACGACGCGTTGGTGTAGCCGAGGGTCAGCGCGAAGTTCGGCACGCCGGAGAGCATCATGCCCTTGTAGGCCACGGTGTTGGGCAGGTCGACGTCGACGCCGTCCACCCGCAGCGCCAGGCCACCGAGGGCGAGCAGGTTGAGCCCGGTCGCGGTGACCACGATGTCGGCGGGCACCTCCGCGCCGGAGGCCAGCCGGACACCGTTCGCGGTGAAGGTGTCGATGGTGTCGGTGACCACCGACGCGGTGCCGTCGCGCACCGCCGTGAACAGGTCACCGTCGGGCGCCACGCAGAGCCGCTGGTCCCAGGGGTCGTAGCGGGGCGAGAAGTGCCTGTCGACGTCGTACCCCACCGGGAGCAGGCCCCGCGCGGCCCGGCGCAGCACCCGCTTCACCAGGCCGGGCGCACGCCGGCTGAGCTGGAAGTTGACGGTGGACAGCAGCACGTTCTTCCAGCGCACCACCGGATACGCGGCCTTCGCCGGCAGCCAACGCCGCAACGCGTCGGCCAGGCGGTCGCGGGCGGGCAGCGCCAGAATGTACGTCGGTGAGCGCTGGAGCATGGTCACGTGAGCGGCCCGCTGCGCCATCGCCGGCACCAGGGTGACCGCTGTGGCCCCGCTACCGATCACCACCACCCGCTTGCCGGTGTGGTCGAGGTCGTCGGGCCAGTGCTGCGGGTGCACCAGCCGCCCGGCGTACGCGTCGACACCTGGCAGGGGCGGAGTGTAACCCTCGTCGTAGCGGTAGTAGCCGGTGCAGGCAAAGAGGAACGAGCAGGTCAGCACCACGGTTTCGGCGGTGTCGGTGCGCTGGGCGTGCACCGTCCAGCGGGCGGTGCCGCTGTCCCACTCGGCGCGGAGCACCCGGTGACGGAAGCGGATGTGCCGCGACACGTCGTACTCCCGGGCGGTTTCCCGCACGTACTCCCGGATGGTCGTGCCGTCGGCGATGGCCTTCGGCGCGGTCCACGGCTTGAACGAGTAGCCGAGGGTGAACATGTCCGAGTCGGAGCGGATGCCCGGGTAGCGGAACAGGTCCCAGGTGCCGCCTATGGCGTCGCGCGCCTCCAGCACCGCGTACGTCTTGTCGGGGCAGTCACGACGAAGGTGGCAGGCGGCGCCGATGCCGGACAGGCCAGCGCCGATGATCAGCACGTCGACGTGGTAGGAGGCCATCGCGTTCCTCCATCCGGGGCGGTGATCGGACCCTAACACCGCACCCGAACGGCGGAAAGTTGTCGCGAGAGCCCTAGGACGCTCGGGTGAAGGTCATGATCCAGTTGGTCTCCCAGGTCTGCTCGCCGTCGACCGAGAACGCCTGCTCCCAGCGGGAGGTGGTCGCGCTGATGTCGGACCAGATGAACCGGCACCGGACCGGGCGCCCCTCGTGCTGGTCGTCGGCGTAGAAGCGGCCGACCCCGTCGACGAAGCGGCCCACCATCGGCGGCTGCCCCAGCACCCCGACGTCGCTGCTCATCCAGTAGATCGACCACTCCTGCCGGGCCGGGTCGAAGATCCGGATCGTGGCGCCAGCGGAGCCCTTGGTCGGGAACGTGATCTCGTCGAAGTGACCGCCGCCGGCGAAGAAGCCGTGCGCCACCGACACCCCGGGGAACTCCTCCCACTCGTCGGACCCGACCAGCCGCTTGCGCAGCCGGCGGTTGACGACGTTCCAGGTGCCCACAAAGAAGTCGAAGTCGCCCATCAGCGGCCCACCGGCCCTTCCGCTCGCGTGTCACGCAGATAACTGATCAGATTCGGACTCTCCGGCAGGAGCATGTGCCGGACCCAGGCGGCCCGCTCGTGTTCCAGAACCGCCAACTCCCAGACGCAGCCCACCGCCGGGCGACGTAGGTGGACGAAGTGTGCCGGGTCGTCGTCGGGACAGTCCAGCGCCGGCTGCCCGGCCGCGGCGACGCGGACCTCCACCGCGTTGTCCCACACCCAGGTGTACGCCAGCAGATAGGCGCCGGTGTCCGCGCCCCGGTGCAGCACCACCCACCCGGCGGCCGGGGTGCCGTCGTCGACGACGTCGGCCAGCAGGTCGGGCAGCAGGTCGTACGCGGCCTTCTCCACCTCGGGTTCGATCGGTCGCTCCGGCTGGTCTATGTGGTAGCGCTTGAGTTGCCGGCCGTCGATCAGCACTGGTCCGGGCGTTCGTAATTCCTTGTCGCGAAATGCCATGCCGGGACGGTAGGACGGGTCCCCTGACAACTAGTGTCAGTGAAGTGCGGGCTTCTCGACTTCTCTCCGTCCTGCTGCTGCTCCAGTCGCACGGGCGGTTGACCGCCGCGCAGCTCGCCGAGCGGCTGGCCGTCTCCCCCCGCACCATCTACCGGGACGTCGAGTCGCTGCACGCCGCTGGCATCCCGCTCTACGGCGAGGCCGGGCACGCCGGCGGCTACCAACTGGTCGACGGCTGGCGGACCCGACTGACCGGGCTGACCGCCGAGGAGGCCGACCGGCTGTTCCTCGCCGGGCTGCCCGGCCCCGCCGACGAGTTGGGCTACGGCGACGTGGTGGCGGCGCTGCAACTCAAGCTGCACGCCGCGCTCCCCGCGCCGCTGCGCGACCGGGCGGCCCGACTGCAACAACGCTTCCACCTGGACACTCCCGGGTGGTACGCCGACGGCGACGCTTCCCCCGAGCTGGCCCGCACGGCCGAGGCGGTCTGGCGGCAGCACCGCGTCGAGGTGCGCTACCGCGGCTGGAACGGCGAGGTGACCCGGGTCCTGGAGCCGTACGGCCTGGTGCTCAAGGGCGGCCGTTGGTATGTGGTGGCCGACCAGCCCGGCCGGGGCGCGCCGGCGACCTACCGGGTCAACCAGATCCTCGCATTGACCCCACTGGCGCAGGAGTTCGCCCGTCCCGCCGACTTCGACCTGCCGTCCTGGTGGCGGGCGCATGTCGTGCAGTTCCGGGCCCGGCTGCACCGCGACGAGGCCCACGTCCGGCTCTCCCCCGCCGGGCGGGAGCGGTTGCGCGAGGTCGGCAGCGACCCGGTGGTGACAGCGATGGACAGCAGCGCCGGGCCACCGGACGCGCGGGGCTGGGTGACCGCGGTGCTGCCCATCGAGTCGCTCACCCACGCCCACGGTGAGCTGCTGCGCCTCGGTGCCGACGTCGAGGTGCTGACCCCGGTGGCGCTGCGCGAACGGCTGGCCGCCACCGCCGCCGGGCTCGCCGCGCTCTACTCCCCCACCTGAACAGCCCCGACCGTCTCCACAGTGGAAGGGTCGGAGGCGTCGATTGTCGTCACGGTGTGCCACCCTGGGACGGTCATCAATGGTCACCGGAGGTGAGGGTCACGTTACGGCTACGCGCACTTGTCGCCGTCCCCGGCACCGGGCCGGTGACCCTGGACGTTCCCGCCGGCACGCTCGCCGCCCTGGTGGCGCCGCCCCGGTTCGGCACGGCGGTCGCCCGGGTGCTGGCCGGGCTGGCCCCGCCGGTGACCGGTCGCGTCCTCGTCGGCGACCGGGACGTCACCAGCCTGCCGCCGCCCCGCCGGCAGATCGGCTACGTGCCCGCCGGTGGCGCGCTGCTGCCGCAGCTCACCGTGCGGCGCAACATCGAGTACGGCCAGCGCAAACGCGAACGGGTGCACGAGGTGGCGAACGACTGGACGGCCACAGTGGTCGACCGGCTGGAGTTGGCGCTCTCCCTCGCTCTGCTGCCGCACCAGATCTCCGACGCCCAGCGCTTCCGGGTGGCGCTCGCCCGAGCGGCGGCCTGCCTGCCCGAGGTGCTGGTGGTCGACCTGCCGGCCGGTTCGGCGGGCGACAGCCGCCTCGGTGATCTGATGCCTCGTCTCTCGCCGCCGGACGCCCCGGGGGTGGCGGTGCTGGTCTGCACCGCCGACCCGGCGACCCTGGCCGAGATACCGGTGCGGCACGAGCTGGTCACCGAGCCGAGCGAGGCGACACGATGAGGCCGGCCGCCCGGGTGAGTCGCCGTACGCTGCTGCGCGCCGCCGCCGCGGGCACCACCGCCCTGGCCGCCGGCTGCTCCGGCGGAACCCGGTCGGTGCAGGTCGCGGTGGTCTGGAGCACCAGCGAGCTGGACCGGTTCCGCGAGGTCGTCGCCGGCTACCCCGCCCAGGTGCAGGTGATCAGCGCCGGCAACGACATCGACGCGTTCCTGCGTGCCCGACACCTCGCCGGCACCAGCCCGGACGTGGCGATCCTGCCGCGCCCCGGTCTGGTCACCGAGTACGCCCAGCGCGGCTGGCTGAGCCCGGTGCGCGCGTCCACCGAATACGCCGTACCGGCCGGGTTGGGCGAGCTGCTGACGGCCGAGGGCCGGCGCTACGGCGTCTGGGTCAAGGCGGCGCACAAGTCGCTGGTCTGGCACCTGCCCTCGATGCTGCCGGTGCAGCCGGCCAACTGGGACGCGCTGGTCCGGCAGACTCAGGAGCTCGGCGCGCTCGCCCGGCGCGGCGGCGGGCCGGCGCCCCTGGCCATCGGCGCCGCGGACGGCTGGGTGCTCACCGACTGGTTCGAGAACGTGCTGGCCGACGTGGCACCCGAGAGCTACAACGCCCTGGCCCGGCCGGACGCCGACTGGCAGGGCAGACCGGTGCGTGACGCCCTGGACCGGCTCGCCGGGCTCTGGAGCATCAACGGGGCGTTCGTCGGCGGCGGCCGTCGTGCCCTGCTCACCCAGTACGAGGAGTCGGTGATCCAGGTGGTGCACACGAAGCGGGCGGTGATGCTCGTCGGAGCCGACTTCACCGCCGACGTCGCCGACCCGTTCCAGCGTGGCCCGGAGGCGCCTGTCACGTTCCGGTTCCCGGGCGCCCGGCCGGGCGGCGGCCCCCTGATCGTCGGCGGGGACGCGGCCGTGGCGTTCGCCGACGCCCGGGGTGGAGTCGAGCTTGTCGAGTGGCTCACCAGGGCCGACTCGTTCCAGCCGTGGCTGCGCGACGGAGGCTACCTCTCGCCCAACACCAACGTCGCGATCGGCAGCTACCGGGACCGCGTCAGCCAGGGTCTCGCCGAGGAGATGCGGGCACCCGGCACCCTGCGTTTCGACCTCTCCGACCAGTTGCCCGGCGCGTTCACCGGCTCGGACGGTGTCGGCATCTGGCGGATCATGCAGGGCTTCTTCGCCGACGTCACCGACGGGGTCCGCGCCAGCGAGGCGATCCGCCGGACCACCGGCCTGCTCGCCGCAGCGGCCCGCAGCGCGGGGGGCGGCCGATGAGCCAGGTGCGGGTCCTCGGCGAGCTGGCGGTCCTCGACGACGTCGGTCCAGCCCGGCGGGGTCGGGCCTATCCGGCGGCGGGGGCCACGTCGGCCCTGCTGCTGCCGGCCGCGGTGCTGCTCGGCGGGCTGGTGCTGTGGCCGGTGCTGCGGACCATGCACGCCAGCGTCACCACCGACGGTCGCTGGGTCGGCGCGGCGCACTTCCGGACCGCGCTCGCCGCCCCGGGCACCGGCGCGGTGGTCGGCCGGACGGTGCTCTGGGCCCTGCTGGTGCCGGCGGTGGTGACGGCACTGGGCTATCTGCTCGCCGCCGCTTCCCGCCGCTCCCAGGAGGGCGGCCTGGTCCGGTTGATCCTCCTGGTGCCGGTGGCGTTGCCGCTGGTCGTCACCGGTGTCACCTTCCGGCTGATGTACGACCCGGACCCGAGCCGCGGGCTGGCCACCCTGGTCGCGACCCGCCTGACCGGCCGCTCGGTCGAGGACGCGCCGCAGCTGCTCGGGCCGGGAATGGTCACCGTCGCGTTGATGTCGGCGTTCGTCTGGGCCTGGGTCGGGTTGGCGGTGCTGGTCTTCCGATCCGCGCTGGACGCGGTGCCGCCGAGTCTCGCCGACGCGGTCCGCGCCTACGGCGGTACGCGTCGCCACGTCCTGTGGGACGCGCAGTGGCGACCACTGCTGCTGCGGACCACAGCGGTGGTCTTCGCGCTGGTGGCGGTCGGCACCAGCCGCACCTTCGACCTGATCCTGGTGATGACCCCCGGTTCGGTGCGCGACGAGGCCTCGGTGCTCGCCCTGCGGATCTGGCAGACCTCCGGGGGCACCACCACCGGCGACGGCGCGGCGCTCGGCGTGGTGTGGCTGGTGGCGGTCATCGGCGGGATCATGGTGGCCGCGCTCTTCGTCCGACAGGCCTGGCCCCCGCCGCGCGTCGAGGCGGCACCGGAGCCCGCACCGGTCGCCCCGCCCCGGCGGGTGATTCGGCTGCTCGCGGCGGGTGCCGCGATCGCCTGGCTGGTGCCGCTGGCGGTGCTGGTCGCCACGTCGGCGCATGGCAGGGTGGACGCTGCCGCACGCGGCTGGTGGTCCGCCCCGCCGAATGGTGAGTCCTACCGCAACCTGGTCACCGGCACGGAGCTGTGGCGCACGCTGGGCTTCACCCTGCTGCTGGCCACCGCGGTGACCGCCACGGTGCTGGTGGTCGCGCTGCTGGCCGCGTACCCGTTGGCCTGGTTGACCGGGCCGGCCGCGCAGGCCACCGGGCTGCTGCTGCTGGCGGCCAGCGTCGTGCCGATCCAGGTCATCGCCGGGCCGGTCAACGAGGTGCTGGGCCTGGTGCTCTCCTCCGGCACGGCCCAGGGCCTGGCCCTGGTGCACATCGCGCTGGGCGTGCCGTTCGCGGTGCTGGTGCTGCGCAACGCGTTCGCCGACCTTCCCGTGGAGCAGGTCCGCGACGCCCGGTTGGGTGGGCGTCGGTGGTGGCACACCCTGCGCCGGTTGGCCCGGCACAACCTGTCGGCGGTGGTGGCGGTCTCCGTGCTGGAGTTCGTCCAGGTCTGGAACGACCTGGTGGTGGGGCGGCTGTTCGGCGGGCCGGGGTCGTCGCCGCTCGGGCCGTTCCTGGCCGAGCAGACCCGCAGCTTCGTGAGCAACAGTGGGGCGTTGGCTGCCAGCTCGGTGCTCGCCTCGGTGCTGCCGGTGGTGCTGGTGGTCCTCTCGCGGCGGCACCTGGTCGCCGGGCTCGTCTCCGGGGGTGTGCGGTGACCGGGCCGGGTGGTTCGCGTGGCGGCTCGCGCTGGCCGGCGCTGATCGCGATCGGCGGCGTGGTCGGCAGCGTCCTCGCCAACGTGGCCAGCAACCTGGCCGGCAATGTCCTCTCTGAGCTGGCCGCCAGCGTGCTCGGGCCGGTGACCATCGTCCTGGCCTCCGGCGGCGTCGTCGGCTACGTGGTATACGAGGTGCGCCGCCGCCGGGCTGGCCGGGAGGTCGACCCCGAGCCGACGGAGGTGCTCACCATCCCCGCCGCCGGGGCGCCCAACCTGCCCTACACGGCCGAGTTCACCGGTCGTGAGGAGCACGTCGACGCGCTGGTCGGTCTGCTCACCCGGGAGCACGCGGTGGCGGTTCTGGGCCGACGCGCGGTGGGCACCTCCGCGTGCGCGGTACAGGCCGCGAACGAGTGTCGGGAGGATTTCCCCGACGGGCAGTACTACCTGGACCTGCGGCGGCGCGGCCGTCCCCGCTCGGCCCGGCAGGTGCTCACCGCGCTGGCCCGGATCCTGGGCACCGCCCCACCGACCTCAGGCCGGCCGGACGCGCTCGCCGCCGCCGCCGACGCGCTGCGCGGTCAGCTCGACGGTCGCAAGATCGTGCTGGTGCTGGACAACGTGGACCGTCCCGAACAGGTTCGGCCACTGTTGCCGCCCACCGCGCGTACCTGCCGTTTACTACTCGCCGGTGGTCCGGCGCTGGTCGGTCTCGAGGGTGTGGTCGCGCACTGGATCGCCGAACCGGGCACGTCCGAGGCGGTGGAGCTGTTCGCGACGGCGGGTGGGGCCGCGCCGGCCGCCCGGGTCCGTCGCGCCGACCCGCGCACAGATCCGGCGGTACGCGAGATCGTCGACCTGTGCGGGCGGCAACCGCGTACCGTCCGCGCGCTCGGTTACCGGACCGCTCAGCACGGCTGGCGGCACTCCGACGTGCTGGACGCGCTGCGCCGCGCGGTGCAGACGCCACCGCACCAGCGGCTCGCCGTCTCACCGGCGGCCCGCCTGGTCACCGAACGGGACATCGCGTACCGGGTGTTGCCCCGCCAGGCCCGACGGTTGTACCGGCTGATGTCGCTGGTCCCCGCCCCGGTGGACCGGCCCACCATCGCCGCGCTGGCCGGACGACACCCCGAGCTGGTGACCGCACTGCTCGACCGGTTGGCGGCGGCGGCGTTCGTGGTCGGCGCGCCCGGCGACCGGTACGAGATCCGCCCCCTGCTGGCCGGCAGCGCCCGACTGCACCTGCGGGACGCGGATCCGGTCCGGGCCCGGGTCGCCGCGCAGGCCCGACTGACCCGGCACCTGGCCCGGCGGGCCGAACGGCACGCGGCCAACCTGGCGGTGCTCGGCTCCCCCGGGGACCGGGAGTGGTCGCTGCCGCTGGACGACGACCCGTACGGCTGGTTCGACCTGCACCAGGAGCTGCTGCTGGCGGTGGTGCGGGTGCCGGCCGGCGCGAAGGAGACACTGCCCCGCCGGGTCCGTCGGTGGTGGTTCCGGTTGGCCGTGGCGCTGTGTGGGTGGCTGGCGTACGCGGACCGGCTCGACGAGTGGGAGCAGGTCTGCCGCACCGTGCTGGCCACCCCGACCGCCGACGACCGTCCGGAGATCGCCGGGTGGGCGCACAACGAGCTGGGGGTGCTGCGTCGACGTCGGCACGACCCGCAGGGGGCGGCGGCCGCGCTCACCCTCGCGGTCAACGAGCGGGGGCGGCGGGGCAACGCCCAGGCGCGGATGAACCTCGGCCTGGCCCTGCTCGACCTGGGGCAGCTCGACGACGCGGTGGAACACCTGGAGATGTCCCGCCGACACCGCTCCGGCGCCGACCGGGCCGGGCACGCCCTCACCGACCTGGGCCTGGGCGCGGCCCAACTGGCCCGGGGCGAACCGGACACCGCGCACCACCACCTGGTGCGGGCGGCCAACACGTTCCGGTCGGTGGGCGACGCGCGCGGGTACGCGGCGGCGCTGACGAACCTGGTGCTGGTGCACGCGGCGCTCGGCGAGCACCTTGACGCCGCCCAGGCGTGGCGGGCCGCACTGCGCGAGTACGAGTCTGTCAACGACCCGACCAGCCGGGCGACGGCGCTGCTCAACGCCGGGGCGACGCTGCTGAGCAGCACCCCGGGGCAGGCGCGGACGGCGTACGAGCTGCTGGCCGAGAGCCGCCGGCTGCGCGAGGAGACCCGGCCGACCGCCGGGCTGGCGCGTACCCTGCTCTACCTGGGTGACGCCTGCGCCGCGCTGGGCGACCGGGCCGACGCGCGGCGGCACTGGGCGGACGCGGCGGCGGTGGCCGAGGAGGTCGCCGACGCCCAGGGGTTGGCCGCCGCCGACGCCCGACTAGGGCAGGCCCTGAAGGACGACGCCGACAGCCGGGTGACGTAGGTCGCTCGGGTTGGTCGGTGGCGTGGCTCTGGGAGACTCTGTGATCGTGGACGCGCTCTCGGTACGGGGACTCAGTCGCAACTTCGGCAACCTGGTCGTGCTCGACGAGGTGACCTTCACGCTCCCGGCGGGCCGGATCGCTGTGGTGCTGGGCCCGAATGGCAGCGGCAAGACGACTCTGCTGCGCTGTGTCGTCGGCGCTGACCGGCCCGACGCGGGTGAGGTGCTGGTGCAGGGCCGCCGGGCCGACGAGACCGATCCTCAGGTGCGTGCGCTGGTGGCGGCCGCCCTGGACGACATCGATTTCTTCCCCGACCTGTCGGTGGTCGAGCACCTGGAGTTGGTCGCGTACGCCCACGGGGGTGACGCCGAGCCGGTCGAGGAGGTCCTCGCCGAGTTGGGTCTGGAGCCGGCCCGCGACCAACTGCCGGTGACGCTGTCCAGCGGGCAGCGCCGTCGCCTGGCGCTGGCGTCCTGTTTCGTCCGGCCCCGCCGGGTGCTGATCCTGGACGAGCCCGAGCAGCGGCTGGACGTCCGCGGGCGACAGTGGCTCGCCGACCGACTCCTCCGGGAACGGGCGGCGGGCACGGCCGTGCTGTTGGCCTCGCACGACCCGGAGCTGATCGACGCGGTGGTCGACGAGCGCATCGAGATCGGCAAGTGACCGCGGCACCGGCCACGATCGCCGACACGCCGGTCGGGGTGCCGACCGCCCGGCAGGTGCGAACGCACCTGCGCAAGGCCCGCAGCCGGCACCACGACCATTCCCTCGGTGACGTGCTCGGCGACGCGTACGTCATGGTCCTGTTCGTGGGCATGTACGGCTGGTTCGCGATCAGCGCCAGCCGCGACCTGCTGGACTCCCCCACTGTGGGGCAGGCCGAGCCGGGCGTGCGGTGGTGGCTGGCGGTCGCCGCGCTGCTGGCCGGCGCGGGGCTCGCCTGGCGTGGTCTGCGCGCGCTCGGCCCGCTGCTGGTCACCCCTGCGACGCAGAGTTGGGCGACCAGCGCGCCCATCGACCGGCGGGCCTGGCTGGTGCCGCGTTTCGTCCTGTTACTGCTGGGCGCGGCGGCCGGCACCGCAGCGCTCGCAGTGGCCGTGGCGGCGCTCGGTGGGGTCAGCGAACCGTCCGCCCTGGGCTGGGCGGCGGCGGCCGGCGCGGGGTGGGGGGCGGCTGCGCTGGCGCTCAGCGTCGTCGCTCAGGGCAGCCGGTCGGGGCGACGCTGGTCGACAGTGGTCGGGGCGGCGCCGATGGTGGCGGCCGCCGTGATCACCGTCCTTGTGGTGCTCGTCGGTCGCCTCGGCGACGGGCTGCCCCGGCCGGCGACGACACCGACCGTCGCGTTGTTCGCCGTCGCGGTGCCCCTCGCGGGCGTGGGCATGATCCTCGCGGTACGCGCATTGCCCCGGGTCGACCGGGCCACCCTGACCACCGGCGCGCAGTTCGCCAACGCCGCCGCCACGGCCACGATCCTGCTGGATCCGAGCCTGCTCGCCGGCCTGGTGGAGAGCCGCCGCTGGCGCCGGATCGGCCGGGTTCGCAGCCGCCGGTTCCGACCCGGCCCCGGCTGGTGGGCGCTGCTCCAGGCCGACGTACGCCGGTTGCGCCGTCATCCGAGCGCCGTGCTGATCTGGGCGGCGCTGATCGGGGTGCAGTACGCTGCCGCGCTCGCCCTGCCCGGGTTGGCCGGGGCCGCGCAGGTGGTGTTCGCGTACCTCGCCGCCAACCGGCTGACCGGCGGTCTGCGGTCGGTCAGCCGCTCACCCGGGCTGCGCCGGGCGCTCGGCGGCAGTGACAACCTGTTGCGCGGGATCCACGTGGTGGTGCCGGCTGTCGGCGCGGGCGTGTGGTGGTTGCTGACCCTGCCGACCGTCGACCCGGGGCCGGCCTGGCTGGCGCCGACGCTGGCGCTGGGGGTGGTGGCCGCCGCGTTCCGGGCCGGCACCCGCCCGCCGATCGACTACGGCGGCGCGACGGTCAACACACCGTTCGGGATGATCCCGGTCGATCTGATGCGTCAGGGGTCACGGGGGCCGGCGCTGCTCGCCATACTGGTCCTCGTCCAGCTGTTCCTGGGCTGAGCCGGCTCATCCGCCCGGTCGGCCCGGGGGCCTGATCACGGCACCAGACCCGGCGGTGTGTTCGGAGCGCTGTCGTTTCCGTCCAAGACAGCGCCGCGACCGCGATCTAGCGTGGACCCGGCAGCCCGCTCCGAACATGAGGAGACACACAATGCGCGACCTGGTCTATACCGGTTTCATGTCGCTTGACGGCGTCGTGGACTCGCCCGGCGGCGGGCCGGGTGAGGAGCACCGCAGCGGCGGTTGGGTGTTCAAGGACCTCGAGTTCGTCCCGGAGGCCTGGTCGCTGAAGGGCGAGGAACTCGCTGACACGACGGCGTTGATGTTCGGCCGTCGCAGCTACGAGGCGTTCGCGCCGGTCTGGCCCGGTTCGGAGGACCACGCCGACTACAAGGAGCTGCCCAAGTACGTGGTGTCGAGCACGCTGTCCGACGACGCGCTCGTCGACGGTGGGGGCCGACGACGATCCTGCGCTCGACCGGGGACGTCGCCGCGCTCAAGCAGGGCGAGGGCGGGGCGATCTTCATCCACGGGAGCGCGGAGCTGGCCCGGCGGCTGTCCGATGAGGGGCTGATCGACCAGTACAACCTGCTCGTCTTCCCCGTGCTGCTCGGTGCCGGCAAGAGCCTGTTCGGCCGGGCCGACCGCGACAAGCACATGCTGACGCTGCGGGAGTCGGAGAGCTACAAGAACGGGATCCTCAAGGTGGTCTACGACGTCAAGCGCTGATCCAGGGCGAGTGCGATGGCGCCGCCGGTGCCCTCGCGTAGCTGCCGGACGGTGCGTCCGAGGTAGCAGCGCAGTGCCCGGGCCAGGTGCGGCTCGTCGAAGTAGTCGAGCTTGGCGACCACGTCGGCGGCCGCGTCGCCGGTGGCCAGCAGCTCCGCCGCCGCGCGGGCCCGCTCGATCTGCCGGACCGCGCCGCGCGTCAGCCCGGTCGCGGCGCGGAACCGGCGTTCGACCGTACGCGCCGAGACGGCCGGACGGTGGCCCCGCAGCAGCTCGGCGACGAGCAGGTCACGGACCACGGTCCCGGCCCGGACGAGGCTGTCGACCAGGGCCTCGGCGTCGTCGGGGCCGGGCGTCTCCCAGCGCGTGCCGTCCAGCCGGAACGTCCGGCGCGTGGTGTCGGGAAGCTCGATGCCACCGTCGACCAGCGTCGCCGTGGCCACGGCCCGCAGCGAGGTGCCCACGGCGAACTCGATGCCGGTGAAAGTCGCGCCCTCCGGCACCGGCGCCGCGCCGGTCCGGGTCTCGGGACCGGTGATGCTCGCGTACGTCCGGCCAGCCTGCTCCCAGAACACCAGGCCCCAACGCACCCCTGCCACGGACGTCATCGTGGTGACCTGCTCGCTCGTGCAGGTCCACACGGTGTCGACCCATGGCGATTCGGACCCGCGCGTCTCGAACCGCAGTCCCACGGGCGAAGGATACGCCGGCGAGCACGGTGGACCGGAACAAGCTCTAGCCGGAGCCGAGTGCGGCGGCGACAGCGGCGACGCCGTCCTCGATCTCGGTGGGCGTACGGGCCGCGTAGCCGAGCACGAGGCCGGGCCGGTACGGCCGCTGGCAGTGCCAGGACAGCGGTTGCACCTTCACCCCGCGCGCCAGCGTCGCCGCCGCCAGCTCGGTGTCGACCACTGTGTCGTCCAGCGTGATCATCAGATGCAGGCCGGCGGCGGCGCCGTGCACCGTCGCCGACGGCAACGCGCGGGCCAGCGCGGTGATCATGGCGTCCCGCCGGCGGATGTGTCGCCGGCGCAGCAGCCGCAGATGCCGCTCGAAGGCACCGGAGGTCATCAACTCCGCCAGCACCAGTTGCGGTAGCACGGCGTTGCCCAGGTCGGCGTTGCGCTTGGCGGCCACCACGGCCTCGCGCAGCCGCGCCGGCACGAGCAGCCAGCCGACCCGCAGCGCGGGGGCGAGCAGTTTGGAGACGCTGCCGGCGTAGCAGACCTGCTCGGGCAGCAGACCACGCAGCGCCGGCACCGGAGAGCGGTCGTAGCGGTGCTCGGCGTCGTAGTCGTCCTCGATGATCAGACCGCCGGCCCGCGCCCAGGCGACGAGTTGGCGCCGGCGGTCACCGTCGAGCACCACGCCGGTCGGGAACTGGTGCGCGGGGGTGAGCATCACGGCCGGTACGCCGCTGGCGGTCAGCTCGTCGATTCGCAGCCCGGCGTCGTCGACGCTGATCGGCGGGGTGTCCATCCGCCAGTTGTTCAGGTGCTGGCGCACCCCGAGCGAGCCCGGGTCCTCGACGGCCACCCGGTCGACGCCGGCAGCGGTGAGCGCCTGGGCGAGCAGCCCGAGCGCCTGGGAGACGCCGGCCACGATGACCACCTCGGCGGGGTCGACGCTGATGCCACGGTTACGGGCCAGCCAGGCGGCGACGGCCTGTCGCAGCTCGGGCGTGCCACAGGGGTCGCCGTAGCCGAGGTCGGCCGCGGCGAGGCGGCGCAGCACGCTCCGTTCGGCGCGCAGCCAGTCCGTGCGGGGAAAGGCGGCCAAATCGGGTACGCCGGGCGTCAGGTCGATGGTCGCGTGCGCCGCGCGTACCGCGTCGAAGATGTCGGTGCCCGGTGCCGGCGGGAAGGTCGTGACCGGTGCCGGCGCGGCGGCCGGGGTGGGCGTGGACGCGGCCGGCGCGGCGACGACGACCGTGCCGGCCCGGCCCCGACCGGCGATGTGCCCCTCCTCGGTCAGGCGCTGGTACGCCTCGGTGACCACGCCCCGGGAGACACCGAGGTCGGCGGCGAGCACCCGGGTCGGGGGCAGCCGGTCACCGACCGGTACCAGTCCTTCGGCGATGGCCTGCCGCAGCCGGTCGGTCAGCCAGGCGGCGCGCCCGCCCGGCGGCGCGTCGGTGATGGTCAGGTGCAGGAAGTCGGACCCGGCCGATATGGACCTCTCGGATGCAGTCACTTTGGCTCTGCCCACCGGACCATTGTGGCAGCAGAGTGAGCAGGAGCCAGACCTGCCAACTCCGTCGGAGGACGATAGTGACCATCCCGTTCCTGATCACCACGCTGATCGTGGTGGTCACCCCCGGCACCGGGGTGATCTTCACGCTCTCCGCCGGCCTGTCGCGGGGTGCGCGGGCCGGGGTGCTGGCCGCATTCGCCTGCACGCTGGGGACGTTGCCGCATCTGCTCGCCGCGATGACCGGGCTGGCCGCGCTGATGCAGACCAGCGCCGTGGCGTTCGAGACCGTCCGCTACCTCGGCGTCGGCTATCTGCTCTACCTGGCCTGGTCCATGGCGCGGGACCGCGAGGCCTTCGCGGTGACCACCGACGCCCCACCCCGCTCGGCGATCCGGGTGATCGTCTCCGGGGTGCTGGTCAACCTGCTCAACCCGAAGCCGACGATGTTCTTCGTCGCGTTCCTGCCGCAGTTCGTGGACACCACGGCACCGGGCTCGACCCGGGCGATGCTCGGCTGCGGCGCGGTGTTCATGCTGCTCACCTTCGTGGTGTTCAGCGGCTACGGCATCTTCGCGGCCCGGGTACGCGACCGGGTGCTGACCCGACCCCGGGTCACCGACTGGCTGCGCCGATCCGCCGCCGGCACGTTCGTCGCGCTCGGCGTGACCCTCGCCCTCACCGAACGATAGGACCACAGTGCAGTTCGAACATTCTCCGCGGCTTCGCGACGCGTACCCAGACCTGGTCGCCGGTGTGGTGCAGGCCGCCGGGATCACCGCCACCGCCGATGTGGCGGCACGCACGGCCGCTCATCTCGCCGAGGCGCGGCGGCGGTTGGCCGGCGGGGCCGAGAGCGGGTTCCCGGAGATCCAGGCGTGGCGGCGGGCATACGCGGCGATGGGGCTGCGGCCCACCAGGTACCGGTGCGCCGCCGAGGCGCTGCTGCGTCGGCTGCGCCTGGACGGCGAACTGCCCCGGGTGCACCCGCTCGTCGACCTCTGCAACGCCATCTCGGCCGCGTACGCCATCCCGGTCGCGGCGCTCGACCTGGACCGGGTCGACGGCGACCTGGTGGTCCGGCCCGCACACGGCGACGAGGCGTACCTGAGTTTCGCGGGCGACACCGAGCATCCCGAGCCGGACGAGGTGACCTTCGTCGACTCCGCCGGGCGGGCACACGCCCGACGGTGGACGAACCGGCAGAGCGGCTGGTCGGCCGTGCGGGCGGACACCTCGTCGGTGCTGATCGTCGCCGAGGCGCTGCACCCGGGTGGCGGGCCGGCCGTGACCCGACTGGTCGCCGACCTCGTGACGGACCTGACCGAGGGGTGGTCCGCTCCGACGGCCGCCGCGGTGCTCACCGCCGCCGCGCCCCGTTTCCGCACCCCGACGACGGATGACGACCGGAGTCAGGCGGTGTCGCCGGGCAGCAGCTGACGGTAGCCGGGGATCGTCTCGGCGAACCAACCCGCGACACTGGCCAGACCGCGGTCGTTGAGCTGCGCGTCGTGGATCGGGTACGCCGCCGCCGCGCCCACGACGCCGGCGAACCGGATCGCCTCGTCGAGGCGCAGCCAGGACCCCTGGGCCGGGACGAGCAGGGTGCGCACCGGCTCGTCCGGCACGTACAGGGCGTCGCCCGGGTGGTAGAGCTCGCCGCCGATCAGGTAGCCGAGGTTCGGGCAGTCGGGCTGCCCCTCGTGGATCGCGGCGTGCCGGCCACCGTGCGCGCTGACGGGGATGCCGGCCGCCGTGAACCGCTCGCCCGCACGCACCCGGGTCACCGTCAGCGGGGCGAGATCCGGCAGGCGGGCACCCTCCGGCGCGTACACGGGGACACCGAGACCGGCGAGCCGCAACACGTCTATGTGGTCGGTGTGCTCGTGGGTGACCAGGACGGCGTCCGCGCCGACCAGCGCCCGCGGCTCACTCCACGTCCCCGGGTCGACGACCAGCACCCCACCGTCGTGCTCGACGCGGACACAGGCGTGCGTGAATCGGGTGATCCGCATCAGGCGACGGTACGCCGGCGGCAGATGGGTCGTGGTCCTCGTGGCGGTTGGGCCGGCCCTGCCGGGGTAGTGCGGCAACATGCCACAGCGATACGAGAACTACCCCAGGATCGCCGTCGTCACCGGTGCGGACTCCGGCATCGGCAAGGCCTGCGCGGTGGCGCTGGCCGAGGCCGGCTTCGAGATCGGCATCACCTGGTACGGCGACCCCGACGGCGCGGAGCGGACCGCCACCGAGGTCCGCGCGACCGGGCGGCACTGCGAGGCCGCCGAAGTGGACCTGACCCGACTGCCGGACGCGGCGGCGGTGGTGGACGAGTTGGCCGACCGGCTGGGCGGCATCGGTGTGCTGGTCAACAACGCCGGCATCGGGGCCTCGACGCCGTTCGTCGACACCGGGTGGGAGCAGTGGCGCGAGGTGCTCGCCGTCGACCTGGACGCGCCGTTCCTGTGTGCCCAGCGGGCCGCGAGACGGATGCGGGCCACCGGCGCCGGCGGACGGATCATCAACATCACCAGCGTGCACGAGCACGCGCCCCGGGTGGGCTCCGCCGCGTACTGCGCCGCCAAGGGTGGGCTCGGGCTGCTGACCCGGGTGATGGCCCAGGAGTTGGCCCCAGACGGGATCACCGTCAACGCCGTCGCCCCGGGCGAGATCGCCACGCCGATGACCGGTCAGGAGGATGTCGACCCGTTCACCCAGGAACGGCCCGGAGTGCCGGTGGGGCGGCCCGGCGACGCCCGGGAGGTGGCCGCCGTGGTCGCGTTGCTCGCCTCCCCCGCCGCCAGCTACGTCACCGGCGCGTCCTGGCCGGTCGACGGGGGCATGTTGCTGATGGGTCCCCAGGCCACGGCGTTGACGAACGATGACTGGCGATCGGTCTGAGCGGCGCTGGCGGGCGCCGTCAGCGCATCGGCGCGACCGAAGCCCGGACGATGTACGCGAACCGCACACCGAACGCCACCACCGCGACCAGCGCGCGGGACGTCTGCAACGCGTAGTGCTCGGTGGTCAGAACGGTGAGAAGCGCCTGCTCCCGTTCGCCCTCGCCCACCCCGCGACCCTCCGTGGTCGCACGACTCCGTTACCGTCACCCTATGAGCGGTGGAGCGGGTCCGAGCGGCGAACCAGCCGCCCGGAGAACGGGACAGCGCCCAGCAAAGCGGGCACGTATCCTCCGAACTCCGGTGATCAGCAAGCGGCGGTGGGGCCGACCGACGGCGGAAGGGGACCGGATGCCCGGGTGGGCTGGTCGGGGCGGGCGGCAACGACGGGCCTTCGTCGTCGGTGGGGCACTCTTCGCGATCGCCGTCGTCATGTTGCTGGCCGCCTGGCGCAGCACCGGTTTCCTCAGCGACCTGCTGCTCAACCTCGGGGCCAGCGTGGTCCTCGCGGCCATCTCGTACGTCATCTTCGACCCGTTGTTCGAGGAGGCCCGCCGGGCGCGGGTGCAGGAGCACCTCAGCTTCGACCAGCAGGCGTTCGTGACACGGCTGCACCGCTCCGGGCGTCGGGTGCGCATCCTCGACACCTGGACGATCCTGCTGGAGCAACGGCACCGGGAGGACACCCTGAGCGCGGTGCGAGCGGCGCTGGCCAACGGCGCCCAGGTGCAGTTGCTCCTGCTCGACCCCGACTGCACCGCCGCCCAGCAACGCTCCGAGGAGCTGGAACGGCAACGGGTGGACGTGCCCCGGCAGATCCGCACCAACCTGCGCCACCTGGCCGCGTTCGCCGAGGCGCTCGACCCGCGGCTGCGCCACCGCCTACAGGTCCGGCTCTACGACGCGTCCCCGTCGATCCAGCTCTACCAGTGGGACGGGCGGGCGCTGATCTCGTTCTTCCCGATCGGGAAGTTGTCGTTCAACGTGCCGCAGCTCGAGGTGGACATGGACAGCCCGTGGGGCGGGTTCGTGCACGCCCGGTTCGAGGAGCTGTGGGAGCACGAGCAGGCCACCCTCGACCTGGAGCGGTACTGGTCGGTCACGGTCACGCTGCGCCACGACGAGTCGGACGTGGTCGAGGTACGCGTGCCGTTCGTGACGGTGGACGGGCAGCACTACGTCGACTGCCGGGGGTTCCGGGTGACCGGGCCGCTGACGGTGCGAGCCGTGCTGCCGCCCCGCGCGCCCGGGGCGGCGCCCGGCGTGTTCGCGCTGGCCGAGCCCACCGACGGAGACCGCACGCCGGTCGCCGTGGTGAAACGGCACTTCGACCAGAAGTACGGGCACGACGACGGCGAGCGGGACGTCCGCCGACTGGTGCCGCCACCGGGCGATGCCCGTACCCCGGCGCCCCGCCCCGCGACGGCCGGTGACACACACGCACGGTGACCCCGGACCGACCCGTGGGTTCGGCACAGGAAACAATGGTGGTCCACCCTGATCGACAGGAGGACCGTCGGCGTGTCGCACCACAGCGCACCGCCGTCCGGGGCGGCGCAGCTGCGCGCCGACTGCGGACGCTGCTTCGGGCTGTGCTGCGTGGTGCCCGCCTTCGCCGCGTCGGCGGACTTCGCCATCGACAAGCCGGCCGGCTCGCCCTGCCCCAACCTACGCCCCGACCACCGCTGCGGCATCCACACCGAGCTGCGGCAGCGCGGCTTTCCCGGCTGCACGGTGTTCGACTGCTTCGGGGCCGGGCAGCAGGTCGCCCAGGTAACCTTCGGCGGGCGGGACTGGCGGGACGCGCCGGAGACGTTACCGGCGATGGCGGAGGCGTTCGCGGTGCTGCGACCGCTGCACGAACTGCTCTGGTACCTCACCGAGGCGGTGGCGCTGCGCCCACCGGCCGACCTGCGCGCCGAGCTGGAACGCGCCCGCGCCGAGACGCTGACGCTCACCGAGGGTGACCCGGCGCAACTTCGCGCGGTGCACATCGCCGACCACCGGAACCGGATCAACCCGCTGCTGTCGCGGGCCAGCGACGCGGCCCGCGCCCCCGGCGGCGCCGACCGGCGGGGCGCGCACCTGCTCGGGGTGGACCTGCGCCGCGTCGACCTCCGCCGGGCCAACCTGCGCGGGGCGCTGCTCATCGGCGCCGACCTGCGCGGAGCGGACCTCGGCCTGGCCGACGTCACCGGCGCGGACCTGCGCGGGGCCGACCTGCGGGGCGCGGACCTGCGGCGAACCCTCTTCCTGCACCAGACCCAACTGGACGCCGCCCGGGGTGACACCCACACGGGGCTACCGCAGACGCTCACCCGGCCGGCACACTGGACGGCGCTGCCGCTCACCCCGGTCCGTCAGCCGGCCCGCTCCCTCGCCCGTCGGGGCCGCCGCCGCTAGGAACGGCCCCGATCCAGTTGGCCGCGGGCCGAGACGGTCGGCTCGGCGGTCACCGCCGGCGGGTCAGGTTTCGGCCCGGACGACGCGGGGTAGCCAGCGCCGACGCGAACCGGCATCGACGGGGGGCACGGCGTGGGCTACCGAAATCGCCAAGGTGAGCAGCCGGGCGACCCGCAGCACAGCGAGGACGAGGCCGGCCAGGCGCCACTGGTGCAGGTCGAGACGGACACCGAGGTCCCCGCACCGGCGGACACCGACGTCCGGCCGGACATCGTGACCGAGCCCGACAACTCGGGCGTCGCCGGTGGCTCGTCGGGCAGCAGCGGCGGCGGGTCGAGCATGCCGGGGCACCCCGACGCGACCCGCTGATCCGGGCTCAGCGGCTCGTCAGCGCGCCCCGAGCCTCGGTCATGCCCTTGTTGGCGAGCCCGTCGGCCCGCTCGTTCTCGGGGTGGCCGTTGTGCCCCTTGACCCACAGCCAGGTGACCTCGTGCCGTTCGCAGGCCGCCTCCAGCCGCTGCCACAGGTCGGCGTTCTTCACCGGCTGCTTCGCGGCGGTCCGCCAACCGTTGCGCTTCCACGACGCCAGCCAACTGGTGATGCCGTTGCGCACGTACGTGCTGTCGGTGTGCAGCTCCACGGTGACCGGCCGGTTCAGGCTCTCCAACGCCTGGATGGCCGCCATCAGCTCCATCCGGTTGTTGGTGGTGGGCGTGGCCTCACCGCCGCACAGCTCCCGCTCGTGATCGCCGTAGCGCAGCAACGCACCCCAACCACCCGGACCGGGGTTGCCACTGCACGCCCCGTCGGTCCAGATCTGCACGCCCCTGCCGGCCGCCGCGTCCACCATGCCCGGCAACCTACCGGGCGCGGACGTCGTCCTCCCCGCTCGGGGGGCCGGCGCGCCGCGCCGTCGGCGCCGAACCCACCACCGCTGGTGGGATGGCCGGCGCGGGCCGGGTGGGGCGCAGCCGGTCGCGGACCCGCTGTACCGCGTCGCCGGCGGTCGCGGCGATCATCGGCACCAGCCGGGTCGAATTCATGATCGCGACCTCCTCGGCCGCAGTGGTGCCACCGTCGAGGAAACGCAGCACCCGCTCGGCCGGGTTGCGGTCGAAGAGCCGGTCGAAGAACTCGGGACCGCCCACCCCGCCCCTGTCCAGCGCCCGCAGCGCCACCGCGTCCATCCAGCGGTGCCGGCTCGGGTACGCCGGCGCGGGCACCGGCGGGCGTCCCGCGGCGAGGGCGCGGGCCACCTGGTCGGCCTGGCGGTACATGGCGGAGAAGGTGAAGCCGGTGGAGGGGCGGGTCGCGCCACCGGCCGTGCCGAGCCGCACCACGCGGGGGGTGGGCCGGGCCGGGAACGGCGCGTCGGTCATCGGGATCACTCCGTTCTCCACCTCGCGCACCCGCAGCCCGGTCGGATCCAGCCCGAGCAGATCCCGGTAGCCGGCCAGCGCCGCGTCGTAGCCTGCGTCGGTGAGCAGGTCCGGCGAGAACTCGGTGTACTCGACCAGGGCGTATCGGTCGCTGACCGGCAGCACGTACCCGAAGGAGACGCCCCGGGGCGGCTGCGGGGTACGGAAGTCCATCAGCACCGCCCGGGTCGGGTCGAACACCGGCCGGTCCGCCTCCAGCCACCACCCCCGGAAGTGCTGCAACCAGGTGGTTCGTCCCGCTCGCGCCGGTGGGCGGGGGCGGGAGTCGAGCACCCAGCCCGCCCGTACGCTGCGCCCGTCGCCGGTGACAACCAGCACCCGGGAGCCGTCGTCGCGCACCGTCTCGGCGGGCGCGACGATCCGGGTGGCGTCGAGGCGCCGTTCGGCGTCGGCAGCCCGGTCGTAGACCGGGCCGGAGCGGAGCATGGCGTACCGCAGCGGGGTGAGGTCCAGGACGCGGCGTCGCGCCGCCGTCGCCACCTCGACCTGCTGCCAGCTCGCGCTGAGCAACGGGTCCAGGTCGCTGTCGGGGTGGCCCCAGAACGCCCAGGTGCGGTCCTGACCGCGTCGGCGCACCGGGTCGACGATGGCGATCCGTAGATCCCGGACGCCGTGCCGGTCCAGTGCGGCGACCAGCAACGACGCCGCACCGCCGCCGCCGAGCAGCGCGAGGTCGACGTCGAGCGGCGCGGAGTCGGTCACCCGCACCACGCTGCCACACGGCCCGGCCCGCACGCGCGCCGCCACCAGAGGAGGGGGCAGCGCTCAGGCCACCGGGGCGGGCGACCCGACCGGTGGCGGGTCGGCGAACGCCTGCGCCACCGCCGCCCGGTTGAAGACCCGCCAGGTCGGGTTGACAGGCAACTTTCTGGTTGCCTATGTTGACAGGCAACCGATTGGTTGCCTGTCCCGGGGAGGGTCGATGGACGACGCGTTTCGGGCACTGGCCGACCCCAGCCGGCGTCGACTGCTGGACCGGCTCAACGAGCGCAACGGCCAGACCCTGCGGGAGCTGTGCGACGGGCTGGCCGGCACCCGACAGGCCGTCAGCAAGCACCTCACGGTGCTGGAGGCGGCCGATCTCGTCACGACCGTGCGGCGCGGCCGGGAGAAGCTGCACTACCTCAACGCCGCCCCGATCAACGCCATCGCCGACCGGTGGCTCAGCCGCTACGACCGCGAGCGCGCTGCCACCCTGGCCGACCTGACCACCGCATTGGAGCGACAACCCATGGAGAGTCCGACCTTCGTCTACACCACCTACGTCACCACCACCGCGCGGCGACTGTGGTCCGCGCTCACCGAACAGGCGTTCACCCGTCGCTACTGGGGTGGAGTCGCGCTGGTTTCGGACTGGCAGGTCGGGTCACCCGTGCTGTGGCAGGACGCGCCGGACGGCGAGCCGCGCGACCTCGGCCAGCGGGTGCTCGTCGCCGAGCCGTACCGTCGCCTCTCCTACAGCTGGCACGGCTTCCAGGCCGAGCACGCCGCGCACTTCGGCTGGTCCGCCGAGGAGCTGGCCGCCCGGCTCGGTGAGCGCCGGTCGAAGGTGACCTTCGAGATCGAGCCGCACAGCGGGTCGACCGTCCGGCTGACCGTCATCCACGAGGACTTCTCCCCCGACAGCGAGATGCACCGGGCGATCAGCGGCCAACTCGACGGCAGCGGCGGCTGGCCGGAGCTGCTGGCCAGCCTCAAGACCCTCCTGGAGACCGGCGAGCCGATGCCCGACCCGACCCCGAACCAGGCTCGCTGACCCGAGCGCGCATCCGACGCGCGGCCGGCGGCGGATCGTGCCGCCCGGGCGGTGCATTTCCGCCGTCTTCGGCAATACCTCGCCATCGACCCAGCGACGACAGCCCGACCGGATGGACATCGATCGGAGCACCGGTGCCGGTCGGGCCGTCCGGGCCTTTCCGCAGCTCTCCCCGCCTTCGGGTGGACACGTGACGGCAACGAGGATTTCTCATTTTCACCTGATCGAGGACCCAACCCACCTAGTGTTGGGCACACCGGTGCTAGTCACGGAGTTGGCCACCCGAACGACGTCCCACGCAGTCAGCGGACGAAAAGTGAGGGAAGACGCGTATGAAGGTCTCAACAGCACTCTGCTCGGCGGCGCTCGGCGTGGGCCTCGGCACGCTCCTGCTGCCGGGCGCCGCACTGGCCGACACCACTGTGTCACCGGCCACCACTCCGGTCGGTGGGACCGTCGTGCTCACCGCGACGACCTGCAACCCGAAGTCGGGTGACGCCCTCTTCCGGGTCACCGGCCCCAACCGCGACCAGAACGTCCGATCCACCACGGCCGCCGCCGGCGGCGGACTGAGCGCCGAGCTCTTCACCGCCGGGTTCACCCTGGGCACGTACACGGTGGCGGCGACCTGCGGCGACGGCAGCTCGGCCGGCACCGCCACCTTCGCCGTCACCCCGATCGGCGGCGCGCCGGCCGGCTCCGGCGGCGACAACCGTGACACCGGCGCTCTCGCCGCCGGCGGCACGCTGCTCGGCACCGCCCTCGCCGGCGCGGTGATCCTGATCCGCCGGCGCCGTCCGGTGTCCACTGTCGCCTGATCGGCGACCGTTCCATCCCTGAGACGGGTGCCCGCGCCGGTGACACCGGTGCGGGCACCCCGACGATCCGGCACGGAGGTGCACACGTGTGGTGGCGGCGGACCCTACCGGCAGTGGTCGCCCTGCTCGGCGTGACCGGGCTCGGGCTGATCACCGTCGGCCTCACCGCCGACCCGGCGCGGCCACCACGACCGTCGGCCGACGCGCCGACGCGCACCCACCCCGCACCGGACCTGGCCCCGCTGCCACCTGCCGCGCCGGTCCGGGTGCAGATCCCCGCCATCGACGTACGCGCCGACATCGTCCCCGTCGGCGCCGACGCCGCCGGGATGCTGGAGGTGCCGCCGCTGGACCGGCCCACCCTCGCCGGCTGGTACCGGCACGGGGTCAGCCCGGGTGAGACCGGCAACGCCGTCCTGGTGGGACACGTCGACGCACCGTCCGGTCCGGCGGTCTTCTTCGACCTCGGTCGGCTCCGCGCCGGGCAGCAGGTACAGGTCACCCGCGCCGACGCACGGGTCGCCACGTTCACGGTGGACGACGTCCGGGCGTACCCCAAGGAGCACTTCCCCACCACGCTGGTCTACGGCCCGGCGGACGCCGCCGGTCTGCGCCTGATCACCTGCGGCGGCCGGTTCGACGCCGCCACCGGCAACTACGTTGACAACGTCGTCGTCTTCGCCACCCGCACCGCCTGAACCGAGCAGCCCGCCCGGCCACCCGCGCGACTGAGCCCCCGCCCCGCTGTCGGGAGCCGGACCCTGCTCGGCAGAATGCGGTGGCACCATCCCTGATCGGGACGGTGCGCCGGCGACGGGGAGGGCACGCGGTGGATCAGCGACCGGTACGGGACCGGGCCGGTCAAGGCGTACGCGCCCTGGCCCGTCGACTGCTCGGACGGGTCGAGGACGACTCCCCCACCCCCCGTCGGTCCAACCCGGACGCCGTGGTCGACTGCGCCGTCTACGTCAACGGCCGCCGGGAGCCCGGCCAGCCGCACTACGCCGACGCGTACGCCCGGGCACGGCACGGACGCGACGCCTTCGTCTGGCTGGGACTGCACGATCCCGGCCCGGCGGTGCTCGCCGCGGTCGGCCAGACCTTCGGCCTCGACGAGCTGACCGTCGAACAGGCGCTCGCCGACGGGCACCGGCCCACCGTGCAGCGCCACGGGCCGGTCACGCTGCTGGTCCTTCGCACCGCCGGGTACGTGGAGCACGACGAGCTGACCGACACCTCCGAGGTGATCGACACCGGGGACGTCATGGTGCTGCTCGGTGACCGCTTCGCCATCACGGTGCGGCACGGCGCCGCCGGGGCGCTGCGCAGCGTCCGCGCCGACATCGAGCGCCGCCCCACGCTGCTGGCCGCCGGACCGTGGGCGGTGGCGTACGCGGTCTGCGCCCGCATGGTCGACTCCTACCTGGAGGTGGCCGGGCACGTGGAACGGGACCTGGAACGGGTCGAGGAGGCGGTGTTCGCCCGCGAACGCAACGCCGACATCCAGCACATCTACCAGCTCAAACGGGAGGTGGTGGAGTTCAAGCGGGCCGTCCTGCCGTTGCAGGCGCCGATGCGTACGCTGCTCGAACCCGACGGCCCACCGCGCGCGCTGCACCGCTGGTTCGTCGACGTCGACGGCCGGCTGAGCCGGGCGGTGGACCGGGTGGCCGCGTACGACGACCTGCTCACCTCGATCGTCCAGTCGCGCCTGGCGCAGCTTGCCGTCGAGCAGAACAACGACATGCGCAAGATCGCCGCCTGGGCGGCCATCGCGGCCACCCAGACCGGCATCGCCGGCATCTACGGCATGAACTTCAACCACATGCCCGAGCTGGCCTGGCGCTACGGCTACGCCGGGGCCCTCACTCTGATGGCGGCGGCGGCCCTGTTCCTGCACCGGCTGTTCCGCCGCTCCGGCTGGCTGTGAGCCCCCGCCGACGGGCTGCTCAGCGGCGCGCGGAGAGGAAGGCGCGGATGCGGTCGCGGGGTTTGTCGGTCAGCTCGGGGCCGTGGGTGAAGGCCGCGAGGTCGTAATCCAACTCGCCGAGGACGTGCGCGGTCTCCCGGGTCATCTGGAAGTCGCTGCACAGCCACTTCATCGGCCACCGGACGCCGAGCACGTTGAACAACGCGTCCCCGGTGATCAGCAGGCGGGTCGGCTCGTGCAGCAGCGACACATGCCCGGGCGAGTGCCCTGGGGTGTGCACCACCCGCAGGCCACCACCGACGTCGAGCAGGTCCCCGTCGGCCAACGGCTGCGCCACCTCGACCGCCGGAAACCGGCCGCTGTTGAGCCGGGCGAAGAGCCGCCCGCCGGTCACTGTCGGGTCGCTGACCGGCGCGCGACCCGCCTCCGCGTACGGCAGGTCGGCGGCGTGCGCCGCGACCGGGGCGCCGGTGCGGCGGGCCAACTCCGCCGCGCCGCCGGCGTGATCGGGGTGCGCGTGGGTGAGCACGATCCGGATGACGTCCGCCGGCACCTTGCCGATCGCGGCGAGCCCGCGCACGATCCGGGCCGGCGCCTTGGCCAGCCCGCAGTCGACAAGCGTGACGCTGCCGTCGTCGTCGACGAAGGCGTAGGAGTTGACGGCCGCGCGACCCACAGTGGGGATCCGCCAGACGTTCGGGGCCAGTGGTACCGCAGGGGCTCGCGTCATGTCGCGAGTCTAGGAAGGATCGTCAATTGTCGTTGTTCGACCGGCCGGCGGTCCGCCTGAGCTGACGAGGGCTAACCTCGCGCGGGTGATGTGGCAGCGGTACGTGGCGATCGGCGACAGCGAGGGCGGGTGCGGCAGGATGGCGACGTGAGTAAGGGTGCGGGACGTCGGCGGGCGAACGCGACGACGGGACGGGTGTGCCCGTGCGGCTCCGGCCGGGCGTACCCGGACTGCTGCGCCCCGGCGCACGGGGGCGACGCCCCGGCGACGGCCGAGGCCCTGATGCGCTCCCGGTTCAGCGCCTTCGCCCTCGGCGACTCCGGTTACCTGCTGCGCAGCTGGCACTCCTCGACCCGGCCCGCCTCCCTGGAGCTCGACCCGGGGCAGCGGTGGATCCGACTGGAGATCGTGGAGACCGAGCGCGGCGGCCTGCTCGACACCGCCGGCACTGTGACCTTCCACGCCCACTACCGGGACGCCGGCCGGTCCGGCACGTTGACCGAACACAGCCGGTTCATCCGCGAGGACGGCCGGTGGGTCTACCTCGACGGTGACCAACCCTGACGGCAGTTTGGGCGTAGGATGACGTCGGCGTAGTCCTGCGCCGCACCTCCCTCCCGGCGCTCACGCCGCCGGCAACGCGGCGGCAAAGGGGGCCCGGAGCCCTCGGGACGTGGTGCCACATGCCCCACTCCGGCGGGGTCGGCGGGAGCGTGAGTCCCGGTGACCGTGCCGTTGACCGGGAGCATGTGATGACCACCCAGAGATCGTTCAAGGCCCGGGTCCGAGCCCGGATGGAGAAGACCGGCGAGAGTTACACCACCGCCCGCCGGCACCTGATCAGTCGGGCCGCCGAGCCGGCGTCCACCGCCGCCTCCCCGCCGGCACCTACCGAACCGACCGCCACGGCTGCCGCGGCGCAGACCGAGCGGATCGCCGACGACCTGATCCGCGCCCGGACCGGCCGCGGCTGGGCCGAGTGGTTCGCCCTGCTCGACGCCGCGTCCGCCACCGGGTGGACGCACACCCGCATCGCCCGTCACCTGGCCACCGAACACGAGGTGCCCGGCTGGTGGGCACAGACCGTCACCGTCGGGTACGAGCAGGCCCGCGGCCTGCGCGCGTCCGCACCGCCACCGCGCCGCGCAGCTTCCGGGCCGACTGGGCCGGTGGCCCCACCCGGGTCGTCGTCGGCATCGACGCTGTCGGCGAGTCGAAGGCCCGGGTCAGCGTCCTGCACGAGAAGCTGACCGGGGCCGAGCAGGCCGCGGAACTGAAGGCGTACTGGCGGGACCGGCTCGCCGCACTGAAGGCACTGCTCGAAACGGACGGAGACCACCGATGACCATGACCTTCATCAACCTGCCGGTGCGCGACCTGACCACCGCCACCGAGTTCTACCGCGCGATCGGCTTCACCAGCGACCAGGCCGAGCCGGACGGCGACAGCATGGTGCTCACCGTCTCCGACACCACCCGGCTGGTGCTGCACCTCCGCTCGGGCTTCGAGGCGTACACCGGGGTCGCCACGACGGACACGGCGACCAGCCGGGAGGTCATCGTCGGGCTGTCGGCGTCGAGCCGAGGGCAGGTCGACGAATTGGTCGACCAGGCGGCGGTCGCCGGCGGGGAGTCGCTCGGGCCGGGAATGGCCAACGGGCCGATGTACATGCGCGGCTTCCGGGACCTCGACGGCCACCAGTGGTCGTTCCTCCACATGGCCGGCTGACCGTGCCGCTCGGCGGCGGCCGAAGAAGGCCGCCGCCGGGCCCCGGTCAGTCCGGGCCGCCGGTCACCGCCGCGACGACGTCGGTGGACACGGTCGTCCGGCGCCGGCGGGTCAGCAGCACCAGAGCCACCACGAGGTACGCCCCGGCGGTCAGCGCGAACGCCACCGCGTTGCCGGCCGCCGTGGCGAGCAGACCGTAGCCGGCGTACGTCACGATGATCAGCACGTCGGTGGCCATCCCGGCCAGGGAGGTGACGGTGGCGCGGCTGGTGCCGGTGATCCGGGCCTGGAGCCGCGCGTCGGCCAGCACGGTGGCCAACTGCGCGGCGCCGAAGGCCACCGCGAGCAGCACGAACCCCGCCGGATGCCGGAGCAGGGCACCCGCTGCCAGCGCGACGCCGACCAGCCCCAGCAGCGCGGCGTAGCCTCGGCTGCCCAGCCGCTCCCCCGCCGGCGCGAGCAGCCCGCCGACGGTCACTCCGGCCCAGAGCAGCAGGAGCAGCAGGGGTACGGCCTGCACCGTGACCCCGGTGTCCAGGGCGAGCAGCGGGGTGTACTCGTCCAGAGCACCCCAGTCGGCGGCGACCACGGCCACCAGCAGCACGGCCGCCCGTACCGGCGGACGGGTGCGGACCTGCGACACTCCGGCCCGCAGCGTGTCCCACCACCCCAGGTCACCATCGTCGTCCGGGCTCGCGGGCGGGGCGGTGTCCGGCTCGTCCTGCCGGGATGGTGCGGCGTCCACCGGCCGGGCGGCCATCGCCGGCTCGGCGACCGGAACGCGTACGGCGGCGGGCGCGCGGTGTTCCGGGAACCGGGTGGCGACGATCGCGGCGAGCAGGCAGGCGAGCACGCTGGCCGCGCCGACCACCGGGTACCCGCCGACTGCGAACACCGGGCCGGCGAGCACTCCGGAGACCACCACGCCGAGCACGCCCGCCGTCCGCGCCCGCCCGAGCACCCGGGCGTACCGGCCGACAGCGCCGAGCCGGTCCAGTTCGGTCCAGACCAACGCCTCCAGCGCACCGGAGACCAGTGCGCCACCGGCGCCCCAGAGCAGGAAACCGACAGCGAAGGCCGGGTACGACGGCAGCAGCACCCAGAGCGCGAAACCGGCGGCGGCCACCAGCGGGGCGAGGCACAGCAGCAGCCGGCGGGACAGCACGTCGGCCCAGGCGCCGGAGGGCACCTCGAACAGGATGCCGGCGGCGGACCAGATGACGAAGAGCGACGCGATCTGCCCCACCGACAGCCCGGCGTCGGCGAAGAACACCACGTACAGCGGGTAGAGCAGGACGAGGTCACTGAGGAACGCGTACCCGTACAGGGTCGCCGTCAGCCGACGGACCGCCGGCTCGGGCACGCGCGAAGCGATGGGGGTCATGGGGCCTTCCCGTGGGAGTGGAGACGGACACCGGACGTGCGGTGCCCGTGGTGGCCCACGGGATCGGCCAACGCTGCTGGATCAATGTCGCCAGGTCATGCCCGCGATGCTAGACAACCGGCGCGGCCGCGGCCAGCGCTTTCGGCGTGCCGGGCAGCGCGAACCGTGCCGGGCGAGCGAACCGTGCCGGGCGAGCGAGGCGTGGCGGACAACGAGAGGCGCGGGGCCGGATCAGATCGATCCCGCCCCGCGTCGTACCGCTGGTGTCAGCGCCGGTCGACCGGCGGAATGACAGTGGTGGTCTCACTGTCGTCGCTGGTGCGCTGCCCGGGCACCGCGCGATCGGTGCCGCCCGTTACCACCTGGGTGGCGTCGGGGTCGACGCCGGTGCCCACCGCCTGCGTGACGTCCGAATCGGCCGAGCCGCTGACCACCTGGGTCGTGTCGTCGGTCGCGGAGGGCCGGGCCGGCGTCGTATCGCCGTCGAGGGCACCGCGACCGACCGCCTGGGTGGCGTCGGAGCTGACCGGAAAGTGGACGACCTGGGTGGCCTCCGGGTCGGTGGGCCGGGTCACCACCTGGGTGGCGTCGGCGTCGGCCGGCCGGGGCACCACCTGGGTGGCCTCCGCGCCGCTGGTGGTGGCCGACCGGCGGGCCAGCTCGGCCTCGGCGTCGCGGCGACCGGCCCGGTACGCCTGGGCGTGCTCGGCGATGAGCTGCGACTCCTGCTCGGCGCGGGTCAGCCACGACTCCCAACGACTCTGCATTGGACGGATCAGCCCGCCGCCGACACCGACGACGAGGATGCCGCCGATCGTGGCCAGCACGGCGATCAGCACGGGAGTGGTGACCGCGGTGGCCACGCCGATCTGGTTCAGTGCCGCGATGACGCCGAGGCCGAGGATGAACACCGAGGCGATGGTGGCGAGCACCCGGCCGTACGACAGACCGCCGAGCGCGCCGCTGATGATGTCCTTGACCGCGTTGGCGATGGCGGCGGCGACCACGACGATGACGATCGCGACGAAGGCCCGGGGCAGCCACGAGATCACCGCGCCGAGCAGGTCGGAGATCGGGTTCGGGCCCCAGATGCCGAAGGCGAGCTGGAGGGTGAACAGCAGCACCGCGTAGTAGACGAGTTTCGCGACGATGTCGCTGGCGTCGTACCGGGAGCGGCTCAACGCACGGCGGATGCCGCCGCGTTCGACGGCGCGGTCGAAGCCGACCCGTTCGAGGACCTTCTCCACGATCTTCAGTACGGCCTTGGCGATCAGCCATCCGGCCACCAGGATCGCCAGGAAGGCGACGGCCTTGGGCAGGAAGAGCATCACCGAGCGGAGAGCGTCGCCCACCGCGTCGCTGACGTTGTCACTCATCTGGTCATTCCTTAAGTGGGGCAGCCGGAACGGTCAGCCCCGGACCTACCCCCGACCCGACGCGCGGAAACGCCGACCGGGCAGGGCCGCCCTCATGACCGGGCGTTGGTGAGCGAACAGCACGCGGCCGCGGATGTGGAGTGCCCCGAACCCGCCCTCGCCGTCGAGGATCTGTACGTGGTGATGAGGTGTGCGTGTTGCGGTGTTACCTGTCCTCGGTGCTGGGCTGCGTCGTGCGTGGGGAGTCGAACCCCGCGCTGCCCACCGCGCGCCAAGAAGGGTGCCGGGATTACAGCCCGGCCCTGTGTGTACACGCCTCCACGACGGCTACCTGCTCCACATCGCTGCTGGAGTCACTCAGTCCAGCAGGTCAGCCTCCCAGTTGGTGCGCTGAATCCGCACCTCGAGCTCGCGGAGCTGCCCGGCGAGCCCGTCGGCGCGTTCCCGAAGCTCGGCGACCGGCAACGCGGCGAGCATCTTCAGCTCGGAGCGGAGCTGCCGGGTCAGGTGACCACGCCCGCTACCGGCGGCGGCGTCGGCGGCCGCCGTGACGGCCGCGTGCCGCAGTCGCAGGACGTCCCGCCGGGCCAACGCGTCGGTGAGCGTGCCGAGGTCGTCGACCGGCACCGTGGCGTTGGTCCGGTTGATTCGCCGGATCAGCGTCTCCAGGTTGTCGAGGACCTGGTCCAACTCGGTCAGGAGCACCGCGGCGTCCTCCGGAGGCAGCTCGCCCTCCTGGTACCGGGCGCTGCCGTTGATCCGGGCCCGCAGCTGCTCGACCCGTCGTGCCGCCTCGGCGCGTTCGGTCAGCGCCTCACCAAGTTTCATCTTCCACCCCCGAGTCAGCGGCCAGGTTAGCCGAACGTTGATCTTTTGTCCGACCAGTTTTCCGGCCGCCCGTCAGGGGTGGGCGCCCTCTAGCGCGCGGACGAGTCTTGGCAATATTCTCCGGAGTACGTGCGGCCACTGGAGCTACTTTTCATCCCCCCGCCGTGGGCCGCAGGAGGAGATGCAATGCACGTCGACCATTCCGAAGTGGATCGCCGGACGCTGCTGCGGGCCGGTCTCGGCGCCGCAACGGTCGCCGTCGTCGGGAGCGAACTCGCCTTCCCGGGCGCGGCGCAGGCCGCGCCGGGCACCGACCTGGACTGGATCATCAGCTGTGACGAGTGGGCCGCCCGCCCACCGAAGGACCCGCTGTCGGTGAGCGCCATCGCCACCAACAAGATCATCGTGCACCACATGGCGTTCCCGAACGTCACCGACTACTCCCGCGAGCAGGCGGTCAAGCTGGCCCACGACTGCCAGGACCTGCACATGGACGGCAACGGCTGGTCGGACACCGGCCAGCACTTCACTGTGAGCCGCGGCGGGTACGTGCTGGAGGGCCGCCGGGGCAGCCTGGAGCGTCTGGAAGCCGGCGACCGACAGATGATCTCGGCGCACTGTCCGGGTGAGAACGGCCGGGCCATCGGCATCGAGAACGAGGGCACCTACGTCACCGAGACGCCACCCGAGGCGTTGACCGACTCGCTGGTCAAGCTCTGCGTCGCGATCTGCCGGCAGTACGGGCTGCACGCGCACGACATCTTCGGCCACTGGGACTTCCGCACCACCCAGTGCCCGGGTGCGGCCTTCTATCGGCAGTTCCCCGAGCTACGGCGGCGGGTGCACGCCGCCCTGGGCACCAAGCTCGGTGACGTGCCGGCGCGCCGCTGGCCGGACCTGTGGCGTTTCGTCAACTCCCCCTCGGTCCGGGTGGTGCAGCACCTGCTCGCCTACCGGGGCTACCCGGTGACCGTCAGCGGCACGTTCGACGCCGGCACCGTCGCGGCCGTGCAGGACTGGCAGGCCCGCAACGGCATCGCTGTGGACGTGGACGCCACACTCACCACGCCGACCTGGGAGACGCTGGCGCCGGAGCTGGACCAGCACGCCGCCGGAGCGCCGGTCACGGCCGTGCAGGAAATCCTCGCCACCAAGGGGTACGCGGTCACCGTCACCGGGGCGTACGACCACGCCACCCGGAGGGCGGTGCAGGACCTTCAGGCGCTGCACGGTCTGCCCCGCAACGGCAAGCTCAGCACGAGCACGTGGTGCACGGTCGTCGGCGGATCGGTCCGCGAGTCGTTCCGGCACCGCTGAGCGCGTGGGGGCGGTGCGGGGCGCACCCGCACCGCCACCAGCCCGGCTCACCGGTTTGATCCGCCGCCCGGGCGGAAAGAGTCCCGGGCATGACCTGGGCCCGTCGAGCCGTACCCGCTGTCGCCGCCGCCGTCGCGGCCCTCGCCGCGCGGGACCTGATCCAGCGCGACCACGCGCTGCTGCGCAACTTTCCGGTCCTCGGCCGGGCCCGCTACCTGTTGGAGACGATCGGGCCGGAGCTACGGCAGTACATCGTGGCCGGCAACAACGAGGAGCGGCCGTTCACCCGCGACCAGCGCCGCTGGGTGTACGCGTCGGCCAAGCAGGAGAACAACTACTTCGGTTTCGGCACTGACAACGACATCGAGTACACCGCCGGATACCCGATCATCAAGCACCGCACGTTCGGCCGTGCCGTGCCGCCGTCGTCACCGACCGCCGGACACGACGTGCGGTTGCCCTGCGCGAAGGTGCTCGGCGCGGCACGGAGACGCGCCCGGGCGTTCCGACCGGAGTCTGTCGTCAACATCTCCGGGATGAGCTTCGGCTCGCTCTCCGGCAACGCCATCACCGCGCTCAACAAGGGGGCGGCGCTCGCCGGCTGCCTGCAGAACACCGGCGAGGGCGGCCTGTCGCCATACCACCGCAACGGCGGTGAGCTGGTCTTCCAGCTCGGCACCGCATACTTCGGCTGCCGCGACGAGCACGGCCGGTTCAGTCTCGACCGGCTGAAGGACCTGGTTGCCGGCGCACCGGTGCGGGCACTGGAGATCAAGCTGAGCCAGGGCGCCAAGCCGAGTCTCGGCGGGCTGCTGCCCGGGGCGAAGGTGTCCGCCGAGATCGCCGCCACCCGGGGCATCCCGGCCGGTCAGGACTGCGTCAGCCCGTCCCGGCACGCCGAGTTCTCCGACTGCGACAGCCTGCTCGACTGGGTGGAGTTGCTGGCCGCCGAGACGGGCCTGCCGGTCGGCATCAAGTCGGCGGTCGGTGACCTGGGCTTCTGGCAGGAGTTGGCCACCCTGATGCGGGACACCGGCCGAGGTGTGGACTTCGTGACGATCGACGGCGGCGAGGGCGGCACCGGGGCCGCACCACTGATCTTCACCGATTCGGTGTCGCTCCCGTTCCAGCAGGGCTTCTCCCGGGTGTACAAGATCTTCGCCGAGCACGATCTGCACGAACAGGTGGTCTTCGTCGGCGGTGGCAAGCTCGGCCTGCCGGACAACGGCATCGTGGCGTTCGCGCTCGGCTGCGACATGGTCAACGTCGGGCGGGAGGCGATGCTGGCGATCGGCTGCATCCAGGCGCAGAAGTGCCACACCGACACCTGCCCCACCGGCGTCGCCACCCAGAACACGTGGCTCGCCCGGGGCCTGGACCCGACGTTGAAGTCGGTCCGGGCGGCCAACTACCTGCGGACGCTGCGCCGCGACCTGACCAAGGTCGCCGAGGCCTGCGGCGTCGAACACCCCGGCCTGATCGGCACCGACGCCGTGGAGATCCTGGACGGCCGCACCGGCTCCACCCCACTGCACCAGGTGTACGGCTACCGACCGGAATGGGGACTGCCCTCGCCCGCCGACCAGGCGGAGATCATCCGGCTGATGGTCCCGGAGGCACCACAGGGCGGCAGCGCCCCGCCCTCCGCCACCGCCGTCGGCTGAGATCGCGCCCGGGCTCCCACCTGCTGGCCTCCGACCGGGCCGGGCGCCGCTACGGATAACGCGTGGAGCCGCTGCCGAGGGCACCCGTATGGTGGCGCGGTGCTGATCAGACGCGAGACACCCGCCGACGTCGACGTCATTCGGGCGGTGCACTCCGCAGCCTTCGCCAAGGCCGACGGCGGTGACGGCGTACCGGTCGAGGCGACCCTCGTCGACGCGCTGCGCGCCGACGAGGGCTGGCTGCCCGCGTACTCCCTGGTGGCGACCGATTCGGACGGCCAGGTGGTGGGGCACGTGGTGGCCACCCGCGGCCGGGTGGGTGGTGCGCCGGTGGCGTTGGGCCTGGGGCCGCTGGGCGTGCTGCCCGCCTGGCAGCGACGCGGGGTCGGCAGTGCGTTGATGCACGCGGTGCTCGGCGCGGCCGACGCGCGGGACGAACCGCTGGTGGTCCTGCTCGGGCACCCCGACTACTACCCGCGCTTCGGGTTCCGGCCAGCCGTCGAGCTGGGCGTCACCCCGCCGCAGCCGTGGGGGCCGCAGTACTTCATGGCTCGACCGTTGCACGCGTGGTGCGAGTCGATCCGGGGCGAGTTCCGCTACGCCGGCCCGTTCGACGACCTGTGAACAGACCCGCTGTCCGTCGGCGGCGCGCCACCGACCTGGACGGCTGCGTCGCGGCGCTCGCCGAGGTTCACCGGGTCGACGGGTACCCGCTGAACTGGCCCGCCGACCCGCACCGCTGGCTGCGCGAGCCGCACCCGGCGCGAGCCTGGGTCGCCGTCGACGCCGACGCGGCCGTTGTCGGACACGTCGCGGTGCATCGGATCCCCGATCAGGTGGACGGGCCGCCCGGCCGGCCGACGGCCGAGGTGGCTCGTCTCTTCGTGGTGCCGAAAGCCCGTGGGTTGGCGCTGGGCAGCGCGCTGCTGGACCGGGCCCGCCAGTGGGCGGACAAACGCGCAACGGACCTGGTGCTGGAGTTGGCCGCCGGTGGCACCGCGGCCGCCGCGCTGTACGAGCGCGCAGGATGGCGGTGCGTCGGCACCAGCACGGCACCATGGGCCGCTCCCGACGGCAGCCCGGTGTCGCTGCGCCACTACACCCTGCGTCACCGCGCGCCGGGCTCCGACGTCGCACCGGCCAGCACCGCCAGGCGACGGGCGAGCCGGCCTGCGGCCTCGCGCAGCTCGGGAGGCTCCAGCACCTCCATCTCGTGATCCAGGCGGGCGAGGTGCGCGGCGAGCCAGTCCAGGTTGTCGCCGCCGAAGACCAGCACGGACCATCCGTCGCGGTCGTCCTCGACCCGCCCCACCTGTGGTGGGATCACCTCCCGCAACCCCTCCGGTGGGGCGTGCACCCGCACCCGGGCGAGGTAGCGGTACGGTGCCCCGGTCACGGCCCGCTGCACGAAGGCGACCGGATCCGGGTGCTCGCGCGCCGGGAAACGCCAGGTCGTCGCCACCGCAGCCCGCATCCGATCCAGCCGGAACGTCCGCCAGTCGGCGCGGTCGACATCCCAGGCCATCAGATACCAGCGGCGGCCGGTCGTGACCATCCGGATCGGCTCGACCGTCCGTTCCCGCTCGCCAGCGGCCCGGCCGGGATAGTGGAATCGAACGCGTACGGAGTCCCGACAGGCCCGGGCGAGTGTCACCAGCAGCTCCGCGTCGATCTCGGCGACCGGGCCGATGAGGGTGTCGGTGGAGCCGTGCACCGCCCGTACCTCGGCGCGGAGCCGCGACGGCATCACCTGGTCGAGCTTCGCGAGTGCCCGCAGCGCCGCCTCGCTCGCCCCGGCGATCGTGCCACCGGAGGCGAGCCGCAGAGACACCGCCGCGGCGATCGCCTCCTCGTCGTCGAGAAGCAACGGCGGCAGTCGGGTGCCCGCACCGAGTTGGTACCCACCGCCAACGCCCGACACCGCGCGCACCGGGTAGCCGAGCGTCCGCAGACGCTGCACGTCGCGGCGCACGCACCGGCCGGTGACCCCCAGCTCGGCGGCGAGTTCGGCGGCCGTCCAGGACAGTCGTCGTTGCAGCAGCGCCAGCAGGCGCAGCACCCGCTCGGTCGTCGCCTCGACTGTCACCCGTCGATCGTTGCACGGATAGCGGAACAGCCCTGTCCGCTATCCGCGAGAGGCTCGGATCATGACCGACCAGAACAGGAAGCAGGGATCCGCCGTGACCCGCGACGTCCAGATCACGTTCGACTGCGCCGACCCGGCGGGGTTGGCCACGTTCTGGGCCGAGGCGCTCGGTTACCAGGTGCAGGCACCACCCGGAGACTTCGAGTCGTGGGACCAGGCGCTAGAGGCGATGGGTGTGCCGCCGGAGAACCGCAACGACGCGTCGGCGGTGGTCGACCCCGAGGGCACGCGACCACGGCTGTTCTTTCAGCGGGTGCCGGAGCACAAGCAGGTGAAGAACCGCGTCCACCTCGACGTACGCGCGGCCCCTGGGCTGGAGGGTGACGAGCGGATGGCGGCCCTGGAGGCCGAAGCCGAACGGCTCGTCTCGCATGGCGCCCGGCGGCTCAGTCGGCACGAGCCCACTCCCCCGTTGGGTGCCGGTCATCTCATCATGGCCGACCCCGAGGGCAACGAATTCTGCCTCGACTGATCGGGCGTTCGCCCAGCTCACTGCCGCACTCGCCGGACGCCATGCGAACATGTGTACGTGTCGTCCGGCACCAGCATCCTGCACGCCGACCTGGACGCGTTCTACGCGTCGGTCGAGCAGCGCGACGACCCGCGCCTGCGTGGGCGGCCGGTGATCGTCGGTGGCGGCGTGGTGCTCGCCGCCAGCTACGAGGCGAAGGCGCGGGGCGTCCGCAGCGCGATGGGCGGCCAGCAGGCGCGAAGGCTGTGCCCGGACGCGATCGTCGTGCCGCCTCGGATGTCGGCGTACACGGCAGCGAGCCGCGCGGTCTTCGAGATCTTCCGGCAGACCACACCGCTGGTCGAGGGGCTCTCCATCGACGAGGCGTTCCTCGACGTGGGTGGTCTGCGGCGGCTGGTCGGGCCACCTGCCGAGATCGCCGAACGACTGCGCCGGGAGGTCCGCGACCAGGTCCACCTGCCGATCACGGTGGGGGTGGCCCGCACGAAGTTCCTGGCCAAGGTGGCCAGCGGCGTGGCGAAACCGGACGGCCTGCTGGTGGTCGCACCGGACGCCGAGCTGGCGTTCCTGCACCCGCTGCCTGTGGAACGGCTCTGGGGCGTCGGCCCGGTCACGGCCGCCAAGCTGCGCGAACGCCGGATCCGTACCGTCGGGGAGGTGGCCCGCCTCGGTGAGGCGGCGCTGGTGTCGCTGCTCGGTGCGGGCGCCGGCCGGCACCTGCACTCGCTGGCGCACAATCGCGACCCCCGCGCGGTGCAGGTGGGGCGGCGGCGCGGTTCTATGGGCGCGCAGCACGCGCTGAGTCGCACCCCGCACGCCTCGACGGAACTGGACGCCATCCTCGCCGGCCTGGTCGACCGGGTCAGCCGGCGGATGCGGACGGCCGGGCGGTCCGGCCGCACAGTGGTGTTGCGGCTGCGCTTCGGCGACTACACCCGGGCGACCCGCTCGCACACGGTGGGTAAGGCGACGGCGGACACGACGCCACTGCTCGCCGCCGCGCGTGCGCTGCTACGCACCGCGCTGCCCGAGATCGATCGGCGTGGCATCACCCTGATCGGTGTCTCAGTGGGCAACCTCGACGACAACCCGGTCCAGCCTGAGCTGCCGTTCCAGCCGGACCCCGGGTCCCATCTGGACGCTGCGGTCGACGCGGTCCGCGACCGGTTCGGATCAGCGGCGCTCACGCGGGCGGTGTTGCTCGGCCGGGAGCCGGGCGTGGAGATGCCACTTCTGCCGGACTGACCGATAAGCGTGCGGCGTCCACGGCCGAGCTGCGATCAGAGACACATCACAGCAGGTCGGCGGTTTAGCCGGCGGCTGACGGGTGACCCTTGGGGGGTACAGCCTGACGAGGGGGGCCCACCATGTCCGACGACACCAGCAACCGACCGAGTCGCACCGCCGAGCGTCCGCACGACGTGACCGACCCGCTGCTGTGGCAGTTGGCGATCGACGTGCTGAGCGCACACGAGCCGGACGACGAGGGGCAGTGCCGCAACCTCCAGTGCGCCGGGCAGTCCTGGCCGTGCGCGGCCCGCACCGGCGCCGAGCACTCGCTGAGGCTGGCCCGCAGCACACCCGACTCGGTCAAGAGGACCACCGACGGCGACGACAGTGACGACGTGGGCGCGGGCCGTCCCGGGGAGCCCGCGGTGCCAGCCTCCCCTGGGGCTGGAACGCTGGCCCGGCAGCGTCGCATCGAGGGCCGAAGGCGTCCGCCTCGGCGGCGTGACGGCGGCCCCGCACGAGGCACGGGCACCCGGGCTGACAGCACGACACACACGAACGCTCGGCCGGTGACCCGGCCGAGCGTTCGTGTGTCATCCGTCAGAGGCTGAGCCGCTGACCCGGAAAGATCAGACCCGGGTCTGCTCCGACCAACTGCCGGTTGTCCTCGTACAGGGCCTGCCAGCCGCCGGCCACCCGCTGGTCGGCAGCGATCTCGGACAGGGTGTCGCCCGACTTGACCAGGTACGTCTGGCCGCCCGCCACCGGCGCGGTGCGCTGGTGGTCACGGGTCGCCGGCTGCTCGGCACGCGACGACCGCTCCTGCGGCCTGGTGGGCTTCGCGGTCGACGTCGTCGACTTCTCGGTGGATCTGGTCGACGGCTTCGCGGTGGGCTTGGTCGCGGAGCCACCCTTCTTGCCGCAGGTCGGCCACGCGCCGATGCCCTGCCCGTCGAGCACCTTCTCGGCAATGGCGATCTGCTCGCCACGGCTGGCCAGGTCGGCGCGGGCGGCGTACTTCTTGCCGCCGTAACCGGCCCAGGTGCTCTGCGAGAACTGAAGCCCGCCGTAGTACCCGTTACCAGTGTTGATCTTCCAGTTGCCGCCGGACTCGCACTTGGCGATCGCGTCCCAGTTGACGGCGGCCTGCGCCGGGGCGGCCGGCCCGAAGAGGGCGACGGCGCCGGTGACCGCGCCAACGGCAAGGGTGCCGACGGCGACGCGGCGGGTGGTGACCCGTCGATGACGGGGGGTGTAGACAGACGTCATGTGAGCTTCCTCCACGCCGGCGAGGTGAGCTGTCGGGTTCGGGCCGAGGAGCCCGGCCGCGCGGTGGCGGCTTCACCCCGAGGTGACATGCACCGAGGAACGTGTGGGTCCCCCGCTCCTGCCCGGGTGACTGGGTTCCGACGACCGGGGGCAGGATTTGGCGTTGCCGGCCGTGGTGTCCGCAATGGCGAACCCGACCGACGTTAGGCACGGTCGGTGACGGTCGCCCACCCCCTGTGAACTTCTTCACCGGGCCACGCGGGGCGGGTCCCGCAGCGGTTGCGGGCGATCGACGTCTGTGCAGTGACCATCGTGGACCGTTTCCGATCAGGTCGGCACAGCAGGCGTGGCGAACACGGCCACGGCCCGGCCTGACAGTTCGATTCAGGCGGTCGCCTGATATCTGCGGAGCGCAGCTTCGGCGAGCTGGTCCAGGTATCTGTCACCACCGGGTTTGTTGCCCTCCTCCTGAATGACCACCAGAGTGGTTCCGATCCGGACGAGGACGCTGTCGCATTCCAGCGTGTCAGCACCGTACGTCGCGCTGCACCTGACGCGAAGACTGTCATCGCCCAACCGCGGCCCTGGTGCCACTGCGAAGCGACGGCTACCGCCCTGGCTGGACGACGCGACGGTGGGACAACGGCCGATCAAGGTTCGCAGGTCGGCCATTGCTCGTCGTGCACCGTCATCGGCGTATGTCCTGAGGACTTCGGTCCCCACCCACAGGTCATCCGGGCCCGCGTCATAGCTGAGGGTGGCCGCGGCCATCGCTGACGGAGTCCCGGTCAACCGCCTCGCTGACAACAGCGGGGTCATGCTGCCCGAGCAGGCGTCTGAGCGTTGCGGCCGAGCCTGTCGCCTGCGCCGCGGAGGGGATCGCTTCGCCCGCTGACCGATCCGCTGTACGAGCCGGTGAGGAACCGCACGCGGTCACCGTACAGACGGCCACCACAGCAGCTGACGTACGCAGCACCATCCTGAGCACCGACGGACTCCACCCTCTCGTGCGGGACGCGTCACGCTAGCAGCGGGCGAGCGATCCCCCTACGCCTACAGCGTGCGGGCCAGCCGGTCGGCGAGCGTCCGGGTGAAGCGGGCCGGGTCGGTCAGCTCACCGCCCTCGGCGAGCACCGCCAGGCCGTAGAGCAGCTCGGCGGTCTCGGTCAGGGTGGCGGTGTCGCTGCCCTGCTCGTGGGCCTTGCGCAGCCCGGACACCAGCGGGTGACCAGGGTTGATCTCCAGGATCCGCTTGGTCGTGGGGATCTCGTGCCCCATCGCCCGGTACATCTTCTCCAGGGTCGGAGTGAGGTCGTGGGCGTCGCCGACGACGCAGGCCGGTGAGGTGGTCAGCCGCGACGACAGGCGGACCTCCCGGACGCTGTCGGTGAGGGTGGTCCCCAGCCAGTCGAGCAGCCCGGCGAACTCCTGTCGCTGCTGCTCGCGCTCGGCCTCGGCCTGCTGCTTCTCCTCGTCGGTGTCCAGGTCGATCTCGCCCTTGGCGATCGAGCGCAGTGGCCGGCCGTCGTACGTGCCGACCCGCTCGACCCACACCTCGTCGACCTGGTCGGTGAGGAGCAGCACCTCGTGCCCCTTGGCCCGGAACGCCTCCAGGTGCGGGGAGTTCTCGATGGCGGCCCGGGACTCGCCGGTGGCGTACCAGATGTCGCTCTGGCCGTCCTTCATCCGCGACACGTAGCCGGCCAGGTCGGTGGGCTCGGCCGGGTCGTTGGTGGAGGCCACCGACAGGATGTCCAGCAGGGTGTCCCGGTTGTCGGTGTCGTCGATCAGCCCTTCCTTGACCACCGCGCCGAACTCGGTCCAGAAGGTGCGGTAGCGCTCGGCGTGGTTGGCCTTGAGGTCCTTGACCGTGGCGAGGACCTTCTTGACCAGGCGGCGACGGACGATCTGGATCTGCCGGTCCTGCTGGAGGATCTCCCGGGAGATGTTCAGCGACAGGTCGTGCGCATCGACCACGCCCTTGACGAAGCGCAGGTAGGTCGGGACCAGCGCCTCGCAGTCGTCCATGATGAAGACGCGCTTGACGTAGAGCTGGACGCCACGGCGGCCCTGCGGGGAGAACAGGTCCAGTGGGGCGTGGCTGGGCAGGAAGAGCAGCGCCTCGTACTCGAAGGTGCCCTCACCCTTCATGTGCACGACCTCGAGCGGGTCGGCCCAGTCGTGGCTGACGTGCTTGTAGAACTCGTTGTACTCGGCGGCGTCGACCTCGTCGCGGGGCCGCGCCCAGAGTGCCTTCATCGAGTTGAGGGTCTGCACCTCGCGGGTGGCGGCCTCACCGTCGGCGCCAGGGCGTTCGACGCTCATCCGGATCGGCCAGGCAATGAAGTCGGAGTAGCGCTTGACGATTTCGCGGACGGTCCACTCGGCGGTGTAGTCGTGCAGGTTGTCCTCGGTGTCGGCCGGCTTGAGGTGCAGCGTCACAGTGGTGCCCTGCGGCGCCTCGTCGACCGCCTCGATCGAGTAGGTGCCCTCGCCGGTGGACTCCCAGCGGGTGCCGCCGGTCTCGCCGGCCTTGCGGGTCAGCAGGGTGACCCGGTCGGCGACCATGAACGCGGCGTAGAAACCGACGCCGAACTGGCCGATGAGATCCTGCTTGGCGTGGGCGTCGGCGGATTCGCGCAGTTGGCGCAGCAGCTCCGCGGTGCCCGACTTGGCGATCGTGCCGATCAGCTGGACAACCTCGTCGCGGGTCATCCCGATGCCGTTGTCGCGCACGGTGAGGGTGCGGGCGTCGCTGTCGATCTCCAGGGCGACGTGCAGGTCGTCGGTGTCGGCGACGAGGTCCTTGTCGACGAGCGTGGCCAGCCGGAGCTTGTCCAGTGCGTCGGACGCGTTCGAGATGAGCTCCCGCAGGAAGACGTCCTTGTTCGAATAGATCGAGTGGACCACCAACTGGAGGAGCTGACGCGCCTCGGCCTGGAATTCCAACGTTTCGGCCTGGTTGCTCACACCGTCTCCCATCTCGGCTCGTGCGAAGGTTCGCGGAAAGGATACGAGTCGTCACCGGTCGGGGTGTGGGCGCGTCCGGGTCGTATTCCCGATTCGGCCGGCCACCCCCGTGACATAGCTGACTTTGATGGGCAGAAGTCAGGTCGGATAGCGTGACCGCCATGAAGATCGCTGAAAGCACCGCCCTCGTCACCGGCGCCAACCGTGGCCTCGGCCGGCATCTGGCCGCCGAACTCCTCGCCCGGGGGGCCACCGTCTACGCCGGCGCCCGCAACCCCGACAGCGTCGATCTACCCGGCGTGACGCCAGTCCGCCTCGACATCACCGACCCCGCCTCGGTTGCCGCCGCCGCCGAGCTGGCCGGCGGCGTCAACCTGCTGATCAACAACGCGGGCATCGACACCCGGACCGACCTCCTTGACGGCGACCTGGACCTCATCCGGCTGGAGCTGGAGACCCACTACATCGGCACCCTGTCGACGATCCGGGCGTTCGCGCCGGTCATCGCCGGCAACGGCGGCGGAACGGTCCTCAACGTGCTCTCCGTGCTCTCCTGGTTCGGCTCCCCGATCCACCCGGCCTACAGCGTCGCCAAGTCCGCCGAGTGGGCGATGACCAACGTGCTGCGCGTCCAACTCGCCGGCCGGGGCGTTCGGGTCGCCGGCCTGCACGTCGGCTACCTGGACACCGACATGGCCGCCGACGTCACCGGCCCGAAGTCCGACCCGGCGTCGATCGCCCGCATCGGCGTGGACGGCATCGAGGCCGACGCGTACGAGATTCTCGCCGACGACCTCAGCCGCCAGGTGCAGGCCGGGCTGGCCGGCGGCGTCGCCGCTCTCTATCCGCAGCTCCCCTGACCCACGACGCGACGGGCCGCCACCGGAGAGACCCGGTGGCGGCCCTTTCTCGGGTACGCGGTCAGCTCGCCTGCAACGTCACGTCATCGATCACGAAGGTGGTCTGCAACGACGAGTCCTCGGTGCCGGTGAACCGCAGCGTCACCGTCTGCCCGGCGAAGCCGGCCACGTTGAGGCTGCGCTGCACGTAACCGGTCGCGGCGTTGAGGTTCGAGTACGTTGCCAGCGTGGTCGAACCCGCCTGCACGGTGAGCCGGTCGTACGCCGTGGAGCTGGTGGTCTCGGCGGTGTCGATGTGCAGCCAGAACGACAGCGTGTACGTGGAGCAGCCGGCCGGCAGGGTCACCGACTGCGACAGGCTCTCGGTGCGGGTAGTGCCGAACCCGTTGAGCCACGCCTTGTACGACCCGGTCCGGGCCGGCTGGCCGCTGGCGTTGGTGATCACGCCGGAGGACGCGGTCCACGGCGTGCTGCCGCTCTCGAAGCCACCGTTTCCGATCACCTGGCCGCCGGTGCAGGCCGGGGTGCCGCCGCCCACGGCGAGCTGCCACAGCGCGTACGCGACCCCGTCGGCCGCCCGGTTAAGCACTGTGGCGCTGACGTTGGCTGTGGTGTCGCAGGACCGGTGGTAGCACGGGTCGTACGCGGAGTTGGCGGTGCCGCCCCACTTGGCGGCCTGGGCGCTGGTCTTGCGGGCGCTGGCGCCGGCGGCGTAACCCGAGGTGGGGATGCCGGCCTGTTGGAAGTAGTAGTCGTCGGAGCGGCCCTGGCCCTCGACGTTCTCCTCCGGTTGCAGGCCCAACGAGTCCCAGTACGCCTTCAGCGGCGCCGCCGTGGTCGAGGTGACCCGGTTGATGAAGTAGCCACCGTTGGTCGAGCCGACCATGTCGAAGTTGTAGTAACCCTTGATGTGGCCGCGCTGGGTGGCGCTGAGCGAGTTGACGTAGAACCGGGAGCCGTTGAGCCCCTGCTCCTCGTCGGTCCACCAGGCGAACCGCACCCGTTTGGTCATGGTCGGGTTCTGCGCGGCCAGGACCAGGGCGTTCTCCAGCAGTGTCGACGAGCCGGTGGCGTTGTCGTTGATGCCCGGACCGGCCGAGACGCCGTCCAGGTGCGCGCCGAACATGACCACCTGGTCGGCCGGGCCGCCGGGCCACTCGGCGATGAGGTTGTTCGAGGGGTACCGGCAGCTGGAGCAGTACTGCTCGCTGACGGTGTAGCCGGCCGACTGGAGCCTGGTCTTGACGTAGTTGAGCGAGGCGGTGTAGCCGGCGGAGCCGGCCCGTCGGTTGCCACCGTTGTTGGTGGCGATGGCGTTGAACTGGGTCAGGTGCGCCTGGACGTTGGTGATGGAGATGTCCGGCGCGGCCAACGCGGCGGCGGACGCGGCGATCGGCCGGGTCACCGTCGTGGCGGTCGGAGGTGACGCGGTCGCCGGTTGGGCGGCCAGCGACACCGTCATCCCGGCGAACACGGCGAGCGCGATTCCCGCGCTCAGCGTTCTGCCTCTCATGGGGGCTCCTCGGGGTTGGAGAGAGATACCCGAGACACTGACAGATATCTATTTCCCGAGCATCGGTCGTTCGTCCCGAACCGCCGCCGGTTCGACGGTGGGTACCGGCGTCGGCACAGGTGAGTAGAGGTGTCAGGATGGGTAGGTAACGCGGCAGGGGGCGTCGGGCCCGGAACGGGGGCTTGCGATGGGGTCGGATCGAGCGTGACGCGACCCAGCACTGACCTGTTCGTCGGCGGCGGCGACACCGGGCGGTTGATGGCACAGCTGGACTGGGCCGGCACCCCGCTGGGCCCGGTCGGCGGATGGCCGCAGAGCCTGCGCGCCGCCGTCCGGATGGTGCTCTCCTCCCGGTATCCCATGCTGCTGCTCTGGGGCGAGAGCTACTCCCAGCTCTACAACGACGCGTACTCGGCGCTGATCGGCGACAAGCACCCCGCCGCGCTCGGCGACGACGTCCGGGTGACGCTGGCCGAGGGCTGGCACGTGCTCGCCCCGCTGATCGAGGAGGCCATGGCGACCGGGGTGGCCAGCTGGGTCCCCGCGCTGCAACTGCTGCTGGAGCGGGCCGGCTACCGCGAGGAGGCGTACTTCAGCGTCTCGCACGCCCCGGCCCGCGACGACGACGGCCGCACGGTCGGCGTACTGACCGTGTGCAGCGAGGTCACCCAGCAGGTGGTCGGCGAACGTCGGCTCCGTCTCCTGCGCGACCTGTCCGTGCTCGGCGACGGACGAACCGTCGACGTCGACGCCACCGGCGCTCGGCTGATCGACGTGATCGACGGCCACCCCTTGGACGTGCCGTTCGCCGCCATCTACCTGCGCGACGGCACAGCGCTGCGCCGGGTCGCCTGCACCGGCGGCGACCAGGGGCACGCTCGGGCCCTGCCGGACGCCGTCGAGCTGACCGACCCGGGCCCGCCCGCGTACGCCTGGGGGCTGACGGACGCCGCCGAGGGCCGGGCGACCCAGGTGACCGACGTCGCCAACCGGCTGCCGCTGCCCGCCGGCCCGTGGAACGACCCGGTCCGTACCGCGCTGGCGCTGCCGCTGCCCTCCGCCGACGAGGATCAGCCGCTCGGCGTCCTGCTCGCCGGAGTCAGCCCCAGCCGAGGGCTCGACGAGGCGTACCGCTCCTTCCACCAACTGCTCGCCCAGCAGATCTCCGTGGCGTTGCGCAACGCCCAGGAGTACGAGGAGGAGCGGCGCCGGATCGAGGCGATGGCGGAACTGGACCGGGTCAAGACCGACTTCTTCGCCAACGTCAGCCACGAGTTCCGCACCCCGTTGACCCTCATCCTCGGCCCGCTGACCGACGCCCTCACCGACGCCACCGCGCCGTTGGCGGCGGTGCAACGGGAGCGGGTGGAGACCGGCTGGCGTAACGCCACCCGACTGTTGACGCTGGTCAACAGCCTGCTCACCTTCTCCAGCCTGGAAGCCGGGCGGGCCCGCAGCGACGCCCGGGTGGTCGACCTGGCCGCGCTGACCGCCGAGCTCGCCGGGGTGTTCCGGGCCGCCGTCGAGCGGGCCGGGCTGACTCTCGAGGTGAGCTGCCCACCGCTGCCCCGGCCGGTCGCGGTCGACCCGGTCAACTGGGAACGCATCGTCACGAACCTGCTCTCCAACGCGCTGAAGTACACGTTCATCGGCCGCATCCGGGTCACCCTCGACGCCGACGACGAGGAGGTGCGTCTCACCGTCGCGGACACCGGCATCGGCATCGCGGAACGGGACCTCCCGAAACTCTTCGAACGCTTCCACCGGGTGCGGGGCGCGCGCTCGCGCAGTCACGAGGGCACGGGCATCGGCCTGGCCCTGGTACACGAGTTGGCCCGGCTGGAGGGCGGCGACGTGCGTGTGACCAGCCAGGTGGGCGTCGGCAGCAGGTTCACCGTGACGCTGCCCTGGTCGGCGGCGCACCGCACCGCTGTCACCGGGCCGGCGGTGGACGGGCGGGGTGACGCGGCCCGCGCCGCCGTCGAGGAGGCGATGGGCTGGCTCACCGAACCGGACGCGCTGACGGAGCCCGATCCCGCGTCCCGGCCGGCCACGGACGAGCTGGCCGGGGCCCGGATCCTGCTCGCCGACGACAACGCCGACATGCGGGCGTACCTCACCCGGCTGCTCACCGGGCAGGGCTGGCGGGTGCGGGCGGTCACCGACGGCCGACAGGCCCTCGACGAGATCCACAGTGACCTGCCCGACCTGGTCCTGACCGACGTGATGATGCCGGTGCTGGACGGTTTCGACCTGGTGCGCCGGCTACGCGCCGACCCGACGACCCGGACGCTGCCGGTGCTGGTGCTCTCCGCCCGTGCCGGCGGGGAGGCCAGCGTGGAGGGCCTGAGCCTGGGCGCCGACGACTACCTGGTCAAACCGTTCGCCGCGGCCGAGTTGATCGCCCGGATCCGGGCCAGCATCCGCCGCGCCCGCGACCGCACCCCGGCCGCGGTGATCGGCGGCGACCCGACGACGGTCGCTGCCCCGGCGCCGTCGGCCCGACCCGCCCCGGTCGGCCCCGTTCCGCCGACCCCGGTGGTCGAACCCGTCCGCGACGCGTCCGTGGTCGTGGAGGGGCCGGCCGACCCGGACGGGCTGGGCGACCTCCTGGACGTCGGATGGACGTACCCGTCCGCACCCACCTCCGCCGCCGCGATGCGTCGGGACGTCCGGGGCGCACTGGGCGAGCTGGACGTCGACCCGGACGTGCTGGAAGATCTCCTGCTCGCCGCCTCGGAGGCCATGAACAACGCCGTCGAGCACGCGCAGCGGCCCAGCCGCCCGGAGGTGCGGGTGCGCGTCCAGGTGGGTGGCGGCCTGGTCCGAGTCTCGGTCCGGGACTTCGGCACCTGGCGGGACCGCCGGCCGGCGATGGACCGGGGGCGCGGCGCGCTGCTGATGAACGCCTACGGCGACGTGCGGCTGGTCTCCACCGCCGAGGGGACGACGGTGACCATCGAGCGTCGACTGGCCTGAGCGTCGACGGTGCGTCAGAGTCGGCGGCCGCTGGCGTCGCGGGCGATGATGCCGTCCAGCCGCTCCCCCGGAGTGAGCCGCGCCGGGTCGAACCAGAAGATCAGCACCTGCTTGTCGCCACTCCATGGCGCCACCCGGGCGTCGACCTGCCGACCGCCGACGGTGCCGATGATCCGCTTGGCGGGACCGACGAAGTAACCGAAGGTGGGCACCGGCGCGGCGAAGCGTTCGTCGTAGCCGATCTGGTGGAACCCAGCGCTGCGGTCGCTACCCTCCACGTCGTTGACCAGGATGTCGGTGCTCAACGAGCCGTCCGGAGCTTGCCGACCGGCGGCCAGTCCGATGGACACCTCGGGTTCGCCGGGCACGGACACCGGGACGAAGTAGTAGACCCGACGCTCGGCGCCGTGCCGCACCCCGCTGTCCACGATCTGGCCCAGCGGCTTCGGTGGCGGCTCGTCGCGGCCCACCGTCGGCGGTGGCGTGGAGCCCAGCGACTTCTCCGCCCACGGCGAGACACCGACCGACGGTGGAGCGACGGCGACCGGCGGTGAATGCTCGGTCGGCGCCGGATCGCCGGGCCCGGACGCGCCGACCGCCACCACCACGACCACGGCGGTCAGGCCGGTCGCGAGCGTCGTCGCCCCGGCTCGGGCGACGCGCCGACGGGTACGCAGCCGACGTCCCTCGCGCATCACGGTGTCCAGATCGAGCACGGCGTCGGGGCGCTCGGTCGCCCGCATGGCGTGGCGGAGCCGGTCCAGCTCGCTCATCGGCGCGCCTCCTCATCGGCCGTGCGGGGCGCGGCGGTGCGCAACTTCTCCAGCGCTCGCGAGCTGGTGCTCTTGACCGTGCCGACGGATACGGAGAGTTCCCGGGCCACCTGCGCCTCCGGCAGGTCGAAGTAGTAGCGCAGGACGACGATGGCGCGCTCCCGGGGACTGAGCGCACCGAGGATGGTGATCAGCCAGCGCCGGGTGGCCACGTCGTCGGCCACGTCGCCACGCCGTTGCTCCGGCACCTCGTCGGTCGGGTACTCCCGCATCGGCCGTCGCCACCCGTCGACCAGATGGTTGACCAGCGTGCGGCGGGCATACCCGTAGGCGTCGTCGTCGTGGATCCGCGACCACGACGCGTAGGTGCGCACCAGTGCGGTCTGCGCGGCGTCCTCGGCCTGGTGGTGGTCACCGGTCATCAGGAACGCGGCGTGCACCAGTCGCGCGGACGCCGCCCGCGCGAACTCGACGAAATCCGCGTCACCCCGCGCCACCGCTAACCCTCCCCGTGCCACAGAGCTAGAGACGGGCGAGGTCGGCAGAAGGTTGAGCCTGGGTCACATCAACTTTTCGCCACGGTCACCCGTCTTCTCCTCCGCGCCGCCGCCGAGCGACGCGCGAGGGGAGAGACATGTCGACGAAGGCTACCCGCCGCTGGGGTATCGCCTCGATGGCGTCGCTGCTGGTGGTGGCGCTACTCACCGGGTGCGGCCTGCCCGCCGCCGGGCAACCCGCCACCGACCCGGTCGCCGCCGGGCCGCTGCCCAATGGAACGGCGACACCTGTCGGTCGTCCGACCGGGGCCGCCGAGGTCCGACCCAGTTCCGCGCCTGTCATCCCGGTCAGCTACCCCGCCACCGGCGGTAACCGCTGGTCGGTGGCCCCCGGCGAGACGACCCCCGGGCGCGCGACGGCAGGCCGGTTGCTGCGCTACCGGGTCGCCGTGGAGCGCGACATCCGGGGCCTGCCGGCGACTGACATCGCGACGGCGATCACCACGACGTTGAACGACCCACGCGGGTGGACGGCGGGCGGGGCGTGGCGGTTGCGCCGGGTCGGTGCCGGCGAACCAACCGACTTCACCATCTACCTGGCGACCCCTGGCACCCGCGACACCCTCTGCCAGGACGTGCCGGACGCCTACACCTCCTGCCGCAACGGTGGCCGGGTGGTGCTCAACGTGGCGCGCTGGGTCAAGGGGGTGCCGGGTTACGGCGCGACAGTGGAGACCTACCGGCAGTACATGGTCAACCACGAGGTGGGGCACAAACTCGGGTACGGCCACGAGCGGTGCCCCGGGCGGGGCCGGCCGGCACCGGTGATGCAGCAGCAGACGCTGGGCCTGCACGGCTGCACCGCGAACGCCTGGCCGTACCCGAAGGGCAAGGCCCGCTACAGCGGGCCGGTCGGGGCGTACGACGACGCGATCCCCCGGCGTGAGGGCGCCTACTCGGCGTCGTGAGGACGGCGTGCCCTCAGGTTTGCCGGCGGCGCTCCTGTTCGAGTCGCTCGTCCTGCCGGCCCATCTCGTAGATGGCGTTGAGACTGGTCGGCAATCGGCTGACGTTGTCGAGCACCGGGCCGGAGTCCGGCTCCGAGCCGCAATCCGGTACGGGTCCGGGGTCCGGCCGGGGCGCGGCGGCGGCAGGAACCGGGGCCCGGCGGCGCAGGAGCAGCAGCGCCAACACCGCGAGGACCGCCACGACCAGCAGGTACGACACGGGTGGCCAGGCATCCCGGGTGGGACTGGCGAGCGCCGGCGGGGCGGTCGGTGCGGGGGTGTCGCCGTCGCGCGGCGGCACGGCGGCCTCGCGGGTGCCGGTGCCCTCCCCAGCGGTGCGGCGATCGGGGGCTGCGGGTGCGGGAGTACCGCCCGCCGACTCGGCGGGCCCGGGGATCGCGATGGGTTCCACCGGGCTGGGCTGATCGGCGACCGGTGGCCGACTCGGCGTGGCCGCCCCGGTGGGGGTGTCGCTCGGCGTCGGGGCGGCACTCGGCGTGTCGCCACCGAGCAGGTCGTCGACGATCCGGCCGACGCCGCCGACTATGTCACCGAGCGGATTAGCGGTGGCCGACGGGGACGGCGCGGGTGCGAGGGCGAGGGTCAGCGCGAGAACGACGACGGTAGGCATGACGCCACCTCCGATGTGCCGATATGCCACGCACCGTACCGCATCGTGGGATCGCGTGGGTGACACCGGCACACCGGGGCGGGGACGCGTCTGGCGCTCGCCCCCGCCCGCGATGTCGCTGATGGTCAGACCGGCAGGCCACCCACCTGAGTGGAGATCCACGATCGGATCGACGGCAGGTCGACGTAGATGGACGGGCCGGTGGCGCAGGTGGAGTTGTTGTTGCCGGCCCGGCTCGTGGCACCGATCAGGTTCCACACTCCGTTGACCCGGCGCACCTGCGGACCACCCGAGTCGCCGTAGCAGGCGCCGGAGTTGCCGTTGGTGTTGTTGGTGCAGATCTCGTACGGGCCGTTGATGCCGGAGCACCGGCTGTCGGCCACGATGGACGTGTCGAGTTCGTTGGCCACCGCCGGGGCCGAACCGCAGCCACGCGGGGCGCAGGTCTGGCCCCAGCCGATGATCCGGGTGGCGGTACCGACCGCGCCGGAGGTGCTCGGGATCGGCGCCGGCGCGTACGTGACCGAGCTGGCCAGTTGCAGCAACTTGACGTCGACGCTCGGGTGGTTCACCGCCCGGGTCACCCGCACCACGGTCCCGCCGCTGGAACGGTTGATGCTGCCCACCCGCACCGAGGACGGCGTCGAACAGTGCTTCGCGGTGACCGCCCAGTTGCCCTTGATCAGAGTGCCGGTGCAGCCGGAGACGTACACCATGAAGGGGTAGTTCTCCGTGGCCGGTCGGCCGCCGACCACCAGCGGGCTGATGTCCGAGGCGCCGTTCCAGGTGTACGTCGTGCTGGCCGGCGCGGCCAGGGTGCCGGCGAACAGCGAGTTCACCCGGCTCGCCTCGGCGGCGCTGGGGTTCGCGTTGCGGCAGGAGACCGGTGCGCTGCTGCCGGACATCAGGTCGGAGCAGAGGCCGGTGCGCCGGTCCGGCAGGCCCAGGATGTGGCCGACTTCGTGGGTGGCGATGCGGGTGCGGTCGTAGCCCTGGTTGACGGCCGTGCGGCCCATCCAGATCCGGCCCGAACCGAGACCGGTCGGTTGCGCGCGGGGCCAGCCGTCGTCGACGTAGATGGTGATGCTGGCCGGGGTGCCGGCCAGGAGTCGGACGTTGCTGACCCGGCTGTTCCAGATCTGCGCCGCCTGGTCGAAGTTGGTGCGGAACTCGCCGGTCCGGCTCGCGTCGTAGTAGACGGTCCGGACGGCGGCGGCCGGCGTACCGGTGGCGAGCTGCATCCCGGCCGCCGCCAGGATCGCCGCCAGCATGGCCAGCGCCGCGCGTCTCAGTTGTCCTCGGAACATCGGGTACTCCCCTGCGGTCGCCCGGCGGCCGTCGGCCACCGGTCATCGATGTACGCCGATATTAGTGTGACGGCGTTCGATGTTCGGCATAGCGGAAGCGTCATACCGGCGACGTCGACGGCGGTTGCGCGCCACCCGGCACCTGCGCGGTCGAGGGCACGGCATCCAGACAGCGGCGCGGCCTCCGCACCTTCCTGCGGAGGCCGCGCCGTGGGCATGCCAGGGTCGGTGCCTACCAGTTGCCGAGCACCAGGCGCCCGCCAACCTGGCTCAGGCTGAACGGTCCACTGTCGTACCAGACACGGGCGGCGAAGTTGCCGTTGCGCCACACGTAGTAGGAGAACGTGCCATCGCCGTGCTGGTAGGCCATCACGATGTCGTCCCTGCCGTCCCCATCCACGTCACCGGACGCCATCCGGTCACCGACGACGCTGAGCCGGAAGGCTCCGGAGTCGTAGTCACTGGTGCGGTTGAACGAGTCACCGTCGGACAGCCACCGGTAGATCCGCATCGTGCCGTCACCCTGGTCGTAGGCCATCGCCGGTTCCGCCTTGCGGTCACCGTTGAAGTCACCGAGCACCAGGCGCCCGCCAACCTGGCCGAGGTTGAACGGCCCGCTGTCGTACCAGACACGGGCAGCCGAGTTGCCGTTGCGCCACACGTAGTACGAGAACGTGCCATCGCCGTGCTGGTAGGCCATCACGACGTCGTCCCTGCCGTCCCCATCCACGTCACCGGACGCCATCCGATCACCGACCGCACTGAGCCGGAACGGCCCCGAGTCGTAGTCACTGGTGCGGTTGAACGAGTCACCGTCGGACAGCCACCGGTAGATCCGCATCGTGCCGTCACCCTGGTCGTAGGCCATCGCCGGTTCCGCCTTGCGGTCACCGTT
>NZ_JBITET010000019.1:62185-92985 GCF_044455385.1 Micromonospora sp. NPDC051227
GGACGCCATCCGATCACCGACCGCACTGAGCCGGAACGGCCCCGAGTCGTAGTCACTGGTGCGGTTGAACGAGTCACCGTCGGACAGCCACCGGTACATCCGCATCGTGCCGTCACCCTGGTCGTACGCGACGGTCGGGGCGGCGCGACCTGCCGGCTTCGGCGGGGACGGCGGCGTGGAGGATTTCACGATCTTCGTGTACCGCCGCGCCACGTAACTGGTGGCCCGGTGGCTGTCGATGGTCCCGGTGTCGATCGCCGCCGTCCGGATCTTCACCGGCGTCGACCCGAAGGTGTAGTAGGTGAAGTGCCGGCGGTCGGTCTTCCAGCTCTTGAAGAGGACGACGTGCTTCGCGGCGAGGTTGAGGATGTCGCCGGGCTGGAGTTCCGACTTGCTGATCTGGGTGGAGAACTGGTGCAACGTGTGCGTGCTGGGATCGGCATTCAGGTGCCAGGCCATGCCCACGTAGCCGGAGCAGTCACGCCGGTACTTGCGGGTGTGCGTGGGGTCCCAGGAGAACGCCCGCTGGCTGTACGGACCGGGCTGATGGTCCACCCAACCCTGGGCACGCTGCATGACCTCGGCTCGCGTGATCGACCCACCGATCGAGGAGGCCAACGCGGACATCTGACCACCGTCGGAACCCTGCGAGGGATCCTCGGTCTCGTCGACCGGATCGTCGTCGGGCAGGTCGTCGCCGGGGTCGTTCAGTTGGCACCCGTCGAGCTGGGCCGCGATCTCAGTCGGCACCGACTCGTCGCAGACCCCGCCCGAGCCGACGTTGAGCGGCTTCCACTGCTGCGCCACATCCTCGTAGCGGAACAGCACGAACGACGCGTCGTACTCGCCCTCCGCCGGAACGACAGCGGTGGCCCAGGGCAGGACGCAGCTCACGCTCTCCAGCACGGCCGGGCTCCCGGCCGCCTCGTCGGTGAGTGGGTCGGCCCGCAGACCGGCCAGCAGGGTGGCCGGCGTCGGGCACACCGGAGCCTCCGCCGCGGCGGCCTGGGCCGGGATCCCACCCGGAACGGCGAGAACGCCCGTCATCAGCAGTACTGTCGCGAGCTTTCGCCCGCCGGATTCACGCACAGCCTTCCTCCCCGTTGGTCATGGATGAACGTCGGCACGTCGGATGGTCGAGGGCGAACTGCCCGCACCACGGCAGACGTCAGTGGCTGAACGCACGTGTCACCCCGGATGCATCCGGAGCGCAACTCCCGACGGTGGCCACATGTCGGGGACCGCGTCCGAAAAGGAGGCTACGACACACGTCGATGTCCGTCTGTCCCCGATCTGACGGTCGGACCACCTGCTGTTACTCGGCGGTTACGTCGCAGCGAAGCTCCCGTGCCGGGGCAGGACGACGGTGGCGACAGAGGGCCACCGGCAGCGCCGCCGCGACGTGACCCCGGTACCGAACGGAGAAACCACAATGAGGATCAGGAGCGCACTGACCGCGATGGCGGTCGTCCTCGCCGGGCTGGTCGCCAGCGCCGGCAGCAGCACCGCCGCGGGCACCACGACCGGAGCGGCGTACTGCGGGATCACCTGGGGCAGCGCGGAGAAGGCGGCCGGCGCGCTGAGCGGCGCCCCGCTGGTCGACGTACGGACCGGCCGGCACGACTGCTACGACCGGGTGGTGTTCGAGTTCAACGGCCCGGTCGACGGTTACGCGATCGGCTACGGCGAGACGTGGACCGAGGGCGAAGGGCTGGCGTTGTCGCCGTACACCGCCGGCGGGGCGCTGTTGCGGGTCTCGCTGCGGGCCCCGGCGTACGACGACGACCACCTGGGCACCGTGCCCTACGCGGTCGGCGAACACGTGGGGAACCTGCTGCGCTACCCGACGCTGCGCGACGTGGTGTTCGCCGGAAGCTTCGAGGGTTACAGCACCTTCGCCGTCGGCGTACGGGCGCGGTTGCCGTTCCGGGTGCTCGTGCTCGCCGGTCCCGGCACCCACAGCCGGGTGGTGCTCGACGTCGCCCACCAGTGGTGATCGGAACTGGCCGATCCGCTTGGCCGTCCGCGAGGTGAGGCGGACGGCCAGGCGAGGCACTAGCCCGGCTGGGCGCGGCGCGCCGTGGCGAACCGGTGCGCTTCGAGATCGACGGCGCCGACCACGCGCGCGCGTTCCTTCTGGGCCGGGGTTTCTCGACCACCGCCGCCGAGATCGTGTGGACGGCTATTGCGCTGCACACCTCGCCGGGCATTCCCGACCGGATGGGTCCGGAGATCGCCACCATGTACCTCGGCGTCCTGACCGACGTGCTCGGCCTCGGTCTGGACGGGCTGGAACACGATCAACTGGGCGACATCCTCGCCGCCCACCCACGAGGGGACTTCAAGAACGAGTTCCTGCGCGCCCACGTCGACGGGCTGAAGAACCGCCCGGAGACCACGAACGGCACCGTGAACTCCGACATCCTCGAACACTTCATTCCCGGCTTCCAGCGCGTGACGACGGTCGAACGCATCGGCGGCGTCCGGCCGCTGCACGAAACGGCCTCGGCGTTCGCCCGTCACCAGCGAGCACCGGGCAAGACGATCATCCAGGTAGCGGACGAACGATGAGAAGTGGTCGTGTTCTTCGGCTTCCGGCGGTATGACTCAGACGTGCAGGGAGGGCCGATAGACGAGCTCCTGGGTGCGACCGTCGAGGGTCCGGCTCTCGATCAACTCCAGGTCGAAGTCGGCCGCTCCCTGGAAGATCGGCTCGGTGCCGGTCTGTCCGGTGATCACCGGGAAGAGCGTCACCTGGACGAGGTCGACCACGCCGGCGGCCATCAGCGCCCGGTTCAACGACAGACTGCCGTGCGATCGCAGGGGCACGGCGGACTCCTCCTTGAGCCGGGCGACGACGTCGACCGCGTCACCACGCACGACGGTCGCGTCCGGCCAGTCGAGGGGGCCTTCCAGCGTGTTCGACACCACGGTCGCCGGGAGGTTCCTCATCTGGGTCACCCAGGCGTCGCGGACCTCGGAGTCCTCGGTGCTCGCGGCCAGCATCTGCGCGAACACCCGGTACGTGTTGGCCCCGAAGACCATGCGCTGCTCCGCGCTGTACACGGACAGCCGGTGTGCAAGCAGTTCGGGGCCCTGCTTACCCCAGTAGCCGCCCCAGTTGCCGCTGGTGGTTCCGAAGCCGTCGAGGCTGGAAAAGACGTCGACGGTGTAGGTAGCGGTCATGATGTTCTCCGTTCACGGGTGAGTTCGGTACGACGGGTCTGCAGGTAGGCCCGCTCGGTCTCGTTGGTGGCCAGTGCCGCGGCCTGGTCGTAGGCGGCTCGGGCCTCGTCGTTTCGTCCGAGCCGGGCGAGCAGGTCGGCCCGGGTGGCGGGCAGCCGGTGATAGCCCGAGAGGTCGATGCCCTCCAACACGGCGAGGGCCACCGCCGGTCCGTGCACCTCGGCGACGGCGACCGCACGGTTGAGCGCCACGACCGGGGTTGGCGCGAGCGCGAGGAGCTGGTCGTACAGTGCCAGAACCTGCGGCCAGTCGGTGGCGGCGCCGTCGGTGTGCACAGCGCCGATAGCGGCCTGGATCTGGTACGGGCCGGGCCGGTTACGGCGCAGGCATCGGCGGACCAGGTCATGGCCCTCGGCGATGAGCGACCGGTTCCACAGTGACCGGTCCTGGTCGGCCAGCAACACCAGGTCACCGGTCGGGCCGAGCCGGGCCGGGCGGCGCGCCTCGGTCAGCAGCAGCAGGGCGAGCAGGCCCAGGACCTCGGGCTCGTCGGGTATCAACGCGGCGAGTTCGCGGGCCAGCCGGATCGCCTCGGCGCACAGGTCCGCTCTGATCAACGGGCCGGCGGTGGACGCGTAGCCCTCGTTGAACATCAAATAGAGCACCGCGAGGACGGGCGGCAGCCGGTCCGGCAGCTCATGTTCGGCCGGCACCCGGTACGGGATGGCGGCGTCGCGGATCTTCTTCTTGGCGCGCACGATCCGCTGGGCGACGGTCGCCTCCTGGACCAGGTAGGCACGGGCGATCTCCGGTACTTCGAGGCCGCCCAGCAGGCGCAGAGTGAGAGCCGTCCGCGCCTCCGGAGCCAGCGCCGGATGACAGCAGGTGAAGATGAGTCGCAGTTGGTCGTCCCGCACCGGTCCCACCTCCGAGGGCTCATCCTGGTGATACAGCAGCAGGGCCTGGGCGTGCCGGGCCTCGCGGGTCGACTCCCGGCGAAGACGGTCGACGGCACGGTTGCGCGCCGTGGTCACGATCCAGGCCCCCGGGTTCGGCGGCAGGGTCTGCCACTTCTGCAGCGCCGTGGTGAAGGCGTCCTGGACGGCCTCCTCGGCGAGGTTGATGTCACCGAGGAGGCGGGCCAGGGTGGCGACGCAGCGGCCGTACTCCGCGCGGTAGATGCTCGCCAGGTCCATGTCGGGAGACCGGCTGCTGGTCAGGCCTGGGACAGGTCGTCGAAGGGGCGCACCTCTACCGGGCCGCAGGCCGCCGCGCACCTCTCGGCCCAGGCCAGCGCCGCATCCAGGTCCGCGCACTTGATGACCCAGAACCCGGCGATGTGCTCCTTCGTCTCGGCGAACGGCCCGTCGCTCATGGCGGTGGTGCCGTTCTCGACCCGGACGACGGTGGCGCTGTCCGGCGAGGTGAGCCCCCCGCCGAAGACCCAGGCGCCCGCGGCCTGCATGTCGTCGTTGATCCGGCCGGTCTCCCTGAACATGGTCTGCGTCTCCTCGTCGGACGGCGTCGGTGCGCCCTCGACGAAGTGCACGGACAGCAGGTACTGCTTCATGATGATCCTCCGGTAGCTCGGTGGGACGGGAACAGGTCAGGCGGCCAGGCGGCGCGCGACGGCGGGGATCACGATCGCGGCCGCGACGAGGTGGGTGAGCATCAGCAGCGCCTTGGTGGCCGCCCCGGCGTCGGCGATCACGTCCGGCACCAGGGACAGGGCCGTCAGCACCACTGTCGTGCGGACGAACGTGAGCCGGGGGCGCCGGGCGAAACGCGCCAGCAACGCGGCGATGATCACGCCGAGCAGCGAGAAGACGGCGGTCAACACGCCGAACCCCGTCACGGGGATCGGGGCGCCGCCCAGCTCGAGGCTGATCCCGGCCAGGTGTCCGACGGCGGCGACGGTCATGGTGGCGATGCTCGCCGCGACCGTGGCGGCGACACCGGTCCGGATCAGCGCACCGACGTTCGACGTGGTGGCGCGGGTCGTGTTCGCAGTGGCGGTCATCGTGCCCTCCAGTGGGTGTGCGGCCCGTTGTGATGCCGGGCTCTCACCAGGGCTACGAACTGAACCGATCCCAATCGACAGCACGCCCAGAATTTTTGTCGACGAGTTTTGACTTCGGAGTCTCGGGACATAGCGGACGAGCCCGACCACCGATTCTCGCAGCTGGACCGGCCGCGGCACCGCACGCCGCTCGGCGTGCGGTGCCGCTGGGTGGGTCGTCAGTAGGTCACGTAGGCGGTCACCGCGGTACCCGTCGGCCTTGCCGTCGTTCCACCAGCCCGCGTCCTCGGGCTCGGCGTTGGCATCGCCAGCCTCAGAGCGTTCGCTGGTATTCCTCCCAGGTCCGCTTCGGGCTGACGCCCGGTCCATCATCGACGCCCCGGTTGGCCAGGCCGTTACGACCGAGGTAGTAGTCGCCGGCCTGGTTCTGCGCACCGGTCGACTGGTCGGTGTCGGAGAGCGCGATGGCGTGGATGTGGTAGCCCCAGTCACCCTGGGCCGGGGTCCGCAGCCACGCGGCAAAGCCCACCGTGCGCAGTCGACGCAACACGTCCGTCCGGACCGCCGAGGAGAGACCGCTGACCGAGAGGTCGAGCGCGCCGCCGCCGTCGTGCGTGCCGGCGGAGGCGCCCACACCGCTGCTGTACGAGCCCTGCGTGATGCCGAGCTGGCGGCCGAGCAGGCGCTCGGCCTCGAACAGCATCGACCTGGTGCGGGTGTTGACCTGCACACCGCGCACTGTCACCACGCTGCCGGGCGAGATGGCCCTGACCACCGTGTAACGGCCCTCGCCGAGCGACCGCAACGACGACGGGCCGGGCAGACCTGTCGCGTCGAGACCGGTGTAGCCCAGCGACCGCTGGTACGCGGCGTACGCGGCGATCGTGCTGGTGCCGAAATGCCCGTCGACGTACGCCGACGAGAGCAGCCCTCTCGCCTGGAGTGCGCGCTCCACCAGCAGGACGCTGTCCTTGGCCCCCTCGGTCAGCGCGGTGTCCGGCCGACGCGGGTCGATCTGCGCCGCCTTGATCAGCGCCTCCATGTCCAACTGCGGCAACGCGGCCGTGGCCGGGCCAGCCAGCGGTACGGCGCCGACCACCGCCGCACCGGCGGCGACGAGCAGGTTCCTTCTCGTGAGCACGCTTCCTCCGAAACATATTGACGAATTCACATGACGGAATGAAGCTAGTCTTCAATGCGGGAGCTGAGTTGTCACCCCCGCTGGGCGTACGAACATCCTCGGGATCACCTCCCGCCGGCCGACATGGATGGTCGGGACCGGGCGGACCCAACCATCCGGTCAGCTAGCTTCCAGAGCCCTGCTGGGTCCGGTCAGGTGCCTGCCCGACCGCCTCGTCGGCCAGGTGCCAGACCTCCCGCATCGGGGCCCACCAGTCCCCCGATCCGGGCTCGGCGATCGACTCCTGACACGGGTCGGTCAGCTTCCACCACTCCTGCGTCTGCGGGTCCGCCGCGATGAGCCGCAGGTCGGCCTCGTAGTCGTCGCCCACGTACTCGTAGTAGCCGAAGAGCAGATCGTCGTGGAGGAAGATGGTGTAGTTGCGGAAGTTCGCCTCGCGCAGCGTCTTCTCCACGCTCGGCCAGACGGCGGCGTGCAACCGCAGGTAGGTCTCCCGCTGCTCGGGGCGGAGTCGGATCACGCAGCCATGACGTTTCACGTCGTGCCCTTTCGTGTGAGCTGGTTCAGGGGTGCCGAAGGCATCTGACCGTAGCGGTCGGGCAGTGCCGGAAGGGGGCCAGCCGGCCGCCGATGTCGACCGTTCTGCCAGGACTACGCACTGTGGCGCCGGGTCTACCCTCGGATGATGGAGGGCCGCGTGTTGGTGGTCGAGGACGACTTCTCGATCCGGGAGGTCACCGCCCTCGGTCTGCGCCGCGCCGGTTTCCGGGTCGACACCGCGGTCGACGGGCGGCAGGCCCTGGCCGCGTTCCGCGCCCACCCGGTCGACCTCATCGTGCTCGACATCATGCTGCCGGGTCTGGACGGTCTGGAGGTCTGCCGGGAGATCCGGCGGACCAGCCAGGTGCCGATCCTGATGCTGACCGCGCGCACCGACACCATCGACGTGGTGGTCGGGCTGGAGTGCGGCGCGGACGACTATCTGCGCAAGCCCTTCGACCTGCCCGAGCTGGTGGCCCGGGTTCGCTCGGTGCTGCGCCGGGTGAGTGTGCCAGCCCTCTCGACCGTCATCGAGGTCGGCGGCCTGGAGATCGACCCGGGCGGCTTCGTGGTCCGCCGGCACGGCCAGGAGGTGGCGCTCACCGCCACCGAGTTCCGCCTGTTACTGGAGCTGGCCCGCCGGCCCGGTCAGGTCTTCACCCGGGAGTTGCTGCTGGACCTGGTCTGGAACCACGACTTCCTCGGCGACTCCCGACTGGTCGACGTGGCGGTGCAGCGGTTACGCGCGAAGGCCGAGGACGACCCGGCGCAGCCACGGCTGATCCGGACCGTACGCGGCGCCGGCTACAAACTGTCGACGGGTTGACGGGGGGCGGCGATGGCCGGACGCGCGGTGTTTCCCGGCCGCCTGCGGCGCCGGCTGACGATCGCGTTCGTCCTGGTCGCCGGCGTCTCGGCCGGGCTGCTCGCCGGCGGGACCGGGCTGCTGCTGCGGCAGTCCTGGTTGGACGCGTCCCTGCACGAGGCCGCCGCCGACGCCCGCTACCAACTCGTTCTCGCTGGGCAGTTCCTGCCGCTGACCGAGCAGCGCAGCACCGAACTGCTCACCAGCTTCGAGGCCAGCGGTCGGCACGTGCTGCTCGTCGACGGCCCGACCCGCGCCTCGCACCCCGCGTACGCCCCGGTGCTGGGCACCCGGCTGCGGGCCGTCGTCGCGGACGGGCGGCTCGGCTATCAGCGCTCCGCACCGAAGGAGCGTCCTCGGCTGCTGGTGATCGGTGGGCGCATTCCCGGCTCGACCGCCGAGCTGTACGTCCTCACCGTGGAGGACGACGTCGCCACCGACCTGGGTCAGCTACGCACCGCGCTGGTGGCCGGCTGGGTGCTCGTGGTGTTGCTCGCCGCCGCGGTGGGTCACGCGTTGGCCCGCCGCACGTTGGAGCCGGTGGGCCGGGCCAGCCGGGCCGCCCGAGCACTCACCGAGGGTCTGCTCGCCACCCGCCTTCCGGTACGCGGGCGCGACGAGTTCAGCGTCTGGGCGGCGACGTTCAACGAGATGGCCGAGGCACTGGAGTCGAAGATCGCGGCGCTGTCGGCCGCGCAGGCCCGCGAGCGGAGGTTCACCGCCGACGTCGCGCACGAGCTGCGTACCCCGGTGACCGCGTTGGTGGCCGCGGCGTCGCTGCTGCGCGAGCACCTCGACCAGCTGCCCGACGATGCCCGGCCGGCGGCCCGGCTGCTGGTCGGCGACGTGGTCCGGCTGCGCCGGTTGATCGAGGATCTGATGGAGATCTCCCGGCTGGACGCCGGGCGGGAGCAGCTGACCGTCGGGCCGGTCGACGCGTTGGCGCTGCTGCACGGCATCGTCGCGGCGCGCGGCTGGTCGCCGCGGGTGCGGGTCACCGGTGATCCGGTCGCGGCGCGCACCGACCCGCGGCGGCTGGAGCGCGTGCTGGCCAACCTGGTCGCCAACGCGGTCGAGCACGGCGGTGGCGAGATCACGGCCAGCGTGGCGGGCACCGGCCCCCTGGTCGTCTTCGAGGTCACCGACGAGGGGCCGGGCATCCCGGCCGAGCATCTGCCCCGCGTGTTCGACCGGTTCCACCAGGTCGATCCGTCCCGCTCTACGCCGGGCAGTGGGCTCGGGCTGGCCATCGCGCGGGAGCACGCCGAGCTGCTCGGCGGCGCGCTGAGCGTGCGCAGCGAACGGGGCGAGGGCACCCGGTTCCGGCTGGAGTTGCCCGCTGACGGCCCCGCCGGCCCGCACGGCGACGTGCCGCACCCGGACGACGGCGCCCAACCGGGTCCGGTTGGGCGTACCGCCGGCACGCCGGGCGGTGTGGGATGACCGGCCGCGGCGCGGTCGGGCTGGGCGCATCGGCGCTGGTCGCGGCGCTCCTGCTCGGCGGCTGCGGCACTCCCCGCTCCGGTGACCTCGGCCCGGCGCCCACCGCGCCGCCGTCGAGCGTCGCACCCACCGACCGCCCGGAACCCGCCCCGACCCGGGCCGCGGCACCGACGCTGCCATCCACGAACCGGCCGCCGGGTCCGTCGACGGCGGCGTCCACCGGCACGCGCCGGCCGGACCCGGTAACCATCGAGCTGTGGTACGTCCGCGCCGGGCTGCTCGTGCCGACCCGGCGCACCCGGCCGGCCACGGTCGCGACGTCCCGGCTGGCGCTGACCGAACTGGCCGCCGGGCCGAGCCCGGCCGAGGCCGCCACCGGGATGATCACCCTGCTTCCGGCCGGCGTCGAGGTCACCCGTATCGCCGACGGCGTGGCCACGCTGCGGCTGCCGTCCGCCGGCGACCCGGCCGCCCGGCGGCTGCGCGCGGCGCAGGTGGTGTGGACGCTCACCCAGTTCCCCAGCGTGCGTCAGGTCCGCCTCGACGGTGCGGCCCCGGTCGACCGGGCGGACTACGCGGACCTGCTGCCACCGATCGTGGTCACCGGCCCGATCCCCGGCGAGCGCGTCTCCGCCCCGCTCGTCGTCACCGGCACCGCCACCGTGTTCGAGGCCACGGTAAGCGTCCGGGTGCTGGACGCCGCCGGCCGGGAGGTCGCCACCGGTTTCGGCACCGCCGGTTGCGGCAGCGGCTGCCGGGGTGGCTACCGCGTCGTGATCGGCTGGCGCACGGTCCCCGAACAGAAGGGCACCGTCGAGGTGTACGAGGTGTCCGCCGAGAACGGCGCGCGGATCAACACGATGGCCGTGCCGGTGGTCCTCGCACCCCGCGACTGACCGCCTCGCCCAAGAGGGTGTTAACCGGATGCGTCATCCATTTGTCGACAGCGACGCGCGGCCCTGACGTCTACCCGACAGCGCAGATCCTCGTCGGCCTTCCCCGGGCTGGCACGGCCACGCGGTGAAAGCGCAGGCCACACACGGTGGAGCCGGTGAGGACGTCTCCGACACGCCAGCAGCGGGAGGGCTCGTCGGGCTTGGCCGGACGACGTTCACGTGACCTTCGAGATTGACCTAGGCAGACATGTTTGCCAACGTGAGCGCGTCATTGCGCACAGTCATATTCACTGTTCAGTCCTGCGGCGGGCGGGCCACACTGGAGTCGTACGGGTCGCCGCGACAGCATCACCATCCCTCACAGAACGGAGATACCTCATGTCCGGTGGCAGCCTTCCCCGTACCGGTATGGGCGTTGTCACGATCGGCGGCGCGGCCGGTATCGGCAGCTACGCCCTCCCCCTGCCGCTCACCATCGCCCTCACCGGAGCGACCGCCGTCCTCGTCGGCTTCATCATGATCCGGATGACGTTCCGTCGTAAGCAGTCGGTCGGCCAGTGACCGCGAGGGTCACGAAGGGTCGTGTCCTGTTCGCCGCGGCGGTCGTCCTGGCCGCCGCGGCGGCGTGGACCGCCCATCACGTCCTCGCCGTGATCGGCGCCATCGACGGAGGCGGTCACCGCTTCACCTTCGCGTACGCCGCCATGTTCCTGCTGCTGATCTGGCAGCTCGGCACCTCCTATCTGGAGAAGCCCGCAGTGGTCACCGACCGGATGCAGGGGCACCTCGACGCTCTGCACGTGGTGGGTATCGTGCCGGCGTACAACGAGGATCCGGGAGCGCTGCGGGCCTGCCTCGAATCCATGATCTTCCAAACACGCACACCAAACACCATCTACGTGGTGGACGACGGGTCGAAGCTGACCGAGGGCTACCAGCCGATCAAGCGGTGGTTTCTCGACGTCGCCCCCGTACACGGGATCATCGCGGCCTGGCACATCCAACCCAATGCCGGTAAACGGCACGCCCAGGCCGCCGCGGTGCGGTCGACACCGGCAGCCGACGTCTACTGGACGGTGGACTCGGACACCATCTCCGACCCGAACGCCCTCAGCGAGTTGTTGAAGCCCTTCGCCGATCCGGCAGTGCAGTCCGTCGCGGGGGTGGTGATGGCCGCGAATGTGCGCAGCAGCTTCCTCACCCGGTTCACCGACCTGTGGCTGGTGACCGGGCAGCTCACCGACCGATCGTCGCTGTCGGTGTTCGGGTGTGTGTGGGTGAACTCGGGCCCGATCGCCGCCTACCGGGCGGAGGTGGTGCGCGACAACCTCGGCGCGTATCTGACGGAGACGTTCTTCGGTCAGCGGGTGCCCTTCTCCGACGACTCCCTCCTCACCCTCTTCGCGATGGTCCGGGGACGTACCGTGCAGCAGCCGTCGGCGTTCGCGTTCTCCCTCATGCCGGAGAACGCCGGGCACTTCTGCCGGATGTTCCTGCGCTGGATGCGCGGCAGCTTCATCAGGACCTGGTGGCGGGTCCGGTACCTGTCGTTGCGGTCGATCGCGTGGTGGCTGCATCTGCTGCGCTGGGCGGCCACGGTGGTCGCGACGGTGCTGTTCGTGGCGGTGGCCATCCTGTCGCCGATCATCGACCCCGATCCGCGGGCGATTCCGTGGCTGGTGGCTGTGCCGTTGATCGTCGGGTACGGGCAGGCGCTCCGCTACATGACGGTGCGACGATCGGACCAGTCGACGGCCTACCAGTGGGGCACCTGGCTCCTCACGCCCGTCGCTGTGGTGTTCGCCCTGGTCGTGCTGCGGGCGATCCGCTGGTACGGCATCGCCACCTGCTGGCGCACCGGCTGGGGCACCCGCAAGAAGGTGGAAGTGGCGCTGGGTTCCTGACCACGCGCCCCCGTGCCGATCCTGACACCTGGGCTGACGCCGCGTGAAACGTGACCGTTTCGTCGACTGGGTGCGAGGCAACTCACGAAAACCTGCACGATCAGCCAACCGCGAACTATGGTCAGTACGACATCGTTTCGCGGGGGGTCGGGATGCTGGGTGGTCAGCAGGTGGGCGCGGGTGCCGGGGTTCCGGCAGCCCGGGGTCCGCGCTGCACCGACAGCGACCTGTTCACCGTCGTCATCGACACCCTGCGCGAGGTCGGCTTCGACCGGATGACGATCGACGCCGTCGCTGCCCGCGCCCACGTCAGCAAGGCCACCATCTACCGACGCTGGGACGGCAAGGCCGAGCTGGTCGTCGCCGCCCTGCGCGACCGGCAGGTGGGTGTCCACAACCCGCCGGACACCGGCTCCCTCCGCGGCGACCTGATCGAGTTGCTGCGGGCCACGGCCGCCATCTGCGCGGCCGACTGCGACCTGATGCAGGCGTTGACCTTCGCCATGCGGACCAATTCCGAGCTGGAACGGCTGGTGCGTCACCAGGTCCTGCCGGCCGGGCGGGTGGCCAGCACCGCCATCCTGGTTCGGGCCGCCTCCCGCGGGGAGATCCCGCCGGAGGCCGGCGAGCGGGAGTTGTTCCACGATCTGGCCCCCGCGCTCACCATGTCCCGCATCGTCGCGCACGGCCTACCCGCCGACGACGCGTTCCTCACCCAGGTCGTCGACCAGGTGCTGATCCCGGTTCTCCGCTATCAGCACGACCGTCCGTCTCCGGCCTGATTCACCGATATTCGCAACACGGAAGGCTTCACCATGCCCGGAACCACCTCGACCGCGCCCAGCGCGCCCAACGCCGGGGCGTCGACAGGGGCGCCGCACCCGCGGCGCTGGATCGCGCTGGCGGTCATCGCGGTATCCCAGCTGATGGTCGTCCTGGACGCCACCATCGTGAACATCGCGCTGCCGCAGGCCCAGGCCGACCTGGGAATCACCGACGCGAACCGGCAGTGGGTGATCACCGCGTACACGCTGGCCTTCGGTGGTCTGCTGCTGCTCGGCGGTCGCATCGCCGACTACTGGGGGCGCAAGCGCACCTTTCTGGTCGGCATGACCGGTTTCGCGCTGGCCTCCGCCCTGGGCGGTCTGGCCACCACCGGTGAGATGCTCTTCGCCGCCCGCGCATTGCAGGGCGCCTTCGGCGCGCTGCTCGCCCCGGCCGCGCTGGCGCTGCTCACCGTCCTCTTCACCGAGGCCACCGAGCGGGCCAAGGCCTTCGCCGTGTACGGCGCGATCGCCGGCGGTGGATCGGCGGTCGGCCTGCTGCTCGGCGGGGTGCTCACCGAGTACGCCGACTGGCGCTGGTGCCTGCTGGTCAACATCCCGGTCGCCGCCATCGCCATCGCCTTCGCGCTGCCGCTGGTGCCGGAGAGCCGGGCCCACGGCAACACCCGCTACGACGTGCCCGGTGCGATCGTGGTGACCGCCGGCCTGGTCTCCCTGGTCTACGGCTTCACCAAGGCCGCCGAGGACGGCTGGGACGCCACCGCGACGCTCGGTTTCATCGCCGCGGGCGTGGTGCTGCTCGCCGTCTTCGTGGTGATCGAGCTGCGCTCCAGCCACCCGCTGCTGCCGCTGCGGATCCTGCTGGACCGCAACCGGGGCGGGGCGTTCCTCACCTCGACGCTGATCGGCGCCGGCCTGTTCGGGGCGTTCCTCTTCCTGACCTTCTACTTCCAGGTGGTGTTGCAGTACAAGCCCCTCGAAGCCGGTCTCGCGTCCCTGCCGGTCACCGTCGGTGTGCTCATCGCCGCCGGTGGCGCCAGCCAGCTGATGCCCCGGCTGGGTGCCAAGCCGCTGATGGTCGCCGGTGCGGCGCTCGCCGCCCTGGGCATGCTGGTGCTGACCCAGATCGACGTGGACACCCCGTTCCTCACCCACCTGCTGCCCGCGCAGGTCGTCCTGGGCCTGGGGTTGGGCTTCACCTTCGTCCCGCTGTCCAGCCTCGCTCTGGTCGGGGTGCCGAACCACGACGCCGGCGCGGCCAGCGCGACGCTCAACGCCACCCAGCAGATCGGTGGCTCGCTCGGCACCGCGCTGCTGAACACCTTCTACACCAGCGCGGTCGCCGCCTACCTGGTCGGCCGGGCGCCGAACCCGGTCAACCAGGTCGAGGCGCTGGTGCACGGCTACCGGGTGGCCTTCGCCTGGGGCGCGGCGCTGATCGTGCTCGCCGGACTGGCCACCCTGGTCCTGGTGAAGGTCCGCAAGGAGGACATCCCGACCGGCAACACAGTGCACATGGGCTGAGCCTGTCCGGCGTGGCCGCCGGCCGGAGCGCCCCGCCCCTGGGGTGGGCCGGCCGGCGGCCACGTCCGGTAGCGTTCCGACCATCGTCGAAAATCCGTTTGAGGAGATCCATGTCGACCCCTGCTGACCAGATCATCACAGCTCTGCGCGCGGGCCACGAGGAGCTCGCCGTGCTCGTACGGGACCTCAAGGAGGACGACCTGCTCCGGCCGTCGGGGGCCAGCGAGTGGCAGGTGTCCCAGGTGCTGAGCCACCTGGGCAGCGGCGCCGAGATCAACCTGGCGACGCTGGACGCCGCCCGTTCCGGCGCGCCCGGCCCGGACGGAGACTTCAACCGTGGCGTCTGGGCACGCTGGGACGCGATGTCCCCAGCCGAGCACGCCGCCGGGTTCCTCGCCACCAACGAGCGGCTGGTCGAGGCGTACGAGGCGCTGGACGCCGAGACCCGGGCCTCGATGCGGATCGACCTCGGCTTCCTGCCGGAGCCGGTCGACGTGGCCACCGCGGCCCGGTTCCGGCTCAGCGAGTTCGCCCTGCACCAGTGGGACGCCGAGGTGGCGTTCAACCCGTTCGCGGCGGTGACGCCGGGTGCGGTGGCGCTGCTGCTCGACCAGATCGGCGGCATGCTGGCCTGGACCAGCCGACCCCGGGAGCTGGCCGGCCGGGAGGCCACGCTGCTGGTCCGGCTGCACGCGCCCGAGCGCACGTTCGGGCTGCGGCTGGGCGAGAAGGTCGAGGTCGTCGACACGCCGGAGCGTCCCGAAGGGGAGATGGTGGCCCCGGCCGAGGCGTGGCTGCGGCTGGCCACCGGACGGCTGGGCCCTCAGTACACCCCCGACGGGGTGCAGGTGACCGGCTCGGTGACCCTCGACGACCTGCGTCGGGTCTTCGTCGGCTTCTGACACGGTGCCGCGCGGGCCGGTGACCCGGCCCGCGCGGCCTCTCAACCCTTCACGCAGACTACCTGCTTGAGGTGCGCGACCACCTCGACCAGGTCCTCCTGCTGGGCCATCACCTCGGTGATGTCCTTGTACGCGCCGGGGATCTCGTCGACCACCCCGGCGTCCTTGCGGCACTCCACCCCGGCGGTCTGCGCGGCCAGGTCCTCGGTGCTGAACGTCCGCTTGGCCTGCGCCCGGGACATCCGACGCCCCGCCCCGTGCGACGCCGAGCAGTACGCGTCAGTGTTTCCCCGCCCCCGCACGATGTACGACCCGGTGCCCATCGACCCGGGGATGATGCCCAGGTCACCCCGACCGGCTCGGATGGCGCCCTTGCGGGTCACCAGCACGTCCACCCCGTCGTAGCTCTCCTCGGACACGTAGTTGTGGTGACACGAGATCGACTCGTCGAAGGAGACCTGCGGGAAGTGCTCACGCACCACGCCGCAGAGCAGGGCCAGCATGACCGCCCGGTTGCGCCGCGCGTACTCCTGCGCCCACCAGAGATCCCGCCGGTACGCGTCCATCTCCGGCGTGCCGGCGAGGAACACGGCCAGGTCCCGGTCCGGAAGGTCCGCGTTGTGCGGCAGCCCCCGGGCCACCCCGATGTGCCGCTCGGCCAGCTCCTTGCCGATGTTGCGGGACCCGGAGTGCAGCATCAGCCAGACCCGCCCCTCGTCGGCGCCGCCCTGCTCCAGGCAGACCTCGATGAAGTGGTTGCCCCCGCCGAGGGTGCCGATCTGCCGCTGCGCCCGCGTCTCCAGCTGCGCCACCCGCCGGTCCAGGCCGGCGAACCGGCCCCAGAAGTCGTCCCAGCCGGCCTGCTCCAGGCCCCGGATCCGGCGCGGGTCGACCGAGTTCTTGCGCTGGGCGAAGCCGACCGGGATGGTGGCCTCGATCGCGGAGCGCAGCCCGGCCAGGTCGTCCGGCAGGTCGGTGGCGGTCAGCGAGGTACGCACCGCCGACATCCCGCAGCCGATGTCGACGCCGACCGCGGCCGGCGAGACGGCCTGCCGCATCGCGATCACCGAGCCGACCGTGGCGCCCTTGCCGAAGTGCACGTCGGGCATGACGGCGACACCCTGCACCCAGGGCAGCGCGCCGATGTTGCGCAGCTGCTTGGCGGCCTGCGGCTCGATGGCGTACGGGTCGGTCCAGACCCGGACCGGCGCCCGGGTACCGGCGAGAGGGGTGAATCCCATTGTGGTCTCCTTCAGTCGTGCCGTGACCGTTAATGATCAGATTTTGGTCGCCAGCGGCGGTGCGCGGATACGAAAGGGCCGCCCGATCCCGGTGGGATGGGCGGCCGGCGGACGCGTCAGCGTCGACGTCAGTCGCGCCACCCCGGCTCGTAGCGCCGCAATGGGGAGCAGGAACAGGTTTTGGCGGTGTTCCGCAGAGGAGTGCCGGCGGTGAGCAGGCGCCAGCGGGCGGCGGTGCGGACGCGTCGCGACATGGCGTACTCCCTCCGGGTTTGATCGGTTGACGGTGCACCGACGAGACTAGGAGGGTCGCGGTGCGTCCGCAATGGATATGCATTTCGACCACCGCCGGCGGGCAGAGCGCCGAGCGCACTGTGAGGCTTGGCCGCCGCCTGAAGGGATCGCCGAGGCGGTCACCGCATGCCAGGCGGCGGGGAGCCGACGTTCGACCGGTCGAAGCTAGTGCGGCAGACCCCAGCGCGGTAAGTGACGGTTCCGCTTACCGCGAGTAGCGTGCCAGGTGGCGGCCCGTCGGGGTAGAGACCGGCGGTGCCGCCATTCGGGTCCTCTACCCCGAAGGCAGGCACGCCGTGACCGACCCGTCGTTCGCCGAGCGGATGCGACAACTTCGCAACGCGCAGCACATCTCCCTGCGCAATCTCGCCAAGATCACCTATCACGGTAAATCGTACCTGCACGAGTTGGAGACCGGCATGAAAACGCCCACCGTCCACGTCGCGCAGCGCATCGACGACGCACTCAACGCCGCCGGTGAACTCGTCGCCCTCGCCGCCCAGCCCACCATCCGACGGCGCGAATTCGTGGCCGCAGCCGGACTCGCCGCTGCCCTACCTCACACACTGCTTGGTTACGGACGGCACATCGGACCCAGCACAGCCGGACGGCTCGCCGAACGCACGGCCCGACTTCGCCGCCTCGACAACTTCCTCGGCGGTGTCGACACCCATCAGCTCTACACCGCCGAGGCCGACGCCACCACCCGGCTCATCCAAGATGGCTCCTACAGCGAGACCGTCGGCCGGCAACTCCTGGCCGTCCTCGCCGAACAAACCCAGCTCGCCGGATGGGCGGCATTCGACGCCGGTCGGCATGCCGACGCAGCACGTCTGTACCAGACCAGTCTCGCCGCCGCCCGCGACGCCGACGACGACGCCCTCGCCGGCAACGCGTACGCGTTCCTCGCCTACCAGCAGCTCGCCCTCGGCCAGCCCGCCTCCGACACCGCCACGGCCGGATGCGAGGCCGCCGCAGCCGCTACACCAGCTGTTCGGGCGTTGCTGCACCTCAGGGCCGCCTGGGCGTACGCCGTCGGAGGCGATGCCGCTGCGGCAGACCAGCAGCTCTCGCAGGGCACCACGTGTCTCAGCGAGCACGACGACCGACCCGAACCCGACTGGGTGTATTGGGTCGACCGCATGGAGGGCGAGATCATGACCGGGCGGTGTTGGACGGTCCTGCGCCGGCCGATGCGCGCCATCCCCGTACTGGAGGGTGCCCTCGCCCGATTCGACGACACCCACTCCCGCGACAAAGCCCTCTACCTGTCGTGGCTGGCAGACGCCTACCTGGACGCCAACGAGGTTGAGCACGCGTGCGCCACCGCGGCTGCCGCAGTCCGACTCGCAGGTGGGGTGGGGTCGGTGCGGCCAGCGCAACGCCTGAATTCGTTCCTCAACCGGGTCGAGCCCCACAGCGGGATGCAGTGCGTGGCTGAGCTTCGATCCTTGGCCGCCGAAATGTCTACTCGCCCTCGACGGTCCGTCTGACCCAGGCCAGGTATGCGGGCGAGCCGTGCGCGATCGGCACGGCGGTGACCTGCGGGTTGTCCCACGGGTGAGCGTCGATCAGGTGCGCCTCCAATTGCGGGTACTTGTTGGTCGTGGTGTAGAGCAGCACCTGCCACTCTTCGCTTGTGCCCTGCTCGCCGAGGTGCCAGAACACGGAAGCCACCGGCCCGACCACCTGCGCGCCCGCCGCCAGGCGTGCCGCTGTTGCCCCTCCGGCTAGCGTCATCGCCGCTTCGCGGGTCGGCGCGGCCGTTGACACCTGCACGTAGTCGCTCACCCGCACAGGCTAGCGGGGCACCTGTCCGCGGACAGGTGCGGACAGTCGGCGGACAGCCGCACCCGTTTGACCACCACCGATCCCACGTAGCGTCGCTATTACGGCACGGCGGTGGTGAACATCCGAACCTGACGCGATGCGTGCGACCACTACCACCATTTCGCCGAAGGGCGGGGGCGTCCGTGCCGGAGATGACCGGACGACCCCCAACCACTGACGGAGGGGCACCGATGATGTTTGAGGTACCGACAACCATCCGGGCGGCCAACGCCCTCCATGCGGAACGCTCGATGGCGGCGCTAGACACCCGATTGGGCGGCGAGCACATGCCCCGCCGGCCGCAGTGGGACTGCCAGGCGTGCGAGCAGGACTGGCCGTGCGACCCGGCGCGGGTGCGGCTGGCCGAGGAGTTCGAAGCCAACCGGGTCAACCTTGCGATGTACGTCGGTGGGTTGCTCGACGTGGCCGTGGCGGAGTTGCCGACCGCCGACACGGCGGACCTGTACGAGAGTTCGTGTCCTGGACCCGATGACCGCAACGAAGTGGCCCCGCCTCCGGCTGGAGTGCGGGGCCGCATCATCTTGCGGAACTGATCCTGGTCGCGTCGGCTGTCGCCGCCTTTCGACTCGCCGAGCAGCATCGCCGAGGGACACCGACCGGGCCGACTGGCGGACGTTCCGCGCCGACCGGATCCAACCCCGGGTGCCGACCGGCCCGCGCTTCGCGCCGCGGGAGCCGCCAGGTGGCGACGCGGTCGCGCACGTGCTGCGCGGCGTCGGCTCCGCGGCCTGGCCACACCCCGCCCGGGTACGCCTGCACGCGTCGGCCGAGGCGATGGCGCGGCGGATCCCCAGCACGGCGGGTCTGTTGGAGGCGATCGACGAGCGGGCCTGCCTGCTGCACACGGGCGGGGAGTCGCTGGGCAATCTCGCCGCCTTCCTCGGCACCCTGGCTGTCGACTTCGACGTGCTCGACCCACCGGAGCTGCGCGCCGTCATCCGGGACGTCGCCGCCCGGTTCGCGCGCGCCGCCGGGCCCGCGCCGGGGCGGGTCGCGGTTCACCCCGGCGCGGACGTGGCGGTGGAGCTATGACTGCGGCACCAGCCGGAAGGACTGCGCCGCGGTGCCGTTGCAGGTGTACTGGATGAGCTGGACGCTGTCCGCCGTGGATGCTCCCGGCACGTCGAGACACTTGCCGCTGGAGCGGTTGACCAGGCGGTAGTAGCCGTCGCCCTCGGGCTCGGCCCGCCACTGCTGGTTGTTGCCGCCGCTGTAGGACCAGAGCTGGATCGGCGCCGAGTCGGCGGTCGACCGGTTCGTCACGTCGAGCACCTGGGTGCTGTTGGTGCGGTTGTTGACCCGCAGGTACCCGCCGCTGGTCGGCACGAACTGGTACTGCTGGGCGGTGCTGCTGTTGCACGCGTACTGCTGGATGGCCGTGCCGTTCGCGCTGGCCGCAGCCCGGGCGTCCACGCACTTGCCGCTGGCCCGGTTGACCGCAGTGTGCCAGGCGGTCGGCGAGATGCCGTCCGACGGCGGGGGCGTGGTCGGTGGGACGGTGCCGACGCCGGCCAGCCAGTGCAGTCCGTCGATCAGCAACTGGTTCTGTTGCGCGCTGTCGAAGGTGGAGGACAGCCCGGTGTTGGTGCTGTAGTTCATCGCGTTGTGCCCGAAGTTGGCGTAGAGCATCTTGTACTGCCGGTTGCTCCAGACGAGCGGGTAGTAGCCGCCGTACCAGGACTGGTTGGGGTCCGTGCCGACCGGGAAGCTGGACGGGTCGACCGAGGCGAGGATGTCGATGTTGGGGTTCTGCCGCAGGTCGTTGCTCCAGGAGTACCACTCGCTGATCGACGACGGGAACGTCGCCGGGAGGTTCCGGGTCGCGGCGTGGGTGCGGTTGTCGGCGCGCATCGTGACCCGGGTGGGTCCCCAGGTGTTCGTCTGGAACGAGCCGGTGCCGAGGAAGGTGTTGTAGTACCAGCTCCAGCTCGACGGGTTGTCGGTCCACGCGCTGACGTGGAAGCCCAACCACGCCCCACCGTTCTGCATGTACTGCTGGAACGCTGCCCGCTGCGCGGTGGGCGGCGCGTCGTCCAGGAACATGACGACCTTGTACTGGGCCAGGTTGGCGCTGTTCAGCAGACCCCAGTTGTTGGTGGCCTCCCAGGAGAAACCGTGCTGGGCGGCGGCCTGCGGGAACCAGGCACGGGCGTCCCTGACGAAGTCGATGTGCGCGGCGTCCCAGGTGCCGTTGTAGAAGGCCAGGACCTTGAACGTCGGCGCGGCCTGCGCACTGCGCGAGGCGTTGACCGCGAGACCGGCGGTCAACGCGACGACCAGGGCGACGAACAACGACAGGATCCGTCTGGTACGGGAGGAGAGTTCTGCGATCACCTGATCGTCCCTTCGGTCGGGACGCGCGCCGCCGCGTCGATGTGCATCTGTTTACAAGGTTTACAGATAGATGAGAGGTTATGCGTTCTGGTTGGGCGGCGTCAATCGCGGGGCGGCCGATCGGGTGGGATTCCTGCGGCAACGGGTACCCCGGCCGGATGACCAGCCCGGACGCCGTCGACGTCGACCAGCCGCTCGCCGTGGACGTACCCGCCGCGCCGCACGACGCCAGCGGCGAACGGGTGCCGACCCGCGACCTAGCCGGCCTCGCGCCGCCGGCACGGTCGGCGCGCCGCTGGACCCCGAGCCGAGTGGTGGCCACCCCCGCCGCGCTCGACCACCCGCACGGCCAACGGATCGTCGAGCGGGTGCGGGCCCTCGGCATCGAGGTGGAACACCTGCGCGCCAACCGGCTCACCGGTGTACGCGGGCAGACCGACCGGGAGACCTACGCCCGGGCCAAGTCGACAATGGCGATCGTGGTGAGCCCACCCTCGCGGCGTGCCCTGCAACCCATCGCGCCCAGCGCGGACTGGCGGGTCGACCTGGCCGAGGGCTGCCCGGCACACTGCCAGTACTGCTACCTGGCCGGATCCCTGTCCGGCCCACCGGTGACCCGGGTGTACGCGGACCTCGACGACATCCTCGCCGGGCTGGCCGAGTACGCCGGGCGCGGCACGGTGACCAGCCGCAACGCGCGGCGCGCCGACGAAGGCACCACCTTCGAGGCGTCCTGCTACACCGACCCGCTCGCCCTGGAGCACCTGACCGGCAGTTGGCAGCGCGCGGTGCAGCACTTCGCCGACTGGGACGCCCCCGTGCAGCTGCGCTGGACCACCAAGTACGCCGACGTGGACACCTTCGTGGGGCTGCCGCACGCAGGCCGGACCCGGGTCCGATTCAGCGTCAACTGCGCCCCGGTAAGCGAACGGTTCGAGGGTGGCACCGCCCGGGTGCCGGACCGGCTGGCCGCGCTGCGCCGGCTCGCCCTCGACGGCTACCCGGTCGGGCTGACCATCGCGCCGATCATCGCGCTGCCGGACTGGCGGGAGCACTACGGCGAACTGCTCGACCAGGTCCGCGCGGCGGTCGACGGGGTGCCGGACCTGGACCTGACCGCCGAGCTGATCACCCACCGGTTCACGCCGGGCAGCAAGGAGGTGCTGCTCGGCTGGTACCCGCGCACCCGGCTGGAGATGGACGAGGAGTCCCGCACCCGCAAGCACGGCAAGTTCGGCGCGGTGAAGTACGTCTACCCCCGTGAGCAGATGGCCGAGCTACGCGACTGGTTCACCGCCGAGCTGACCGCCCGCGTGCCGGCCTGCCGGATCCTCTACTGGACCTGACGGTCAGCCGACCGAGGAGTGGGCGACCGGGGCGGCGAAGAACGTGTCCGGGTACGGCTCGTCGCGCAGGCTGTAGTGCCACCACTCGCGGTCGTAGTTGACGAACCCGGCGTCGGTCATCAGCCGCTGCAACAAGCGACGGTTGTCCCGCGCCGTCCCGGTGATGCGGGGGTCGGCGGTGTGCGCCCGCGAGTCGAAACAGTCGAAGCCCGTACCCATGTCGATGCTGTTGTCCGCGAAGCGCTGCCCGCGCGGCGCGGTGCAGGCGACCAGCGGTTGCCCTACCCGGTACGGAGGTTGGCTGGCGGCGGGCTCGTCGACCAGGGTCAGGTCCAGGGTGCTGCCGCGGCTGTGCGCGGTGGGCGCGCCGATGTAACCGTCGGCGAAGAGCCGGTTCTTGGCCAGGTCCGGGTAGAACTCGGCCTTGGTCTGCTGCTCATCGGGGCGCTTCGACCAGGCGACGAAGTCGTCCACCGCCGGCTGCGGGCGGTAGCAGTCGTACACCTTGAGGCTGTGCCCACCGGCCAGCGCGGCGTCCTGTACGCGGCGCAACGCCTCGGCCGCCTGCCGGGTGAGCAGGCACAGCGGCTCGCGGTAGCCGGCGATCGGCCGGCCGACGAAGTTGTGCGGTGTGGCGTACCGGATGTCGGCGTGGATGCGCGGGTCGAGATCGGTCAGCACCACGAACCCCGGCAGCGGGGCCGCCACGGAGGTGGACGGGGTCGGCGCGGGTGTGGGTGTGGGGCTCGCCGACGTCGGCTGCGGCGTGGCCGGCGCGGGCCGGGGCTCCGGCCGTGAGCAGCCGCCGAGCAGCGCGGCGAGCGCGAGCACGACGGCCAGGCGGTAGCGCACGAGTCCTGTCTATCAGCCCGGTTGGGTAACCATCCCAGGATCCATGTGGTCCGCCGACCGAAAGTAACCGGAAAAACTCCGGAACTTTTCCGCAACTCAAGCGAAGCTTCGATCGGCCTGGCATGTCGTCAACCCCCATCGGTGAGGCAAGATGACGCGAGGAACGGGCACGCCGTTTCGGGACACACGGTGGGCGACGCCTGATGGTCGTTCCTCCGGCTCGGTGAAGGAGACGCGGGTGGGCGCGGACGACGGACGCAGGGTGACCATCACCGCGATCGCACGGGAGGCCGGGGTGTCGGTGCCGACCGTGTCACGGGTGCTCAACGGGCGCTCCGATGTGGCCCCGGACACCCGGGAGCGGGTCGAGGAGTTGTTGCGCCACCACGGCTACCGGCGTCGCACCAGCCGCAGCGTTCGCCGTGCCGGTCTCGTCGACCTGGTCTTCAACGACCTGGACAGCCCCTGGGCCGTGGAGATCATCCGGGGTGTGGAGGATGTCGGGCACGGCGCGGGCGTCGGCACTGTGGTCTCCGCGATCCACCGGCAGCCCACAGCGGCCCGGCAGTGGTTGCAGAACCTGCGCACCCGGGCCACCGACGGCGTCATCTTCGTGACCTCGCACCTGAGCCCGCCGCTGCACGCGCAGCTGCGTCGCCTCAACGTGCCGGTGGTGGTCGTCGACCCGGCCGGCGTGCCGGCCATGGACGTGCCGACGATCGGCGCCACCAACTGGGCCGGCGGGCTCGCCGCGACCGAACATCTGCTCGCGATCGGGCACCGGCGCATCGGTTTCGTGGCCGGGCCGACGCACCTGCTGTGCAGCCGGGCCCGGCTCGACGGTTACCGGGCCGGGCTGGAGGCCGCCGGGGTGCCGGTGGACGACGCGCTGATCTACCCGGGCGACTTCTACCACGCCTCCGGTTTCGCCGGCGGGACCGCGCTGCTGGACCTCGCCGACCCGCCGACCGGCATCTTCGCCTCCAGTGACCAGATGGCCTTCGGCGTCTACGAGGCCATCCGGCGTCGGGGGCTCCGCGTGCCGGACGACGTGAGCGTGGTGGGGTTCGACGACCTGCCGGAAGCCCGCTGGGCCTCACCGCCACTGACCACCGTGCGCCAACCGTTGGTCGAGATGGGACGGTTGGCCGCCCGGACCGTGCTGCGCCTGGCCCAGGGCGAGGGCATCGACTCGCCGCGGGTGGAACTCGCCACCGAGTTGGTCGTTCGGGACAGCACCGCCGCCCCGCTGACCGGGTCGTCCGCCTCGGCGTGACGGCCGGAACTGCGTCGGAAACCGGTTGGACCGGTTCCGGTCCGTTCCCGAAAATTCCGGCGAGGCCGGGCCCGACCGAGAGTCACCGACGGCGGGCGCGGTGAGCGACCGACTGTCACCCACCGCGCCGCGCGGTCAGTGGTGGTGGTGCCAGCGGACGGCCTTGCGGATGGCCACCGGCAGTGCGGGCGCGCCGTCGACCGGTGCCGGGTCCTCGGCGGTCGGTGCCACTCCCCCGGCGGCGATCCGGTCCAGCGTGGCCAGGCCGGCCCCGTCGACCTCGCCGAAGATCGTGTAATTGGGTCGCAGCGCGGAGTTGGCGTAGACCAGGAAGAACTGGCTGCCGTTGGTGTCCGGCCCGGCGTTGGCCATGGCCAGCACCCCCCGGGCGTACACCCGGCGCTCCCCGGTCGGGTCGGTGGGCGCGGGCGGCAGGTCGCTCGGCAACTCGTCGCGGTACCGGTAGCCCGGGCCGCCCTCACCGGTGCCGGACGGGTCACCGCACTGAAGCACGCTCAGGGTCGGGTACGCCGTGAGCCGGTGGCACGGGGTGCGGTCGTAGAACCGCTTGTTCACCAGGTGCAGGAAGCTCTGCACCGTGCACGGCGCGGCGGCCCGGTCCACTGTCAACCCGATCGGCCCGTGGTTGGTCGCCAGGGTCACCCGGACGCTGCCCCGGGCCGGGGTGCGCCGCGGGTCGGGCGGCAGCGGCACCGGCCGGGCCGCTGGTTCGTCCGGAGTCTCGGTGTACGCGCACGGGCCGTGGGTGGTGCGCGGCGGTCGAATGGCGGTGTCGGCAGCGGCGGGCGGCGCGGCGGAGACGCGCGCCGTGTCGGCCGACGGGCCCGGGGCGGCCAGCGCGGTGGCGGACGAGCCGACGACCAGCGCCCCGGCGAGCGCTGTCACCCCCGCGAGGCGGGTCAGGGCGCGCACCGGCCGGCGGGGTGCCGCCACTGCGGGGCGCGGTTGGAGTTCACTCGACACAGGGATCCTCCTGGACTGGTGGTGCCAGAAAGACCGGAGTCTATGAAGGGCAGAGCCCGATGTCGATCCGTCAGGGCATCCGGCGGCGACGCCGCCACAGCAGGCCGCCCAACAACGCCACCACCGTCGCGCCGCTCACCGCGGTCACCGACCAGAGCCACTCCGAGCCGGTACGCGCGGGCCCGCTGGCCGCCGCCGGCCGGGGCGCGCCGGGTGCCGCCAGGACGGACGGCGCCGCCGACGGGGTGACGGTCAGCTCGCCGGGCTCGACCAGTCGACCAACGGCGGCGTCCCGGGGCAGCGTGAAGCCCCAGTCCAGGAGGGCCGCGCCCTGCTCCCAGCCGCGCATCGGTGCCGATTCGGCGCCCAGCAGGGTCACCACCAGCCGCCGTCCGCCGCGTTCCGCCGCCCCCACGTAGGTGTGCCGGGCCAGGTCGGTGAAGCCGGTCTTGCCGCCGAGCGCCCCCGGGTACCGGTAGATGAGCTGGTTCTCGTTCTGGATCTCGAAGCCCTTGGTGCGTTGTGCGGGCTGGGCCGGAATCGACGTCTGCTCGGTCAGCGCGTACCGCCGGAAGGTCGGCTGGGCGAAGCAGGCCCGGGCGATCAGCGCCAGGTCGTACGCGCTGGTGAACTGCCCCTTGCCGTCCAGCCCGGACGCGGTGACCGCGTGCGTCTGGAGCGCGCCGAGGTGGTGCGCCCGCTCGTTCATGGCGCGTACGCCCGCGGCGCTGTCCGTCCCGCTGCCGAGTCGGGCCAGCGCGTTGGCGGCCTCGTTGCCGGAGTTGAGCAGCAACCCGAGCCAGATGGTCTCGATGGTGTACCGGCCGCCCGCGACCAGGCCCACGGCCGAGGAGCCGGGCTCGATGTCCATGTCCGCGTCGGTGACGGTGACCGTCTGCTTCGGGTCGAGCTTGGGCAGCATCGTGGCCGCCAGCAGGAGCTTCTGCACGCTCGCCGGTGTGCCGTACTCGTGGGGGCCGCAGCCGCCGAGCACCTGGCCGCTGTCCAGGTCGGCGACCAGCCACGACGTGGCGGTGACCCTCGGCGGCGCGGCGACGCCGGTCGGCACGACCAGGCCGGCCGTGTCCAGCGCGGCGCCGCCGATCATCCGTTGCTCACCGACGGCGGGCGGGGGCGACGGCCGGGGTGGGCGGGACGCCGCCGGCACCGGGACCCGGGGGCAACGCACCGTCGGCGCGGCGGACGCTCCCGTCGCACCGACCGGCACGGGAGCGAGCAGGACGGCGGACGTCGTGGCCGCCAGCAGCGCAGCTCTCATGTGCCCGACCCTAGTCACGAGGATCGCCCGGCGGGACGGGATGCCGGTCAACTCGCGTCGCCCCGACCGCGCAGGTAGTCGTGCAGCGCGGCACTCCCCCGCAGCCGACGCAGGCTGCGGGTCTGCAGCTCCTGCTCGCGGCGGGCCAGCTCGGCGCGGACCCGCTGAGCGCTCCCGGTGGTCCGCAGCTCGCCCAGCACCGCGGCGATGATCTCGAACGGGTACGCGCCTCGGCGCAGCAACGCGATGACCTGCGCGGCGCGTAGCTCCGCCTCGTCGTACACGCGGTAGTTGGTGCCCGGGGTGCGGCCCGGCCGCAGCAGCTCGCGCTCCTCCCACAGCCGCAGCTGCGAGGTCCGGACCCCGACCAGGGCGGCGACCTCGCCGATGCGGGCGCCGTGGCGTGGCGCGGGTCGGGCCGCCGGTGGGCTGGCCAGCACGGTCTCGAAGGCGCCGAGCACCCGGCGGATCTCCGCGCGTTCCCGGTCCAGCTCGGCATGGCCGCCGTCGAGCGCCGCCAGGGCCGCCGGCAGGTCACCCGTGTGCACAGCCGCCATGATCTCCCGGGTACGGCTCCAGCCGTGCCCCTCGGCCAACCGCCGCGCCACGGTCAGCGCCCGGGCGTGCTCGCTGGTGAAGATCCGGTAGCCACTGGCGGTGCGGCGCACCGGCGGCAGCACCCCCAACTCGACGTAGTTGCGCACCTGCTGCACCGAGATCCCGACGGTGGCCGCCAGGTCCACGGCGCGCAGCCGATCCTTCGAGGCGACGTCCACGCGAGTCACCGTACCGCTTACGACGTGATTTGAGACTTTCCGGGACGTGCTGCTGGGCCTGCGCCGGGATCTCGGCGAAAGTCTCTACATGGGGATGAATGAGACAATGGAACCCGCCAGTGCTCGGCGGGGCAAAGTCCCGCCACGATTCCGTGAAGGGTTCGCATGTCGCAGCCAGCATGGTCCGCCGCCGACAGCCACGACATGATCGAGGTACGCGGGGCGCGGGAGAACAACCTCGCCGACGTCTCGGTCGACATCCCCAAACGCCGGTTGACCGTCTTCACCGGTGTCTCCGGGTCGGGGAAGTCGTCGCTGGTCTTCGGCACCATCGCCGCCGAGTCCCAGCGCATGATCAACGAGACCTACAGCGCGTTCCTCCAGTCGTTCATGCCGAACCTCAACCGGCCGGACGTCGACTCGCTGCGCAACCTCAGCGCGGCCATCGTCGTCGACCAGGAACGGATGGGGGTCAACTCCCGCTCCACCGTCGGCACCGCCACCGACGCGTACGCCATGCTGCGGATCCTCTTCAGCCGGCTCGGCCAGCCGTCCATCGGCGGCGCCGGGGCGTTCAGCTTCAACCTGCCCGAGGGCATGTGCCCCACCTGCGAAGGGCTGGGCCGGGTCTCCGACCTCGACGTCAACGAGTTGGTCGACGTCGAGCGTTCCCTCAACGACGGCGCGATCACCGTGCCCAACTTCGCTGTCGACTCCTGGTACTGGCAGACCATCGTCGGCTCCGGCCTGTTCGACCCGGACGTCAAACTCCAGGACTTCACCCCGCAACAGTGGGAGGACTTCCTGCACAAGCCGGCCACCAAGATCAAGGTGGGCAGCAACAACTGGACGTACGAGGGTCTGGTTGTCAAGGTCAAGCGGCTCCTCCTGTCCAAGGACCGCGAGTCGATGCAACCGCACATCCGCGCCTTCGTCGACCGGGCGGTCACCTTCACCAGCTGCGGCGACTGCGGCGGCACCCGACTCAACGCGGCGGCCCGCTCATCACGGATCGCCGGGCTCAACATCGCCGACTGCTCGGCAATGCAGATCAGCGACCTGGCCGCGTTCGTCCGCACCGTCGACGACCCGGGGGCCGCGCCGCTCGTCGCCAACCTCCGCGACCTGCTGGACTCCCTGGTCGAGATCGGCCTGGGCTACCTCAGCCTGGACCGTGAGTCGGCGACCCTCTCCGGCGGCGAGGCGCAACGGGTGAAGATGGTCCGGCACCTCGGCTCCAGCCTCTCCGACGTCACCTACGTTTTCGACGAACCCACAGTCGGCCTGCACCCGCACGACATCGCCCGGATGAACGACCTGCTGCTGCGGCTGCGCGACAAGGGCAACACCGTGCTGGTGGTGGAACACAAACCGGAGACCATCGCCATCGCCGACCACGTCGTCGACCTCGGACCGGGCGCCGGCACCGACGGCGGTCGGATCTGCTTCACCGGCGACATCCCCGGCCTGCGCCGCTCCGACACCCTCACCGGGCGGCACCTGGACCACCGGGTGACAGTGCGCGACGCCGTACGCCAACCCACCGGACAACTCGCCATCCGCCAGGCCGACCTGCACAACCTGCGCGACGTGGACGTGGACATCCCGCTCGGGGTCCTCACCGTGGTCACCGGCGTGGCCGGCTCCGGCAAGAGTTCACTGATCCACGGGTCGCTGCGCGGCCGGTCCGGGGTCGTCATCGTCGACCAGTCTCCGATCCGTGGCTCACGACGCAGCAACCCGGCCACCTACAGCGGGCTACTCGACCCGATCCGCACCGCCTTCGCCAAGGCCAACGGGGTCAAGGCCGCGCTGTTCAGCGCCAACTCCGAGGGCGCCTGCCCGACCTGCAAGGGAATCGGCCTGATCTACACCGACCTGGCGATGATGGCCGGCGTCGCGAGCGTCTGCGAACGGTGCGAGGGGCGACGCTTCACCGACGAGGTTCTCACGTACACGCTGCGCGGCAAGAACATTCACGACGTCCTGACCATGTCGGTCACCGAGGCGTACGCGTTCTTTCCCAGCGGGGCGGCGCACCTCATCCTCGGTCGGCTGGTCGACGTCGGGCTGGGCTACCTCAGCCTCGGCCAGCCACTGACCACCCTGTCCGGCGGGGAGCGGCAACGACTCAAGCTCGCCATCCACCTGGCCGAGAAGACCACCACGTACGTCCTGGACGAGCCGACCACGGGCCTGCACCTGGCCGACGTGGACCAACTGTTGGCCCTGCTCGACCGGATGGTCGACGCCGGAAACACGGTGATCGTCATCGAGCACCACCAGGCGGTCATGGCACACGCCGACTGGCTCATCGACCTCGGCCCCGGCGCCGGCCACGACGGTGGCCGCATCGTCTTCACCGGCACACCGGCCGAACTGGTCGCCACCGGCGACACCCTCACCGCCAAGCACCTCCGCGAATACGTCAACGACCCGGCGGTGATCGGCCAGGGCTGACAGCGCTGCCCTGCCACCGGCCGGAACACAGCGGCGACGGGTTCCGGCGCGAGCGGCTGTGGACTGGTTGGGCGCGCGCCGACCCGTCCGGCGGTGCCAGCGGCGGCGGTCGGCTGACGCGGCGTCACTGGTGGCCGGCACGAGCGACGGCGGTCCGGCCGGCGGCAGCGTCAGGTGACGCCGACGCCGGTCCGCGGTGGTCCGGCGGTGGTCCGACGCCGGCCCATCGGTGGCCCGGCGGTGGTCCGACGCCGGCCCGACGCCGGGCCGTCGGTGGCCCGGCGGTGGTCCGACGGTGGTGTCAGGTGACGCTGGTGACGCTCCGGCCAGCGGCGGGCCGGCGGCGGTGTCAGGTGACGCGGCGCAGCCAGCGCCGCTGCCAGGGGGTCTCCACCGCCTTCCGGTGGTAGCCGGCCCGCACCCACGGCACCGCCCGCTCGACCGGCAGACCGTCGAGGATCGCCAGCGCGGCCAGGGCCGTTCCGGTACGACCCACCCCACCCCGGCAGGCCACCTCAACTCGTTCCCCGTCATGGGCCCGTCGCAGCGCCTCCCGTAGGACGTCGAGGGCTTCGGCGCGGTCGAGCGGCACCCAAAAATCGGGCCACCGGATCCGTCGGTGCGGCCAAGCCGGCTCCGGACCAGGTGCCAGCAGCACGGCGAAGTCGGCGGGCGAGGTCGCGGCAGCGACGCGGCGTCCGCGCACCGCCGCCCCACTGGGGAGTACGAGTACGCCCGACTGCTCGGACCACGGCTGTGCGTCAGTCATCCGGACATTGTGCCGCGACGCTCTGGCGGATGAGCACAGACAGCGCCGCCCCCGGTTGGTGAGCCGGGGGCGGCGCTGGTGTCGGTGTGCAGGTCGCCTCTCGGCGAGTGGCACGACGCGGCTCCAGCCGAA
>NZ_JBITET010000020.1:0-75505 GCF_044455385.1 Micromonospora sp. NPDC051227
CGGAGCACCCATGGCCAGATCCCGCCTGCGCGCGGCCGCCCTCGCCGGCGTCACCACGCTCACCCTGCTCACCAGCGCCGCGCCCGCGCTGGCGGGGGGGGGGGGGCCCCCCCCCCCCCCCCCCCCCCCCCCCCCCCCCCCCCCCCGGGCCCGCCGCCCCCCCCCCCCCCCCCCCCCCCCCCCCGGGGCGCCCCCCCGCCCCCACCCACCGCAACCCGGCCCCGAGCGCCCCCACACCCCCCAGAACGAAGTCAGCTCAGCCAACGACGGAGAACAACCGCCGCCGCGCCCCCAGCAACGCGACGGAAGCCAGCACCAGCCCGACCCCCATCGTGACCAGCAGCGGGCTGGGGTCGCCCGGCAGCAGCCCGGCCACCGACCGTGACGCGGTGCCCAGGGCGAGGTAGAGACCGGCCCAGGCGGCCGCGCCGATCGTCGCGCAGCCGAGAAACCGGCGGTACGACATCCGCAGCCCGCCGGCGGCCAGTGGCAGCAGCGCGTTGAAGACCGGCAGGAACGGCGCGACCACCATCATCCGGCCGCCGCCGCGACGCAGGATTCCTTCGGCCGCTGTCCAGCGGGCCTCGCCGATCCAGCCGCCGACGCGGCTGTCGCGCAGTCGGTCGGAGTAGCGACGGCCGACCAGGAAGCTCAGCGACCAACCGGCCAGGCAGCCGATCAGCACCGCGGTGAAGGTGGCCAGCCCGGTGCTCGGGCGGCCGACGCCCACGGCGGCAAGGATCGCGACGTCGCCGGGGATGAGGACACCCAGCAGGGGTACGGCGTCGAAGAGCATGACGAGCCCGAGCGCACCCATCAGCAGCAGAATCGGTAGTTCTCCGATCTGGGCCAGCCATTGCGTCATGCGTCGACGCTATGGCCGTAGCGCCACTTCGGACATCGGGTCGTAGCCCCCAGTGACCCCTGGTATCCGCCTCGGGGTCGCCCCTGAGTCGGGGTCCGCCTCAGTCGGGGCGAAGCACCTGCACGTGGCGTAGCGACGAGTCGACCGACGGTTCGGTGGTGGGCACCGGATAGTCGGCCAGCACGGTCAGGCGGTCCGCCGGTAGGTGTCCGCGGCCCGGGTCGCCGACCAGCACGTCGGCACCTGCGGCGGCGGCCCGCTGCAGGAAGGGCAGCATCCGGTCGGCCATCGCGCGGTCGTAGAAGACGTCTCCGGCGACGACCAGGTCGACCTTCGCTTCGGTGCTGTCGAGCAGGTCGTCCCCGGTGGCGTCGACGGTCACGTGGTTGGCCCGCGCGTTGAGGGTGACGGCGGCGACGGCGTACGGGTCGATGTCGTTGGCGATCACCTCCGCGGCGCCGGCGAGCGCGGCGGCGATGGCTACCAGTCCGGACCCGGCGGCGAGGTCGAGCACCCGGCGGCCGGCGACCAGCTCCGGGTGGTCCAGGAGATGGCGGGCCAGGGCCTGTCCTCCGGCCCAGGCGGACGCCCAGTACGGCGCCGGCAGGGCGTGCCCGACGGCGGCCTCCATCCGGGCCCACCAGACGATCGCGTCCTCGGCCAGGTGCAGCCGCACCTCGGGGACGAACGGGGTGGGCATCAACCGGAGCCGGTCCAGACCGGCACCAGGCGCGTGGATCTCGCGTTCCAGCTCGGTCAGCGCGTCGGCTGCGGCATCTCTCATCGGCGCAAGCATGCCCCAGCGACGGTTGGTCGGGGCGGGTTTCGAATGCCGCCGCGCAGAGTTCACCCGAGTTCAGTCAAATACCTACGGCACTTCGGCCAGCGGATCGGGGTTTTGCCAGTTACTGTCGAACAGGTACGGGCGATCATCGGCCACAGGCCGAGGGTCAGCCGCTTTGAACAGGGAGAGATGCATGGCAACCGGCACGGTTAAGTGGTTCAACTCGGAAAAGGGCTTCGGCTTCATCGAGCAGGACGGTGGAGGGCCGGACGTGTTCGTCCACTACTCCGCCATCGCTTCGAGCGGCTACCGGGAGCTCAACGAGGGCCAGAAGGTCGAGTTCGAGGTGACCCAGGGGCAGAAGGGTCCGCAGGCGGACAACGTCCGCCCGATGTAGCTCCGTGCCGGTGACGGCGGCCGGTCTCCGGCCGCCGTCGCAGTGCACTCAAGACGCCGCCGGGGCGGCGGGCAGGTCCCGCCGCCTCCGGATTGGCCCTACCAGCAGAATCAACGGGGTGAGCGCCAGCCAGGCGGTCATCACGACAATTGCCGTCCTGACGCCGTATCGTGCGCCGAGCGCACCGGCCAGCACGGCCGCCAGCGGGATCGTGCCGTAGTTGAGCAGGTGCATGCTCACCGTCACCCGGCCCAACAGGTGGTGCGGTGTGTAGGTCTGCCGGAAGGCGCCCTTGACCACGTTGCCGATGGCCACTCCCAGGCCGATCAGCAGACCGCCGAGGGCCGGCCAGGCCAGCCCGACGCCGGGTGCGGCGAGCGGGATGAGCAGCGCGGGCGGGCCGGTGAGCGCCGCGGCGATCAGCAGCGCCCGTGCGGTGCCGCAGCGCCGTGCCACAGTGGTGGCGAGCAGCGCGCCGATGATCCCGCCGGCGCTCATCACTCCGACGAGCCCACCCACCAGGCCCGGCTCGAGACGCAGTTCGCGGACCAGGAAGACCACCAGGACGGCCTGGTAGCCGGTCAGCCCGATGTTGCTGGCTGCGCCGAAGACCGTGAGCACCCGCAGGTACGGGTCTCGGGCGACGAAGCGCAGCCCCTCGGCGATGTCGCGGCGCAGTGACCGGGACTGGTCCACTCGGCGAACACGCGGTTCGACGGTGCGGATCCGCAGCAGGCACACCGCGGAGACCAGGAAGCTGATCGCGTCCAGCAGCAGAGCGGTGACCGCACCGATGAGCTGGGCGATCAGACCTGCGACGCCGGGGCCGACGACATAGCTCGCGGTCTGGGCGGCGTGCAGCTTCGCGTTGCCCTCCGGCAGTTGCTCGGGTCGCAGCAGCACCGGCAGGTACACCTGGTCGGCGGTTTCGAAGAAGACGCGGGCGACGCCGGCGCTGAGTGCCACCAGGAGCAGGTGCCAGACGGTGAGCCGGTCGAGTGCGGCGGCGAGCGGCACGCTGAGGAAGAGCAGCGCGCGGAACAGATCGCACGCCACCATCACGGGTCGGCGGGGCAGCCGGTCCACCCACGCGCCGGCGGGCAGGCCGATCAGCAGCCACGGCAGCCAGGCCGCGGCGGTGAGCACCGCCACCTGGAAGGTGCCGGCGTCCAGGACGGCGACCGCGACCAGTGGAAGCGCGACAGTGGTGACGTTGCTGCCGATGCTGCTGACCGTCTGACCGGTCCAGAGCAGCCGGAAGTCGCGGTGCCGCAGCAGCCCGCCGGCCTGGTGCACGGGGGTCGGGTCGCTGCGGGTGGCGGCGGTCACGGTCGCGCCGGCACGCCGTGGACGAACACGAAGACCGGTCGGCGCTCGGCGTCGTCGTCGGGCAGGTCCCGGTTGGCCCAGCGCGAGAGGATGCCGATCATCTCGCGGCTCAGCTCGGCCAGTTCCTCGGGCGTGAGGCGCAGCCAGTGGTCCGTGGAGAACGCGGCGTCGTGCCAGGATGCCTGCTCGGCCTCGTCGGCGGCGTGCCAGGCCCGGGCCAGGGCGACGTGCCGGTCCAGGTTGAGCGAGGTGGCGGCGTCGGCGACCGCCCGGGCGGCCGGGTCGGCGTCGAAGTCGGTGTTGGACCAGCGCAGCCCTCGGGTGACCAGGCGCCACCACCGCTCGCGCCGGTCGCGGGCCAACTCGGGCGCCTCGGTGACCAGGTCCGCGGCGGCGAGGACCTTGAGGTGGTGGCTGACGTTCGCGGGGGCCTGGTCGGTGCGCTCGGCGAGCAGCCCGACGGTGGAGGGCCCGTGCACCTTGAGCACGTCCATCAGCCGGCGGCGCAGCGGGTGGGACATGGCGGCCAGCACCCGGGAGTCGGTGATCTGGCGTACTTCGGAGCTGTCCATGTCCCGAGCGTGACACCCGCAACAGCCATTGCGCAAGAGTTATTGCTCAACAGCTGTTGCGGAATGCGCGGAGAGGGGCGGCCCGGCGGCCTCGGGCCGCCCTCTCGCTCAGGCGACCAGCCGGCGGGCCAACTCGTCGGCGACCTGCTTGGCCATGGTGGGCGGGATGGCCGCGGCGATCTTCTCCGGCGTCAGCGAGGCCAGCACGCCCTGGACGATCGCCGGCTCGTCGGTGAAGTCCCGGTTGGACAGCGCGGTCAGCGCCGTCTGCAACGCGCTGATCTGGGCGCCGAGCGACGTCAGCGTCGGGTGCACCGAGGTGAAGTTCGGGACGGTGGCATCCTCACCCATCGCCATCCGGGTGTAGATCTGCCCGACCGGGTTGCGGCCATCCAGCACGGTGAGGTTCTTGTGGACGGTGGCCAGCCAGTTGTGTTCTTCGGGGGTCATGTCGTCGTCCTCCAGGAGTCCGATGGAGCTGAGGTAGCGGCGAAACAGGGGCCGCTGGTCGCGGCCCGCCTTGATGGCGTCGCGGAAGAAGCTGAAGTGGGTGTGCCAGCGGTGCGAGCTGTCCCCGCTGGTGCGTTTGCCGAGGCGGTCCCACCGCTTCACAGTGCTGCCATCGGGGCTGTAGATGATCTCCCGGATGTCCCGGGTGTCGGCCGCGTTCGCGGCGCACTGCGCGACGCACCAGACCGAGAAGCTGGGCAGCGTGTTCGTACGACCACCGGAGCGGACATCGAACGGGCCGACGTCCAGCGCCGCCGCGTCGAGGGTCAGCCCGGCCCGGTCGCGGGGCGACTCGACCACGGAGTAGTCGTTGGTGACCACCCGGTCCGATCCGCAGTGGTAGCCGCCCCGGTGGGCCGGGTCGCCGACGATGCCGACCTCGCCCGGGTCGAGATCGTCTGGCCCGGGGGCGTTGTCGAGGTGAGTGAGGAGCAGGCTTCGGACGGCCAGAAGATTAGCCGGGGCCCGAGTCATGAGGTCCCCCTTTCCGAGAGGCGGGGACCGGGCACGACGTCACACCGCGTACGCGGTGCTGGGCTTCAGACGAGCCCGGCCTACTGGTGCACGGCGCCGGGCGTTGACCCAACCATAGCCCGCTTCTCAGACAAACGCCCAGCTCAGAGCAGGTCAGTTCAAATTGGAGATTACCGAGGGTCAGAGTGGACGATCGGCAACAGCAGGGCCGAGGGGTGGGCCGGATCGTGCAGAATCTGCCGCCAGCCGGCACGCAGCGTCACCGCCGTGCCGAGGGGTTCCCCGGTGCCGGGGTTGCGGGCCCATCGTGGATGGGCGCCGCCGGAGACCTGCAACCGCAGTCGGTGCCCGGCGGCGAAGCGGTACGCGGTCGGCCAGAGCGGCACCGGAATTCGCAGCGCCCCGGAAGGGTCGGCCGGGAAGCGCTCGGGCGTGACCCGCACCAGCCCGTCGCACACGTTCCACGAACGACCCTTACGGTCCACGTCGCACAGCCGGACGAAGACGTCCAGGTACGGCAGATCGCTGCGGACGTGGATCTCGGCGCGGACCGGGCCGATCACCTCGACCGGCGCGGTCAGTGGGGCGCTGGTGTAGGTCAGGACGTCAGCGCGGGCCTCGACACGCCGGTTGTCGACCGGGCCGGCCCGTTGGGCGACGAGCAGTGGACCGCCCAGCGACGGGGTTGGGTCGGCGGGGTCGTAGCGGAGTGCGTCCGGTGTTGAGGCGACAGGTGGGCGTTCCGCCAGCTCGCCACCGGGTTGCAGGTGCCAGGCGGTCTCGACCGCCGGGGGTGGCCAGTCCGGCAGGTCCCGCCAACCGCCGCCGGCGCCGCCGACGTGGATGCGTACGGGCGGCCGGGCTGGTCCCGCCGGGACGGGCGATCGCGGCGCGGCCGGTAGGTGCTCGTCGAGCCAGGCCAAGCCCTCGCGCAGCGCGGCCACGAACAGTCCGGGGCTGCCGTGCGTCCACGGGCCGATCACCAGGCGCGGCGGTGTGCCGGCGGCGCGCAGAACGGCGTGGTCGTCGAGCTGGGCGGGCAGGAAGATGTCGTGCCAACCGGTGACCATGACCACCGGCGCCCGTACCTTCGCGACCTGGTCGGCGAAGACCCGGGTCCGCCAGTACGCGGCCTGCGGGGTGTGGTGGCGCAGCCACTCCTGGAAGAACGGGATGGTCACGCCGGTGGCCACCCGGTCGGCGTCGGTCAGGGGGAGGTGCTCCAGCGCGGCGGCCAGCCGGGGTTGCCCGCGCTTGAGTTCCCACTGCCGGGCCAGCCACGGCACGGTCTGCGCGTGCAGCAGCTCCGCCCAGGTCAGCACGGTGTCCAGGGCGAAGGACTCCCCCGCGTACGTCGAGTCGCGGGTGGCCGAGGCGGTCACCACGGCGACCATCGCGTGCAGCTCCTCGCCGGCGTCGGCGGCCAGGGCCCACTGGGCGAAGCCCTGGTAGCTGACCCCGAACATGCCGAGTTGCCCGGACCACCAGGGCTGGCGACGCAGCCAGTCCAACGTGTCCGCGCCGTCGTCGCGCTCGTGCACCAGCGGGACGAACGTTCCACCGGAGCCCCCGGTGCCCCGACACGACTGGATCACCGCGTGTCGACCCCGGGCGGCGAGCAGCCGACCGAGCAACCGCAGCGGTCCACCCCGCCCGTAGGGGGTGCGGATCAGCACGGTCGGCGCGCCGCGGACGGCCGGGGCGTAGTGGTCGGTGCGCAGCACCACACCGTCGCGGGCCCGCACCGGGAGGTCACGGCTGACCCGCACCGGGCCGGGGCGGGTCGGTGGCAGGCGCAGCGCGGCGCTGGCGAGGCGGGTGACGAGGTTCGGCACCGCTCAGCCCGTCGGGCGGCGGGGTGACTCCAGCCGGGCGGCGCGCACCGCGTCGCGGTGCCCCCGCAGCGACTCGCTCATCTCCGCCATGAACCGGTGCACCACCTCCAGCTCGTCCTCGCTGAAGCGGGCCATCACCGTGTCGGTACGGGCGCCCAGCGGCCGGAAGAACTCCATGGCCAGGGCGGCGCCCTGGTCGGCGTAGTGCAGCAGCACCTTGCGCCGGTCGACGGTGTCCCGGTCGCGACGGATGTGCCCGGCCCGTTCCAGCCGGTCGATCAGGGCCGTGACCGAGCCGGAGGAGAGGTTCAGCTGCTCGCCGAGACGACCGGGGGTGATCGGGTCACCGAGCAGCTCGGCGTCCATCACCGCGATCAACGCCTGCAGGTCGGTCGGGTTGAGACCGTGCAGGTTGGCGAAGGCGTGGCCGACCTGCTGGGCGTCCACCGCGTACCGCCGGAGGTTGTTGGTGATCTCCGCGACCAGCCGCTCGCGGCGCGTGTCGCGCCGTCGGTACATGCCGTGAGTCGCCACCTCGCGCCGCTCTTCCCATCGTCGGTCCCCCGGGTTGCAGCATAGAACAGCCCCGGATAATCTCGGTTATCAAGATACTCGTCATTCGAAGGACCTTGAGGTCACCTGATGTCTGTGTTCACCAGAGTCGCTCGTGGCCGGCTGGCCGCCTGGCTCACCGTGGCCGCCGCGATCGTCGTGGGCGCGGCCGTCTTCGGGACACCCCAGCCGGACAACCCGGCCCCGGTCTCCGCCACCGGCCTGTCCGTGCGGTGGCAGTCGACCCAGGTGCAACGTCTCCAGGATCAACTGCCCTCGAGCGACGTGCAGCCGGCCATCGTGGTGATCAGTCGTGGTGACGGCGGCCCGCTGAGCGAGACCGACCGGCAGGTCGTCGGCGCGAGCGCCGACGACCTGCGCCGCTTCGCGGTGGATGGGCAGGTCAGCCCCGCCCAGGTCTCCCCGGACGGCGCGGTGGCCCTGGTCGCCGTGCCGCTGGACACCGCCGGCGGGCAGGAGGCCGTCACCGACACGGTGACCCAACTACGCGCCACCCTCGCGGACCTCCCCGACGGGCTGACCGCCAAGGTGACCGGTGCCCCGGCGTTCACCGCCGACCTCTCCTCGGTGTTCGACGGCGCCGACATCACCCTGCTCGTGGTGACCGCCGCCGTGGTCGCGCTGCTCCTGCTGATCACCTACCGCAGCCCGTTCCTGTGGATCGTGCCGCTGGTCGTGGTCGCCGCCACCGAGCAGCTCACCCTGCGCGCGGTGGACGTCATCGTGCCGGGCGTCGGCATCAACCTCCAACAGGGTCAGGTCACCGGCATCGCCAGCGTGCTGGTCTTCGGTGCCGCCACCGACTACGCGCTGCTGCTCATCGCCCGCTACCGGGAGGAGCTGCGCCGCGAGGAGGACCGGTTCGCGGCGATGCGCGCCGCGCTACGCCGCACCGCGGAGCCCATCCTCGCCAGCGGCGGCACCGTCGTGCTCGGCGTCCTCACCCTGCTGCTCAGTGAGCAGGAGACCAACCGGGCACTGGCCGTGGCCTGCGCCACCGGTGTGGTCCTCGCCATGCTCTCGGCCCTGTTCGTGCTCCCCGCCGTGCTGGTGCTCTTCGGTCGCGGCCTGTTCTGGCCGTTCGTACCCCGCGTCGGCGGCCCGGTGCGCGAGGGTCGGCTCTGGGGTCGACTCGGTGCCGCCGTGCAACGCCGCCCGGTGGTGGTCGCGACGCTGGCCACAGTGCTGCTCGGCGGCCTGGCACTGGGTGGGCTCGGCATCCGTACCGGCCTGTCCGAGACCGAACAGTTCCGGGCCGAGCCCGAGGCGGTGACCGGGGCACAGACCCTGGCCAGAGCCTTCCCCGCCGGCAGCACCCAGCCCGTCGCCGTGATCACCAAGCCGGCAGCGGTGCGGGCGGTCACCGACGCCGCCACCGCCGTACCCGGTGTCGCCTCGGCGCGCCCCGGCGACGCCGGCGCGGCCGTCGCCCAGGTCGACGTGGTTCTCGACGCCGAACCCGGCACCACCGCCTCGGACCGCGCGATCGAGGCGCTGCGGGCGGCGGTCGCCGCCGTCCCCGACTCCGCGCCGCTGGCCGCCGCCGGCGCCGACGCCCCGTCCGGGGCGATCGTCGGTGGCTCCGTGGCCGCCACGTACGACTCCGACGAGGCCAACGACCGGGATCTGCGGCTCATCCTGCCGATCATCCTGCTGCTGGTCGGCGCCGTGCTCGTGCTGCTGCTACGCGGTCTGCTCGCGCCGCTGCTGTTGGTGCTCACCGTGATCGCGTCGTACTTCGCCAGCCTCGGCGCGGCCTGGCTGCTCTTCGACCACGTGCTGGGCTTCCCGGCCCTGGACAGCGGTGTGCTGCTGCTCGCCTTCGTGTTCCTGGTGGCGCTCGGGGTGGACTACAACATCTTCCTGGTCACCCGGGCCCGGGAGGACGCCCGCAGCGCCGGCACCCGCGCCGGGATGCTCTCCGCCCTGCGGGTCACCGGCGGTGTGATCACCAGCGCCGGAGTGCTGCTCGCCGCGGTCTTCGCCGTGCTCGGTGTGCTGCCGCTGATCACCCTGACCCAGATCGGGATCATCGTCTGCATCGGTGTCCTGCTCGACACCCTGCTGGTCCGCACGGTCCTGGTGCCGGCGCTGGCGTTCCTGCTCGGCGACCGCTTCTGGTGGCCCGGCCGCATCACGCGCGACCCGGTGCAGGCCACCCCGAGCTGGCCCGAGCCGGTCGCCGCGCACGACTGACCGACTCGTCGGGGCCATGGCGAAGCCGCCACGGCCCCGACGAGGTCAGTACGCCAGGCAGACGCACTCGCTCATCAGCGCCCGCACGTTGCGCACGTACGACGGGTTGGGGATGGCCAGCGGCTTCCCCTCCTGCGCCACCGCACCGTGCCCGAAGTTGTACGCGGCGATGACGGCGTTGAGCAGGCAGGAATCCAGCTCGCTGGTGCACAGTGCCGGGTCGAGCCGGAAGTCGGACTCGAAGTACATGTCGCCGATGTACTTCGTCGCCCAGGCCAGGTAGGTGGCGCCGAGGTAGGCGTTGTCCTGGTAGGCGTCGATCTTGTAGCTCTTCTCGAACCGCTGGTTCATCCAGGTCGCGGTGTCCGGCATCACCTGCAACAGCCCGACCCCACCGTCGCAGGCGTAGATGTTGGACTGCCAGCCGCTCTCCTGCCACGCGGTGGCCTTGAGCAGGTTGAGCGGAATCTTGATGTCCGGTGCGGAGACCGGCCAGTAGGTGCGGTTGGCCGCATTGGTCAGCGCCGTCTTCACCTCGGACCGGGTCGCCTGGCTGCCCTTGTAGGTCGGCTTGCAGGAGCTCGGCGCCGGCTTCGGCGGCGCCGGCGGGACCTCGGTCTCGGTGGGCGGCTTCGCCACCGCACGCGGCTTCGGTGCCGTCCGCGGCGGCTTCTTCGTCGGTTTCGGTTTCGGGGTCGCGCTACGACTCGGCGCGGCGCCCATCGACTCCACGGCGCTCAGCGACGGGCTCGGTTCCCCGTCGACCTCGTCGGACGGGGCATCGGTCGACCCGTCGGTGACGGCGACCGGCGCGGCCAGGCCCGATGGGCTTTCCCCCTTGGCGGCGCAGCCGACCAGCGCGCCCGCCAGCAGAAGCCCGGCGAGCACGGCGGCGCCCAGCCGATCGGTGCGTCGAACCATGCCATTGCCTCCCCCGTGTGATTGTCGCCGCACCCTAACAAGGTTCGACCGGGCGGCGTTGTCCCTGCGACGGCCGCCGGGGGGCCTGGTCCACCGGGGGCTGACCGTTGCCCACCGCCCGGTCCCGGGTCGCCCAGGCGACCATGAACACCACAGTCCAGAGCACCCCGAGCAGCACCGCCGCGGCCGTCCCGCTCGCCGTGTCCAGTCCGAGGTAGAGCCGCGCGCCGCCGACCCCGAGCACCCCCGCCGCCGCGGCGGTCCAGGCGGCCACCGCCACCGGCCAGCGGGCGCTCCGCGACACCAGCCACGCCAGGGTGCAGAAGCTCGCCGCGACCACGGCGTTCTGGGTCGAGAGCGGGGCCGCCTCACCGCCGCCCGGGGCGGTCCCGTTCGGGCCGGTCAGTTCGGCCACCACGGCCAGCACCACCAGCGGCACGAACGCGCCCACCGTGCCGACCACGCTGAGCAGATCCGCCCGCCACGGCCGGTTGCGCCACGCCAGCACCGCCGCCACCAGCGCCACCAACAGGATCAGCACCGACCCGCGTACCACCGACACCACGACCAGTGTGGCGTCCGCGGCGTCCGGGGTACGCCGGGCGGCGAACCACCCCGCGATGGCGCCGTCCAACGCGGCCAGCCCACTGTTGCGGACCGCCACCGCGAGCAGACCGGCGATGGCGAGCCCGGCGGCGAACAGCAGCAGCAGCCCGGCGGCCAGATTGAGCAGCAGCGTCCAGGCCGGGCCGATCCGCATGGCCACCAGGAAGAACAACACCCCGTAGCGGGCGGTGAGCCACCGCACCGGGGGCAGAGCGCCGGCCCGGGACAGCAACGCGCGCACCGGGTCGGGGTTACGGCCCAGCCACCGACCCGCGAGCACCACACCCACCAGGCCGGCCAGCAGCAGGAACGCCACCCCGGTGGCCCTGCCGAGAAGCCGGGAGACCGTGTCGTACGACTCACCGGCCAGGTGACCGAGCAGCACCGAGCCGCCCACCCAGGTCACCACCCCGGCCAGGTTCCAGAGGGCGAACCGCCGGTACGGCATGCCGGCCGCACCGGCCAGCCGGGGCACCAGGGTCCGGGCGAAAGCCACCCATCGGGCGGCGAACACCCCCCGCCCACCCAGGCGGGCGAGCATGGCGTCGGCCCGGGCCCACCGCTGCGGCCCGACCCGGTGCCCCAGCCCGGCGCGCAGCCGGGACCCGTACCGCCGTCCGGCGCGAAAGGCCAGCCCATCGCCGAGAACGGCCGCGACGATCATCGCGAGCAACGCCGGCCCGAGCCGCAAGGTACCGTTGTAGGTGAGGAAGCCGACGAGCAGCAGGGTAGCCTCACCCGGCACGAGCAGGCCGAAGATCACCGCGGTCTCGCCCGCCACGATCAGCGCGGCGACCAGGTAGATCCACAGGGTGGGCAGACCCTGCACCCAGGTCAGCAGGTCGTGCACTCAGGCCCCCGGGACACGGGTGCCAGCATGCCAGCCGGGAGAACAACCGGCACAGCGGTTTCACCATAGATCAGGGGCACCTGGGGGTGACCCCGACGCAGCCTGCGCGAGCGCAGGCGGAAGGATAGAGGGTATGCAGCTTCGCACCGACCTCCGCAACGTCGCCATCATCGCTCACGTCGACCACGGCAAGACCACCCTGGTCGACGCCATGTTGCGGCAGGCCGGCGCGTACGGCGCACGCGGCGAGAACACCGAGCGGGTGATGGACTCCGGTGACCTGGAGCGGGAAAAGGGCATCACGATCCTCGCCAAGAACACCGGCGTGCGTTACCTGCCGGCGGACGGCTCCGACCCGGTCACCATCAACATCATCGACACCCCCGGCCACGCCGACTTCGGCGGCGAGGTGGAGCGCGGCCTGACCATGGTCGACGGTGTGGTGCTGCTCGTCGACGCCAGCGAGGGCCCGCTGCCGCAGACCCGCTTCGTGCTGCGTAAGGCGCTGCGGGCCCGGATGCCGATCATCCTGGTGATCAACAAGGTGGACCGTCCGGACGCCCGGATCAAGGAGGTCGTGGACGACACCTACGAGCTCTTCCTCGACCTGGACGCCGACGAGGAGCAGATCGACTTCCCGATCGTCTACGCCTGCGCCCGCGACGGCATCGCCTCGCTGACCCAGCCCGCCGACGGCTCGGTGCCCGACGACAGCACCTCGCTGGAGCCGCTGTTCCGCACCCTGCTGGACACCATCCCGGCACCCTCGTACGAGGATGGCGCGCCGTTGCAGGCGCACGTCACCAACCTGGACGCCTCGCCGTTCCTCGGCCGGCTCGCGCTGTGCCGGGTCCGCCAGGGCACCATCAACAAGGGTCAGACGGTGGCCTGGTGCCGCACCGACGGCAGCACCCAGCGGGTCCGCATCTCCGAGATGCTGATGACCGAGGGCCTGGAGCGCACGTCGGCCGAGACCGCCGGCCCGGGCGACATCATCGCCGTCGCCGGCATCCCGGAGATCATGATCGGTGAGACCCTCGCCGACGTCGAGAACCCGGTCGCGCTGCCGCTGATCACTGTCGACGAGCCGGCCATCTCGATGACCATCGGCACCAACACCTCGCCGCTGGTCGGCCGGGTCAAGGGCTCCAAGGTCACCGCGCGGATGGTCAAGGACCGGCTCGACAAGGAACTGATCGGCAACGTGTCGCTGCGGGTCCTGCCCACCGAGCGGCCGGACGCCTGGGAGGTGCAGGGCCGCGGCGAGCTGGCGCTGGCCATCCTGGTCGAGCAGATGCGCCGGGAGAGCTACGAGCTGACCGTCGGCAAGCCGCAGGTGGTCACCCGGGAGATCGACGGCAAGACCTGCGAGCCGGTCGAGCGGCTGACCATCGACGCCCCGGAGGAATACCTGGGCGCGATCACCCAGCTCCTCGCCACCCGCAAGGGCCGGATGGAGCAGCTGGTCAACCACGGCACCGGCTGGATCCGGATGGAGTGGCTGGTGCCGGCGCGCGGCCTGATCGGCTTCCGCACCGAGTTCCTCACCGACACCCGGGGCACCGGCATCCTGCACCACGTCTTCGAGTCGTACGAGCCGTGGTTCGGCGAGCTGCGCACCCGCAACAACGGTTCGCTGGTCGCCGACCGGGCCGGCGCGGTCACCGCCTTCGCGATGATCAACCTTCAGGAGCGCGGCCAGCTCTTCGTCGACCCCACCACCGAGGTGTACGAGGGCATGATCGTCGGGGAGAACTCCCGCTCCGACGACATGGACGTCAACATCACCAAGGAGAAGAAGCTCACCAACATGCGGGCGTCGACGTCCGACGAGACGGAGAAGCTGATCCCGCCGCGCAAGCTCTCGCTGGAGCAGGCCCTGGAGTTCTGCCGCGAGGACGAGTGCGTCGAGGTCACTCCGACCGCGGTGCGCATCCGCAAGGTGGTGCTCGACCAGCAACTGCGGGGTCGCGCCGCCGCCCGCCGCAAGCACGCCGGCTGACCCACCAGCCCCGACACCGGGCGCGTCGACCGCTTGCGGCCGGCGCGCCCGTCGTTCTCCCCCCGACGGGTACGCGAGCCCACCCACGCTTGATCCGCTACGGTCACCGGCATGACCTGGGATGATCTCGACGCCCACCTGGACCGGGTACCCGGCACCGTCTCCGCGTACGTGGGGCGGCTCGCCGCGCCGCCCACCTGGACCCGCCACGCGGACGCCGGCCACTACGCCGCGAGCACCATGAAGGTGGCGGTGCTCGCCGCGCTGCACCGCGCCGCCGAGGCCGGCACCCTGGACCTGGACGCCCCGGTCCCGGTCGTCAACGACTTCGATTCCGCCCAGCCCGGCGCACCCCGGTTCGCCAACGCGCAGCCCTACGACAACGACGACGCGGTCTGGGACCGCATCGGCGGCACCGCGACGCTGCGCTGGCTGGCCGACCGGATGATCGTGCGCTCCAGCAACCTCGCCACCAACCTCGTCCTCGGCCACGTCGGGCTGCCCGCCGTCGCCGAGGTCTGGGCGCTCGCCGGTGCCCGCAACAGCGTCACCGGCCGCGGCATCGAGGACTTCGCCGCCCGCGAGGCCGGCATCACCAACACGGTCACCGCGGCCGACCTGGCCGCCCTGCTCGGCACCCTGGCCACCGGGGCCGACACCCCCGGCCCGCTCGCCTCACCGGCCGCCTGCACCACCATGCTGGACGTCCTGCTCGCCCAGGAACACCGCGAGGACCTCGCCGCCGGCCTGCCCGCGGGCACCCGCATCGCGCATAAGAACGGTTGGGTACGCGGCGTGCGCCACGGTGCCGGCGTGGTGCTGCCCGACGACGCCCCGCCGTACCTGATCGCCGTCTGCACCACCACCGAGCTGGCCGGGGGCGACGACCAGGTGGAGGACGACGCCTGCGTGCTGATCGCGCACATCTCGGCGCAGGTCTGGGCCGCCCGCCACCGGCTCTGACCCGACAGTCTCGGCGGCGCGGTCAGCGCCGCCGACTGCGGCTAGGCTGCTCGCACCCCCACCCCGGAGCTGCCGATGCCCCGCAGTCGCACCGTGCTGATCGCCTTCCTCGTCGTGACGGCCGCGAACCTGCTGGCCAACGCCACCGGCGGCGGCCTGGCCTTCCTACTGACCAAGCCGCTGCTGATGCCGCTGCTGGCCGCGTACCTCTGGCGGGTCAGCGCCGAACGCGCGGCCCGACCGGACCGGCTGCTACTCGCCGCGTTGGCCTTCGCCACCGGCGGCGACGTCGCCCTCATGATCGACGGCACCGGCTGGTTCCTCGCCGGCATGGCCTGCTTCCTCGGCACACACATCTGCTACCTCACGGCCTTCACCCGACACGGCGCCGCGACGGCGCTGCGCCGCACGCCGCTGGTCGCCGTCCCCCTGGGGTACGCGGTGCTGACCGTCGTCGCGCTGACCTGGATGTGGGCGGGGCTGACCGACGTCGGGCTGGCCGTACCGGTGGCCGGCTACGCGATCGCGTTGGCCGCCATGGCGAGCACCGCCGCCACCCAGGGCTGGCGGGTGGGTCTCGGCGCCGCGCTCTTCCTCGGCTCCGACCTGCTGATCGCCGCCGGGGTGGCCGAGGTGGCCCAGCCACCCGGCGCGCCGGTGCTGGTCATGGCGACCTACGCCGCCGGTCAGGCACTGATCGTCACCGGCCGCGCCGCCCGCACCGGCACACCCACCGACGCACCGGTCACTCCAGCAACTGCGCCCGCAACGCCCTGAGGTCGGAGTCGGTGAGCCCCAGCCCCTCGCGCAGGTACGCGTCGAACGAGCCGTGCACCCGACGCACCTCGGCGTAACCGGCGTCGAGATACTCGGCGCGGACCTCCAGCACCGGCAACACCGCGTCGACGTCCAACTCGGGATTCCGCCGGCGCATCGCCTCGACGATCACCGCCCGCAGGCTGTCGGTCAGCTCGTTGTTGCGCAGGTAGTCGGCGCGAATGGCCGCCTCGTCCACCCCGAGTGCCGTCAACAGGATGACGGTCAGCCAACCGGTGCGGTCCTTGCCGGCGGAGCAGTGGTAGACCAGCGGCAGATTCTCCGGCTGGGTCGCCAGCCGCACCGCCTCCGCGAAACCGACCCGCGCCGACTCACCGGTGACGAACCAACGGTAGATCGCCGCCATCGCCCCCGCCGTGCCCTGCCGGGCCAGCTCCGCGTACGCGTTCAGGTCGTGGCCGAGCAGCACCGCCGAGACGTACGTGAAGACAGGGTGCTCCGCGTCGTGCACCGGCAGGCGTACCACCCGTGGCTCACCGGCGAACCGGTCCTCCGGCGCGACGGCGATCTCCGAGGCGTCGCGCAGATCGACAACGCACGCCGGCCCCAGCTTCGCCAGCACCGGTAGGTCCTCGTCGGTCAGCCGACCCAGCGCCGGAGTGCGGATCAACTGGCCGACGCGGACCCGCCGCCCGTCCGCGCCGACGAGCCCACCCAGGTCACGTGCGTTCGGTGCACCCACCAGCTCCCAGCCCTGCCCGGTCATCCGGTCTCCCCTCCCGCGGTGAATCTCCGTATAGGGTGCCCCACATGACGATCTCGGCGGTACGCACCCACCGGGTTTCCGCCCCCTTACACACCCCATTCGTCACCGCGCTACGCCGTACCACCACAGTGGACAGCCTTGTCGTCGAACTCGTCGACAGCGACGGCCGGTCCGGCTTCGGCGAGGCCCCCCAGGTCTGGCAGGTCACCGGCGCGTCCGTCGCCGGCGCGCAGGCGTGCGTCCGCGAGTTGCTCGGCCCACAGCTGATCGGTCGTGACCCGGACGACCTGGTGACCCGGTGCGCCGAGGTGCAGCGCGCGGTGGTCGGCAACGAGGCCGCGAAGGCGGCGGTGGACGTCGCCCTGCACGACCTCGCCGCGCGGCGGCTGGGCGTACCCCTGGTGCGGTTGCTCGGGGGCACCACGCTGCGGGTCCCGACGGACGTGACGCTCGCGGCGGGTGACGCGGTGGACCTGGCAACCGCGGCGCGGCAGCGGCAGGCCGACGGCTTCGGCGTGCTCAAGTTGAAGGTCGGCACCGATGCGGCCAGTGACCTGGACCGAGTGCGGGCGGTACGGGCGGCCGTCGGTCCGGGCACCCGGATCCGGCTGGACGCCAACCAGGGCTGGACGCCGCGGGAGGCGGTCCGGGTGATCCGCGGCATCGAGGACGCCGGGCTCGACGTGGAGTTGGTCGAGCAGCCGGTCGTCCGCTGGGACCTGGACGGGCTGGCCTGGGTCAGCGACCGGGTGTCCGTGCCGATCCTGGCCGACGAGGCGGTCTTCGGGGTCCGTGACCTGGTGGAGGTGATCCGCCGCCGGGCCGCCGACCTGATCAACGTGAAGCTGGCCAAGTGCGGTGGGCTGCATCCGGCCCGCACCCTCCTCGACCTGGCCACCGCGCACGGGCTGGGCACTGTGGTCGGCTCGATGATGGAGAGCCAGGTGGGCATCGGGGCGGCGGCGAGCCTGGTCGCCGCGTACGGCACCACCGCTGTCGCCGACCTGGACGCCGCCTGGTGGCTGGCCTGGTCGCCGGTGCAGGGCGGCATCCGCTACGACGGAGCGACAGTGGTGCTGCCGGACGCCCCTGGCCTGGGCATCTCCGGCCTCGCTGAAGCAAAAGTGCAGGCTCGTGGTTGATGGCTGTCGGTTTCTTTCATAAGGTTTCCCTGGACAGCCGACACGATCTGGGGGTTGACGTGGAGCTGCAACCGGGCTGTGAGGCCGTTGTCCGGGTCGCCGTGGCGACGCTGTGGACCTCCCCCGAGGCGGTGCGCCCGGTCGACTGCCCAGCGCTGACCGCCGGTGTCGACATCCCGACCTGGGTCTCCGGACTGGACACCGACCAGCAGGTCGGTGACTGCGTGCTGAGCCAACTCCTGCTCGGCGAACGGGTCCTCGTCAGCGAGCTCCGCCCGGACGGCTGGGCCCGGGTCGTCGCCGTCGAACAACCAGCCGCCAAGCTGGACCCGCGCGGCTACCCGGGTTGGCTCCCCGCCGGGCAGCTGGCCGTTCCCGACCCGGCTCACACCAGCACCGACCGCCCGCTGGTGGTGGTGGACGCCACGGTCACCGGGCTGCACGCCGCCCCGAACGGGCCGGTGGAGTTGCCCGGCGTCGTCGTCGGCACCCGCCTCGTCCCGGCCGGCCCCGCGCTCGACGACTGGCGGCCGGTGCACGTCCCCGGCCGGGCCACGCCGCTCTGGCTGCCGGACGGGCACCTGGTCCCGGCGTCGGCCGCGTCGCCGACCGCCGAGCAGGCGCTCGCGGTGGCGCAGCGACTGCTGGACGTGGTCTACATCTGGGGCGGGCTCTCCGCGCACGGCATCGACTGCTCGGGGCTGGTGCATCTGGCCTGGCGGCGGTTCGGAGTGCTGCTGCCCCGCGACGCCGACGACCAGGCCGTGGCCACCACCCCGCTGTCGTTGGGCGCGGAACGCCCCGGCGATCTCTACTTCTTCGCCCGACCCGGCCGCAAGATCCACCACATCGGCATCGTCACCGCCACCCCCGGCGACGGCGGCCAGCGCCGGATGCTGCACGCCTGCTACCGGCGGCGGCGGGTCATCGAAGAGGAGTTGCCGGCCGACCGGACCGCCACGCTGGTCGGCGCGCACCGGGTCTAGGGCGTGGTTCGAAAGTGTCGGTCGAGCCGAGCCGGAGTCCAGGCGTCGTCCGGCGGCTGGGCCCCGCGCAGGCCGGTCAGCACTTCCGAAACACGGCCTTCGCCGGCCGGGCGCGTGTCCGCACCCGGCCGGTGACCGGTCAGCGTCGGGCGTCGGCCAACTCGCGACGCCGGTCCCGGGAGGACTTGATCAGGCTGGCGGCGGTGGCGATGCCCAGGGTGCCGATGATGACCAGCAGCGACAACCAGATCGGGATGTGCGGTGCCCAGCCGACGTGCTCGCCACCGTTGATGAACGGCAGGTTGTTGTCGGCCAGCGCCTCCAGCACCAGCTTGACCCCGATGAAGCCGAGCACGACGGCCAGGCCGTAGCTCAGGTAGATCAGCCGGTCCAGCAGGCCACCGAGCAGGAAGTAGAGCTGCCGGAGGCCCATCAGCGCGAAGACGTTCGCGGTGAAGACCAGGTACGGCTCCTGGGTGATGCCGAAGATCGCCGGGATCGAGTCCAACGCGAAGATCAGGTCGGTGGTGCCGATCGCGATCATCACGATCAGCATCGGGGTGAACAGCCGCCTGCCGGCCACGTGGGTGGTGAGCTTCGCGCCGTCGTAGTCCTTTGAGATCGGCAGCGCCTTGCGGCTCCACCGGATCAGCACGTTCTCGGAGAACTCGTCCTCGTCTGGCTCACCCTGCCGGGCCAGGTTCACGGCGGTGTAGATCAGGAACGCGCCGAAGATGTAGAAGACCCAGGAGAACTGGGTGATCAGCGCCGCACCGGCGGCGATGAACCCGCCGCGCATCACCAGCGCCAGCACGATGCCGACGAGCAGCACCTTCTGCTGATACTGCCGGGGCACCCCGAACCGAGCCATGATGATCACGAAGACGAAGAGGTTGTCCACCGAGAGGCTGTACTCGGTGAGCCAGCCGGTGTAGAACTGGCCGGCCGCGCTGGCTCCGGAGGTCAACCAGACACCGACGCCGAAGAGCAGGGCGAGACCGACGTAGAAGCCGACCCAGAGGCTCGACTCCCGCACACTCGGCTCGTGCGGGCGCCGACCGATGATCAACAGGTCGACGAGCAGGACCGCAGTCAGTGCGACAAGCGTCCCCGCCCACACCAATCCGGACACGTCCAACGTTTCATTCCTCCGGCAGACACGCGGCGTCGGGCACACCGTACGCCCCTGCGGGGGCCGGCGTGCCGCTGTCGCTCACTCTGGTGACTGTCGGAGGTCTCTTCCGCCGTCGCCCCGGTGCGGGGCGGCGACCTACGGGGCCGGGTCGGGCCGCCGTGGTTCCGGCGATCGACCGTGCTGACGACTCCGTTGCGGGGGAATACTCCCCTCCTCGGTGACCATTGTTGCCCACCACGCCCCGTGATCACACCCCGGGCACCCGGTGGCGCTGGACACCGTTCGACGTGTCACACCGACCAAGGCTTCCTAGGAGGCTAGTGCAGGTCTGGTGCGGCGATCGGGTCGGCGAGCGACCAGCCGGCACCGAGCAGGTCGTCGCAGGCCCGCACCGCCCGGGCCAACCGATCGGCGTGCGACCCGGCCAACTCCACCACCGGCACTCCGCACCCGGTCAGCTCGGCCCGGAAGCGCTCGGTCATCCAGGCCCGCAGGTGCTCACCGTCGCGCAGACCGTCATCGGTGAACGGCACCCCCTGGTGATCGGTGAGCAGATACAGGGCCGGCCGACGCGCCGCCGCCCGTACCTCCTCGGACGTGCTGCCCAGGTAGCGCTCCTCCCACAGCGCCGTCGCCCGCGCGTCGGTGTCGCAGACCAGCAGCGGCCCGCTCGTCCGGGCCGCCGCGTCCTCGGCCGCCTGCTGCTCGCGGACCACCGCTCGGAAGTCGTCCCGGCCCCAGGCGACGTCGAAGACGGTCGCCTCCGGCGTTCGTTCCCGCAGCCGGGCCAGCTTGCGAGCGGTCAACTCCCGGCCGTACTCCGGCACCCAGGAGGTGCCGTAGTGCCCGGCGAGCGCCGCCGCCATCGTCGTGGTCCCGGTCGACTCGGCCCCGACCACCACCACCCGCCGGACGAACCACGCCCGCACCGGCGGGCTCAGCCACCGCCAGTGACCCGCCGGGTCCGCGCGCACCGCCGTTCCGGACACCGGCACGGTCCGCCGGTCCGGATCCACCGACACGGGTACGGCGTGGAAGCGGCGCGCCAGCTCGGCGCCGTAACCCTCGGAGGAGAAGACCGCGTCCACCGACCCCGACCCGATCGCCTCGCGGAACACCGCGCAGTGCGCGTCCCAGACCGCCGGATCGGCGTAGTCCACCGGGTGGTCGTCGTACCGGCCGACGAAACGGACCCACGGCGTGTCCGCGTGCACCTCGCGCAGCCAGTCCAGGCGCAGCGGGAGCGGAATGGACTCCCGACGCGAGGGCGCCACGACGACTGTCACCTCGGCGCAGCGGGCGGCGGCAGCCCGGATCAGTGCGTGGTGGCCGGCGTGCGGTGGATAGAACTTGCCCACCACCATCCCGTGCCCGAACTCCGGGGTCCGGTGCTGTGCCGGTGGACGGTCGGGCAGTTGGGCGTTCACGCGGTGACCGGGGCCGGGCCGGGCGGGACCGCGCTCGGCCGGTCGGCCCGACGCAGGTCGGCGCGCCAGGCCCGCAACCCGAGTACGCACAGGGCGAGGAAGACCAGGTAGAGGACGGCCGTCAGGTGCAGCCCCTTGTACGCGTACAACGGGATGTAGATCAGGTCGGCGGAAATCCAGAGCCACCAACTCTCCACCCGCTTGCGGGTCTGCCCGTACGTGGCCAGCAGGGACAGCGCCGTGGTCAACGCGTCCGGCAGCGGCACTGTCGAGTCGGTGGCCCGGTCCAGCAGTACCCAGAGCGCGCCGGTGAGCAGCAGCCCGACGGCGGCCAGCGCCAGCCACTCCCGCCGCCCCGTTCGACTGACCGTGAGCCGGGTGCGCCGCTCGCCCCCGAACAGCCAGTGCCACCAGCCGTAGCAGCCGAGCGCGACGTAGACGACCTGGAGCCCGGCGTCGGCGTACAGCCCGGCGGTCCAGAACAGCACCATGAGCAGCAGCACGTTGGCGATGCCGATCGGCCAGTTGGCGATCTTCTGCCGGGCCACCAACCACACGTTGAGCACACCGGTCACGAACCCCAGCAGCTCCGCCCAGGTGGTGCCCGTACCGGCCACCCGAAACGCGGTGCCGGTGAGCCAGTCGATGATCACGAGGCCACCCTAGGGTCTGTGTCAACGCCCCCGGTCGAGCCGAGGAGGAGTCCAGGCAGTGGTCTGGCACAGACCCGCGACACCCACTGCCCCGACCGCCGTGGGAGGCTGTCCGACATGGTGCTTGAGGTCGCGCTGATCGACGTACTTCCCGGACACGAGGACGCTTTCGCCGCCGCGTACGCCGAGGGTCACCCGGTGCTCGCCGGAGCGACCGGCTGCCGGTCCGTGCGGATGACCCGAGGAATCGAGTCACCGACCCGCTTCGTGCTGCTCGTCGAATGGGACTCGGTCGAGGCGCACGAGAAGAACTTCCGGGCCACCGAACGGTTCGACGAGTGGCGGGCGCTGATCGGGCCGCACTTCGCGGGACCACCCGTGGTCGAACACTTCCTCGACGTACCGGCCTGAGCCGAGCTGTCGTACCCCACGGTTATCGTGCCGGGCGCACGCGCCGGCCGCCGGTCCCGACGGGCTCGGGGGCGCCGGGCCCGGTGGCCGCGCGGCGCGTCACCGTCGGCACCGGTCAACCGTTACTCGCCGACGCGGCGGGCCAGCATGGTGACCGTCTCCTCCGGTGACAGCGCCGCGGCCAGCAGCGCCGCTGTCATCCGCTCGTAGCGGTCCACGTCGAGCACTGTGGCCAACCGGACGTCGGTGGTCAACGCCTCGAGCATGACGGTGCGCGGGTCCGCCGGGTCGGGAAAGGCGTAGCAGGAATACGGTGTGAGCGGATGCAGCCCGCCACCGGCCGCTCCGCGTGGCAACAGTCGCACCGTGACGTGGGACAGGCCGGTCACCGCGACCAGATGACGCAGCTGTTCACGCCACACCGCCACCGGCAGGTCACCCGGGTCGCAGACGGCCTCGGCGAGCACCGCCGTGTAGCGCGGCGGGTAGGCACGCCGAAGCACCTCCTGCCGCAGTGCCCTCGCGCGTACCTCGGCCTCCACATCGACCTCCGGCGTGAGCTGGACGCCGGCGGTGACCAACACCCGGGCGTACGCGGGCGTCTGGAGCAGCCCCGGCACCACCGACGGCTGGTACTCGACGATGTCGGCGGCACCCGCCTCCAACTCGGCGTAGGTGCGCTGCCGTTCACTCATCTCGCCCAGCGTCTTCCACCAGCCTCGACTGGTCGCCGCGTCCCGGGCGATGACGATCAGCGCCTCCCGGGCGGGCGTGGGCACCTTGTAGATATCCAGCAGATCGAGCACGTCGGCGAGGTCCGGGCGACTCTGACCCAGCTCGATGCGGGACAGCTTCGACGTCGAGGCCCAGCCCAGCCGGTCGCAGACCTGCTCCAGGGTCAGCGACTCGCGCCGACGGAGTTGGCGCAATTCTGCGCCGAGACGTGCACGTCGAATGACAGGACTTGTTGGCAGCGGCATCCCGGCCTCCCCACCGAGGGAGACTACGCAGGACGATCACCCAGTGCAATAGCTCGCTCGCGCACCGCAATCAGGGCATTCGACGCCGCCGGCCGGCCGGGCCAGCCCGAACACACCGTTTCCGCAGGTCAGTGCGGTTTGAAGCCACTGAGGCTGGTCCCGGTCGGCCGCCCGTCCCCAGTCGGCGTGGCGGCTCAGGGTCGATAGGTGCCGAAGGACCACACGTTGCCGACCAGATCGCGGGCTGAATAGTCACGGGAGCCGTAGTCGGTGTCGAACGGCTCACGGATGATCTCGGCGCCGGCCGCGCGGGCCTGGGCGCAGTGAGCGTCGACGTCCGGCACGGCCACGTAGACCGACCAGTCGTCGTCGGCCGGACGGGGCGGGGCGTCGGCCCGAGCACCCAGCATGATCATGCCGGTGTCGAGGACCAGCTCGGCGTGCGCGACCGTACCGTCCGGCGCCTCGTGCACGGCATGCACCCGGAAACCGAAGGCGGCACCGAGCCAGTCGATCGCGGCGCGGGGATCGGGATAACGGAAGATCGGATAGATGGTTCGCATGACCCGATTCTGCGGCCGGCGGCGCGGCTCCGGATTGGACGAATGTGACCTCGGCGGGTCGCCGGCCCGGCTCCGGTCGGCTCGGCGGGTCGCCGGCCCGGCTCGGGTCGGCCGGCGCCTGTCAGCGGCCGGAGAGCAGCGCGGCCGGCGTGGCCCCCGCGAACTCGTGGAAGTCCCGGATCAGGTGGGACTGGTCGTAGTAGCCGCAGCCCGCCGCCACGGCGGCCCAGTCGACTCCCCGCCCGACCCCGCAGGCCTGGGTCGACGCGGCGTAAGCCTGCTGAAAGCGCAGCAGCCGGGCGGCCATCTTGGGCGGCAGCCCGACCTCCTGCCGGAACCGGGACGCGAGGTGCCGGCGGCTCCAGCCCAACTCGTCGGCGAGCACACCGACGCTCCCCCGCCCACCGCTGGCAGCCAGCCACCGCCACGCCCAGTCGAGCCGCGGGTCCACCGGCGGGGACGCCGCCAGCCGCGCGGCGAGCACCCGGTCGAGCAGGTCGAACCGTTCCGACCAGCCGGTGGCCTCGGCGAGCCGGCCGCGCAGCCGATCCAGCCAACGGCCCGGGAGCTGCCCGACGCCGACGGCCCGATTGGTCAGCTCGCTCAGAGGCAGACCGAGAAGCCGGCGGGCGGTCAGCGGGGCGAGCAGCAACTCGACGCCCTCCCCCACGCCCACCGTGCGCGTGGTGCACCAACTGTCGAAGGTGCCGGCCACGAACGAATCGACAGCGGTGACGCCGCGCTGCGCGCTACGCGGGTCGGTCACGTCCAGCGGAGCGCCCCAGCCCAGGATCAGCACCACGAAGACGCCCGCCGACTCCCGGCGGACCAGTGGCACGTCCGCCCCTTCCCGGTAGCCCACGTACCGGTCGACGAACGGACGCAGGCTGGCGTCGGGCACCCCGAGGACCATCTCGCCGATCGGCGCCACCGCCGTCAACCGTGCCCGCCCTTCGCGTGCCCCGGCCGGCCGGCCCCAGCGGTGTGCTGGGCGGGGCCGACCGGGTGGCCGTCACTTCACGCCGGCGGCGTCCATGCCGCGCAGCTCCTTCTTCAGGTCGGAGACCTCGTCGCGGATCCGGGCCGCCAACTCGAACTGAAGCTCGCGTGCGGCGGCCAACATCTGGTCGTTGAGCTCCTGGATGAGCTGGGCGAGGTCGGCGCGGGCCATCCCCTCCCGCGAGGTGGTGCTCGCGGCGGACCGGCCCCGGCTGCGGGTCTCCTTGACCGGTGCCTTGCCTCGGGAAAGCTGACGCACCGCGCCGCCGACCCGGGAGTTTTCGGTGTCCTCCGCCTCGCGGTAGATGTCGTCCAGGATGTCGTGGATCTTCTTACGCAGCGGCTCCGGGCTGATGCCGTGCGCCTCGTTGTGCGCGATCTGCTTGGCCCGACGCCGATCGGTCTCGTCGATCGCCGCCGCCATCGACGGGGTGATCTTGTCGGCGTACATGTGCACCTGGCCGGAGACGTTACGGGCGGCCCGCCCGATGGTCTGGATCAGCGACCGGCCGCTGCGCAGGAAGCCCTCCTTGTCGGCGTCGAGAATCGCCACCAGCGACACCTCGGGCAGGTCCAGACCTTCGCGGAGCAGGTTGATGCCGACGAGCACGTCGTAGTCGCCCTTGCGCAGCTCGCGCAGCAGCTCCACCCGGCGCAACGTGTCGACCTCCGAGTGCAGGTAGCGCACCCGGATGCCGTTCTCCAGGAGGTAGTCGGACAGGTCCTCGGCCATCTTCTTGGTCAGCGTGGTGACCAGCACCCGCTCGTCCCGGTCGGTCCGCAGCTTGATCTCGTGCATCAGGTCGTCGATCTGCCCCTTGGTCGGCTTGATCACGACCTCCGGGTCGACCAGACCGGTGGGTCGGATCACCTGCTCGACGAACTCGCCCTGGGCCTGCTCCATCTCCCAGGTGCCGGGGGTCGCGGAGAGGTAGACCATCTGGCCGACCCGCTCCAGGAACTCGTCGAAGCGCAGCGGCCGGTTGTCGGCCGCGCTGGGCAGCCGGAAGCCGTGGTCGATGAGCATCCGCTTGCGTGACGCGTCGCCCTCGTACATGCCGCCGATCTGCGGGATGGTCACGTGCGACTCGTCGACCACGGTGAGGAAGTCGTCGGGGAAGTAGTCGAGCAGGGCGTGCGGCGGGCTGCCGGGCAGCCGCCCGTCCATGTGCATCGAGTAGTTCTCGATGCCGGAGCAGAAGCCCACCTGCCGCATCATCTCGATGTCGTAGGTGGTGCGCATCCGCAGCCGCTGCGCCTCCAGCAGCTTGCCCTGCCGCTCCAGCTCGGCGAGGCGCTCGGCCAGCTCCACCTCGATGTCACGGATCGCCCGTTCCATCCGCTCCGGACCGGCCGCGTAGTGGGTGGCCGGGAAGATCACCAGTTGGTCGACCTCGCGGACCACATCACCTGTCAACGGGTTGAGGTAGTAGAGCTTCTCCACCTCGTCACCGAACAGCTCGATCCGGATCGCCAGCTCCTCGTACGCCGGGATGATCTCCAGCGTGTCGCCGCGGACCCGGAAGGTGCCCCGCTGGAAGGCCATGTCGTTGCGGGTGTACTGGATGTCGACGAGCCGGCGCAGCAACTGGTCGCGGTCGAGCTCCTGCCCGATCTGCACCTTCACCGCCCGGTTGAGGTACTCCTCCGGAGTGCCCAGGCCGTAGATCGCCGAGACGGTCGCCACCACGATCACGTCGCGGCGGGTGAGCAGCGACATCGTCGCCGAGTGCCGCAGCCGCTCCACCTCCTCGTTGATCGAGGAATCCTTCTCGATGTAGGTGTCGGTCTGCGGGATGTAGGCCTCGGGCTGGTAGTAGTCGTAGTACGAGACGAAGTATTCGACAGCGTTGTGCGGCAGCAGCTCGCTGAACTCCTTGGCCAGCTGCGCGCAGAGCGTCTTGTTCGGGGCGAGCACCAGGGTGGGGCGTTGCAGTCGCTCGATCAGCCACGCCGTGGTGGCGCTCTTGCCGGTGCCGGTCGCGCCTAGCAGCACGGTGTTGCGGTCGCCGCGCCGAACCCGACGCTCAAGCTCATCGATGGCCGCCGGTTGGTCGCCGGCCGGCTGAAACTCACTGACGACCTGGAAGCGGCTGTCCAGCCGGGGAATGTCGAGCGCCATGCCATCAACGGTACGCCGGAGGTCCGACAGGAACGGCCGTCACGCCAGGTACGTGATCAGCTTCAATATTCCCATTGTGTGGCCCATGTCACCGGGACTACCCTCTTCATGTAGGCCGCTCGCGGCGGCCGACCGGGCCGGTGGCCAGGCCAACATCAAGGCCGGTCACCCCCGGCACTGCGGTCGCAGCACCCGGCTCGTCCGGCGTGCGCACCCGTGTGGTCGCGCTCGAGGCGCAGACCGGCCGCCGCGAGCGCCCCTGCTCGTCACCCCGGTGCCTCCCCGCCCGTTTCATCTCCGTGGACACCTCTCCGACCCCGGCGCCCGACACCGCCCGCACCGCCACACCCCGGCCGGACGACCCGAGCACCGCCCGCAGCGGGCGGCACCGCACCGGCCCGGCCGGCAGCGCCTCGGCGGCCAGCCGGACCCCCGGCGACACCGGAGGTAGGCCCACGGCCGGCCAGACCAGCGGCGGCTCGCGCCGAGCCACCGCCGGCCGCAAGACCGACGACACGCGGCGGGCCGTCGCCGAGCGAAGCCTCGCCGGCAACCGCGGGTCCACCCGCCGCGACGACACCCCGGCCACCGCCGACACCACCGAGGCCGCCGACACCACCGGGCCGCCCTCGGCCGGCCGTCGTCGGCGTACGGTGCTGGTGTTGCTCGGTCTGACGGCGGTGACATCCGCGACGGCGCTGGTGCTCGGGCTGTTGAGCTGGGCGCCCGACCCGCCCGAGCCGGCCCGGCCACTGACCCTGGGGGAAGGCGAGCGGCTGGCCGCCGTGCGGGTCACCAACCTGCGGGACCTGCGCGCCGGCGTACGGGTCACGGCCGGCACCGGCGCCGCCCGCATCGAACTGGTCGGCTGGGTGGACTGGTCCCGGTCACTGCTCTACCTCGACGTGGGCGGGCCAGGAGCGGGTGCCGAACGCGGGCTGTTGCAGAAGAGCGGTCCGGTGCTGGTGATCCGGCCCGATCCGGCGGCGGTGCCCACGCCCGCCGCCCCACCACTGATGCCCCCGACGGACCGGTGGCGGCTGCATCGGCTGGCACCCGGGTCGCACCTGGCACCGGTGCTCGACCTGCTCCTCGATCTCGCCGCCGACCGCCCCGACACCACGACCCGGACGGCACCGGCCGACGGGGCGCGCTGGATCGCCCGGGAGACCGTCCCGGGCGGCCCACTGGACGTCATACAGGCACCACTGCCCACCGGCGCGCCAGCCGCCAGCACGGCGATCGGCACCCCCAGCGCCGCGACGCCCGCCCCGGACGGGCAGACCCGGTACTGGCTCGATCAGGACGCCCGGCTGCACAAGCTGGTGACCCTGCTGCCCGACGCCGGTCCGGTCACGGTGATCTTCAACCGAGCGGACCGGCCGACACTACGGCCGGTCGACCTACTCGGCGGCCGCCCCGGTCTGCCCCGCGCGCTGACCGACGCCGAGCAGCGTCGGCTCGACCGGCTGCCGGCCCGGCTTCGCGCCCACGGCGGTGCCACGGTGACGCTGACCGCGCCGATGGGCACGGACACGAACCTGCGGGGTGCCGGCTGGTTGAGCTGGACCGCGCGTACCGCGTACCTCGCGGTCGCCGACCTGGGCGTACCGGACCGCCGGACCCTGCTGCGCCGCGACGCCGCCGGTCTGGCCCGAGCGGACCTGCTGGCGGCCGATGCCGGCGGCGGCACCGCGGAGGCACCGGCCCGGCCGCCGCTGCCGCCCCCGGCCGCCGGATGGCGGGTCTCCCGGCCCGGCCGGGACGACCTGAGCGTGCTGGTCGACGCCGCAGTCGCCGCCGGGTCGGTCGGGCAGCGCGGCGCGGCCGTGCGGGTACGCGAGGACGTCACCGCCGGACGGACCGTGGACGTCATCGAATCGGGTCCGGCCGACGCACGGCTGCGTTACTGGATCGACCGGGACGGGTCGCTCCGCCGGCTCGAGTTGCAGACCGACGCCGACGCGTGGGCACACCTGGATCTCCAGCCCGCCGTCGTGCCCCGACTGGCTGCCAACCCTCGGCCCGCCACCCCTCGACCTTCGGCCCCTCGACCTTCGGCCCCTCGGCCCACTGCCCGCTGACCGATGCCTCAGGGGTGCCAGCCGGTCTGCTCGGCCCACCGCTCGGCACGCAGGTACTCCTCGTCGAACCACGGGTTGCCGGCCGTGCCGGAATCGCCGGCCTCCGGCGCCGCGTCGGCCAGGTCCCGCTTGAACATCAGGTACGCGGCCCGCTGATCCGGGTCGGCACGCAGGTGGTCGCGCATCAGCAGCGCGTACCGCCAGCCCGGCGAATCCGCCAACCGCACGTGCAGACGAACTGGGCGGGCCGGGTCCGCGCTGCCGTGCAGCCGCTTCTCCCACCGGCCCCGGCCGGCCGGGCGCGGGTCGTCCCACCACTGCCCCGGCACCCGTGGGAACCCGGCGTTCGCCAGCCGATCGGCCAACGGCCCGTCGGCGTCGGCGAGACTGGAGACCGCCACCTGCACGTCGATGACGTTCTGGGCGGCCAGGCCGGGCACCGCCGTCGAACCGATGTGATCGATCCGTAGGGCATCCGCGCCGAGCGCGTGCTGGATCCGGGCGGCCAGCCGCGCATACTGCTCCGGCCAACTCGCGTCGGCTCCGGCCAACTCGGCCGCATCCGGCGGGACCACCCGCCGCTGGCGCAGGTTGTCCTCATAGGGCACCAACCGCTGCTTCCAGAGCAGGTCGACGGCGTCGTGCAGCGCCGTCAGGCTCCCGTCGTTGGTCAGCACCACGTCCGCCGCCGCCCGACGACGGGCGTCGTCGGCCTGCGCGGCGATCCTCCGCTCGGCCTCCGCGCGACCCATCCCCCGGTCGCGCGCCAGCCGCTCCAGTCGGGTCGACACGGCCGTCTGCACCACGACCACCAGGTGGTACGTCGGCGCGAGACCCACCTCGACCAGCAGCGGTACGTCGTTGACGACTATCGCGTCGGGTGCCGCCGCGGCCGCCAGCTCCGCGGTGCGGGCCCGGACCCGGGGGTGGGTGATCGCCTCCAGCCGACGGCGGGCGGTCTCGTCGGCGAACACCACCGCTCCCAGTGCGGCACGGTCCAGTGTGCCGTCGGCGTCCACCACCGCGTCGGAGAAGGCGGCGACGATCTCGGCCAGCCCGTCCGTACCCGGCGCCACCACCTCCCGGGCCACCCGGTCGGCGTCGATCAGCACCGCGCCCCGCTCGACGAGCCGCGCGGCCACCGCGCTCTTGCCTGACCCGATCCCGCCGGTCAACCCCACCCTCAGCACCCGAACAGTCAACCGGATCGACAAGCCCGCCGCCAAACCCACCTACGGCCCGGCGACCTCCCAAACCACCCCACCTCGGGCCGCGACCGCCCCCGCGCCCACCGCGCCCGCCACAGCGCCCCGGCCGCCGGCGCGCCGCGCCCGCAACTCGCGCCCCGGGGCACGCCCCGCCCGCGGCTGACGCGGGGCACGGCGGGTACGGCGAGGGCCCCGCCCCCAGCGATCCGGAGATCGCGGGGACGGGGCCCGTCGTCGTTCAGCGGGTCACTTACCGCCGGCGAGCTTCTCCCGCAGTGCGGCGAGCGCCTCGTCGGTGGCCAGCGTGCCGGCCGGCTCCTCGGCCTGCCGGCTCGGGGCCGGGCTGGACGAGGAGGTGGTGCCACCGCCACCGCCGCCGCCAGCGGCCGGAACGGCCGGAGTCGGGTTGGCGGCAGCCTCGGCGTCGGCGGCCCGAGAGGTCTGCACCTGCTTGGTGTGGGCCTCCCAGCGCAGACGAGCCTCGGCGTACTGGTTCTCCCAGGTCTCGCGCTGCTTGTCGTACCCCTCGAGCCACTCGCCCGTCTCCGGGTCGAAGCCCTCGGGGTAGATGTAGTTGCCCTCGGTGTCGTACGTCGCGGCCATGCCGTAGAGGGTCGGGTCGAAGTGCTCCTCGCCCTCGACGAAGCCCTCGTTGGCCTGCTTGAGCGACAGCGAGATCCGGCGGCGCTCCAGGTCGATGTCGATGACCTTGACCATGACCTCGGAGCCAACCTGGACGACCTGCTCCGGGATCTCCACGTGGCGCTCGGCCAGCTCGGAGATGTGGACCAGGCCCTCGATGCCGTCGTCCACACGGACGAACGCACCGAACGGAACCAGCTTGGTGACCTTACCCGGCACGATCTGCTGGATCGCGTGGGTGCGGGCGAACTGGCGCCACGGGTCTTCCTGGGTCGCCTTCAGCGACAGCGAGACCCGCTCGCGGTCCAGGTCGACGTCCAGGACCTCGACCTCGACCTCCTGGCCCACCTCGACGACCTCGGACGGGTGGTCGATGTGCTTCCAGGACAGCTCGGAGACGTGCACCAGACCGTCGACGCCGCCCAGGTCCACGAAGGCGCCGAAGTTGACGATCGAGGACACGACGCCCTTGCGGACCTGGCCCTTCTGCAGCTTGTTGAGGAACTCGGTGCGCACCTCGGACTGCGTCTGCTCCAGCCAGGCCCGGCGGGACAGGACCACGTTGTTGCGGTTCTTGTCCAGCTCGATGATCTTGGCCTCGAGCTCCCGCCCGACGTACGGCTGCAGGTCGCGCACACGACGCATCTCGACCAGGGACGCGGGCAGGAAGCCGCGCAGCCCGATGTCGAGGATGAGGCCGCCCTTGACCACCTCGATGACCGAACCGCGGACGACGCCGTCCTCGTCCTTGATCTTCTCGATCGTGCCCCAGGCCCGCTCGTACTGCGCCCGCTTCTTGGAGAGGATCAGACGACCCTCCTTGTCCTCCTTCTGGAGGACCAGGGCCTCGATGTGGTCGCCAACCGTCACAACCTCGGCGGGGTCCACGTCGTGCTTGATCGACAACTCCCGAGAGGGGATGACACCCTCGGTCTTGTAGCCGATGTCGAGCAGGACCTCGTCCCGATCGACCTTGACGACGGTGCCTTCGACAATGTCGCCGTCGTTGAAGTACTTGATGGTCTCGTCGATCGCGGCGAGGAATGCCTCCTCGGAACCGAGATCGTCGTGGGTGACCCGGGTGGCGCTCGAGGGGGCCTCGATGCTGCTCGTCATGTGGGCGGTTGCTCCGGTCGGTGGGTTGTCACAGCAGGCTGGTGTGTCGCAGTGACCTGTTCGCGCCAGCGGATCCGTCGCCGGGCACACCGAACGATCGCCTAGTGAGATCATGATGTGGCTCCGTCGACCGCGCACCTGCTCCCTGCCGAGGCAACGCGATCCGCGAGCGCATCGTCTAGCCTACCGTGCGCATTACCACAGCGTGCAAGCCCTCCCGGGTTCTCTTCGTGCGATGACCTGCGAAAGCCGAACAATCGCCCGGAAAACACCCCTGCTGTCTCCTGCGTCACAGCAGCCCCTCACGCCCGCCGACGCGCACCACGTGCCGCGCTTGATCGACCCGGCTTCCCGGATGTCGGTGCGGGGCGCCGGCTCCGACACCGCTACCTCACCGAAGACGAGCCGATCAAGCCGGCCCCGCGAGGGGTCGCGCAGCTCGTGGACGCGCGCCGCCGTACCCAATGGGGTGGGTGGGGCCTAGCGTGAGCGCGTGGATGACGACAGCCGGGTTACCCGGCGCCGGGTGGGTGACGCCGAGGCCCGGCGCGCCAACCGCGGCTGGTGGGACACCGACGCCGACGACTACCAGGCCGAACACGGCGCGTTCCTCGGCGACGTGGACTTCGTGTGGTGCCCGGAGGGCCTGCGCGAGGCCGACGCCCGGCTGCTTGGCGACGTGTCGGGGCGAAGGGTGCTGGAGGTGGGCGCCGGCGCCGCGGCCGCCGCCCGCTGGCTCGCCACCCAGGGCGCCCGGCCGGTCGCCTTCGACCTGTCCGCCGGCATGTTGCGGCACGCCGCCGAGGCCGCCGACCGCACGGGGGTACGCGTACCGCTGGTGCAGGCCGACGCGCTCGCCCTGCCGTTCGCCGACCGGTCCTTCGACATCGCCTGCACCGCGTTCGGCGCGATCCCGTTCGTGGACGACTCGGCGGCGCTGCTCGCCGAGGTGCACCGGGTGCTGCGCCCGGGCGGCCGGTGGGTGTTCTCGGTGACCCACCCGATGCGGTGGATCTTCCTGGACGACCCCGGCGAGGGCGGCCTGACGGCGGTGCACTCGTACTTCGACCGCTCCCCGTACGTGGAGCAGGACGAGAGCGGCGTGGCCACCTACGTCGAGCAGCACCGCACCCTCGGCGACCGGATCCGCGAGCTGGTCGGCGCCGGGTTCCGGCTGCTGGACCTGGTGGAGCCGGAGTGGCCGGAGGGACACGAGGGGATCTGGGGGCAGTGGAGCCCGCTGCGCGGACGACTCTTCCCCGGCACCGCCATCTTCGTCACCGAGAAGCCCGCCGGGTGAGCGCGCCGCACCCGTTGTCCGAAGTGCGAGCCATCGATCGCCGGTAGGCTCGGCCCCATGAGGGCCGAGCCCATCCCGACATCACCTGGCCCCTGGTGTCCGGATCCGATGCGGCAGCAGCGTGCCGACTACACGCTGGAGGACCTGCTCGCCCTGCCGGACGACGCCCCCCGCGTCGAACTCGTCGACGGAGTTATCCAGGTGACACCCTCCCCCACCCTGGGCCATCAAGACATCTCGTTCCTCCTACGTCTGTGGCTCCATTCGCATGTGCCGGACCATCTGCGAGTCGCCCAAGCTGTCGGAGTAGGGCTCAGCCACAACACCAGCCGACGACCAGACGTGCTGCTCTGCCGGGCCGGGGTGCCGTCCAACCGGTCCCTCGTGCCGTCGGAGGACGTCGTACTCGCCGTGGAGATCGTTGCGCCGGGAACGCGACGGATCGACCGGTTCGCGAAGCCCGGGGAGTACGCCGCCGCCGGGATCCCGTTCTACTGGCGAATCGAACAGGATCCGGTGCACGTCTACGCGTACCGGATCGGCGACCATGTGGGGCCGGGCGGTGAGCGGCAGTACGAGCTGGTCGCCGACGGCGCCGACCTGATCGAGCTGGCCGAGCCGTTCGACATCAAGCTGCCGGTCGCTGAGATCACCCCGTAGTCGTTTCTCCTCGGCCGGGTCGGGTAGCCGAGGACCATGGCCGAACAGAGATTCCACCAGGGCGATCATGTCTCCTGGTCGGCCCATGGCAGCCGCGCGTACGGCGTGGTGCAGGGCACGATCACCGAACGGACGCGGATCCGTGGGCGGGCCGTGAACGCGGCCCCCGACGACCCGCGGTACCGGGTCCGCAGTGACGGCACGGGCCACGACGTGGCCCACCGCCCCGAGGCGCTGCGCCATGACCAGAGGTGACGATGGCCGGGACACCTACCGAGAGTTCACCGAGGCGGTGAACATGAAGCCCGGTGAGCTGTCCACGTGGCTGGAAACCGACGAGTCGAAGCAGGTCGGCTGGCACAAGGGCGGTCGCGCTGGTGGTGGCGAGTCCGTCGGGCACGAATCCGGCCGGAAGATCATCAACCTGCTCCGCCGCAAACGCGGTGACCTGTCCGAGGGCGACTACAAGCACATGCGCAAGGTGGTCGGCTACGTACGCCGGCACATGGCGCAGCGCCCCTCCGGCAACGTCCGCGACACCAAGTGGCGCTGGTCCCTGATGAACTGGGGCCACGACCCTCTGAAGTAGGAAGCGGCCCGCTCACGCGGCTCCCGCCGCGAGATCCGCACAACTTCGGTGACGTTGCTGCCTCAGAACGCCACGACCGGCACCTTCCCCGAAGTTGCGCAGATCTTGAAACGGTGCGCCTCGATCCGAGTGCCCGGCCCGGTGCACGCCGGGCGGCGTGGGAACGGGCGGCCAGGGGCGGACGGTGCGGGCACGGGCGGTGCCGCGCGGGCACGAGCGGTGCGGGGGTGATCCGCTTGATCTGGCGGCGGCACCCACCACGCCAACGGCCGCAACCAGGACGACCCGGTCAGGGGTTCCGGGGCAGCCCGACCCACGCAGGGATCAAGCCTGACCGCCCGGAGTGGGTCGGGCTGCCCCGGAACCCCCACACCGCAACCACCAAAAACGCAACCAAAGAAACTGATCAGTGATCGGCGCTGTTCCAGTCTCGGCCCAGACCGACCGACACCTCCAGCGGCACCGACAACGGGTAAGCCTCGCCCATCTCCCGCCGGACCAGGGCCTCCAACGACTCCCGCTCACCCGGGGCGACCTCGAAGACCAACTCGTCGTGCACCTGCAACAGCATCCGTGAGCCCAGCCCAGCCTCGCGCAGCGCGGTGTCGACGTGCAGCATCGCCACCTTGATGATGTCGGCGGCGGAGCCCTGGATGGGAGCGTTGAGCGCCATCCGCTCCGCGATGTCACGGCGCTGCCGGTTGTCGCTGACGAGGTCGGGGAGGTAGCGGCGGCGACCCAGGATGGTGGAGGTGTAGCCGTCCTGGCGGGCCCGGGCGACCACCTGTTGGAGGTAGTCGCGCACCCCGCCGAAGCCGGCGAAGTAGTTCTCCATCAGCCCGCGCGCCTCTTCGGTGCTGATGCTGAGCTGTTGGGACAGGCCGAAGGCGCTGAGCCCGTACGCCAGGCCGTAGTTCATTGCCTTGATCTTGCGGCGCTGGTCGGGGGTGACCTCGTCGAGCGGCACCCCGAAGACCGACGAGGCGGTGGCGGCGTGGAAGTCGGCGCCGGAGTTGAACGCGTCGATCAGCGCGTCGTCCGAGCTGAGGTGCGCCATGATGCGCATCTCGATCTGGCTGTAGTCGGCGGTGAGCAGACTCTCGTAGCCCTCCCCCACCACGAAGGCCCGCCGGATCCGACGACCCTCCTCGGTACGGATCGGGATGTTCTGCAGGTTGGGCTCGGTGGAGGAGAGCCGACCGGTGGCCGCCACCGTCTGATTGAAGGTGGTGTGAATCCGCCCGTCGTCGGAGACCGACTTGAGCAGCCCGTCGACTGTCGACTTGAGCTTGGCCACGTCCCGGTGGCGCAGCAGGTGGGCCAGCACCGGATGCGGCTGCTGCACGTAGAGCCACTGCAGGGCATCGGCGTCGGTGGTGTAGCCCGTCTTGATCTTCTTGGTCTTCGGCAGACCCAGCTCGGTGAAGAGGATCTCCTGCAACTGCTTGGGCGAGCCGAGGTTGAACTCCCGACCCACCGCCTCGTACGCGCCCTGAGCGGCGGCCTTCACCTCGGCGGCGAAGTGGGCCTCCAGCTCGGAGAGATAGTGGGTGTCGGCGGCGATGCCGGTGCTCTCCATGGTGGCCAGCACCCGCATCAGCGGCAGCTCCACGCCGGCCATCAGCCGGGCGGACTGCTCGCCGTCGCGGGACAGCTCGGCGTCGATCGCGTCGGCCAGGTCGAGGGTGGCCCGGGCCTGGAGCATCAGGTTCTGCTCGACCACCCCTTCGTCGCCGAGGCCGTCGAGGGTGAGCTGGCCGGACTCGGGGACGTCGACCCGCAGCTCCCGGTGCAGGTAGCGCAGCGCCAGGTCGGTCAGGTCGTAGGACCGCTGGTCGGGGCGGGCCAGGTACGCGGCGATCTGGGTGTCCCGGACGATGCCGGCGAGCTGCCAACCGTGCGCGGCGCAGGCCAGCACGGCCGGCTTGCTGTCATGCAGAACCTTGGGGCGCTGCGCGTCGGCCAACCAGCCCGCCAGGGCGCCCTCGTCGGTCGGGTCGAGCTGCGCCGGGTCGACCCAGGCAGCCGCGCCGCCGGCGGTGGCCAGCGCGAGACCGGTGATCGAGGCGGTGTGCCGGCGGTTGGGGCCGGTGTCGAGTTTGACCGCCAACCCGACCGGGGTGCCGGTCGGAACGTGCGTGGTCAGCCAGCCGGCCAGCGCACCTGGCTCGGTGAGCACCTCGCCGGTGAGGTCGAAGCCGGACTCGGCCTCCGGCTCGACCGCCTCCAGGTACTGGTAGAGACGGTCGCGCAGGATGCGGAACTCCAGGGTGTCGAAGACCTGGTGCACCGCCTCCCGGTCCCAACCCGTCCAGCGGGTCTCCTCCGGGCGCAGCGGCAGCTCCAGGTCGGAGACGAGGCAGTTGATCTCGTAGTTGCGGATCACGTCGGCGAGCCGCTCGCGCAGGCTGTCGCCGGCCTTGCCCTTGATCTCGTCGGCCCGGGCGATCACGCCCTCCACCCCGCCGTACGTGGTGATCCACTTGGCAGCGGTCTTCGGGCCGACGCCCGGGATGCCGGGCAGGTTGTCACTGGTCTCGCCGACCAGCGCGGCGAGGTCCCGGTACTGCTGTGGCGGAACGCCGTACTTCGCCTCGATCGCCGCCGGGTCCATCCGGGCCAGGTCGGAGACGCCCTTACGCGGGTAGAGGACGGTGATCTGATCGTCGACCAGCTGGAACGCGTCGCGGTCACCGCTGCTGATCAGCACCGACATGCCCTGGTCGCGGGCCTGGGAGGCGAGCGTGGCGATGACGTCGTCGGCCTCGAAGCCCTCTTTCTCCACCACCGGGATCTGCAGCGCGGCCAGGACTTCCTTGACCAGGCTGACCTGACCCTTGAAGTCGGTCGGGGTCTCGCTGCGGCCGGCCTTGTACTCCGCGTACTTGTCGGTGCGGAAGGAGTGGCGGGAGACGTCGAAGGCCACGACGATGTGGGTGGGCTGCTCGTCGCGCAGCACGTTGATCAGCATCGAGGTGAAGCCGTACACCGCGTTGGTCGGCTGCCCCGTCGTGGTGGAGAAGTTTTCCACAGGCAGGGCGAAGAAGGCCCGGTATGCCATGGAATGTCCGTCAACGAGAAGCAGGCGCGGTGTCGTAGCTGTCACGGCAGCGACTCTAGCCCGCCGCTACGACAGGACGGGACACCGGCACGACGCCCGGCGCGGCCGTTCGGAACGGCCGCGCCGGGTACCGGCTCAGAGCACCTTGGCCAGGAACGCCTTCGTCCGGTCGTGCCGGGGGTTGGCGATGACCTCGCGCGGCGCACCGGACTCCACCACCACGCCGTCGTCCATGAAGATCAGCGAGTCGCCGACCTCCCGGGCGAAGCCGATCTCATGGGTCACCACGATCATCGTCATGCCGTCGCCGGCCAGATCTTTCATCACGTCGAGCACCTCGCCGACCAGCTCCGGGTCCAGCGCGCTGGTGGGCTCGTCGAAGAGCATCAGCTTCGGCTGCATCGCCAACGCCCGGGCGATGGCCACCCGCTGCTGCTGCCCGCCGGAGAGCTGCCCAGGGTAGTTGCCCAGCTTGTCGCCGAGCCCGACCCGCTGGAGCAGCGCGGCGGCCCGGTCCCGGGCGGCGGCCTTGCGCTCCCGGCCCAACAGCACCGGCGCCTCGGCGACGTTCTGCAAGGCGGTCATGTGCGGAAAGAGGTTGAACCGCTGGAACACCATGCCGATCGCGCGGCGCTGGGTGGCGATCTCCTTCTCCCGCATCTCGTGCAGCTTGCCGCCGCGCTCCCGGTAGCCGATCAGCTCGCCGTCCACCCGGATCCGGCCGGCGTTGATCTTCTCCAGATGGTTGATGCAGCGCAGGAACGTCGACTTGCCCGAGCCGGAGGGCCCGAGCAGACAGCAGACCTCGCCGCTGCGGACCTCCAGGTCGATGCCCTTGAGCACCTCCACCGACCCGAACGACTTGTGCACCTGCTCAGCGCGGACCATCACGCCGTCGCCGGCCGTTCCCCCGGCCCCCGCCGGTGTCGTCACCTGCGTCATCACCGACCCGCCTCGCTCGCGCTACCGCCGGCCTCCGCGGTGATCCCGCGCAGTCTGATCTTCGCTTGGGCGCTCTTGCCGAACCCCTTGGAGAAGTGCCGCTCCAGGTAGTACTGCCCGACGAGCAGCACGCTGGTCAGCAGCAAATACCACAGGCAGGCCGCCACGTACATCGGGAACACCTGGAAGGTCCGGTTACCCACGGCCTTGAGCTGGAAGAACAACTCGGTGGAGACCGGCACGAAGGCCACCAGCGAGGTGTCCTTGAGCATCGCGATGGTCTCGTTGCCGGTTGGCGGGATGATCACCCGCATCGCCTGCGGCAGCACGATGCGGCGCAGGATCTGGTTGCGGCTCAGGCCCAGCGCCTGCGCCGCCTCGGTCTGCCCCTCGTCCACCGACTGGATCCCGGCCCGAACGATCTCGGCCATGTACGCCGCCTCGGAGAGCCCGAGCGCCAGCATGCCGGCGACGAATCCCGTGAGGATCTCCAGCGCGGAGAAGCCGAACAAACGTGCCTCGAAGTCGTCAACGCCGAAGAGCGCCCCGATCTGCCGATCGAACGGGAGCCCGAACTCGATCCGGGCCCAGAGGATGCCGAGGTTGCCGAAGAGGATCGCCAGCACCAGCCGGGGCACCGCTCGGAAGAACCAGGTGTATGCCCAGGAGACGCCCCGCAGGATCGGGTTCTCCGACAACCGCATGATGGCGACGACAACGCCGAGACTGACGCCGATCACCATCGCGAGCACGGTCAGCGCGAGCGTGCCGCGCAGACCCTCCATGATCGGCGGCCGGAACATCTCGTCGACCATGAACGCCCAGTTGAACGCCTTGTTCGTCACCAGCAGGTGGACGAACATGGCCACCAGCACCCCGATAACGGCGACCGCTACCCATCGCCCGGGATGCCGGACGGGCACGGCCTGGATGGGTTCCGGCCGTGCCCGTTCGGTTGTGTCCGTTTCCGACGACATGCGTCAGCTGGCGGGGTTCAGCGCCGAGGAGGTGATCGCGCCGCCCTCGACGCCCCACTTCTTCAAGGCGGTCTGGTACGAGCCGTCAGCGATGACCGCTTGGACGGCCTCCTTGAGCACCTCGGCGAAGACGGTCTGGTCCTTCTTGACGGCGTAGCCGTACGGGGCGGACTCGTAGATGTCGCCGACCAGTTCCAACGAGCCGTTGCTCTGCTTCACCGCGTACGCCCCGACCGGCGAGTCGGCCAACATGGCGTCGTTCTTGCCGCTGAACACGGCGGCCGTGGCGTCGCTCTGCGCCTGGTACTGGTCGATGGTGATCGCCGGCTTGCCGCCGGTGGTGCACTTCTTCGACCGGGCGGTGATGTCGTCGAACTGCACGGTGCCGGTCTGCACGGCGATCTTCTTGCCGCAGGCGTTCTCAATGTCGATCTTGGCCGCGTTGCCGGCCTTGGTCACCCACTGAGTGCCGGCGGAGAAGTAGCTCACCATGTTGACGCTCTTGAGCCGCTCGGCGTTGATCGTGAACGACGACACGCCGATCTCGTACTTGGCAGAGTCGACACCGGGCAGGATCGCGTCGAAGGGCGCCGACTCGTACTCGGCCTTGAGACCGAGCTTCTGCGCCACCGCGTTGAACAGCTCGACGTCGAAGCCGACCACCGTCTTGCCGTCGGCGTCGAGGAACTCCGCCGGGGCGTACGTCGAGTCGGTGCCGACCTTGATCACACCGTCGGCCTTGATGGCGTCGGGCACCTTCCCGGCCAGCGCCGAGTCGGCCGCCGCCGTGACGGTCGGACCGGCACCGGGCGTGCCGCTGTTCTCCTTCTCCCCACACGCCGTCAGCGAGAGGGCGATCAGCGCCGCACTGGCGGCACCGAGCGCCGCCCGACGGGCACCGTTGGTATTGAACATGTCTCTGCACTCCTTGCGTGAGGGGTGTGACGGCCGCTCAGGCCACGCCGAGGTATGCCTCTTTGACCGCCGGGTCGTGCAGCAGCTCGGCGCCGGTTCCGGTCTTGACGATCTTGCCGGTCTCGAGCACGTACGCCCGGTGCGCTCGGGCCAGCGCCTGCTGCGCGTTCTGCTCCACCAGCAGGACGGTGGTGCCCTGCTCGTTGATCTCCTTGATGATGTCGAAGATCTGTTGGATCAGCATTGGCGCCAACCCCATCGAGGGCTCGTCGAGCAACAGCAGCTTGGGCCGGCTCATCAACGCCCTACCGACCGCCAACATCTGCTGCTCGCCGCCGGAAAGGGTACCTCCGGCCTGCTTACGTCGCTCCGCCAGCCTGGGGAAAAGGTCGAGCACCCGGGCCAGGTCCTCGGCGATCCCGGCGCGGTCGCGCCGGGTGTACGCCCCCATGTCCAGATTCTCGAGCACCGACATGCCGGGGAAGATCCCCCGGCCCTCGGGCGCCTGGCAGAGCCCCCGCCGGACCCGCAGGTCCGCCCGGAGCTTGGAGATGTCCTCGCCCTCGAAGCGGATGCTGCCGGTGGCGATCGGCCGAATCCCGGAGATCGCCCGCATGGTGGTCGACTTCCCGGCGCCGTTGGCCCCGATCAGCGCGACGATCTCACCCTCGGCCACGGTCAGGCTGATGCCGTGCAACGCCTGGATCCGCCCGTAGAGCAGGCTCACATCGTCGATCTCAAGCAACATCGTCCGGCACCCCCAGGTACGCCGCGACCACCTTCGGGTTGTCCCGCACCTCGGCGGGCAGCCCCTCGGCGATCTTCTTTCCGAACTCCAGCACGACGATCCGGTCGGTGACGCCCATGACCAGGCGCATGTCGTGCTCGATCAGCAGCACTGTCACGCCGGTGTCCCGGACCTGCCGGATGAGCTGGAGCAGCTCCTCCTTCTCCGCCGGGTTGAAGCCGGCGGCCGGCTCGTCCAGGCAGAGCAGCACCGGATCGGTGGCCAGCGCCCGGGCGATCTCCAACCGCCGCTGCTCCCCGTAGGAGAGGTTGCGGGCGAACTCGTGCATCCGGTGCCGGATGCCGACGAACTCCAGCAGCCGCTCGGCCTTCTCCCGCCCCTCACGCTCCTCGCGCCGGTGCCGGGGCAACCGGAACAGAGCGGAGAGCACGCTGGTCTTGTGGTGCGCGTCCGCGCCGACCTGGACGTTCTCCAGGGCGGTCATCTCCGGGAACAGGCGGATGTTCTGGAACGTCCGGGCCATACCCATTTGAGTGATCTGGTGGCGCTTCTTCCCGCTGATCTTGTCGCCACGGAACCGGATCTCACCCTTGGTGGGCTGGTAGATGCCGGTCATCGCGTTGAAGCAGGTGGTCTTGCCAGCGCCGTTCGGGCCGATCAGCCCGAGGATCTCCCCCTTGTAGAGGGTGAAGTTGACGTTGTCGAGCGCGACCACGCCGCCGAAGCGCAGCGTGACGTCGTCGACCTCCAGCAGCGGCTCCCGGCTGGGGACCGCCTCCATCGCCGGCGCGCCGGCCTGCGCCGGAACAGCCGGCGTCTGATCGGTGTCACTCACCGACGATCACCTCCTTGCGACGGTCTTTGAACTCCGCCGCCCGTCGTCGGTTCGGAATCAGGCCCTCCGGCCGGAAGATCATCATCACCACGAGGACCAGACCGAAGATCAGGAACCGGTACTCGTACAGCTCCACGCCGAACAGCTCGATGCCGCGGAACCGCTCGATCATGTACGCCACCAGACCACCGCCGACGATCGCGCCGACGATGTTGCCCGAACCACCGAAGATCACCGCCGCCAGGATGATGATCGAGTTGAGCAGTTCGAAGTTCTGCGAGTTGACGAAGTTCTGCTTACCCGCGAAGAGTGCGCCGGCCAGGCCGGCGATCGCGGCACCCGAGGCGAACGCCCAGAGCTTGAACTTGAACGTCGGCACACCCATCAGCTGCGCGGCGTCCTCGTCCTCCCGGATCGAGATCCAGGCCCGCCCGACCCGACTGTGCGTCAGGTTCCGCACACCGATCACCACCAGGATGATCAGCGTGAGCACCAGCCAGTAGTACGGCCGGGCGTCCAGCACGCCGAAGAACGGCTTGCCGTCGGCGTACTTGCCGGGCGGGTGCGGGATCTGGTTGAAACCCCGCTGGCCCTTCAGGAACTCCGAGCTGACCGCGGCGATCCGGATCATCTCGGCGAAGCCGAGCGTCACGATCGCCAGGTAGTCACCGCGCAGACGCAGCGTCGGCGTACCGAGCATCACACCCGAGAGCATGGTCAGCCCGATCGCCAGCGGCACCACGAGCAGCCACGGCCAGAGCGTCTTGAGGTTGCTGCTCGGCGAGGTCAGCACCGCGACGGTGTACGCGCCGACGGCGAAGAAGCCGAAGTAGCCCAGGTCGAGCAGGCCGGCGAACCCGACCACGATGTTCAACCCGACGGCCAGCAGCACGTAGATCGAGACGGTGAACAGCACCTGCGTGAAGTTCGCACCGGGGGTCGGGATCGGCCCGAGATACTGGTAGAACTCCCTGTTCGGCAGCGCGTAGAAGAACGCGATCACCGCGACCAGCAGCGCCCAGCGCACCCAGCGCGGAGCGCCACGCCAGCGTTCTCCGGCCGCCTCGCGGCCGGAACGCACCCTCTCCAGGACGGTCGTCATGCCCGTGCCCTCCCCAGCGATTCGCCCAGCAGACCGGTCGGCCGGAACATCAGCAGCACAACCAACACCGCGAAGGCAGCGAAGTCCTTCCACTGACTGCCGAACAGACCGGCGGCGTAGTTCTCCACCACGCCCAGCAGCAGGCCACCGATCAGCGCGCCGCGCAGGTTGCCGATACCACCCAGCACCGCGGCGGTGAAGGCCTTGAGCCCCAGCAGGAAGCCGACGCTGTAGGTCAGGGTCTGGATCCGCACGTCGTAGAGCAGACCGGCCACGCCGGCCATCGCACCACCGGTGATGAAGACCATCAGGATGATCCGGTCCTTGTTCACACCCATCAGCGCAGCGGTGTTGGCGTCCTGGGCCACGGCCCGGATGCCCCGGCCGGTACGGCTGCGGTTGATGAAGAGGTCCAGCAGGACCATCATCAGCAGCGCCGCGCCGATCGTCAGCAGTTGCACCGAGTCGATCGGCACGCCGAAGAGGTGGAACAGCGGTTTGCTGCTCACCAGACTGGGCGCGCCCTCCGGCAGTCGGCGGGTCCAGATGCCGAAGGCCTCGGAGATCGCGATCGAGGCGCCGATCGCGGTGATCAGGAAGGCCAGCGGCGGGGCGTTGCGCTTACGCAACGGCCGGTACGCCACCCGCTCGATCACCGTCGCGGTGCCCGCCGAAGCGATGGCCGCGACGATCATCGCCACCAGCAGGTAGAACAGGATCGATCCAACCCCGCTGACCTGTGAGTTCTGGTCGAGTCCAAAGCCGTTCCAGGTCCAGATCGCCGCGAACGCGCCGGCGATGAAGACCTCGGAGTGAGCGAAGTTGATGAGTCTCAGCACGCCGTAGACCAGCGTGTAGCCGAGCGCGACCAGGGCGTAGATCGCGCCCTGGGTCAGGCCGGTCGTGGTGAGTTCCCCGAAGTTGGAGAACAGTCCATTGAAGTCCAAGGGAGGGACGCTCCATCACGTCTGGAGAGAAAATTGGGGTGCGGCCGGGAGCGAGCAGCTCCCGGCCGCACCCGCGATCACAACTCAATCGCCGAAGCAGCGACCAACATCAGGACTTCGGGATCTCCTGATCCGGGACAACCTTGCCGCCGGTGACCTTGAAGGCCCAGACCTTGACCTGAGCCGGGTCCAGCTCGCCGGTCTCGGTGAACTTGTAGCTCGCCGCGACACCCTCGCCGCTGTAGCCCTTCACGAACTCCAGCAGGCCCTCACGGGTGGTCTTGCCAGCCTTGATACCGGCCAGCAGGATGTTCGCCGCGTCGTAGGCGGTGTCGCTGTAGGTGCCCGGGTCGGTGCCGTTGAGCGCCTTGAACTCCTGCACGAAGGTGCCCCGGGCCTCAGCGGCCGGCTGGCACGGGCAGGTGAGGATGGTGCCCTCGGCCGCCGCCTGACCAGCGGAGGTGATGTACGCACCGTCGTTGACGCCGTCGCCGGCGACCAGCGGCGCGGTGACCCCGGCAGCGGTGAGCTGCTTACGGATCAGGCCGGCCTCCTGGTAGTAACCGCCGTAGAAGATCGCCTTCACGTTGGCGGCCTTGACCTTGGTGACCACGCCGGAGAACTCGGTCTGCTTGCCCTCGCCCTGGACCTTGTCCGAGCCGACAACCGCCGAGCCGAGCACCTTCTTGACCTCGTCGGCCAGGCCGGCGCCGTACGCGGACTGGTCGTCGATGACGTAGACCTTGTCGGCCTTCATCACGTTCTTCATGTAGTTGCCGGCCGCCGGGCCCTGGCTGAAGTCGTTGCCGACCGCGCGGAAGAAGGTCTTCCACTTCTGCTCGGCAAGGCTCGGCCGGGTGGCGGACGGGGTGATGGTGACCAGGCCGGCCTCGTTGAACAGCGGGCCAGCGGCCTCGGACTCACCCGAGTAGGCCGGGCCGACGACGCCGAGGATCTTGGTGTCGTCGATCGCCTTCTGCGCCAGACCAGGTGCCTGGTCGGGGCTGCCCTGCGAGTCCAGGGAGGCCAGCTCGACCTTGCAGTCGGCGTTTTCCTTGTTGTACTTGTCGACGGCGAGCTTGACACCGTTGTTCTCGTTGATGCCGAGCGCGGCCGAGCTGCCGGTCAGCGCGCCGAAGAATGCGATCTTGCTGCCGCAGGCGTCACCGCCCCCGCCTGCCGCATCGTCGCCACTGGAGCATGCGGTTCCGCCGGCGACGAGCGCCATCATGGCGACCCCACCGATAACGCGCGCGAGCTTTTGCCTCAAGGCCCGAACCCTCCTCGTCCCATGGTCCGAACCACCCGCTGGCTATTGGCCCTTGCGGGGGCGGACGAACCAGACCGTCGTCGCCGGTCTGGGGCCGGACGTTATCCCACCGTGGAGCTGTGACGTAAGCCCCAAGCGAGCGGGTTGACCGAACCGTTACACGCCGTGGCCGATTGGAAACGATCCCTGTAAGAACCTTCGGTCGTGAAGCATTTTCACCTTCGTTTCGTCGGCACCGGCCAGCGCGCTTCCGTCAGCTACCGATCGAGGTCTGACACCCCCGCCCACCAGGCACGCGACGTTTTCCCATCGTCCGTTACCAACAGGAGTCGATCTTCCGTCGAGGTCACCGCGACCGCAGTGTCTCCGCTGTCCGGTACCGGCTGCGGCATGGCCATCGCCCGCCATGACTCGCCCATATCGACCGAGAGCCACAGTGCGTGACGGTCCCCGTCCCTCGTCACCGCCACCAACCTCTGCCCCACGGCCACCAGCCCGGCCGCCGACGCCACACCTGGTCCGGCCGCCCCGAATCCGCCCGCCGGCCGCCAGCCCTGCGGGGTCAGCCGCCAACTGCCGAATCCAGCCCGCACCGGCCCGACCGCCACCGGCACGCCGCCAAGCACCGCCACCCGTTGCGCCTGCCCCCGCCCGTCCACCACCGGCAGGGCGGCCCGCTGCCAGTTCCGGCCGTCCGTCGAGGACCAGGCCAGCGGCGCCAGCGCGGTGCCCCCGGGCGGCAGCAGCGCACCCACCATCAGCCAGCCCGACGGCACGGCGACCGCGTCGTACGCCGCCGTCCGCCCCCGCTCGTCACCGGCCAGCTCTGGTGCGCCCTCCACCAGCGCGAACCCGGCCGCGTCCGGGGAGATCCAGACCGCCGCACCGTCGATCCGACTACCGGCGATCAACCAGCCCTGCGGCCCCGCCGCCAGCCGGGCCACGTTGACCGCGCGCGGCCCGGCGAACCGCTCGAAGGGCGCGTCCACCTCGTGCAGCGTGCCGTCCGACGCCTGCCTCCAGGTGCCGGTGCGGGGGTTGCCGTGCGCGCCTCCGCTCTTCGCCCCGACCGCCGCCAGCCGTCCGTCCCGGCAGGCCGCCGCGGAGAGCACGTGCTGCTGGCCGTAGAACGTCACTGGCACCATCGGCAGCGGCACCCAGGAAATGGCGTCCGGGCTGCTCCAGGCGGCCGGGCGGGTCTCCCCGGCCAGATCGACCACGCCGCCGACCACGTACCACCGGCCGGCACAGGCGGTGGCATCGCGCAGCACCGCTCGACCCGGCACACCCGGCGTGTCCGGCAGGACCACCGACCGCCAGGCCGGCCGGACCGGTAGCGGCTGCTCACAGTCGGGACAGGCCGAGGACTCACAGGCGGCCACCAGCACAGCGAGAACGCCGAGCACCGCCCCCACCCGCCGCAGCACGGATCGATGCCGGTCAGGGCGCCGGGAGGGTCACCTCGCCGCCGGCGGTCTCCGCGAGGATCCGCTCGGCAACCTCTTTCATGGTCATCCGGTGGTCCATCGCCGTGCGCTGGATCCACTTGAACGCCTGCGGCTCGGTCATCCCGTACGTGGTCATCAGCGCGCCCTTGGCGCGCTCCACCGACTTACGGATCTCCAGGCGGTCGGTCAGGCTCGCGACCTCCGCCTCCAGGGCCGCGACCTCCGAGTAACGCGACAGCGCGATCTCCACCGCCGGGACCAGGTCGCTCTTCTGGAAGGGCTTCACCAGGTACGCCATCGCGCCCGCCGCCCGCGCCCGCTCCACCAGATCACGCTGGCTGAACGCGGTCAGAATGATCACCGGGGCGATCCGGGCACCGGCGATGCGCTCGGCGGCGGCCAGCCCGTCCATGATCGGCATCTTGATGTCGAGGATGACGAGGTCGGGCTTCAGCTCCTCGGCGAGGCGCACGGCCGTCTCGCCGTCACCGGCCTCCCCCACCACCTCGTAACCCTCTTCGACCAGCATCTCGGCGAGGTCCAGCCGGATCAGCGCCTCGTCCTCGGCGATCAGTACGCGCCTACGCTCGGCATCCGTCGGCATCTCAGCCACCAGCCCTACCCCCACCAGTCATAAGCCGACACCAACCCGACCGGGTGTCGCCGCCCTCAGCGTAGTAGGTAACCTATGGGAGGCCACCAGAGCATTCGGCCAAGCGTCCCCGTATTCCAACCGGCAGAGAAGCGGAGCTCAAACCTCCGACAGTGTGGGTTCGAATCCCACCGGGGGCACCAAACTTGTCGTACGGCTGTTCCAAACTCGTGCTGTGCACCCACCTGAACTGCGCCTACGAGCACGGCAGCAGCACCTCGCCGGCAGCACGGTCGCTGAGGTCGCCCGACGACTGAGGCTTCCCTACCCAACCGTCCGAGTCTGGTGCAGGGAGCAGGCTGAGCCACAACAGCAGGGCACCGAGTCCCGCTGCTTCCGCTGCCGGCCCAACGTCAACATCAAGACAGAGCCGTCTTCATACCTCTACCTGCTTGGCCTCTACCTGGGCGACGGTCATCTCGTCACGTCCGCCCGGGTCCCGGTGCTTCGCATCGCTTGCAGCGACAGCTGGCCAGGCCTGATCGAGGCCTGTGACGCTGCTATGCGAGCAGTGCTCGCCGCGAGGGTGCAACGCGTCCAGCAGGCCGGCTGCGTCAGCGTGCAAAGTTCCGGCAAGCACTGGCCGTGCCTGTTGCCTCAGCACGGCCCAGGCAAGAAGCACGAGCGACCGATCGTCCTAGCCGACTGGCAGCGCGAACTCGTTGCCGCGCAGCCGGGCGACTTCCTGCGTGGACTGTTCCACTCCGACGGCTGTCGGTTCGCCAACCGGGTGACAGTGCGCGGCAAGGCGTACATCTACCCGCGCTACATGTTCGTCAACGAGTCGGCCGACATCATGGAGCTCTGCCAGTGGGGCCTCGACCTGCTCGGCATCGCCTGGCGGATGAACCGGCGCAACTCGCTGTCGGTGGCGCGACGCGACGCGGTCGTGACGCTGGACCGGCACGTCGGCCCGAAGTCCTGACCGCCTGCGCGCCGGTGGGGCGGCTCCCCCGACCGGCTCGGTTGTTCGGAACACCACGCCTTCGAGCAAGATGAGCCGATCAGAGAGACGCCGCAGACGGTGATCGACGACAGGGGTGGGTGCTGATGCGGGTGGTCATCTTCGGTGCGACGGGCATGGTCGGCCAGGGTGTGTTGCGCGAGTGCCTGCTCGCCGATGACGTGCGGGAGGTGCTGACTGTCGGTCGGCGGCCGACTGGTGTGCGGGATCCGAAGCTGCGGGAGCTGACGGTCGCGGACGTGGGCGAGTTGGACGCGGTGCGGCCCGAGTTGACAGGTGTCGACGCGTGCTTCTACTGCCTGGGGGTGTCCTCACTGGGTCTGGACGAGGCCGCGTACACCCGGGTCAGCTACGACTACCCCCTCGCCGCGGCGCGGTTGTTCGCGCAGGTGAGCCCGCAGGTCACCTTCGTCTACGTCTCGGGTCAGGGGACCGATTCGTCGGGGCAGGGTCGGGTGATGTGGGCGCGGGTCAAGGGTCGCGCCGAGAACGCGATCATGGATCTGCTTCCCAACGGTTACGCGGCGCGGCCGGGGTTCATCCAGCCGACGTACGGGGCGGTGTCGAAGACGCGGTGGTACCGGTTCGGGTACGCGGTCACGCGTCCGCTGGTTCCGGTGCTGCGTCGGTTGCTGCCGAATCAGGTCACCACGACCGACGGGATCGGTCGGGCGATGTTGCGGGTGGCTCGGAAGGGTTCGCCGGTGCGGGTGTTGGGCAACCGCGAGCTGCGCTAGGGCGGGTGCCAAAGTCCTCGGTCGAGCCGAGGCGGAGTCCAGGCGGCGGTCTGGCAAGGCGGAGACGGGCCCGGATACCGGTGTTGTATCCGGGCCCGTCTCCAACGCGGCCGGTCGTCGTCTGGGCCCGCCGCAGGCCGGCCGAGGGCTTTGACACCCGCCCTCGGGGTCAGGCGATCGTGTCGAGGGCGTGGGCGAGGTCGGCGCGTAGGTCCTCGGGGTCCTCGAGGCCGACCGAGAGGCGCAGCAGGGCGGCGGCGGGTTTGGCGTCGCCCTCGACCGGCCGGTGGGTGAGTGAGGCGGGGTGCTGGATGAGGGTGTCGACGCCGCCGAGGGACACCGCGTGGGTGATGAGGCGGCAGGCGCCGGCGACTGCGGCTGCGGCGGGCGCTCCGCCGCGCACCTCGAAGGCGAGCAGGCTGCCGGGTCCGGACATCTGCCGCCCGACCAGCGCCGCCGGGTCGTGCACCGAGGGGTGGTGCACCCGGTGTACGGCGGGGTGGTCGGCGAGCCAGCCGGCGAGTTTCTCGGCGGTGGCCTGTTGGGCGCGGACCCGCAGCGGCAGGGTTTGCAGGCCGCGGTGCAGCAGGTAGCCGCCGAGGGGGTGCAGGATCGCGCCGGTGACCGCGCGCACCTGGCGTAGGCGTACGGCCCAGGTGTCGTCGCAGGCGACGACGCCGGCGAGGACGTCGCCGTGTCCGCCGATGCTCTTGGTGGCGCTGTGCAGGACGAGGGTGGCGCCGTGGCGGGCGGGTTGTTGCAGCACGGGGGTGGCGACGGTGTTGTCGACAAGCAGTGGGATGTCGCCGGCCGCGGCGGCGAGGGCGGCGATGTCGACCAGGTCGACTGTGGGGTTGGCGGGTGTCTCGACGATGACCAGTGCGGTGTCGGGGCGGATGGCGGTGGCGACCTCGTCGGGGCGCGACCAGGTGACTGTGGTGCCGAGCAGGCCGGTGGCGAGGACGTGGTCGGTGCCGCCGTAGAGGGGTCGGACGGCGACGACGTGCCGGTGGTCGTCGCGGGCGGCGGCGAGCAGTGTGGCGGTGAGGGCGGCCATTCCGCTGGCGAAGGCGACGGCCTGGGCGGTGCCTTCCAGTTCGGCGAGGGCGGTTTCGAAGCGGGCGACGGTGGGGTTCCAGAGCCGTTGGTAGACGGCGCTGCCGTCGGTGGGGAGGGTGCCGCCGGTGGCGAGTTGCTCGTATGCGGCGCCACCGTCGTCGACGGAGGGCAGCGGGTTGGTGGTCGACAGGTCGATGGGTGGTACGTGCACGCCGAGGGTGCGCAGGTCGTCGCGACCGGCGTGGACGGCCCGGGTGTCCATCGTTGTCATGGCGGTAGCGTCGAACATCTGGCGCTTGGTGGGCAACGGTTCGGCAGATGATTCTGCGAATCGGGGTGGTTTCCGTGTTGAATTCCGGCGAGGATGGCGCAATGCCCCCTGAGCCGAATGATCTGCGGCCGTACCCGGCCCTTGATGAGGTGGACCGCGCGATCCTTACCGAGCTGGCGGCGGACGGCCGGCTGCCGAACAACGCGCTCGCCGAGCGGGTGGGCGTGGCACCGTCGACGTGCCTGACACGTACCCGAGCGCTGCGCGAGCGCGGTGCGATCCGTGGTTTTCACGCCGAGGTGGATCCGGCGGCGCTCGGTCTGCCATTGCAGGCGTTGGTGTCGGTGCGGTTGACAGCGCACGAGCGGGCGGCGGTGGACGCGTTCCGGGCCCGGTCGGTGCGGCTGCCGGGGGTGGTGTCGGTGTTCCACGTGGCCGGTGCGGAGGACTACGTGCTGCATGTGCGGGCGGCGTCCGGCGACGCGTTGCGGGACTTCGTGCTGGACCACCTGGCGGTCGACCCGGTGGTGCAGCACACGCAGACGAGTCTGATCTTCGAACAGGCGCGCGGGATGGGCTGAACGGCGGGTGAGGTGGCCGACGAAAACCCGCATGCTGGAACAAAGCCGGTCGGTGACGGGTTGGCTGACCGTGTGATCACCGTACCGTTGTCTGTTCTTGATCTTGCTCCGGTTGCCAAGGGCACCACCGCTGGCGCGGCGTTGCAGGCCACCACCGAGCTGGCCCGTCGCACCGAGGAGTTGGGCTACCACCGGTTCTGGGTGGCCGAGCACCACAACATGCCAGCGATCGCCAGTTCCGCCCCCGCGGTGCTGCTGGCGCACCTGGCGGCGAACACCTCGACGATCCGACTGGGGTCGGGTGGGGTGATGCTGCCCAACCACGCGCCGCTGGTGGTGGCCGAGCAGTTCGGCACCCTCGAGGCGCTGCACCCCGGTCGGATCGACCTGGGCATCGGGCGGGCGCCGGGCACCGACCAGGTGACGGCGCTGGCGTTGCGGCGCACCATGGAGGGCCTGTCGGCGGAGGGTTTCCCGCGCGAGCTGACGGACCTGATGAACTACTTCAGCGGGGAGAAGCCGGGGCAGATCATCGCCACGCCGGGCCGCGGTGAGCAGCCGGCCGTGTGGCTGCTGGGCTCCAGCGGTTTCAGCGCCCAGCTCGCCGGTCTGCTCGGTCTGCCGTTCTCCTTCGCGCACCACTTCAGCTCGCAGAACACCCTGCCGGCGTTGGCCCTGTACCGGCAGAACTTCCGGCCGTCGCAGTGGCTGGACAAGCCGTACGCGATGGTGGCGGTCAACGCCGTGTGCGCGGAGACCGACGAGCGGGCCGAATGGTTGGCCGGGCCGAGCGCCCTGTCGTTCCTGAAGTTGCGCTCCGGACGGCCGGAGCCTCTGTCCACGCCTGACGAGGCGGCGGCCTACCCGTACTCGGAGATCGAGCGGGATTTCGTCGTGGCGCGCCGTGACGGTCAGGCGATGGGCTCGCCGGAGACGGTGCGTCGGCAGCTGACCGACCTGGTGGAGCGCACCGGCGCGGACGAGCTGATGCTGACCACGCTGGTGTACGACGTGCAGGACCGGGTGCGGTCGTACGAATTGATCGCCGAGCAGGTGGTGGGCGGTCTACGCCAGAGCGCGTGAAACACGATCTTCACGTCAGCGTCACCCCGCCGACCCGGACGGTGCCTAATGTTGGTGCCGGTGGTGGTACGGCATTCCCGGTCGGGACGGGTTGGGAATGCCGCGGTGTGGCGCACCGGGCCGGAGCTGAGCGGATTCCGCGGCTGCGGCCCGGTGCCTGCCACCCTAAGCGACCCCGCTCGGGACCACCAGGGGTTGCATCAACGTAGGTGGATGTCCGGCGTGGGCGGGGTGCCCATTCCGTTGCCGATGAAGAACCCCGGGTGCGGCGGTTGGTTGTAGGCGGTGTTCTGCCACGCGATCGCCACCCGATACTGCGGGTCGTGCATCAGGGTGTAGATCCGGGTGCTGGTCGGGGTGGGTGTGCTGTAGATGCGCAGCGCCCGGCTGTCGGCGGTCCGCCAGATCACCTCCTCGCGCCAGTCGCCCAGGATGTCTCCGGAGAGCGCCGGTGTGGACTTGGTGCCGTTGTTGGACGCCACAGCGCTGCCGTCGAGCAGCCGGGTCTCACCGCCGGTGCCGTACTTGTCGATCTTCGTGCCGTCGAGCAGTTCCCGCACCGGGTCGCCGTCCCACCAGGCGAGGAAGTTGGCCGAGGACGGCTTGCGCCCGACGTTCTGCCCCCTGGTGTTGGCCAGCCCGGCGACCGCTGACGACCACGACTCCGCGCCGGGGCTGCCGGCCCAGATGTCCGCGGAGACACCCCGGCCGTTGTCGCCGGACGCCGCCGTGGACCAGAGGACCTGACCGGTACGGGCGTCAGCGAAGTAGGAGCTGGGCTTGCTGGCGTCCTCGTCGACCTTGAACACCTCCAGGCCGGCGCGGCCCGGGTCCAGGTCCCCCACGTGCAGGGCGTCGCCGTGGCCGTTGCCCGTCGAGTGGAGCAGCCGGCCGTTGTCGTCGATGGTGGCGGCCCCGTACACGATCTCCTGGCGACCGTCGGCGTCGACGTCGGCCACGGAGAGCTGGTGGTTGCCCTGACCGGCGGCGGCGCCGTTGCCGGAAGAGTTCGAGTCGAACGTCCAGCGCTTGGTGAGCGTGCCGTTGCGGAAGTCCCAGGCGGCGATCACCGCGCGGGTGTAGTAACCCCGGGCCATGATCAGCGAGGGGCGCTGCCCGTCCAGGTACGCGGTGCCGGCGAGGAACCGGTCCACCCGGTTGCCGTACGAGTCGCCCCAGGACGACACGGTGCCGCGCGGCGGGTCGTAGTTGACTGTGGAGGCGACCGCGCCGGTCTGCCCGTTGAACATGGTCAGGTACTCCGGGCCGGAGAGCACGTAACCGCTGGAGTTGCGGTGGTCCGCCGACGACGAACCGATGAGCTGACCGGTGCCGGAGCGGGTGCCGTCGGCGGTCTTCATGGCCACCTCGGCGCGGCCGTCGCCGTCGTAGTCGTACACCTGGAACTGGGTGTAGTGGGCGCCGGCCCGGATGTTGCGGCCCAGGTCGACCCGCCACAACCGGGTGCCGGTGAGCGTGTACGCGTCGACGTAGACGTTGCCGGTGTAGCCGGACTGGGAGTTGTCCTTGGCGTTCGACGGTTCCCACTTCAGCACGATCTCGTAGTTGCCGTCGCCGTTGAGGTCACCGACTGAGGCGTCGCTGGCGCTGTACGAGTAGCTCTCGCCGCTGGGGGTGCTGCCCCCGGCCGGGACCTGCAACGGCACGTCCAGGTAGCCCGCGCCGAACTGCAACGCCGGTGGTGACGCCGCCTGCTCGGCGCCGCCCACCACGGCCCGCACTGTGTACGCCGAGCCGGCCGCCGCGCCGCTGTCGAGGTAGTTGGTGGCGCCGGTGATCGGGCTGGCGTTGACCTTGGTGGACCCCCGGTAGAGGTTGAACGCCACCCCGGAGGTTTCGGTGCCGAGCAGCCGCCAGGAGACCAGGTTGCCGCTGCCGGAGCGAACGCTGACCAGCCCTCGGTCCAGCTTCTCCATCTGCACCACCCCGGCCGACGGCGGAGGCGTGGTCGGAGGTGGCGTGGTCGGAGGTGGGGTGGTGGGTGGCGGGGTGGTCGGTGGTGGCGTGGTCGGCTCGTCGGTGGGTGGCGCTCCGGTGCAGGTGGTGCCGTTGAGCGCGAAACTGCCCGGCACCGGGTTGCTGCCGGTCCACGAACCGTTGAAGCCGAACGAGGCGCTGCCGTTCGTGGCGATGGCGGTGTTGTGGTCGACGTTGCGCGCGGTCACCTGGGCGCCGGACTGGGTGACGGCGGCGTTCCACGCCTGAGTGACCTGCTGGCCCGCGGCGTACGACCAGGTGACGGCCCACCCGTTGACCGGGTCGCCGAGGTTGGTGACGGTGACGTTGGCACCGAAGCCGCCCTGCCACTGGTTGGTGATCTGATAGTCGACCCGGCAGCCGACGGCGGCGGCCGAGGCGACGACCGTGCCGAGGGTGCCGGCCACGACGGTGGCCGCCGTCGTGGCGGCGAGCAGGGTCAGCCGATGTCTGGACGGGTGCATGCACTGCCTCCGGGGATCCGGTGATGACCGCTACGACCCACCGGCCCTGCCCGGGAAGCACAGTGGACCGAACCCACCGCGACGGCGGCGGACGGCGATCTGATCGGGGTGAAACGCCCTGGAACTCACGGATCCGACTCATCGCGCATCGTAAGGCAAGCGCTTTCCGCCACGCAACATCGATCATGATCGCTTGGTTGCGCGTCTCGCTCTTGCCTCGGCGGCGTCTCGCTCTTGCCTCGGTGATCGATGCCTGATCAACTCGTCCGGGTGAACCCTCACCACATGGACCCCGCCGAATTCCGTCGCGCCGGCCACGCCGTCGTCGACTGGATCGCCGACTACTGGGAGACAGTGGAGCAACGACCGGTCGCCCCGGCCGACCCCCCGGGCACGGTGGCCGCCGCCCTGCCCAGCGAGCCGCCCACCATCGGCGGCGAACCGGTCGAGGCGATCCTCGCCGACCTGGACTCGATCGTCGTACCGGGGCTGACCCACTGGCAGCACCCGGGCTTCTTCGGCTACTTCCCCGGCAACACCTCCGGCCCGAGCGTGCTCGGCGACCTGGTCAGCTCCGGGCTCGGCGTCCAGGGCATGCTCTGGGCCTCCAGCCCGGCCTGCACCGAGCTGGAGACGGTGATGATGGACTGGCTGGCCCACCTGCTGGACCTGCCACCGCGGTTCCGCTCCACCGGCGCCGGCGGTGGAGTCATCCAGGACTCGGCGTCCTCGGCGACACTGGTGGCCACCCTGACCGCACTGCACCGGGCCAGCGGAGGCCGCTGGCGGCACACTGGCATCGACCGACGCTACCGCGCCTACACCTCCCTCCACGGGCACTCGTCCATCGAGAAGGCGGTACGGATCGCCGGGCTGGGCAGCGACGGAATCCGGTCGATCGAGGTGGACCCGGACACCCAGGCGATGCTGCCAGGCTCGCTGCGGGCCGCCATCGAGGCCGACCTGGCCGCCGGTGACGTGCCGGCCATCGTGGTGGCGACCATCGGCACCACCTCCACCACCGCCGTCGACCCGCTGCCGGAGATCGGGGCCATCTGCGCCGCGTACGGGATCTGGCTGCACGTGGACGCCGCGTACGCGGGCGCCGCCGCCGTCTGCCCCGAACTGCGATGGACGCACGCCGGCCTGGAGTACGCCGACTCCTACTGCTTCGACCCGCACAAGTGGCTGCTCACCGGCTTCGACTGCGACGCGTTCTGGGTGGCCGACCGAGCCGAACTGATCGAGGCGCTGACCGTACTGCCGGAGTTCCTGCGCAACGCGGCTTCCGAATCCGGCGCGGTGATCGACTACCGGGACTGGCAGGTACCGCTGGGCCGGCGGTTCCGGTCCCTCAAGCTGTGGTTCGTGCTGCGCTGGTACGGCGCCGAAGGGCTACGGGCGCACATCCGCTCCGGGGTGGCGCTGGCCGAACGGTTCGCCGAGCGGGTCCGCGCCGACGACCGGTTCGAGTTGGCCGCGGCGCACCCGTTCTCACTGGTCTGCTTCCGACTGCGCGCCGACGACGACACCAACGCGGCATTGCTGGCCTCGGTGAACGCCACCGGACGGGTGCACCTCACGCACACTCGGGTCGCCGGCCGCTACACGCTGCGGCTGGCGGTCGGCTCACCCCAGAGCACCGAAGCGCACATCGACGAAGCCTGGACCCTGCTCTCCGAGGCAGCCAACACCCTGCTTGCCCCCTGACCCGCCGTCGCCCCGCCCCGCTCCCCCGCACCCCACATTCCCCACGCCCTCGCGCCCCGCGCCCCGCGCCCCGCGCCCCGCGCCCCGCGCCCCGCGCCCCGCGCCCCGCGCCCCGCGCCCCGCGCCCCGCGCCAAGATCTGCGCAACTTCCCGGATGTTGCTGCCTCCGACGCGCGAGAGACAGCAACATCCCTGATATTGCGCGGATCTTGACGACGAACACCATGCCCGGCCGACCGGGGGCAGGGTTCAGGGCGCCCACCGCCGCCAAGGTCACGCTCGATCCCGGATGTAGTGGTCACGGAGCACCAGGAAGCCACTACATCCAGGATGTTGCGCGATCTTGGTGACTCGACCTCGGCGATGACGGCGTTTGACCGGGCATCGGCGGGTGGGCTGGCGCATCGGGGGTTCAGCGTGGGGCGGGCGTACCCGTCGCGGCCAGGTCGGCCGGGACCTCGCCGACGGATGCAGCGTCGGAGGCCTCGGAGGGCACACCGGCAGCGGTGGCGGCTTCGGCGGCCCCGGCGCGGGCGCGGCGGGTCCGGCGTAGGGCGCGTACGGCCAACACCAGGGCGGCCAGCCAGCCGACGGCGAGCAGCGCGTACAGGGCGGGGCGGGCCGGACCGTCCAGTTCGGCGGAGCGGATCAGGGTGCGAGCGTTGGTCAGCACGATCACACCGCCGACTGCCGCGCCCAGCAGTTGGGCGGGCACGATTCGCACCAGCCAGGCGGCCAGCGGGGCGGCGATGAGCCCGCCGATGAGCAGCGCCACGACGGTGGGGAGCAGGAATCCCTCCGAGCCCAGCCCGATCAGGAAGCCGATGCTGGCCGCGCCGGCCACGACGAACTCGGAGGTGTCCACGGAGCCGATCACCTTGCGAGGTTCCATGCGACCGGAGACCAGCAGCGCGGGGGTGGCCACCGGCCCCCATCCGCCGCCGCCGGTCGCGTCGACGAAGCCGGCGACCAGGCCCAGGGGACCGAGGAAACGACCGCGGAGCCGTCCGCCGACCCGGTCGGTGCGCAGTGGTCGAGCGAAGCGGATCAGGAGGTACGCGCCGAGCGTGAAGAGGATGCCGGCCATCCACGGTGCGGCGGCCTCGGTGGAGATCGAACTGAGCACTGTGGCGCCGGCGAAGGCGCCGATAGCGCCGGGTAGGGCGATGCGGCTCACCACCCGCCAGTCGACGTTGCCGAACCGCCAGTGCGCGACCCCGGCGGCGAGCGTGGTGCCGATCTCGGCCAGGTGCACCGAGGCCGAGGCGGCAGCCGGGGCGACTCCAGCGACCAGCAGCAGAGTGGACGAGGTCAAGCCGTATGCCATGCCGAGCGAACCATCGATCAGTTGCGCGACGAGCCCGACCAGAGCGAGGACCAACAGCTTGCGCACGAGCGCCCCCAGACTTTTCGGCATCTCCTATCGACTTGGTCGACAATGCGGGATGGGGCAGCCAGGGTCAAGCCCCCGATCGGTGGATGGGACGCGGCCGAGCGGCGCGCTGGGTCAGCGGCCCGTGGCGCAGGGCCAGGCGGCGAGCCGGCGCTCAGATCCAGGCGCGCGGGTCGGAGGCCAGCTCGGTGACCCGCGCGGGCAGGGTGCCGGCGGCCACGTCGGCGACGCTGACCAGCTCCAGGATCTCCCGCTCGCTTGCCCGTAGCGCGATCCAGACCTCCTGGAGGGCGTGCGCCGGACCGTGGTAGCCGAGCTGCTCGGGGCGTTGACCGCGGACGTGGGCGAGAGGCCCGTCGATCACCCGGATGACCTCGGCGAGGGAAATCTCATCGGCGGGGCGGGCCAGCCAGTAGCCGCCCTCCGGGCCACGCTGGGCGTGCACGATGCCGCCCCGGCGCAGCTGGAGAAGGATGCTCTCCAGGAACTTCGGCGGGATCTCCTGGGCGCGGGCGATCTGGTCGGCCGTCACCGGCCGGCCGCGCCCGGGGCCGCTGGCCGTCGCGGCAAGCTCGGCGGCCGCGCGGAGTGCATAGTCGACCCGGGCGGAGAGGCGCATGTCGGCAAGGTTAGTCGGTGGTCGACCGGGCGGGCGGGCGACCCTCGGCCGATCGGCCACGCGTCGATGGAAAGTAGCCCCGCTGGCACCGTCCGGGCCGGCGGGCGGGATCGATGAACGGCCGCCGGTAGGGACCGGTGAAGTACGTCATGATCCACCGCACGGTGGCGGCCGAAATGCCGTTCCGGAGCGTCCCTATGCTGGGCGTGAGTACGAATGTCTGGCCGTTTACCCGGCCGCCAGCAACATATTGATAAACACCCGGCTGCGCTCGGGGGGAAGGCAACACGATGACCGATATCGCCACCCGCACCTGGGACGGTATGACCATCCCGGTGGCCGGCACCTATCTTCTCGATCAGGCGCACAAGCGGATCGGTTTCCTGTCCCGGCACATGATGGTGAGCCCGGTGCGCGGTGAGTTCGCCGAGGCCACGGCGGAGATCTTCGTGGCGGAGGACCCGCTGCTCTCCTCGGTGACGGCCATCATCATGTCAGCCAGCATCACCACCGGGAGTGTCGACCGGGACACGCATCTGAAGAGTGCTGACTTCCTCGATGTGGAGCGTTTTCCCACCCTCGAATATCGAAGCACCGGTATCAAATGGCAGGGCAACGAGGACCCCATATTCCAGTGGGCGCGCCTGCGCAACCATCGGTTGGGCGGACGAGGCCGAAGTCACATTGTTCCGCCGCAGTCCGACGGTATTCCCGGACGATTCGTCCTCACCGGTGAGTTGACCGTGAAGGGGATCACCCGGGCCGTCGACCTGGAGGTGAATTTTGGTGGTGCTCGTCAGGATCCGTACGGGCAGAACATCTTCGGATTCAGCGCGACGGCCGAGATGAACCGTGAGGACTATGGCCTGCTCTGGAATGTCGTCCTGGAGAGCGGCGGGGTGCTGGTCGGCAAGACGGTGCAGATCGAGATCGCCGGCGAGGCCGTCTACCAGGCCTGAAGCACGTCATCCCCGCCAGCTGCCTGGCGGGGACGAGCGACACCTGGCTGGCGGGGACGAGCGACGACTAATTGGCGGAGATGAGCCAGAGCGTCAGGCGCCGACGCGGCGCAGCAGCCCTTCCTGGACGGCACTGGCGATCTGCTGGCCGTCCGTGGTGAACATCCGGCCGGTGGCCAGCCCGCGCGCGCCGGACGCCGACGGGCTCAGGCAGTCGTAGAGGAACCACTCGTCGGCCCGGAACGGCCGGTGGAACCAGAGCGCGTGGTCCAGGCTCGCGCCGACCAACCCGCCCGGCCCCCACACCTCTCCGTGTGCGGAGAGCACCGAGTCCAGCAGGGTGAGATCCGAGGCGTAGGTGAGCGCGCAGGCGTGCAGCAGGGGGTCGTCGGGCAGTTTGCCGTCGATACGCATCCAGACGCGCTGGTGCGGGTCGGCGGGCCGGTCGCCGGGGCGGACCCAGCCGGGCTCGCCCACGTAGCGCACGTCGATCGGTCGCGGGATCTGGCCCCAGATCCCCAGCCGCTCCGGGTAGCGGGACAGCCGGTCGGTCATCGTCGGCACGTCCTGCGGCGGGGGCACGTCCAGCGGGGCCACAGCCTGGTGGTCCAGGCCCTCCTCGGCCCGCTGGAACGACGCTGACATGAAGAAGATCGGCTTGCCGTGCTGGAGGGCGACCGCGCGGCGGACCGAGAAGGACCGGCCGTCGCGGATGTTCTCCACCTCGTACGCGATCGGCTCGACCGGATCGCCGGGGCGGACGAAGTAGCCGTGCAGCGAGTGCACGAACCGCTCCGGGTCGACGGTGCGGCCGGCGGCGACCAGGGCCTGACCGGCGACCTGGCCGCCGTACACCCGTTGTGGGCCGACCGGGGGGCTCATCCCCCGGAAGGTCATCTCGCCGGTCGGGTCGAGGTCCAGGACTTCCAGCAGCTGGTCCACCGCCGCCTGGCCGACCGCGACCCGACCGTCGCTCACTGCAGGGCCCGCGCCGACGCGGCGTCGACCAGCGAGCCGAGCTGGTGTACGCGCAGCGTGTTGGTCGAGCCGGGGGTGCCGGGCGGGCTACCGGCCACGATCACCACGTAGTCACCGGGGTTGGCCCGGTCGAGGCCGAGCAGCGCCTGGTCGACCTGGCGGAACATGTCGTCGGTGTGCTGCACGAACGGCATCAGGAAGGTCTCCACGCCCCAGGTGAGGGCGAGCTGGTCGCGCACCTCGGGAACCGGCGTGAAGGCCAGCAGCGGCAGGTCGCAGTGCAGACGGGACAGCCGTCGCACGGTGTCACCGGTCTGCGAGAACGCGACGAGCGCCTTGGCGTTGATGGCCCGGGCGATCGACGAGGCGGCGACGGTGAGGGCGCCACCGTGGGTACGCGGGTCGTGCTGCAACCGCGGCACCCCGATCGAACCGGCCTCGGTGGTAGTCACGATCTTGGCCATGGTGCTGACGGTGAGCACCGGGTACTTGCCGACGCTGGTCTCGCCGGAGAGCATCACCGCGTCCGCGCCGTCGAGCACCGCGTTGGCGACGTCGGAGGCCTCCGCCCGGGTGGGGCGGGAGTTCTCGATCATGGAGTCGAGCATCTGGGTGGCCACGATGACGGGCTTGGCGTTCTCCCGGCACAGCTGCACGGCGCGCTTCTGCACCAGCGGGACCTCGTCCAGCGGCATCTCGACACCGAGGTCACCGCGGGCGACCATGACGCCGTCGAAGGCCAGCACGATGGCCTCCAGGTGCTCCACCGCCTCCGGCTTCTCGACCTTGGCCAGCACCGGCCGGAACACGCCCTCCTCGGCCATGATGTTGTGGACGAGCTTGATGTCCTCGGCCGAGCGGACGAAGGAGAGCGCCACCAGGTCGACACCGAGACCCAGGGAGAAACGCAGGTCCTCGGCGTCCTTGTCCGACATGGCGGGCACGCTGACCGCCACGTTGGGCAGCGACACGCCCTTGTTGTTGGAAACCGGGCCGCCCTCGGTGACGAGGCAGCGGATGTCGTTGCCGGTGACGTCGGTAACCTCGACGGCGACCCGACCGTCGTCGATCAGCAGTCGGTCACCGGGCTTCACCTCCTGCGGCAGCTTGCGGTAGGTGCAGGAGACCCGCTCCTTGGTGCCGATGACGTCGTCGCCGGTGATCACGACGGAGTCACCGGTGCGCCACTCGTGGGGGCCGTCGGCGAACCGACCGAGCCGGATCTTGGGGCCTTGCAGGTCGGCGAGGACGGCGACCGGCTTACCTGTTGCCTCCGACGCCTCCCGGACCAGTCGGTAGACCGCCTCGTGGTCGGCGTGACTGCCGTGGCTGAAGTTGAGCCTCGCCACGTTCATGCCGGCCTCGACGAGACCCCGGATGCGCTCCGGGGACGAGGTGGCGGGACCAAGAGTGCAGACGATCTTCGCGCGGCGTGTCACGCCCATCAGGCTAGTCTCTCCTTCAGGTCGGACTCGGGGCCGACCCCTTGCAGGCAGCGGAACAGGTGTCCAACGACGCGCGGTGCGCGTCGGGCCGGCGGGCGGAACCGCACCGGGAACGTTGTGGCGACGGGCATCAGCGACCGCGCGCCGGGAATCGTACGCCTCTGTCGGCGTGCGCTGTCGGGGTGCTCCCGGCGGCGGCTCACTCCCGGTGCCCCGAGGGCGGCAGGTGGCCGCTCATTCCGGGTGCTCCGGGGGCGGCAGGGTGGGCACCGCGTGCAGCAGGTCGCGGGGGTCGTAGCGGCGCTTGGCCCGGCGCAGCCGCGCCCAGTTCGCGCCGTAGGCGAGCCGGACCCGGTCGGTCTCCTCGGGGGCGAGCAGGTTGGGGTAACCACCGGGCAGGGCGTGCGGGGCGAGCGCCGCCGAGGTCCGCTCGGCCCAATCGCGGTGCGGACCGGCCTGGTCGCCGGGAGCCCACACCGCGATGATCTCGCCATCAGGTGATCGGTGCGCAGCCCGAACGCCGTGTCGCCGGGTCGGACCCGGGTGGCCGCGCCGTGGAAGTGGTGCACCGCCAGCGCGGAGAATGGCGAGGTGACCTGCCGGGCCGCGTCGACGAGCGTGTCCACCGCGCCGTCGGTGAGCGCGGGCAACCACCGGGTCCGCAGCAGGTAGTGGTTGCCGTCGACCATCCCGCCGTCGAACATCCGCAGCGCGTCCGCGTACGGCATCGGGCCGATCTGGTCGACCAGTGGGGTGCCCAACGCGCGCAGCCGGTCCATCCACGGCGCCCCGGCGTTCAGGTCGGGGCCGCTGTAGAACGGACAGACGAAGATCACCGGCTCGCCCGCCGGGCCGGGCAGGAAGCCGGCCATCACTGTCAGCTCGTCCGGGGCCTCGGCGACCAACGCGCCGTAGCCGCGCAGCACGGCCGGTGCCTCGGAGAGCGCGAACATGATCATGCCGGCCAGGACACCGGGCAGCCGGTGCGCGCGGAAGCGCAGCTCGGTGACGATGCCGAGGTTCCCGCCGCCGCCGCGCAGCGCCCAGTACAGCTCCGCGTCGTGACGGGAGTCCGCGGTGACCCGGCGGCCGTCGGCGAGAACCACCTCCGCGCCGAGCAGGCTGTCCAGGGCCAGACCGAACCGGCCACACAGCGGGCCGTACCCGCCGGCGAGGGTGAGCCCGGCCATCCCCACGGCGCCGACCACGCCGGTGGGGATCACCAGGTCGTACGGGCGGGCGGCGGCGAGCAGCTCGGCCGCCGTGGCGCCGCCGCCGATGGTCACCGTGGCCGCGCCCGGATCGACGCGGACGGAGCGCAGCCCGGTCAGATCGAGCACCAGAGCGCCGTCGCGCAGCGCCCGGCCGGCCCAGTCGTGCCCTGCGGAGCGGACCGAGACGGGCAGGTGACATCGGGCGGCGACGCGGCCCGACTCGGCCACCTCGTCGGCGTCCCGGCACTGGGCGACCAGCGCGGGCGTGCACGCCACCGCGCCGTTCCAGAGCCGGGTGGTGGCGGCGTAACCGGGAGCGCCCGGCTCGTGCAGCCGGTCGCCGAGCAGGGCACGCAGTAGGGCGGCGGCCGACGCGACATCGGGGGTGGCGGCGGAGAGCATGGCGACTCCTCGACCGGGGCCGACCCACGACACCGGGCACCCCCCGGCGGCGGCCCGCGCTGGGCGCGACCGTAGCACCGGCAGACGGGCGAGCGCCGTCATCATCACGACAGCCACCGATGGACCGCAGCTCAGCTGCCCGCCTTGACCAGCGGGAACTCCAGGGAACCGGCCGGGCAGAGGAAGGTCAGCACCTCCACCCGGTAGAGCCCGGCCTGCACCGCCGGGTCGGCCTCCAGCACGCTGCGGACATCGTCGACGCTGCCCGTGCGGGCCAGCCCGAAGCCGATCGGCGGATCCGGCTCGCGCGCCGGCCCGTCAACTGAGCCGGCGACCAGGACGATGCCGCGTCGCTGCAACGCCTGCATGTGTTCGGCGTGCTCGGCCTGCAACCGCTGCACGGTCTCCGCGGGCAGGGCCCGCCCGGCCGCGCCGGGATAGATCACGATGCACTCGTACGTGTCGAGCGCGAAGTTGACCTGCGGCACTCCCATGGGTGCTCCCTTCGCCGTCGCGCCGGAACGCACCGGCTCCGGCCAGCGTCGCACGGACACCCCGGTCGTACCGGGCGCTTCCCGGCAACTCGGTCGGCGCGCTGACGGCGTGTCCGCGCCCACAGTCGGCCGACCGGCGGCATGGCGGCGGGGTTCCGGGGGATGATCCATCGGTGGCGGGTGGGCTTTTCACGCCCGTGCTGTCCAGGCCCGCCACGACGAGACGATTGGGGATCGGGCAATGGCGACAAATATCAGTGAGCAGCCCGCGAAGGCGTCCGGCACGTACCGGATCGGTGGCGACGTCACAGTCAACCGGCTCGGCTACGGGGCCATGCAGATCACCGGCCCGGGTGTCTGGGGTGACCCGAAGGATCCGGCCGAGGCGGTGCGCGTGCTGCGCCGTGCGGTCGAGCTGGGCGTGACGTTCATCGACACCGCCGACTCGTACGGGCCGTTCGTCTCGGAGTTGCTGATCCGGGAGGCCCTGCACCCGTACGCCGATGACCTGGTGATCGCGACCAAGGCCGGGCTGAGCCGCTCCGGCCCCGGCGACTGGCGTGCGCTGGGCCGCCCGGAGTACCTGCGCCAGCAGTGCGAGCTGAGCCTGCGCCACCTCGGTCTGGACAGCATCCCGCTGTACCAGTTGCACCGGATCGACCCGAAGGTGCCGCTCGCCGACCAGCTCGGCGAGCTGGCCCTGCTGCGGGATGAAGGCAAGATCCAGCACATCGGGCTGTCCGAGGTGAGCGTCGCGCAGATCGAGGAGTCCCGGGCGATCACCACGATCGCATCGGTGCAGAACCTGTACAACCTCGCCAACCGCAGCGCCGAGGACGTGCTGGAGTACTGCGAGCGCAACGACCTCGCGTTCATCCCGTGGTTCCCGATCGCGACCGGTGAGCTGGCCCGCCCGGGCGGGCCGCTGGACGCCATCTCCACCGCGCACGGCGCGTCGCCGGCGCAGCTCGCGCTGGCCTGGCTGCTGCGCCGCTCGCCGGTGATGCTGCCGATCCCCGGTACGTCCTCGGTGGCGCACCTGGAGGAGAACGTGGGCGCGGCCGACGTGCGGCTCACCGACGACGAGTTCGAGGCCCTCGCCAAGGCGAGCTGACCCGCCGCTCCGGACGCCGTCGGTCCAGCCGGCGGCGTCCGGACCGGGCGCCGTCGGGTCAGCCGGCGGCGTCCGGACCGGGCGCCGGACCGGGCCCCGGACCGGGCTCCGAACCCGACTCCCGGGCGGCGCGTAGCGCCTCGGTCGCCTGGGCCAGCAGGCGAGCGGAGTCGGTCCGCCCGCTCACCTGTAGCTCCACTTCGGTGTCTCCGCTCTGGATCCGGATGCTGGCCTCGGTGCGCTGCTGGTCAACCCAGGACTGCAACAGGTTGAACAGCCCCGGAAGCAGCCCTTGAGCCAACACCGCGATGATCACCGCGTCGCTGAAACCCGGCCGGCCCCCGCCGCCGCCTGCCGGGCGGACCACCGGCCGGTACTCCGGGCGGCGGTGGATCCAGGTCAGCAGGTCGACCGACGCGGGCTGGCGCTGCCGAGGGTTGATGGTCAGCCGGACGGGCAGCCGGGTTGCGGCGTCGCTGTCGGTCACGGTTTCTGTCTCCCGGTCAGTTGGCGGAAGGTCGGAAGGCGACGGTGTCCCCGTCGGCGGTGGCGACGCCCGCGACAGTGAACGCGTCCTCGTCCTTGAACGGTGAGCTGGCGCCGAAGTAGGTGGTGGTGCCGCTGGCCTCCACCTTGCCCTGGGTCTCGTACGGGGTGGAGACCTGGGCGCTGGCCGGGCCGGTGAGTTCGACGGCGAGCTTCGGGTACTCCAGAATCTTCCAGGTGACCTTCTGCGTGGAGCTGCTGCTGTAGTAGCGGAACGGGCAGCCCGCCGGCGCGGCGACGGTCTGCTTGGCGCACTCGTCCAACCAGGCGCGTACCCGGGCCTCGACGGCTTCGATCGCCGCCGGCTTGAGCACCGGCGCCAGTTGCAGGACGGCGGCGGTCTCCCCCGGGCCCACCAGCACTGTCGCGCTCGGCGTCTCGCTGAGCGCACTGGACGGGCCGGTGGCGGTGTAGCCACCGGGCAACAGCACCAGCGGCGGACCTTCGGTGGCGACCGGCAGCTCCACCCCGTTGAGCCGCACCCCGGGGTCGGCGATCGCGGCGTTGAGCGGGGTCGGCCCACCGCTCAACCGCCAGCCGTGGAACAGCCCGGCGGTGGTCTCCTCCTCGCGGCGCAGGGTGAGGGTGGCCGTCTGGCGCGCGTCACCCAGCCGGTACGCCACCGTGGCGGTGGCGCTGTCGCCGTCGCGCTCCAGCGAGCTGATCTCAACGTCGGTCGGTGGTTGGTAGCCCTTGCCGCGCAGCAGTTGGGCGAGCAGCTTGGTGTCGGCGTCGCCGCCCTGATCGGTCAGGTGGCCGAGAGCGGCGTCGCTGTCCCGGTCGGCGAGCGCGGCGAAGTAGCTGTCGATCGCCGCCTGGGGGCGGAAGAACGCCCACTGCACCACGCCGAGCCCGCTGGTGCCGAGGCAGGCGGCCACTGTGAGGGCGCCGACCAGCAGCCAGGTGCTGCGGGTGCCGACCGGGCCGGCGTGGTTGAACAGCCGGTCGACGGTGACGGGCTGGGCCGCCCCGGCGGGCGCACCGGCCAGCGACGCCCGCTCCAACGCGTCGAGCCGCAGCTCGTGTGGCGGGTGGGTGGCGCAGACCGCCTCGTCCCAGCCGCTGCGGCCGGTCTCGAAGGACAGTCGCCGTTCCAGGATGCGCCGCAGCCCGTCGACGTGCCCGGTGAGCACGGCACCGAGGTCGGCCCGGTACTCGGCCGCCCGCACGTCGCGGGCGTGCAGCGGCAGCACCACGTACCGCATGGTGAGCAGCACCGGCCAGAAGAACACGAAGACCACGAAGTTGGTGGCCGGGTGCGGGAACGTCCGCATCAGCCAGGTCGGCAGGGCGTGCGCGAGGGTCAGCGGCAGGCCGACACCGCGGACGAAGGCACTGGTGATCTCGTCGCCGGTGCGCCAGTGCACCAGCTCGTGGCTGAGCAGCGCGGCCACCTCGTCGTCCGGTTCGGTCAGCACGGCGGTGGTGACCACCACGTGCCGGGCGTACGTGCGGGCGTTGCTCAGGACCGGGTCGTCCTCCATGAGCAACCGGGGCACGCTGGGCAGGCCGAGCCGGCGGGCGCAGTCGTCGAGGATGGGGCGCAGCCGCGCGTACTCGCGGCGGCTGGGCTGGCGCGCACCCGAGACGATCAGCAGGCGTGGTTCGAGCAGCACCCGGTAGAGCGTGTAGAGGACGCCGATCAGCGCCGCCGCGACGACCGTGCCGATCAGGCCGGTGAGCAGCGCGAAGGGGTCGTCGGCGACGCCCAGCCAGGGCAGCGCCAGCACGGCGAGGAAGCCGACCAGGAAGCCGATGACGAAGCCGGCCGCACCACCGAGCACCCCGCCGGAGCGGGTCAGGAACGCCTCGATCAGGGAGCCGATCAGCGGAGCGTCGCGCAGCACCTGGGGCACCTGGTCGTCGGCGCCGGTCCCGACGGCGAAGAGCCCGGCGACGGCGAACGTGAGACCACCCCAGACCGCCAGGAGCAGCGCGACCGGCAGGTAGAACCAGGTGGCGACGAACGCGCCGAGCACGCCGCGCCAGTCCCGCAGGATTCCGGCGCGCAGCCAGACCAGCGCGTTGGGGTAGCCCGGTGGGCGGTCGGCGAACCCGCCGGTGGGCGGCGGGGTGTCGGCCGACGGCGGTTGGGCGGCCCGGACGTCGAGCTGCGGCACGGTCGGCGGGGTGTTCTCCGGCGGCACGGTGGGCGGCTCGGTCATGAGCGCTGCTCCCTCTCGGAGGATGGCGTCCACTGTCGGGAATGGACAGCCGGAGCAGGCTATCGAGGACATCCGATGTCCGCCACACCGTTTGGGAGGATCGTCGCGCACCCGACACTCACCGTCGCGGGTCCGGTGCGGCGGTCCCCTCCAGGACCGCCGCACCGGGCCGGGTCAGAGCGCGAGGCAGTTGGGTCGCACCGCGCCGTCGACCAGGGCGCCGCGCACGATGGTGTACGCCGTGCCGTCGAGCACCAGACCGAGGTGCCCCACCACCCGCAGCGGGCAGTACGCCTGGATCAGCACGTTCGTCGCACCGTCGTTGACGGCGGCGTTCCCGGTCGGTCGGACCAACTCGTCCTGCAAGGTGCGGACGGTGGTGTAGCGCACCGGGCCCGGGGTGTCGTCGCCGGCGTTGAGGTCGGCGAGGAACGCCGAGCCGATGGTCATCTGCTGGCAGGCCACGACGCCGGCGCAGCTGCCCAGGCCCAGGAACGCCACGATGTTGGCGACGTACGTGCCGTACTGCGGTGAGCCCAGGCTGACGTACCGGCCGACGGTGGCGGTGCCGCCGAGCCGCTTGAGGTAGTACCGGCTGACCAGGCCCCCTTCGGAGTGGGCGACGACGTCCACCGTCGCCGCGCCGGTGCTGGCGCGTACCTGGTCGACGTAGCCGGCGAACGCGCGGGCCGAGGTGGGGATGTCACCGAGGCCCAGCCCGGGTAGCTGGTAGATGAAGGTGCGGTAGCCGTCGGCGCGCAGGCGGGCGGCGATCGGCTCGTACGCGACGGCGACGCCGCTGAGCCCGCCGACCACGATGACGGGGTTGGCCGCCGCGGCGGCGAAGGGTGCCGTGGGCGCGGCGGCGGGATCGGCGGGGGCGGCGGTCGCCGTGGCGGTGGACGCGAGCAGCGCGGCGGTGGCGAGGGCCAGGACGAGGGCGGTCTTTCGGAGCAGCATGGCTGCACCTCCGGGGGGAGGCACCCGGCGAACCGGGCAGGTGGGTGGGGTGTCCGGTCGACCGTGCGACGATCATCCCCGCAACAATTCAGAAACGTCAATGACTTGTTACGCGCCGGTAACCCGTTGTTCCGGCGGGGGCGTAAACGGTCATACCGCCACGCTCCATATCGGACACCGACGCCGACTGGCATGCTGTGGCCGTGGCTGTCGACGAACCCACCGAGCGCGAGCTGCGGGTGATGCCGTGGTGGCTGGTCCTGGTCGGCCTGCTGGTCGCCGTCGCCCTGGGCTGGCTGGTGCTGGACCTGCTGCTCACCGAGGCCGACCGGGCCAGCCAACCGGACACCCGCGCCACGCTGCGCATCGACGCGATCCGCACCGGCCTGACCGTCGTCGCCGGCACCGGCGGAGGGCTCGCGCTGCTGCTCGCCGCCCGCCGCCAGTGGATCGCCGAACGCGCGCAGCGGCACCAGGAGAACGTCGCCGCCCGGGACCAGGTGCACCGCGACCGGGTGCAGGCGCACGCCGAGGCGGTGGCCGAGGCCGCGCAGCGCCACCAGGACCGGCAGTCCGGGGCCGCCGAGCACGACGCGGCGGAGCGTCGGCTGACTGAGCTCTACACCCGGGCGGTCGAGCTGCTCGGCAACGACAGCGCGGCGGTACGCCTCGGCGGCCTGCACGCGTTGGAGCGCCTCGGTCAGGACAATCCGGGGCAGCGCCCGACGATCGCGGCGGTGCTCTGCGCGTACCTGCGGATGCCGGCGCCCGACGGCGAGCCGCGCGAGACGGAGGTCCGGCGCAGCGCGCAGCGCGTGCTCACCCGGCACCTGCGCGCGGACGACGCGGCGCACTGGCCGGAGGTAGTGCTGGACCTGACCGGTGCCGCGCTTGTCGACTTCGACGCCACGGGCTGCACGCTGGTCGACGCGGACTTCACCAGGGCGGTGTTCACCGGCGTGACCAGCTTCGCTGGTGCCACCGTGCGAGGGCGACTCATCCTCGGGGCAGCAATCTTCCACGACGTGGTCTTCGACGACCTCGCGGCCGAGGCGATGGTCGTGCTGGACGGTGCCCGCGTCGGCCGATCGGCCAGCTTCGACCGGGCCCGGTTTGCCGAAGGTCTGTCCTGCCAGCGGGCCACTCTCGGCGGCCGGACGTCATTCCGGCGGGCGACATTTCATCAGCCGACCAGCTTCGACACGACCCGCTTCGAGGACACTGCGACGTTTCGGGAGGCCGTCTTTCTCAGCGGCCTGTCGATGGAGCACACCCAGTTCGAGGGGTCCGTCAGCTTCCGCTCGGCCCGACTCGCGGACATGGCCCTGTTCCGCTGGACAATGTTCGACGCGGAGGCAGTGTTCGAGCAGGCCCAGTTTTCCGGTGCCGCGAACTTCGGCCGGGCCCAGTTCCACGGTATGGCCAGCTTCGACGGCGCGCGATTCAGCCGGCCGCCGCAGGTCGACCAGGCCCGGGCATCGGTCGATGGCGGACACGTCTGGCCGGCGGGCACGGTGGTCGAACGGCTCGACGACGAGTGGCTGCTGCTGGTCGACCGCTGAGCGGTCAGCGGGTGGCGGCTGGGGGGCGTAAGCCGTCCAGGGCCACGCCGAGCACCCGGTCACGCTGCTCGGGTGACGGGAACTGGGCCATGGTGAGACCACTGATCAGCCGCACCACGTCGTCGAAGCCGATGTCGTCACGGACCACACCGGCGGCCTGCGCGCGACGCATCAGCGGCTCACCGGCGGAGAAGATCTCCGCCCGGCAGCTGGTGAAGATCTCGGAATCGTGCAGCAGCTGCTCGGCGAGCGCCCGCTTGGTGGCGACGTACGCGACGAAGCGGTGCAACCAGGCGACGAGCGCGTCCCAGGGTGGCAGCTCGGCCAGGCCCTCGGCGGAGTGGCACAGCGCCCGGACCTCCTCGACGTAGACGGCCTCGAACAGGTGCCGGCGGGTCGGGAAGTTGCGGTAGAGCGTGCCGATGCCCACGCCGGCCCGGCGGGCCACGTCCTCCAGGGAGGCGGCAGCGCCGTTCTCGGCGAACGCCTCGCGCGCCGCCGTGATCAGGGCGTCGTAGTTACGCCGCGCGTCGGCCCGCTTGGGCCGCTGGGCGAAGACCTCGGGCGCCTGCCCCGCGCTGGTCATGACGTACGTCACCTCACCCTGGTTGCATCCGGAGGCAACCCTCCGCTAGCTTAGTGGAGGCACCCCTCCGGAATCCCGGAGGCCTGCCTCCGGTTAGCTTACCTCGGGACCCGCCCGATCGCCGCCTGGCCACCCCGATCGCCCGGGCCCGACAGACCACCCCGTCGCAGACGACGGGCGACAAGCCTTCATTCCCGTACGTAATCAGGGAGTTTTCTCTCGTGGCAGTGACTTCCCGACGCGGCTCGCGTCGGCTCACCTTCACCGTACTGGCGGCCGGCGCCGGGTTCTTCGCGATGCTCCAGTCGCTGATCACCCCGGTGCTGCCGACCATCCAGCAGGACCTGCACACCTCCCAGAACACAGTGACCTGGGTCCTGACCGCCTACCTGCTCAGCGCGTCGATCTTCACGCCGATCCTCGGACGCGTCGGCGACATGGTCGGCAAGGAGCGGATGCTCGTCGTCTCGCTCGCCGCCCTCGCCCTCGGCTGCCTGCTGGCCGCCATCGCGCCGAACATCGGCGTCCTCATCCTCGCCCGGGTCGTGCAGGGCATCGGCGGAGCGGTCTTCCCGCTCTCGTTCGGCATCATCCGCGACGAGTTCCCGGCCGCACGGGTCTCCACCGCAGTGGCCGCCATCTCGGCGATCGTCGCCGTCGGCGGTGGCCTGGGCATCGTGCTGGCCGGCCCGATCGTCAGCACGCTGGACTACCGCTGGCTGTTCTGGATCCCGATGATCGTGGTCGGGTTGACCGCCGTGGCCGCGCACCTGTTCGTGCCCGAGTCGCCGGTCCGTACCCCCGGCCGCATCGACTGGCGCGCCACAGTGCTGCTCTCCGGCTGGCTGGTCGCGCTGCTGCTGCCGATCAGCCAGGGCGCGGCGTGGGGCTGGACCTCCACCCGGGTGCTCGGCCTGCTGGCCCTTGCCGTGGTGCTGCTGGTCGGCTGGCTGGTCGCCGAGGTGCGCTCCAGCAACCCACTGATCGACATGCGGATGATGCGCCTGCCCGGCGTCTGGACCACCAACCTGGTCGCCCTGCTCTACGGCGCGTCGATGTTCTCCGTGTACGCGTTCCTTCCGCAGTTCCTGCAGACCCCGACGGCCGCCGGCTACGGCTTCGGCGCGAGCATCAGCCAGGCCGGTCTGCTCATGCTGCCGATGCTCGTCGCGATGTTCGTCGCCGGTCTCGTCGCCGGCCGACTCCAGGCCGTCTTCAGCGCCAAGGCGCAGCTCGCCACCGGTGTCACGTTCAACGTGGCCGCCTCCGCGCTGCTCGCCACCGCGCACGACACCCGCTGGGAGGTCGCCATCGCCGGTGGCCTGGTCGGCCTCGGCATCGGCCTGGCCTTCGCGTCGATGGCCAACCTGATCGTCGCCAGCGTGCCGGCCAGCCAGACCGGCGTGGCGACCGGCATGAACGCCAACATCCGCACCATCGGCGGCGCGATCGGCGCGGCCGTGGTCAGTGGCGTGATCACCGCGCACCCGCAGGCCAACGGACTGCCCCGGGAGGCCGGCTTCACGATGGGGTTTCTCGTCCTCACGGCGATCGCCCTGGCCGCCGCGATCGCGGCCCTCGCCGTCCCGTCCGCCGGGCGGGCGTCGGCCGGTCGCCGGCCGTCCGCCACGACGATCGTCGAGTCGGAGCTAGCCGGCGAGTTCGCCACCATGCCAGCGACCCGCTGAGGGAACATGTCGCAGCCCGGGCGGTTCGCCGCCCGGGCTGCGGCGCATTCCGGAGTACGCTGACCGCTTCCTGTCCGTCGTTCCTCAGGATGCGCCCATGCCCGAGTTGCTGACAGCCGACCGCATCGACGAGATCGGCATTATGGGCCCCAGCAGCCCCGACCCGGCCGCGCTCGTCGCCGAACTGGTGGGTGCCGTCGACGAGGGGCGGGTAGCGGACCCCGACGACACCGGGTACGCCCTGCTGGTCGCCGCGGACATCCTGGAACAGGCCGGTGACCTGGCCGACGCGCTCGCCCTGGCCACCCGCGCCATCGCCGAGCAGCCGGACGACAACGCGTACGCCCGAGCGGTGCGCGGCGGCCTGCTGCTGCGCCTCGGCCGCTCGGAGGAGGGCATGGCCGAGCTGACCGCACTGCGTCCGCTGCTGGAGACCGACCCCGCGGCCACGTACCTGGTCGACGAGCTGGCCGAATCCGGCCACGCCGACACGGCCCTGGAGTGGCTCACCGGGGCGCTGGACGCCATCCTGGAACGGACCCGGACCCAGCAGCACACGTCCGAGGACGCCCAGGACGAGGCCGCGGCCATGATCTACGGCCTGGCCCAGCGGCGCCACGACCTGCGCGAGGAGACGGGCCTACCCCACGACGAGTACGACAACCTCGCCGACCGGCTGCGCGCCGCGAGCACCCACGCGCTCGACGCCCTCGACGACGGCCCGGCCACGCTGCTGTTCTGGCCGCAGTCGGAGTTCGACGCCCTGCTGGTGCGCTGGCCGGCGCTGGTGGACAGCTACCCCGTCACCTGGGACGAGCACCGCGCCCAGATCGAACGCGCCCTCGTCGACGCTTCCGGAATGGGCGGCGCCGACCTGGGCGTGGTCGCCGGCACTGTCGACGGCCTGGCGGCCTTCGCCGAACGCACCGGAGGCGACCCCACCAGCGAGGAAACCCTCGACGAGTACGCCGACAGCCTCGACGAGGCGGGCGTGACAGCCTGGCCGCCCGGCCGCAACGACACCTGCTGGTGCGGATCCGGCGCCAAGTACAAGAAGTGCTGCCTGCCGCGCTCGCGCGGCTGACTGTTCCGGGCGTTCTGACCCCGACGTATGGTCGATGCGTCCGTTCGACTCGACGATGAAGGCGATGGCGTGACCACACACGAGCAGAACGAGACGGTCGAGGACAGCCCCGTCGGCTGGGTCGCCAGCCACATCCGGCGCTACGTGCGGACCGACGGCGCGGACGGGGGCACCTTCCACGGCGTACCCTCGCTGCTGCTCACCACCCGCGGACGCCGATCGGGCACGCTGCGCCGCACGGCCCTGATGTACGGACGCGACCGCGACAACTACCTGCTGGTGGCGTCCAACGGCGGCGCGGCCACGCACCCCGCCTGGTACCTGAACCTGAGCGCCGACCCGGCGGTGGAGATTCAGGTCGGCGCGGAGCGGATCACGGGTCGGGCCCGGACCGCGACCGGCGAGGAGCGCGTCCGGCTGTGGCCGGTGATGACCAAAATCTTCCCGACGTACGCCCGCTACGAGAAGGAGACCGACCGCGAGATCCCGGTCGTCGTCATCGAGCGCTTCAATTGATAACTACCTGGACTTCAACAACACGGTCCGCGTCACGCGCTGAGCCGTCGAGCGCTCTAGCCAGGAAAGCGGATGACCGGAAGGTCGCCGCCATCGCCGTACGCCTTACCCTCGCTGGTCAGCACCGAGGCGTCGTGCTCCAGGACCGCCATCACGGCGGCGGCGAGGTCAACCCGACCGGTCACCACGCGCCAGTACGCCAATTCCTGCCAGTCCTCACCCCAGGTCGGTAGCACCGCGCAGGCGGGACGGTCGAGCAGTCGGTGCAGCAGCTCCCGATCGCCCGGATCGTCCACCACCGCAAGCACCTCAGCCGCGACCACAGCCGGCACACCGAACCGGACCCCGTCGTGGGCCACCTCGTGGATGGGTTCGGCGACATCCATGAACCCGGCCGCGTAGGCGAGCAGCGCGGACCGGTCCAATATCAGCCGGACCGACGGCGCGTCGGGAATCGTCATGCCGCCGGAGCCTGGCTGCCGGAGCCGTCAAGCATCTCCGCTGCCGCACGGCGGGAACGGTCCCGCAGAGCGGCACGTCGACCGGGCGACCATTCCTGCTCGACCTGCGCGCGTTGGGCCTTGGCGCGGGCCTGCCCCTCTGCCGTCACGGTCATGCCCCGGCGGGCAAGCTCGGCGTCAAGATCCTCAGCGCGCATCCGCGCCCGGATCGTGTCGACCACGTACGCGCTGGCGTTGGGCTCACGTTCCAAGCGCTCCGCCACGTCCTGCGGCAGCTGGGCGGCACGCGATGACAAGGCGTCAGCGATGGCGGCGAATTCGCACAGCGCTGCTTCCAGGTCTTGGACGATCTCCTGCGCGATGACCTCCGGCGGCAGTAGTGCGTCGGCGTCCTTTGGACAGCCCTCACCACGCGCGGTGACAGCTCTCCGAGACCAGGAACGCTGATCGGCGCGGCTGTTGGTGGGCTTGGCACTGCGGGTCGCAGGGTGACGCCGGCTGCTGCGGGTGGTTGGTGGATTGCGCTGCCACCACCGTGGTCAGTTTCCCAGCGCTCGGACCTTGGCGATCGTCTCCTGCACGTGCTGCTTGGCCGGGTCGCCACCCTGGGACGCCTGCGCGAGCGCCTGACGGTATGAATCGATCATGCCGACCAGCGGACCAGCGGCCACACCCTCCAGCGCACCCGCGACGAGTGCCCGCGCCTCGGCCGCGTCCTGTGCTGCCGCTGCGGTCTTGGCCTTCGCCTCGTCCAGCTTCTGCGACGCCGCCGCCAACCTAGCGATGATCTGTGCTGCACTCACGTGCACCTCCCCGTGGTCGACCACCGCCTCCACCACCGCACCGGCAGAGACCACATGGGAGCGTACGAGATCCGCGCACCCAGCGCGACCGGCCGCTCGCCCCCGCGTCACCTCATCGGCTGTGGTCGCCCCAAGCAAGCGACTCTGACGGAGTTTTGCGCACGGAACCCGACCGGGGTCGGATGGCCACCGAGATCTTGGACAGTTTCCGTTAGCTCGTAACTATTCAGTCCCATGACATCTGTCAGTGATGAAGTCCCGATACATGTGTCACTTGGTAGGGATCTTGGGTGTGCTGGTACACGGTGCCTGGCA
>NZ_JBITET010000021.1:0-70221 GCF_044455385.1 Micromonospora sp. NPDC051227
ACCACCCACACAGCGCCGGCCTTACAGCGCCGAACCGGCCCTCACCCGGGGTGATCCACTCGGGTTCACGGAAGTCGGGGCATCCCGGACTCCCGGACACACCCCGACTTCAAGGAACCCGAGTCGATCATGCTAGGCCCGGCCCGCGCCCGGCCTCCGATCCGCATGCCCGGCCCGCGTGCCCGGCCCGCGATCCCGCACGTCGGGGCGGCCGCCTTGCCCGGCCTATGAGCCTGGGCGGTTCAGGTGCCCAGGTAGCGCAGGATTGCGAGGATTCGTCGGCTGTAGCCCGTTGTGTGCGCAAGACCGAGTTTGTCGAAGATGGCGTTTACGTGCTTCTCGACCGCGCTCTGCGATACATGAAGCCGCTGGGCGATGGCGAGATTCGTGTGCCCCTGGGCCATCTCGTGCAATACGTCCCGTTCGCGCTGCGTGAGCCGATCAAACGGGTCGGGCCGGTCTGAGCCGGCCACCACTTGGCGGACCACATCCGGGTCGAGGGCGGTGCCTCCGGCGGCGACCCGGTCGAGTGCGTCGAGGAAGTCGTCCACCTGGGCGACCCGGTCCTTGAGCAGGTAGCCGACTCCCTCGGGACGGTCCGCGAGCAGCCGCCCGGCGTAACGCCGCTCGACGTACTGGGAGAGCACGAGGACGCCGGTGTCGGGCCACCGACGACGGATCTCCAGGGCGGCCCGTAGCCCGTCATCGGTGTGGTTGGGTGGCATCCGGACGTCTGTGACGACCACGTCGGGACGGGATTGTTCGACCGCCTCGACAAGCTGGTCGGCGGTCCCCACCGCCGCGATCACCTCGTGGTCCTCGTCGGCGAGCAGCCTCGTCAGGCCCTCCCGGAGCAGCGTCGAGTCTTCGGCGAGGACTAGTCGCACGGCAGCTGCGCCAGCACGGTTGTCGGACCGCCGGCCGGGCTGGTGACCAGCAGCCGGCCGTCCAGCGCGGCGACCCGACGCGCGAGCCCGGACAACCCGCGTCCGGTCGGTTCCGCCCCGCCGACGCCATCGTCGTGTACGCGCATCCGGATCCACCCATCCCGTACTCCGATTTCGACAGTGACCAGGGTAGCGGCGGCGTGTTTCGCGGCGTTGGTGAGCGCCTCGCAGGCCACGAAGTACAGCACCGTCTCGACCTGCCGCTCGGGGCGGACCGGCAGCTCGCAGCGGATCCGCACCGGCACCTCGTATCCGCGGGCGACGATGGCCAGGACCTCACCCAGATCGCTGTCGTCCAGCGCTGACGGGTAGACCCGCCACGCCACCTCGCGCAACTCTTCGATGGCCCGCTGCACATCCTCGTGCGCCTGGGCGAGCAGTGCGTGTGTGCGGTCGGCGTCGCGGGCGCGCCGGGCACGGCCGAGCAGCATGCCGAGGGCGACCAGCCGCTGTTGGAGGCCGTCATGCAGATCGCGTTCGATGCGCTGCCGTTCGGCGTCGACCGCGGCGATGACCCCGGCCCGACTGGTGGTGAGCTCATGGACCCGCCGCGTCAGCTCCGCCCGACTTCCCGGCCCGAGCAGTCGTCGCGCCAGCCGGATGTCCAGCGCGGCGATGCTGGCAACGGCCTGGACGTTGAGCAGTAACAGCACCGCCCCGACGGCGATCTGGGACAGGGCGTCGAGGAGGGTCAGCTCTCCGCGCACCGCCGCGCGCAGCACGATCCCGGCCAGCACCACGCCGACGCCGAGCACGGCGTACGCCAGCAGGCCGAGCGTGCCGGGTAACAGTCGGGCGGCCAGGTAGCCGAGCTGCCGGCGGGTCGCCACGGTGTTCGGAGCGGGCAGATCCTCCGCGGCGAGCAGCCCGGCAAGGCGACGATGTTCCATCCGCACCAGCCGCCTCCCGTACCGGTCGGTCAGGCGAGCAACGCGACGGCCGGCCGCAGGCGCTACCGCGCGCACGCTGGATGCGACGGTCGCAACGGCGAGGAAGGCGAGCTCGACGGCGGCCGTCGCGATGCCGACGGCGACGCCGAGCGGTAGCCGGAGCCGAAGCCACCACCCGCCGGTTCGCCGCTCCCCCACCACCTCGCCCGCCTTCCGCACTACGCCTGTCCCCCTGCTCTGCGTCATCTGACCCGCCCGCAGGCGACCGCGGGTGGCGCGTGGGGTGAAGCAGAGCAAAGGAAACCAGAAGAGGGCTGGTTAGCGCTCGTCCGAGGCCCACGATCCGCTTCGGTAGAGGGTGCCGCGACCGCCCGGGTCGGGCATCCCGTTCAGTGCGCTCTGCTCGGGTTCGGTCGGCTCGGGGTTGCGGGCGGCGCGGCGGGCCTTCAACACGCGGGACCCGACGAACCAGCCGGCCGCCGCCACGCAGACCACGATCACCACCTTCTGGAGCGTGCCGACGTAGCCCTCGACGAGGTGCCAGTTGTCGCCCAGCAGGTAGCCCGCGAGCACGAAGGTGGTGTTCCAGATCAGGCTGCCCAGCGTGGTGTAGAGCAGGAACGTGGTCACCGGCATCCGCTCCACGCCGGCCGGGATGGAGATCAGGCTGCGGAAGATCGGGATCATCCGGCCGAAGAAGACAGCCTTCACACCGTGCCGCAGGAACCACGCCTCGGTCCGGTCCACGTCGCTGAGCTTGACCAGCGGAAGCCGGGAGACGATGGCGCGCATCCGGTCGCGCCCCAGCGCCGCGCCGATCAGGTAGAGCGCGAGCGCGCCCACCACCGAACCCAGCGTGGTCCAGAAGATCGCACCGACCAGACTCATCCGTCCCTGCGCGGCGACGAACCCGGCCAGCGGCAGGATCACCTCACTGGGGATCGGCGGGAAGAGGTTCTCCAACGCCACCGCCAGACCGGCACCCGGCCCGCCGAGTCGTTCCACCAGGTCAGTGACGTAACCGACGATCCCGTCCTGTGGTGGTTCCGCTGCGGCGGCGGGGGTTCCGGTGGCGAACACGGCGTGGGACGTTCGAATCATGCGCCCACGTTACGAAGTCATCCTGAGAGTCGACCATGGGGCCGACCGCCCGACCGCGCGGGTCGACCACACCGGTGGGGGTGTGGAAAGCCGCACCCCGCTGCGGCTCGCGGTGGTCCAGCCGCCGTGCGTACCCCTGGATGTCGCGGCAAACGCGCGGGCGCACGCCGCCGCGGTCCGCGCGGCGCGCGCCCGGGTGGTGGTCTTTCCGGAGCTGTCGCTGACCGGGTACGAGTTGGAAGCGCCGGTCGTGTCGGTCGACGACCCGCGGTTGGCGCCGCTGGTCGAGGCGTGCGCCGAGGCGGGTGCGCTGGCCCTGGCCGGTGCGCCGATCGCGGGCGACCACATCGCGATGCTGGCGGTGACCGGCGGCGGTGCGACGGTGGCGTACCGGAAGATGTGGCTGGGGGACACGGAGGCCCGCCGGTTCCGGCCGGGCGATACCCCGGTCGTGCTCGATGTGGACGGTTGGCGGGTGGGGCTGGCGATCTGCAAGGACACCGGCATGGCCGCGCACGCGGACCGGACGGCCGCGCTCGGGATCGACGTGTACGCGGCGGGCGTCCTGGAGTCGGCGCGCGACGCCGCCGTGGTGGACCGGCGGGCGCACCGGGTCGCCACCACGCACCGGGTCTGGGTGGCGACGGCGAGTTTCGCCGGGTCGACCGGCGGTGGCTACACCGAGGCGGCGGGGCGGTCGGGTGTCTGGACGCCGGACGGCGAGGTGTACGCCCGCGCGGGCACCGACCCGGGCGAGTCGGTCAGCGTCAGCCTCACGTGGCCCGACCGTGGTGGCAGGCGCGGTTAGGGTGACAGGATGATCTCCGGACGGGTGGTGCAGCTGCGGCGGTACCCGGTGAAATCGCTGCTCGGAGAGCGGACCTCGACCGCCGACATCGGCGAGACCGGCGTCGCGGGTGACCGCGTGCTGGCCCTGCTGGATCGGACCAGTGGACGGGTGGCCAGCGCCAAGCAACCCCATCGCTGGCGCGACCTGCTCACGCTGCGAGCGACCGGCGGGGCGACCGATCCGGTACGGATCACAGTGCCCGACGGTCGACACCTGTCGAGCGAGGACCCCGACATCGACACGGCGCTCAGCGCGGCGGTAGGCCGCCCGGTGACCCTCGTCGACGCCGTACCGCCCGGCGCCACCCTGCTGCGCTCGCACCCGGAGGCGGTGCTCGCCGCCGCTCTCACCGACGAGGTCCCGGCCGACGAGAGCCGGCTCGGGTCGGTGCTGCCCGGCACCTTCTTCGACTTCGCTCCGATCCACCTGGTCACCACCGCGACCCTGGACCGGATCGCCGGGCACCTGCCGCCCGGGGCGGGGACGGTGGAACGCTACCGGCCCAACCTGGTGCTCGACACGGACACGGATGCCTTCGCCGAGAACGACTGGGTCGCCCGGGAGCTGCGCGTCGGCCCGGACCTGGTGCTCGCCGTGCTCGCGCCGACGCCGCGCTGCGCGGTACCGACGCTCGCGCACGGCCGGCTGCCCCGCGCGGCCGGGGCGCTGCGGGTGCCCGCCCGGCTCAACCGGATCGAGCCGCTGCCCGGGATGGGTCCCCAGCCGTGCGTCGGCGCGTACGCCACTGTGGTGCGTTCCGGACGGGTGGCGGACGGCGACCACGTTACGGTCGGCCCATGAGTGTTTGCGCGTCGGTGATGACCTTGAAATGCTTCGGGAATGACCTCCTTCCCCCCGACCTTCGCCGATGATGTCGTCGGCCGGTCAGCTCAGGCGCAGTTCGAGGCGTTCATCGACGAGCACCGCAGAGCGCTCAACGGCTACCTGGACGGGCTGACCGAGGAGCAGGCGCGCCGGTCGTTGGTGCCGTCCCGGACGACGCTGCTGGGTCTGGTGAAGCACGCCGCGTTCGTGGAGAAGGTCTGGTTCGACGAGGCCGTCACGTGTCGGCCCCGGGCCGAGATCGGCATCCCGGCCACGCCGGACGAGTCGTTCATCCTCGACGACGGCGACACGATCGCCACCGTCCAGCGCGCGCACCGGGAAGCCTGCGAAGCCTCCCGCCGCGCCACGTCCGGCCTCGGCCTCGACGACCTGCTCCGCGGCAACCGGCGCGGCCCGCTGCCGCTGCGCTGGGTCTACCTGCACGTGCTGCGCGAGTTCGCCCAGCACTGCGGGCACGCGGAGATCCTGCGCGAGCAGATCCTGGCCGCCGAATAGCACCGCCGCATGCCCAAGCTGGTCACGCCCACCGTCCGCCTGCACGCCGCCTGGCTGGAGGCGCACGACGAGTGGGGTCCCGGCCTCCACGAGGACGGTTTCGGTCTGCGGTCGACCGATGAGGTGCGCTCGCCGGACGGGTTCGCGGCCACATCGGATACGGCATCCGCCCGTCGGCACGCCGCCGCGGGCTGGCGACCTGGGCACTGGACCGGATGCTCGGCGAGGCCCGAGCGCTCGGGTTGGATCGGGTGCTGCTCGCCTGCGAGGCGGACAACACCGCGTCGGCGAAGACGATCGAGCGCCTCGGCGGCGTCCTTGAGGACATCCGAGACACCGAACTCGGTCCGGCCCGGCGGTACTGGATCACGCTCTAGCCCACCCCCCGGTGTCGGCGAAGCGACGCAGCGTCCAGCGGGCCGGCGGCCAACCGCCCGGGTCGTGGTCGGTGGTCCATTCGGTGATCGAGGCCGGGGGTACGTCCAGGTCGAACGCCCGGAAGACCGGCTGCGCGCCGAGCGCGTGGAAGGCACCCTCGACGGTCTCGCTGTGGCCGACCAGGACCACCGTGGAGCCCCGGTGCCGGTGGGCGATCTCCATGATCGCGCGGCTGACGCGGACCACCAGTTCGGCCCAGCTCTCGTTGCCCTCCTCGAATGGTCGGAACACGCCGCCACCCGCCACCGCGTGGTCGGTGCGGAAGAGGGCGGTCGGCAGGCCGTCGGCGTACGGGGGTGTGTGCCAGGTGCAGAGACCACAGTCGGCCACGGGCCGGACGCCGAACGCCGCGCCGATCGGTTGCGCGGTCTCGACGGCCCTGCGCAGCACGGACGAGTAGACCGCCACCGGCCCGTCTGCGGCGACCTCGCCGGCGAGCCGGTTGGCCAGGCCGTGTGCCTGCTCGTGGCCGAGGGCGGTGAGGCCCCGACAGCCACGTGGCCCACCGACGATTCCTTCGAGCTGGTGGACCGACTCGCCGTGTCGCACGAAGATCAGACGTGTCCGCATCGGCACATCATGCCAGCGGTATCGACGGCGGTATCAGTCGTCCGTACGGCTGGTGGAGAAGCTGCCGGCCCGGGCGAGCAGAGCGTCCAGTTTCGCGCCCGTCTGCGCTGGTAGGCGGTCCCGCCGCACCAGCTCGGCGATGTGGTCCCGTAGGTCGGCGACGCGCTCGGCGCGGTCCCTGGTGCGCCGGTTGAGGTCGGCGAGGTCGTCACGCAGGTCTTCGGCGGTCTTCCGGTCGACGTCACCGCGGGCGAGGACGGCGGCGAACTCGCTGCTCACCTCCCGGAAGCTGACCGGTAGCTGCTGCCCGACGGTCGAGGGCGCGGTGCTGGCGGCGGGGGGTGGCGAGGATGGTGCGGCCGGCGTCGGCGAGTGTGTCGTGGGCGCGGGGGCCGGGGCGGAGGTCGACGGCGCGGCGGCGATCTCGGCCGGGTCGGGTGTGCCCGGGTTGCCGAGCGGGTTCTCCGCGAGCAGGACGCCGCCGCCGATCAGCATGGCGAGCACGGCCGCGACGAGCGCGACGAGGGGCCGACGCGACCGGCGTCGGGCCGGCGCGGCGGTTGCCGGGACGGGGCGGGCCACCACCGACCGGTCGATCAGGGTGGGCGGGTGGGCGGCCGGCCGGATGCGCAGCAGCTCGGTGGGCGGCTCGACCGGCTGACCGGCGCCGAAGCGGCGGGCCAGATGCGCGGCGCTCGGCCGGTCGGCCGGGTTGGCGGCCAGGCAGGCGACGGTCAGCTCGGCGATGTCGGCGGGAAGACCGGGCACCCGTAGCGGCGGCACCGGGGTGCCCCTCCGGTGCACCTCCAGCGCGTCCTCCCAGCTCTGCACGGGCAGTGGCGCCTGCCCGGTGAGAGTGCGGTAGAGCAGTGCGCCGAGGGCGTACACGTCGCTCGCCGGGTCGGGCGGGCCGGCGGTCAGCCGTTCCGGGGCGAAGTAGGCGGGGGTGCCCATCAGCGGTTCGCCGGACTGGCTGTCGAGGCCGCCGAGCGCGGCGATGCCGAAATCAAGCACCTTGGCGCCGGTGTCGGTGAGCATGACGTTGCCGGGCTTGACGTCGCGGTGCACGACGCCGATGCGGTGCGCGGCGGCCAGCGCGGCGGCGATCTGCCCGGCCACCCGGACCGCCTCCGGCCAGGGCAGCGGCCCGGTCCGCAGCCGGTCGGCCAGGTTGTGACCGTCGACGAGCTCCATCACCAGGTACGGGACCACGACGCCGCCGGCCAGGGTCGCCTCGGCGTAGTCGTACACCTGGGTCACGTGTGGGTGGGTCAGCCGGGCGGCCGCGCGGGCCTCGCGTTGGATGGTGGCCCGCAGCTGCGGGTCGGTGGCGAACTGCCCGGCGAGCACCTTGATCGCGACCGGCCGCCCGAGCACCTCGTCGTCGCCTCGCCACACCTCGGACATGCCACCGAGACCGATCCGCTCGTGCAGTACGTAGCGGTCGTGGAGGCGGAGAGTGGGCGTGAGCGGCGACATGGCTTCACCAGTCTGCCTGGCAACACCGCACTCGACCACTCTGCGTGCCCGGACCCACACTGTTCGTCCCGTGCGTACCGGAATGGGTTTGGTGCGGGTCAGGAGCAGCGCGGGGTGCCGGGCAGCGGTCGCGGTTGGATGCGGTCGGCGAGCCGGCGCAGGGCGAGTGCGGTGGCCTGCCGGGTCGGGGCGAGCAGGGCCCGGCGGGGGTGTTCGACCTGGACCGGAGCGTCCGGTCGGGCCGAGTTGACGTGCCGGTCCATGGCGTCGAGCGCGGTGATGTATCCGGTGGGAAGTTCCATGGTCAACTCCTTGGGACAGGTCCGGTGGAGCTCCGGACGACGAGTGTGGTGGGCAGCAACAGGTGACCGGCCGCGGCGTCCGCGGGCGGGTCGAGCAGCAGTTCGGCGGCGATCCGGCCCTTCTCCTCGGCCGGTTGCCGGACGGTGGTGAGGCCGGCCGCGGCGGCCTCGGGGACGTCGTCGAAGCCGGTCACCGAGACCGGGGGACGATCATGGGCCGGCCGTGCGGCCAGGGCGTCCAGCACACCGAGCGCGAGGACGTCGGAGCCGGCCAGCACGGCGGTCGGCGGTGCGGGTTGGTCGAACAGCCCGGCGATGGCTGCGGCTGCAGCCGGGCGGCTGTTGCCGGGAACGTTGACCACTGTCAGCTCGGCCCAGCCGAGGCCGACCTCGGCGAAGGCGTCGGCGAATCCGCTGAGCCGACCACGGGTGGTCGGATGCGGCACCTGGTCGACCCCGGCCACTGTGAGCGGGCCGGCCGGCGCGTCGGACAGCACGGAGTCGGCGATCAGCGCCACCCGACGGTGCCCGAGCCCAGCGACGTGCGCGGCGGCGCTGCGCGCGGCGGCCCGCTCGTCGATGCCGACGAACCGTTCGTCGGCGCCGGCGTCGTCGCGGGCGGCGGTGCTGACGAACGGCAGCCCGCGTTGGCGGATCACGTCCAACGCCCATTCCTCGTCGGCGACGCAGTAGACGCAGAACCCGTCGACTGCGGCGTTCTCCACCGCCCGTCGGGCGTCGGTCACCGCCGGGGGCAGTGGCACCAGCAGCATGCTGGTGCCGTGCCGCTCGGCCGCAGCGCCGACACCGGCGAGGAAGCGGACCGCGAACGGGTCGGTGAAGGCGTACGACAGTTGCGAGGTGAACAGCACCCCGATCGACCCGACGAAACCTCGGCGCAGGGAGCGCGCGGTCGGGTTGGGGCCGGGGTATCCGAGTTGCCGGGCGGCGTCCAGGATCCGCTCGCGCAGACTGGCGGAGAGCTGGTCGGGGCGGCTGTAGGCGTTGGACACGGTGCTGCGCGAAACGCCGACGGCGTCGGCCACGGCTTGCAGTGTTGGCTTCACCCGGCACCTCTCTGTATCGATCCAGTCTGTATCGATACAGAGACTAGCCCGGCCGGTCGGCGTCGGTCAATACGTGAGCTGAGAGTCCCGCCTGCGGGGGCCTACGGCCGAGAGTCAGGCGGGGTAGGAGTCGTCCAGCAGTCGCCCGAGGATCTCCGCCGTACGCTCGGGCGGCTCGGCTTCGACACAGAGCCGCTCCATGGCCACCGCGTAGTAATCCAAATCGTCGCGCTTGTCGAGGTAGATGGCGCTGGTGAGCTGCTCGATGTAGACGATGTCCGGAAGCTCCTGGTCGCCGAAGCGCAGGATGGTGAAGGCACCCCCGGCGGCAGCGTGGCCACCGGCGGCGAACGGGATGACCTGCAACCGGATGTGGGGTGACTTGGTCGCCTCGATGAGCGCGGTGAGCTGACCACGCATGACCTCGGCGCCGCCGATGGGCCGGCGCAACGCCGCCTCGTCCACCACGGCCCAGAGCTGCGGTGGGTTCTGCCGCTGGAGCAACTGCTGACGCTGCATCCGCAGCGCGACCCGCCTGTCGATCTCGCCCGGACCGGCCGCGCCGTGCCCGAGCAGCACGACCGCCCGGGCGTACTCCTGGGTCTGCAGGAGGCCGGGAACGAACTGCACCTCGTAGCTGCGGATCAGCGCGGCGGCGGCCTCCAGGCCCAGGTACGACTGGAACCAGGACGGCAACACGTCGCCGTAGCGGTGCCACCAGCCGGGGCTGTTCGCGTCGCGCGCGAGCTTGAGCAGCGCGTCGCGCTCGTGGTCCTCGGTCACGCCGTAGAGGGTCAACAGGTCGGCGACGTCACGCTCCTTGAAGCCGACCCGACCCAGCTCCATCCGACTGATCTTGGATTCGGAGGAGCGGATCTCCCAGCCGGCGCCCTCCCGGGTCACCCCGCTGGACTCCCGGAGGCGGCGCAGTTGGGCGCCGAGCAGCATGCGCAGCACGGTCGGCCCGGTTGTCGGGCCACCCTCGGCGGGAACCATCGTCACGTGCGGACCTCCGGACACCGACCCACGACGGCCGGGCGCCCCGGCCCGGCCGACGTGTAAGCATGCCATGGACCGACAGTGAGATGAACTCCTCCGCGCCGGTGAATCAGTCCCGCCACCGGGACGACCCACCCCCGGACGGTCAGTTGATCAGGTGGTCGAAATCTCCGTCCCGCGCACCGAGAACGAAGGCGGCGATCTCATCGACCGTGTAGATCAGCGCCGGCCCTTCCGGGTGCCGTGAGTTGCGGACCGCGATGCCCGCTCCCTCGGGCAGTTCGGCCAGTTCGACGCAGTTGCCGCTGGGGTTGCTGCGGCGACTCTTCTGCCAGCTCAGCGGAGGCAACTGGTGGATCGGTACGCCATTGGGTGGCTGCTGCATGGGGGCGTCTTTCTGTTACGAGCCCGCCGGTGGCCGTGGGAGGAGCGGTGACGGCGAGGGGGTGCGGTATCGACATTGGACGGTTCTGCACGTGCATCTGCTATTGCATCTGCATCCGACGGCGAGCATGATAACGCACATGATCGGTGCCCATCCGTTCACTTTGAGTTACCCCCACACGGGCAACGATCAGGCAAAACTGGGCCCGACGCGGTGCGCCGCGTCAACCGAAGGCTGGAGGCGGTCGCGGCGATGGGAGGGTTCGTGCCGGATCCGATGAGTGTCGCCTCCGGCGTCTGCGCGGCGGGCGCGCTGCTCTCCTCCTGGCAACTACGCCGACGGGCGGTGCGCGCCGAGGCCGAAATCGGTCACCTCCAAGCGGAGCTGGCCGCCGAACGGCACGCCGCCAGTCACGACCCGCTCACCGGGCTGCCCAATCGGCGCGCCTTCTACCGCCTGGCAGCCGCCCTGCTCACCGACGCCGCCGGCCAGCCGCTGATCGCCGTGGTCCTCGACCTGGACGACTTCAAGCAGATCAACGACCGGTACGGGCACGCCGCCGGCGACCAGGTGCTGATCAGTGTGGCCGAACGGCTCGCCGGCTTCGCCGGGGACAACCTCGTGGCGCGCCTCGGCGGCGACGAGTTCGCCGGGCTGCTCTCCAGCCCCACCGTCGACCGGCGCTGGATCGAGCACTCCACCCGCCGGCTCAGCGAGACCGTCGCCGCGCCGATCCGACTGAGCGGGTGCAGCGTCCGGGTCACCGCGTCCGTCGGGCTCGCCCCGGTGACCGGCCCGGCCCAGCTCACCGACGCGCTCAGCCGCGCCGACGCGGCCATGTACCAGGCGAAGAGCCTCGGTGGCGCCCGATCGCCCCGCCAACTGGTCGACAGCGCGTTCCTCGGCGAGCACTGACCGTTCAGGTGGCCGGCGCGCCGAACCACCGGGGCAGCTGGCTGAGCAGGTCGGTCTGATCGTCGCCGACCCACGCCACGTGACCGTCCGGCCGTAGCAGCACGGCGGGCACCTCCAACTCCTCGCTGACGTCGACGACGTGGTCGACCCGCTCCGCCCAGCCGGCGACCGAGAGCCGGCCGGTCTGGTCGAGCAGCAGGCCGCGGCCGCCGTGCATCAGCTCGTAGAGGCGCCCCCGCTTCAGCCGTACGTCACGCATGTGGCGCCCGAGCATGTCGTGGCCCGCCCCGAAGTCGTAGCGGACCCCGATCGCGGTGATCTTTTCGATCAGGTACCGGTTGACGTCCTCGAAGTCCAACAGCTCCGACAACAGTTGGCGCACAGACCGCGGCCCCGGCTCGGGTGCGAGCAGCAGCATCTGCGCCCGGGTGTTGTTCAGCACGTCCGCGGCCACCGGATGCCGTTCGCTGTGGTAGCTGTCCAGCAGCCCCTCCGGCGCCCAGCCGTTGAGCTCGGCGGCCAGTTTCCAGCCGAGGTTGAACGCGTCCTGGATGCCGAGGTTGAGCCCCTGCCCGCCGGTCGGCGGGTGGATGTGCGCCGCGTCGCCGGCCAGCAGCACCCGGCCGACCCGGTAACGCTCGGCCAGCCGGGTGGCGTCACCGAAGCGGGAGAGCCAGCGCGGTGAGTGGACACCGAAGTCGGTGCCCGCGTACACCCGCAGTTGGCGTTTGAAGTCGTCGATGGTCGGTGGGACCGTGCGGTCCTGCACCACACCCTCGGCCGGGACGAGGACGCGGTACACCCCGTCCCCGAGGGGCCCGAGACCGAATCGGAGATGAGTCCTGCGTACCTCGGCCACCACGTCGGCCACCGTCTCCGGCGGCACGCCCACCTCCATCTCGCCCAGCAGCGTCTCGACACTGCTGGGCTCGCCGGGAAAGCCGACACCGAGCAGCCCGCGTACGGTGCTGCGACCGCCGTCGCAGCCGACGAGGTAACGCGCACGCAACTGTGTGCCATCGGCCAGCCGCACGGTCACCCCGTGGTCGTCCTGGCTCAGCCCGACGAGTTCGCTGCCGCGCCGGATCTCGACGCCGACCTCGCTGGCGTGCTCGCTCAGGAGACGGTCGGTGATGGTCTGCGGAATGCCGAGGACGTACGCGTGTGCGGTGTCCAGCCCGCCCGGCGACGGCTTGGGAATCGCGGCGAAGAAGCCCCCGACCGGGTGCTGCTGTCCGAGGGCGAGGAACCGCTCCAGCAGACCTCGCTGGTCCATCACCTCGATGCTGCGTGCGTGCAGGCCGAGCGCGCGGACGTAGCTGGTCGGCTCCGTCTCCTTCTCGAGCACGAGAGCGTGCAGCCCGTGCAGCCGCAACTCACTGGCCACCATCAAGCCGGTCGGTCCGCCGCCAGCAATGATGACATCAATCATGGAATCCCCCGATTTTCCCAGATTTGGGCGTCGGCTGGAGATTCTGCGGCATCACCCGGGTCTTGCCGCAAGGCCCCCGGTGCGATATATGTTGGAAGTGGCAGAGAGCGGATCCGTTCTCTGCCTTACTTTTTGTCAGGTGTAGATGACGTGGTCGCCGCTCAGGGCCGCCGGTCACTGTCGCGCAACGCCGCGTGGGCGAGAGTGACCAGACCCACCGGTGACACCAGCCCTCGCACGATCCGCGCCGCCCGGCCGCGGTCGGCCGCCTCGGCGTCGAGGTCCAATGCCTGACGGATCCAGTCGCTGAGGTCGTCGAGCGCGCGGACCGCGAGGAACCAGGCCAGGCGCACCGGCTCCATGGTGGACAGTTGTAGGCCGAAGCCCTTCCGTACCTGTTCGGCCACCTGCCGTGCGGCGACGTCCTGCACCATGCGGACACCATGCCAGCGCTCCGGCCACCGACCCAGCGGTTTTGCCGGTCGCCGGGGTGTTCTGAGACGTCCTATCCGGGTATGGCAAGCCAGTACTCGAATCACGACCGCCGAGAGGACCCGACGTGGCGACCATCCGCGCCCTCGTACTCAACTGCACCCTCAAGCCGTCGCCTGGGCCGTCGAGCGCCGAGCAGCTCGGTAGGGAAGTGCTCGCCGAGTTGGCGGCGCAGGGCGTGGAGGGCGAAATGATCCGGGTCGTCGATCACGACGTGCGTTTCGGGGTGTCAACGGACGAGGGCGACGGCGACGGTTGGCCGGCGATCCGCGCCAAGCTGATGGCAGCCCAGGTGCTGATCATCGCCACGCCGATCTGGCTCGGTCAGCCCTCCAGCGTCTGCAAGATGGTCCTCGAACGCCTCGACGCCGAACTCTCCGAGACCGACGCCGAGGGCCGTCTCCGCACCTACGGCAAGGTGGCCGGTGTCGCCGTGGTCGGCAACGAGGATGGCGCCCACCACAGCATCGGCGAGGTGCAGCAGGCACTCAACGAGGTCGGGTTCACCATCGCCGCTGCCGCCGCGACCTACTGGGTCGGCGAGGCGCTGCACACCGTGGACTACCGCGACGCCGGCCCCAAGCCCGACACCACCGGCCGCACCACGAAGGCTTTGGCGCTCAACACCGCCCACCTGGCCCGACTCCTCGCCGACCAGCCGTACCCGCCGCCGGACGCGAAGAGTGCCGCAGTCGGCCCGAGCCGCGAATAGACCTCACCGCCAGGTGCGTCACTGCCCGGGCTTCCCCACTGCTGGGACAGCTCGGCGCGCGGCTCGCTAGCGATTCGCCCCAGCCGCACCGGGCGCGGTCAGCGCCAGCCGTAGCCGGCGCGCAACGCCTGCCCGACCCGGTCGAACCGGGGCCGGTCCAACACGGCGCCCTCCCGACGGATGCTGTCCTCGCGCATGGTGAGCACCCGGTCCAGCCGGACCCAGCTCGGCCGGTTGTCGCGGTCCCACTCCCCCGGCCCGAGCGCGAACCAGTGCCGCTGCCCGTCCCGCTCGCTCTGGCTGGACAGCATCAACCCGAACAGGGTCCGGCTGTGCCGCCCGACGACCAGCACCGGCCGGTCCTTGCCCTGGCGCGGGTCGTCCTCGTACGGCACCCACGTCCAGACGATCTCGCCCGGGTCGGCCTGACCGTCCCGCTCCGGAGCGTAGGTCAGCTCCCGACGCTGCAACGCGCTCACCTGACGGCGGCGGGCCACCTGCGCGGGCGCCGGCCCGGTACGCCGGGGCGACGGGATCACCGCACCGACCCGGGAGATACGCGCCGCGACATTCCTCAACAGACCAGCCACGGGAGGCAGCCTACCCACCGCCGAAGCGGACGGTACGACAGACTGGCCCGATGAACGAGCTGCCCCGTGACCTGCCGATCCTGGAGCGACGCGCGGTGCGGGTCGTGGTCACCGACGGCACCGACCGGGTGTTGCTGTTCCACACCCGCGACCCGGACCACCCCCGGCTGGGCACCTGGTGGGAGCTGCCGGGCGGTGGCATGGATCCCGGTGAGACCTATCGCGACACGGCGGTGCGGGAGCTGCGGGAAGAGACCGGCATCGTGATCACCGCCGACCAGGTTGGTGCGCCGAACTGGCGGCGGCGGGCGAGCTTCCTGCACCGCCAGTTGCGGCACGTCCAGGACGAGGTCGTTGTCGCCGTACGGCTGGCCGGCCCTGGCCCGGACGTGGACGAGGCGCACCGGCTCGACTACGAGCGGGAGGACTACTTCGGCTTCCGCTGGTGGCCGTTGCCGGAGGTGGTGACCAGTCGGGAACGGTTCTACCCTGGGCAGCTCCCCCGGCTGATCGCCCCGTTTCTGGCCGGCACGGAGATCGACGAGCCGTTCGAGCTGTGGTCGTGAGCCGGGCCGGCGGGCAGAGTGGGGACATGAGGAACGATCTGCACGGGCCGCTCTCCGCGTACGCCGCGCGGCTGCACGCCACGGCCGGCGACCGACACCACGTCGCCTCCCCGCTCGGTGCCTGGCTGCTGCTCGCGGTCGCTGCCACGACGGCCGACCCGGCCACCGCGGAGGGAGCAGCCGCGGAGCTGGCGCAGGCGCTGGGCACCGACCTGCCGAGCGCGGCCGAGGTGGCCCGAACGCTGTTGGACGCGCCGCACCCGCTGGTCGGGTCCGCCACCGCGCTCTGGCACCGACCGGGGCAGGGCGACGGCGGGCCGGCGGCGTGGCGGGCTGCGCTGCCAAACACGACCGAGGTCGGCGTCCTACCCGATCAGGCCGGGTTGGACGCCTGGGCGCGCGAGCACACCCTCGGCCTGATCGAGACGTTTCCCCTGCGGGTCGGGCCGGACGTGGTGCTGGCCCTGGCCAGCGCGTTTGCCACCCGGGTGTCCTGGGCGACCCCGTTCGACGTCACCGACGCACGCGCTCTCGGCGCTGGCAGCCCGTGGGCCGGTCGACTGCGGCAAGCACTGCGCAGCCCGAGCCAGGGCCACCGCTGCGCCATCGTGTCCACCGCACAAGCGGGTGACGTGGTCGTGCACGCCGCACCGGCCCAGACGGCCGACGGCGCGGGGCTGGTGGTCCTCTCGGTGGCCGCCGCACCGCAGGTGCCACCGACCCAGGTGCTGGCCGTCGCGTACGACCTCAGCGCCGGCGCGGCCGACGGCGCGCAACCGGCGGGCAGCCGCTCGCTGTTCGACCTGCCGCTCGGCGAGACTCCGCTGTGGACGCTGACGGAAGAGCGGGTACGCACCCAGGCCCGCGACGGCCGCGAAGAGCGGCACACCGCCGTCCTCCCCTGCTGGTCGACGCGGAGCGACCATGACCTGACCGCCCCTGCGCTCGGCTTTCCCGCCGTGGCGGCCACGCTGGCGACGGCGATGGCACTGCCGGTGGAGCGCTTCGAGGCACGGCAGACGGCGGTGGCCCGGTTTGACCGGTACGGCTTCGAGGCGGCCGCCGTGACCGCCATGTTCGGGCTGACCAGCCTGCCACCGGAGGGCGTGGCCCGCATCGCCGAACTGCGCTTCGGCCACCCGTACGCGGTGGTGGCCGTCGCCACCGACGCCGGGGCCGACGGCGTCACCGGCCCCTGGCACGGGGTGCCGGTCTTCTCCGCCTGGGTCGCCGAGCCCGAGGAGGCGTCCGAGGCATGAGTCACCTCGCGGAGGAGCAAGCCCGAGGAGGTGTCGGTGGCCGACGCCGCCGACGGGTGACCCGGGCCGAGGAGTCGTAGCCCGATCAGCCCCTGTGGCCTCATTGGTCGGCGAGCAGAGCGGCGGTCGGCAACCGCCGGATCACGATCGCCGGGACCAATGCGGCGAGCACGGTGAGCAGCAGCGCCGCCCCGGTCACGGCCAGCGCCAGCATCGCCAGCCGGCCATCCACCCTGCCGACCAGCAGGGCCACGGAGCCGAGGCCGGCGGCGACCCCGAAAACACAGCCGAGCACTCCGACGCCGAGCGCCTCGTAGATCAGCAGCCGGTTGAGCGCGGAATCAGGCCAGCCGATCGCCCTGAGCGTGGCGAACTCGGCCGCTCGCTCCCGTGGCCTGGCGGACCCGGGTGCCATCGGCGTACACGAACCGTTGGTCGCTGATGTCCGCCAGCGGCACCAGCGGTCGTCGCGACACATAGACGTAGGTTGGCGCCGCCGCCAACGTGCTCAATCCGCGCTCCCCGCTGATCCGGGGAGCGATTTCGATGACCTGCCGCTCAGCCGACCTGTCGACCTGGTCGGTCAGGTCCACCCGCGGCTCGACTCGGAGATCGGCGATGCCGAGGACCGCCAGTGGGGCAGCCACCTCGACGCCGGAGATCCCTTCGATCAGCCGCCACTGGTCCAGCCCGATGCCGCCGTAGGCCGCTGTGGGCCGGTCCTGGTGGAGCAGGCCGATGGCCGGTGACGCGGGGTGGACCAGGATGTCGTACGACGGACGGAAGTGCCCGTCGACGGAACCGCTCGCGACCGGTCGGGAGGTGCTCGCGGCACCCGTGAGCACGGTGAACCCGGTGGTCGCGACCAGTACAGCGGAGAACACTGCGAGGCTTCGGCCCGGTGTGTTCCGCAACTGCGATCGGACCATCCGCAACGTCGCCCAGCCCGGTATTGCTCGCATGAGGAGGCGAAAGTACCTGACAGAGCGTTAGTCCCTCAGCCCGCTCTGTCGGCCACCGACGGATGCGAGTGGATCTCGCCGCGGCCGCCGGGTCAGGGCATGTAGGGGCCCGGCGGGGTGGGCGCGGCTCCACCTCCGCCGTCGCGCGGCAGTCGCGCCACCATCTCCCGGAATTCCCGTACCGTCATCGCCGTCCGCAACGTCGCGAAGACGGCGCCGGTTCCGGCGCGGGCGGTGGCCGGGTCCACCCCGGCACGCTGTTCGACCCGACGAAGGAACTCCGTCGGACCGGCCTCCATCGGGGTCGCGCCGGCACCGCCGACCTCCAGGCCCACCCCGCTGGTCAAGCCATTGGCGTCGGCATCCGGGCCGAGGGCCCCGGCCGCATCCGGGGCTGGAAGGGCCGTCCCGGCCGCATCCGAGGCAGGACCGGAGGCCCCGGCCGCATCCGGGGCCGGGCCGGTCAGGTAGCCGTCGACCTCGTTCGGAAGGTGCCCGACGAGGTCGCCGGGCGCGTCGCCGGTCACCCGCTCGGCCAACGTCTGGAGCACGGCGCGGGCGAGCACGGCGGCTTCCTCGGCCGGCAGGCCGGACCGTTGGGACACCGCGTCGATGAAGTACGGGAACCCGTCGCCGTCGGTCACGCTCGGCCGGTTACCCCTGGCCGGCCGCGACAAACTGCTGCTAGACGAGCAGACCCTCGGCCAGCAGGTGGTCGAAGATGATCTGGTCGACCGGCGAGGTGCGGTGTCGGTCCGCGTACCCGAGCCAGGCCATCTCGGCGATCTCGCTGGCCGGCCGCAGTTGTCCTCGATAGCCGGCCCGGTAGCAGGTCATCCGCACGGTGATGCCGGTCGTGTGGCCGTGCGCCTGAGCGGTGAAGGTGCCCAGGTGCACGGCACCGGGCACGTCGACCTCGACACTCAACTCCTCGTCGATCTCCCGACGCAGGGTCTCCAGGTCGGTTTCGCCCGGCTCGCGCTTTCCGCCCGGCAGGTACCAGACGTCCTTGCCCACCGACCGCGTGCTGAGCACCCGACCGTCCTCGACGAGGATCCAGGCCACCTTGTCGATCTCGCGCACGTTGCTCCTTACGGCCGCCGGGATCGGGGACGCTACCACCCGGCGGCGCGCTCAGTCGGCGAGCAGGTCGAGCAGCAGCGCGGCGGTCCAGCTGAACGCCGGTGAGCCCAGCCCGGCGCCGGTGTCCGGGTGGAAGTACTCGTGGCAGCCGGCCCCGGCGACCAGACCGATCATCGAGCGGCGCAGCCCGGCGGCGAGCTCCGGGTGCCCGTGCCCGAGCAGCCCACACCGGACCAGCCAGCCGATGTTGAGCCAGCTCGGCCCGCGCCAGTAACGCAGCGGCTCGAAGTCGGGCGCGGTGCGGTCGTAGGTGGGCAGCGGCCGGTCCATGAGACTGGCCACCCCGAAGCGCGCCGACCGGGCCTCGACGACCAGCGCGTCGGCCTGCCGGGTCGGCAGGTCGGGCAGGATCAAAGGGGTCAGCCCGAGCACGGTACGGGCGCTCACCAGGCGGTCGGTGCGCAGGTCACGGGGCTGGAACGTACCGGTTTCCGGGTCGTACAACCGGCGCAGAAGAGCTTCGGTGATGCGGGCCGCGCGGGCCCGGTGCGGCCCGGGGTCGTCGCCGACGAGCGCGGCGATCTCGGCGAGGGCGTGTTCGGCGGCCCCGAACGCCGCGTTGAACAGCGGGCACTCCACCAGGAACGGGTGCGCGGTGGCCAGGTGGCGGTCGGAGTAGCCGTGGTCGCGGTAGGCGGCGACGATCGCCAGGTAGCGCGCGTAGTCCAGGTCCGTGGGGCGGTGCGCGGCGTCGGCGTGCGTGGTGTCGTGCCGACGGTACGCCCGCATGACGGCCGCCTCGGCCGGCACCGCGGCCATCGGCTCGTCCCACGCCGGGCTGTTGTCCAACCCGGACTCCCACGGGTGGACGATGCAGACCAGCCCGTCACCGGCCACGTCCCGCCGGTCGGCCAGGTAGCGCTGTTGGGCGACCAGCGCGGGATAGAGCCGGCGCAGCCCGGCCAGGGCGGGGGTGGGGTCGGGTGCCCGCCGGTACGCCAGCAACGCGGCGAGCGCGTGCACCGGCGGCTGGACCAGACCGGAGGTGGCCACCGTCGGTGCTCCCGGCACGTCGGCCGAACGCCACATCTCCGGCCCCGGGAAGTACGCGCCGACCCGCAGCGCCGGGTTGAACACGATGTGCGGCACCCGTCCGTCGGCCCACTGCGCCCGGAACAGGCTGGCCAGCTCCCGCCAGGCGCGCTCAGGGCGGACCTGGGCCAACCCGATCGCGATGAACGCGGAGTCCCAGCTCCACTGGTGCGGGTAGAGCGTGCGCGAGGGCACCGTGTGGTCGTGCTCCCAGTTGGCGTCGAGCGTGTCGACAGCGAGACGACGCAGCACGGCCGCGTCGGCCGGGCCACCCGTGCCGGCGGCGTCGGCGCGCGTCGCTCCGGCGTCACCGATCCCGTCGACACCGGCGGTCGCGTCGACGCTTGTCGGCCCGGTGTCGGCGGTCACGCGGCGGCCCGCCGGGGCAGCGCGTGTCGCAGCACCGTGGCGGCCTGTTGCAGGGCCCGGACCGGGTCGCCTCGGAGCCGGCACTCCAGCGCCAGCCAGCCCCGGTAGTCCAGCTCCAGCAGGGTACGCACCAACGCCGGCCAGTCCAGGTGCCCGGCGCCGGGCTGGTACCGGTTGGAGTCGCTGACCTGGACGTGCCCGAGGTACGGCGCGGCGGAGCGCAGGGCGCGGTGCACGTCGTCCTCCTCGATGTTCATGTGGAAGGTGTCAGCGACCACCCGGACCGACGGCAACCCGAGCGCGGCGCAGAGCGCCACCGCCTCGTCGAGACGGTTGACCATGTGGTCCTCGTACCGGTTGAGGGGTTCCAGGAAGAGGGTGACCCCCTCGGCCCGGGCGTGTTCGCCCAGCTCGCCGAGGGCGTCGAGGAGCACCTGCCGGTCGCCGTCCGGGGCCCGGGGCGGCTCGAACGGCGGCAGTCGTCGAGAGAACATCCCCCAGGCGGCCGGGGTCATCACCCCGACGCCGCCCAGCTCGGCGATCACCGAGAGTTGGGAGCGCAGGTTACGGACGGCGTCGGCGGACCGGGCCGGGTCGAAGTCGCCGATGAAGTGGTCCATCTCGACGCAGACGGTGGGCATCACCACCCCGGCGGCGCGGGCCCGGCGCAGCTCGGGCAGCCGGCGGGCGAACGCCAGGTCGCCCCGGCCGCGTAGCTCGATGCCCTGGTAGCCGAGGGCGGCCGCGAGGGCGTACTTCTGGATCAGGTTGGCGCCCGGCAGGAGTTGTTCCTGACAGGCCAGCGCGATGGTGGTCATTTAGAACCTCAGCACGACTTGGAGGACGTCACCGGCGCCGCGGTCGAGCAGCGCGAGGGCGTCGGCGACCGCGCTGGCGTCGACGATGTGGCTGACCAGCGGCAGTGGATCGACGCTGCGGTCGGCCACCAGGTCCATGAAGGTCTGCGCGACCCGGTCGCCGGTCCACCGGCCGGCCATGCTCGGCGCGGGGGTGGGCCCGGAGACCTGGGCGGCCACCAACTGGATGCGGTTGTGGTGGAACTCCTCGCCGAGGCCGAGCGCGTCGGCCTGGCCCTGGTAGAAGCCGGCGGCCACGACCCGGCCGGCGTGGGCGGTGGAGCGGATCGCTTCGTGCAGCGCCGGGTACGCGCCGGACAACTCCAGACAGACGTCGGCTCCCCGGCCGTCGGTGGCCTGGCGCAGCACGGCGGCGGCGGAGGTGACAGCGGCGTCCACTGTGGAGTAAGCGCCGTATCGGGCGGCGTGCTCCAGCCGGTCGGGAACCGGGTCGACGGCCACCACCCGGGCCCCGGAGAGCACCGCGAGCCGGGTGGCGAGCAGCCCGATGACGCCCTGGCCGAAGACGCCGACCCAGTCGCCGAGGTGCAGGTCACCGGCGAGCACGGCGGTCAGCGCGATGGCGCCGGGGCGGGCGAAGACAGCGGCGAGCGGATCCAGCCCGTTGGGGAGCGCGCGGACCGCGTCGGCGGCGAGCACGGCCTCGGCCCGGTGCCCCCAGATGCCCCAGACGAGCTGCCCCGGCTGCCGGTCGGTGACCTCCGGCGCGACCTCGATGACCTCCCCGACCTCTTCGTAGCCGAAGCCGATCAACGGGTAGGGCACCGGCGTCTGTCGGGGAACGAACATCCGGGCGGCGTCGTCCCAGTCCTTGCTGAGCCGGGGATTGCTGCCCCGGTAGAGGGTCAGCTCGGTGCCGGCGGAGATGCCCGAGTAACAGGTGCGGACTCGGACCTGGCCGGGGCCGAGCGGATCCGGCGGGCAGGGCTCAAGGCTGATGCGTCGAGGCCCGGCGAGAGAGACCACCCAGTTGCCCATGTGTCACATCCCGGTAGCACTGGGCTCCAGGATAGCAAAAAATCGCGATATGTCTTGCTATTGATCAATCGAAGGTGTTGGATCCTTGATGTACCCTTCGAGAGGAGTGCCATCGATGTCAGCACCTCCGAGGCGGATACTCGCCACCACAGTGATCCTGGCACTGACCACGTCCACCCTGCTGGCCTGCGGCGACGGCGAACCGGACAGCAACAGCAAGAAGATCACCGTCTGGAGCCTGGAAGACGTGGCCGACCGGGTCACCGCCACCAAGGCGATCGTCGCCGACTTCACCGCCAAGACCGGGATCCAGGTCGATCTCGTGACCGTCAACGAGGACCAGTTCCCCTCGTTGATCGCCGCAAACGCCGCCGCCGGCGACCTGCCCGACGTGGTCGGGTCGGTCTCGCTCGCCGGCATCCGTACGCTCGACGGCAACGAGCTGCTGCACACCTCGGCGAACGCGGAGGTCGTCGACAAGCTGGGCAAGCAGACGTTCTCCCCCCGAGCGCTGGAGCTCACCTCTGACGACGGCAAACAGCTCTCCGTGCCCAGCGACGGCTGGGGGCAGCTGCTCGTCTACCGCAAGGACCTGTTCGCCGCGGCCAATCTGCCCACCCCCGACACGTACGAGCGGATCACCGCCGCCGCGGCCCGACTGAACACCGGCGGCGTCGCCGGCATCACCGCGGCGACCGCCCCCAGCGACGTGTTCACCCAGCAGACCTTCGAGCACCTGGCGTTGGCCAACGGCTGCCAGCTCACCGACGACTCGGGGAAGGTGACACTGGATTCGCCCCAGTGCGTCGAGGCGTTCCGCTTCTACGGTGACCTGATCCGCACCAGCTCGGTGAAGGGCGCGCAGGACGTGGACACCACCCGGGCCACCTACTTCGCGGGCAAGGCGGCCATGGTGATCTGGTCACCGTTCATCCTCGACGAGCTGGCTGGGCTGCGCAACGACGCCAAGCCGACCTGCCCCCAGTGCCAGGCCGACCCGGCGTTCCTCGCGAAGAACAGCGGGTTCGTCACCGCGATCAAGGGCCCGAACGGCACCGAACCGGCCCAGTACGGCGAGATCAGCTCGTGGGCGGTTCTCGACGGCGCGGTGACCGACCCGGCGAAGTCCTTCGTGGAGTACATGCTCGGTGACGGCTACCCGCGCTGGTTCGGCATGTCCCCCGAGGGCCGCTTCCCGGTGCGCAAGGGCACCCCCGCCGAGCCGGAGGCGTACCTGACCGCCTGGAACACCAGCCAGGCCGGCGTGGACGCGAAGAAGCCCCTCGCCGACGTGTACGGCGACGAGGTGCTTGCCACGCTGCGCCGCAGCCCGGACACCTTCGGGCGCTGGGGCCTCAGCCAGGGGCAGGGCAAACTCGTCGGCGCCATGCTCGGCGAGTTGCCGGTGCCCAAGGTGCTGGGCGACCTCGTCTCCGGCAAGTCCGACGCGGCGGCCACCGCCAACCGCGCCACGAAGGACGTGGACGCCATCAAGGCGGGCGTCAATTGACCACCATTGCGCCCGGCCCCGGCCGCTCCCCCACCAGGGAGCGGCCGGCGCCGCCCCGGCGCCGACCGTTGACCCTGCGCCGTCGCGAATCCCGGGCCGGCCTCGCGCTGGTCGCACCGACCCTGCTCGTCACCATCGCGGTCATCGGCATCCCGATCGTGTGGACGCTGGTGCTCGCCTTCCAGCGGGTCCGGCTGGCCACGCTGCGCAAGACCGGTCTGTTCGGCGAGTTCACCATGGACAACATCGACCGGGTGCTGCACACCCCCGGCTTCGCCGAGACGCTGTGGGTCACGCTGATCTACAGCATCGGCGGCACCGTCGGGTCGATAGTGCTCGGCCTGGTGGCCGCACTGGTCGTCCGCCGGCCGTTCCGGGGTCGCACCCTGGTCCGGGCGTCCATGCTGCTGCCGTACGTGGCGCCGGTGGTCGCCGTGACGTTCGTCTGGCAGGTGATGCTCGACCCCCAGCTCGGCATCGTCAACGCGTGGGGTCAACGTCTGCTCGGCTGGGACGCCCCGGTGCCGTTCCTCACCCAGGAGTCGACAGCGCTGGCCACGGTGATCGTCTTCGAGGCGTGGCGGTACTTCCCGTTCGCGTTCTTGTTTCTGCTGGCCCGGCTCCAGGCGGTGCCCGGCGAGTTGGAGGAGGCCGCCCGGGTCGACGGCGCCACCCCCACCCAGCGGTTCCGGCACATCCTGCTGCCGCAACTGCTGCCGGTGATCGCCCTGCTGGGCGTGCTGCGCTTCATCATGACGTTCAACAAGTTCGACGACGTCTACCTGCTCACCGGCGGTGCGGCCGGCACCGAGGTGGTCAGCGTGCGGGTGTACGAGTTCCTCACCGCCCGTACCGACATCGGGGCCGCTGCCGCGCAGGCGGTTGTGCTGGCCGTGGTGCTCATCGTGTTCGTGCTGATCTATCTGCGCTTCTTCGGACGGAGAGTGGGTTGATGGACCGGGACGTGGTCGAGACGGTGAGCCTGCGTTGGCTGCGCCGCCTGGTGATCGCCGTGTTCCTGGTGATCACGGTCTTCCCCTTCTACTACATGCTGGTGCTCTCGGTGCGCCCCATCGAGCGGCTGCTGCTCGACCCCGGGGCGCTGGTGGTCGGCTTCGGTGAGCTGACCGTGGCCACGTACGCGGAGGTGCTCAAGGCCACCGACGACGGCGGCCAGGGTTTCCTCACCTTCATCCGCAACAGCGGTCTGGTCGCCGTCGCGGCGACAGTGCTCACTCTCCTGGTCGCGATCCCCGGCGCGTACGCGGTGGCCCGGCTGCGGTTCTTCGGCCGCAGGCAGGTGGACTTCCTGTTCCTGGCGGTCTACCTGTTCCCGTCGATCGTCATCGCGATCCCGCTGTTCGTGGTCTTCACCCGGGCCGGGCTGCGCGGCTCGCTGTTCGGTCTGGTGCTGGTCTACATCTCGCAGACGTTGCCGGTGTCGGTCTACATGCTGAAGAACTACTTCGAGACCATCCCGGTCAGTCTGGAGGAGTCCGCCGCCATCGACGGCGCCGGCCGGCTCGGCATCATCCGCCGGGTCAGCCTGCCCCTGGCGATGCCGTCGATCATGGCGGTCGCGCTCTACGACTTCATGATCGCCTGGAACGAGTTCCTCTTCGCCCTGCTGTTCCTGGTCGACAAACCGAACAGGTGGACGGTGTCACTCGGGTTGTCACTGCTCGCCGACGGGGTGGAGGTCCCCAAGACCGTGCTGATGGCTGGGTCGGTCGTGCTCACCCTGCCCATCGTGATCCTCTTCTTCGCCAGCGAACGGCTGCTCACCGAGGGGCTGACCAGCGGCGCGGAGAAGGGATGATCGTCTCGTCCGGGTCGCCCGCCCAGCCGCCACCGGCCCGGATACGGTGGCCTCATGGCCAACCCGACCCGCTGGGCGACCGACACCGGTCCCGAGCACTCACAGTGGTATATCGACCGGTTCCGGAAGCTCGCGGCCGAGGGCGCTGACCTGGCCGGCGAGGCCCGACTGGTGGACGCCCTCGTCGCGCCCGGCTCCCGCATTCTCGACGCCGGCAGCGGCACCGGCCGCGTCGGTGCCGCGCTGGCCGAGCGGGGGCACACGGTGGTCGGGGTGGACGCCGACCCCGCGCTGGTCGATGCCGCCCGCGCCGACTATCCCGGCCCGACGTGGCTGGTCGCCGACCTCGCCGAGCTGGACCTACCGGCGCTGGGTGAGGCGGAACCGTTCGACGCGGCGGTGCTGGCCGGCAACGTGCTCGCCTTCGTCGCCGTCGGCACCGAACCTGAGGTACTGCGCCGGGTGGCAGCGCACCTGCGACCCGATGGCGTACTGACCGTCGGCTTCGGCACGGAGCGCGGCTACCCACTGACCGCGTTCGACGCCGACGCGGTGGCCGCCGGGCTGCGCGTGGAGCAGCGCTTCGCCACCTGGGACCTGCGCCCGTGGCGCGACGACGCCCCGTTCGCGGTCACCGTCCTGCGCCGCCCGGCCGACTGACACCCGCGGCGGCGCGTCACCCTCAGTCCGGGGCGGCGACGGCGCGGGCGGCGGCCGGGTCGAGGGTGGCGCCGGCAGGCACCAGGCTGACCAGCCCGGCCGGTAGCCGCAGCGGCCGCACGTCGCGGTAGCCCAGCATCGGGAGCACCTCCCGGTCGGCCAGCACGTACCGTCGGCCCAGGTCGGTGACCACGGACACCGCGCCGCCGGTCGCGCCAGGCGCCGCGACGGCCTCGACCACCGCGCCCCGGCCCGGCTCCACCACCACGTGGTCGGCCAGCACCGCTCCGCCGGTCGGCGCGGTGCGGGGCACGGCCGTCAGGTCCCGCAGCGGTACGCCCCAGCGCACCTCCCCAACCCCGCCGTCGTCGCCGATGCGGGTGCACAGCGCCCCGCCGTCGCCGGCCGCGAGCCGAGGCGGGGTCGGCGGCGGGGCATTCGGGCCGGTCGGGGCCAGGTCGGGCACCGTGGGCAGCGCGGCGAACCGACCCAACGTCATCGGCACCGGCTCGACCTGACCGGTGCGGGCCAGCAACAACCCCGCCTGCAGCTCGGTGATGCCGGCCAGGCCGGCGTCGAGCGCCACCGCGTACTGCCGGCCGCCACCGGAGTTGCTCACCAGGTAGACCGTGCCGATCGCCGCACCCGGCACCCGGGTGGCGGGCCGACCCAGCGCGGGCAGGTCGAGCGGGGCGAGGTCGGTGCCGGCGGGCAGCGAGTTGAGCAGTGCCGGCGCCACCCGAACCGCCTGGGCCCGGGTGGTGGCGAGCGCCGCCAGCACCCGGCTCGGATCACGGACGGGATAGCGGCGCTGGTGCCAGACCAGGTGCAGCCCGCCGTCAGGGTGGCGCAGCAGCAGCGCGTCATCGCCCAACGGCCGACCGCCGTCGGGCTCGGTGCCGATCAGCAACGCGGAGCGGGGCACCTCGACGCCCGTACCGGCCGGGACCGTCGAGCAGACCGTCCACGCCGTGGCAGCCAGCCGGCCCGGGGCGGGCAGCGAGTCGGGTGCGTCGGCGATGCCCAACGGCAGCCCGCGCGGCACCCCGTCGATCGTGCGTCGGGACACCAGGACGGTCTTCGAGCGGTCCGCACCGACGATGAGCAGCGCCGAGGCGTAGTTGAGCACCGGGTGCAGCTTCTGCTCGCGGTAGACGAACCGGGCGCCGGACTCCTTCTCCACGATCACCGCGCCCGGGTCGCGCCACCCCTTGCCGCCGCCGGCGAACAGTCCGTAGAGGGCGAAACCACCGAGCCCGATCGCCGCGACCAGGACGCTGGCCAGGCCGGCGCCGGCCAGCCGCCGAAACGGCGACTGCGCGGGGTCGGTCTCCCGCATGACCAGGGCGGCGACTGCCCGCTGGACGCTGAACTGGTAGGAGTGCAGCTGGTCCTGCCGCGACGGCATGAGTCCGTTACCTTTCGGTGCGCTCTAGTGAGCGCGTGATTGGTTGCCCCGCCTTGCGGTGGGGGCGGCCCCGGTCTTGCCGGCGGATGCCGTGCCGGGTTCACGTTTCACAGTCACCTGCCCTTGTGTGTGGGTCTTCTGGTCGGCTCCGCGTGCTGCCACCGAGCCACTCCCGGCGGTGGTGCTGAGCTCAGCCGCGAGGGCGGCCAGGTTGAGTGCGGCGTTGCGGTCACGGTCGATGACCAGGCCGCACGCCTCACAGTCGTACTCACGCTCGTGCAGGGCGAGCTTGGCTTTCACCGCCCCGCAACCCGAGCAGGTTTTCGAGGACGGATACCAGCGGTCGGCCACGAGCAACCGGCCGCCGTTCCATCCGGTCTTGTATGCCAGCTGACGGCGGATCTCGGCGAACCCGGCGTCAGCGATGTGCCGGGCCAGCCGCCGGTTGCGCAGCATGCCCGCGACGTTCAGGTCTTCGACAACGATGGTGCCGTGTTCGCGTGTCAGCCTCGCGGTGAGCTTGTGCAGCCCGTCGCGGCGCAGGTTCGCGACTCGCGCATGGGCGCGACCAAGTCGGTCCGAGGCGCGTTGCCAGCGGTTCGAGGGGCGGCAGCCGGTGCGCCGGTGGGGGCCGGACTTCCGCGACGACGCCCGACCGAGCGCCCGCAGTCGGGCCTGCGCGGCGACGAGGTGGCGCGGGTTGTCGACCCGCTCGCCGGTGGACAACACCGCAAGATGTTTGATTCCGACATCCACCCCCACCACCGAGGCGGGCCGGGCCGGTTGCCGTTCGGTCCGCTGCACCTCGACGGTGAACGAGACGTGCCACCGTCCGCCGTCGCGGCGCACGGTGGCGGACATGATCCGCGCGGTGCCGCCCTCGATACGGCGGGCGAGCTTGCGGGCGGATTCGTGCAGCTTCAACCGACCCAGCCTCGGCAGCACCACGTGCCGGCGGTCGGGCTCGACGCGGATCGCGCCGGTGGTGAACCGCACCGCCGGTGTGCCACGGCGGCGGGACTTGAAGCGGGGGAAACCGACCGGCCTGCCGGCCCGCCCGCCCTGACGGGAGTCAGCCCAGTTCTTCAAGCCGCGGGCGAGAGCGTCCAGGCCGGTGTTGAACGCCTCTTTCGACACCTCACCCCACCACGGCACCGCTTTGGCCTTCGCTTCGTTCCACGCCTTGCGCAGCCCGGCGAGCGACCACGGCAGTGACGGCGTCAGCAACTCATCCGGCACCCCATAGGAGCGCTCCGCAGCGCGCTGGTCCATGACCGCCTTGACCCGGGCGAGCGCCCAGTTGTGCGCCACTCGCGCGGCCCCCACATGCGCCCTCACGGCGCGTTCCTGGCCTGGGGTGAGGTCGAGGGCGAACCGGTAAGCCTGGATCGTCTTCACGTCGGATCCTCGATGACAACCTCGGCCGCGCGGCGAGCCGGTACGCGGGAACAGGCAACGTCCCGGACTCGTACCGCCGTCGCGTACGAGACGCCGGTAGCCGCCGCCCACTCCTTCAAGTTCACACCGCCCCTCTAGACGACCACTGAACACTCCTGACCGTCAGAACGCCAGCAGTTACTTCCCCTCCGGTGGATCGGCCGGGCACAGGATATGCGCTGCGTCAATGTCCCGCGGACCCTGCGTGGCCGCCCGTCGCGGGGCAACCGGTACCATCCGGGGACGAATCCGGCGGCGAGAGGGCACCCGTGGGCGCGCGTTTCGAAGAGCTGGCCTGGCGAGAGACCCCGATCGGCGCGATCAGCCTGCGCCGACGCCGGGACCCGGCACTCCAGGTCGAGGTGTACGAGGTCAAGCTCGACGACGAGTACCTGATGTCCAGCCTCTTCCCGGTCGCGGAGATCGAGCTGGCCCGGCTCGGTCTCGCCGAGGTGACCGGTGACTCGCTCGACGTGGTGGTGGGCGGTCTCGGGCTGGGCTACACCGCCTGCGCGGCGCTGGGCGACCCCCGGGTGCGCTCATTGTTCGTGGTGGAGGCGATCGAGGACGTGATCGACTGGCACCAGCGAGGGCTGCTGCCGTTCGCGGCGGGGCTCGCCGAGGACCCCCGGACCCGCTTCGTGCAGGCCGACTTCTTCGCGGCGGTGGCCGGTGACACCGGCTTCGACACCGAGGTGCCCGGCCGGCGGTTCGACGCGGTGCTGCTCGACGTCGACCACTCCCCGCGTAACGTCCTGCACCCGAGCCACGCGGCGTTCTACCCGCCGGCCGGGTTGCGTCGTCTGGCCGCCCTGCTGCGCCCCGAGGGCGTCTTCGCGCTCTGGTCGGATGACCCGCCGGACGCCGAGTTCACCGCCGCGCTCACCGAGGTGTTCGCGAGCGTACGCGCGCATGTCGTGCCGTTCGCCAATCCGCTGACCGGCGGGGAGTCGGCCAACACCGTCTACGTGGCGCGTACCGGCCCCTGATCGACTCCGGTAGGCCGATCGCGCATGGTGTCGGCCGGACGGGGAACGAGGAGCCGGGGCCGGCCGCACCAGGCGCGGCCGGTTACGGGAGGTCGACATGCGTGCACTGCTCTGGGTTGTCGGCGTGGTCGCTGGCGTGCTGATCCTGCTCGGGTTGGTTCTCGAGGCGGTCCGCTGGTTGATCATCATCGGTGTGATCGCGCTGGTGATCGTGATCGTCTGGGGCGTCGTCAAGGGGCGGCAGGCCATGCAGCATCAAGGCCGACGACGCTGACCGGTCAGCCCGCTCAGAACCAGTCCGGGCGCATGTCGAGCGTGGTGCGGTCCCGGCTGTCCAGCAGGTCGAACTGCGGGCCGGTCCGGGGCAGCTCGACTGTGAAGAAGTAGCGGGCGGCCTGCCGCTTGCCGGCGTGGAACGCGTCGCCGGCCCCCTCCGGCGGCAGCGCCAGCACCTGCTCCAACCACATCCACGCGATCACCACGTGCCCGACGGCCTCCAGATAGGCGCTGGCGTTGGCCAGCGCGAGCACCGGGTCACCGTCGGCCCACAGTCGACTGGTGACCGCGGTGACCCGGTCCACCGCGGCGGCCAGCCGGTCGGCCAGCTCGGCCGACTCTCCCCCGACCTTGCGGGCCCGCTCGACCGTGTCACCGATCGTCGTGGTCAGCAGGGTGAGACCAGCGCCGCCCTGCATGATCATCTTGCGTCCCAGCAGATCCAGTGCCTGGATGCCGTGGGTGCCCTCGTGGATCGGGTTGAGCCGGTTGTCCCGGTAGTGCTGCTCCACGTCGTGGTCGCGGGTGTAGCCGGCACCTCCGAGCACCTGGATGGCCAGGTCGTTGGCGGCGAGGCACCACTGCGACGGCCAACTCTTCGTGATCGGTGTGAGCACGTCCAGCAGCAGGTGCGCGCGCTCGCGGTCGGCCCCGGCCGGGGCGGTCTTCTGCTCGTCGAGCAACCGCGCGCAGTAGAGCACCAGCGCCAGTGCCCCCTCCACGTAGCTCTTCTGGGCCAGCAGCATCCGACGTACGTCAGGGTGGTCGATGATCGGCACCTGGGCGGCGGCCGGGTCCTTCGCGCCGACCGGCCGGCCCTGCGGCCTCTCCTTGGCGTACGCCAGGCTCTTGAGATAGCCGGTGTAACCCAGCGCGGTGGCGCCCGCCCCGACCCCGATCCGGGCCTCGTTCATCATGTGGAACATCTGCGCCAGGCCCTGATGCGGCGCGCCGACGAGGTGACCGACCGCTCCGGCGCGGCCGGCCGGGGTGTGCGCGCCGTCGCCGAAGCTGAGCAGGGTGTTGGTGGTGCCCCGGAACCCCATTTTGTGGTTGAGCCCGGCCAACGCCACGTCGTTGCGCTCACCGAGCGACCCGTCCGGGGCGACCAGCACCTTCGGCACGATGAACAGCGAGATGCCCTTGACGCCGGGCGGCGCGCCCGGGATGCGCGCCAGCACCAGGTGGACGATGTTCTCGGCCAACTCGTGGTCGCCACCGGAGATCCACATCTTGGTGCCGAAGAGCCGGTACGTGCCGTCCGGCTGCGGCTCGGCGCGGGTGGTGATGTCGGCCAGCGAGCTGCCGGCGTGCGGCTCGGACAGGCACATGGTGCCGAAGAACCGGCCGTCCAACATGGGCCGGACGTAGGTGTCCACCTGCTCGGGGCTGCCGTGCGCCAGCAGCAGGTTGGCGTTGCCCAGGGTGAGGAACGGGTAGGCCGAGGTGGCCACGTTGGCGGCCTGGAACCAGGTGAAGCACGCCGCCGCGACGGCGTGCGGCAGTTGCAGGCCACCGACCGCAGCGTCCAGCCCGGCAGTGAGTAGGCCCGTCTCGGCGAAGCTGTCCAACGCCGCACGGACCTGCGGGATCAGCCGCACCCGCTGCCCGTCGAAGGTGGGCTCGGCCAGGTCGGCGGCGCGGTTGTGCGGGGCGAACTGCTCGGTGGCCACCCGCTCGGCGAGATCCAGGGCGTCGTCGAAGGTCTCCCGGGAGTGCTCGGCGTAGCGGGGACGCTCGACGAGTTCGGACACCCGCAGCCACTCGTGCAGCAGGAAGTCGAGGTCACGGCGGGAGAGCAGGGTGGACGGCACGGCACTCCTCAGCGGGCACGGGGGCGGGTCGAGCCGGGGCGACGGCCCACTGTCGCCCCGCCCATCCTCGCGGATCGACAGGGCGCGCACCACCGGCCCGGGCGGCCTTCGAGGAGCCGAACTTGTCACACCAACCCGCTAGCGTCGTTGCCCGTGAGCGCACCCGGAGACGTCCCGCCCGAGGTCCTCGACCGGCTGCGGCCGATCTGTCTCGGGCTGCCGGAGACCTACGAGGAGCCCGCCTGGGTGGGCATCCGCTGGCGGATCCGCAAGCGGACCATCGCGCACGTCCTCACCGTCGACCCCGATCGCCAGCCGGTCCACGCACGGGCTGCCGCAGTCGACCGGCCTGCCTGCCTGCTGACCTTCCGGTCGCCACTCGACGAGATCGCCGGGCTCCTCGCCACGGGGCACCCCTTCTACAAACCGGACTGGAGTCCGAACGTGATGGGCATGGTCCTGGACGGGAACACCGACTGGGAGGAAGTGGGTGAGTTGCTCACCGAGAGCTACTGCGTCATGGCCCCGAAGCGGCTCGCCGCCCGGGTCGGCCCCGCGACACCGCCGATCGGCTGAGCGCCGAGGGCGCCCTGCCGCCGGTTGAGCGCCGGCGGTGTCCTGCGACCGGCGGTTTCGGCCGGCACGCTGCGGGGATACCGGGCCGGATGGCCGTAGCCGTCGTCACCGGTTGAAAGCCGAGGCGCCGCCGGGCGGGTGAGGAGCAGTCGATGTCGTCGCTGCCCACCGAGGAGGATCACCGGTTGACGCCGGTGCTCCAGGAGGACCGGGTGTGCACGGGCGTGACCACAGTGCGCGGGCGGGTGTTCCTGAGCTACCCGTCGGCGGATCGGCCCGGCGTGCAGGTGGTGGAGGCGCTGCCGGACGGCCGTCGTGTGCCCTACCCCGACGCCGCGTGGAACCGTACCGACCAATCGTCGAGCGGAGCGTTCGTGCACGTCAACGGGTTGCGCGCCGGCCCGGATGGCCGGTTGTGGATCATCGACTCGGGTTCGCCGCGGATCGGCGGCGCGCAGGTGCCGGGCGGTGCTCGGCTGGTCGCTGTCAACCCGGACGACGACCACGTGGAGCGGGTCTACCACCTCGACGAGGCGGTGCACCCGGGCAGCTACGTCGACGACGTCCGATTCAACGGCCGGGTGGCGTATTTCAGCGACGCCGGGGCGGCCGGCCTCATCGTGCTCGACCTCGACTCGGGTCGGTCGAGACGGGTGCTGGACGGGCATCCGAGCACGGCGGGCGACCCGGTGGTCGCCGACGGTCGCGTGCTGCGTGACCCGGACGGCACCGAGGTACGCCTGCACGTGGACCAGCTGGAGGTGTCGCCGGACGGTCGCTGGCTCTACTACCAGCCGGCCTCCGGCGGGATGTCCCGGATCGCCACCCGTTGGTTGGACGATCCGTCGGTGTCCGCCGCCGAACTGGCCCGGAGAGTCGAACGCTGGTGTGACACACCCAGCACCGGCGGCACGGCCATCGACGCCACCGGCGCCATCTACCTCGGCGACCTGGAACGACGGCGGGTCCTCGTCCTCGCGCCCGACCGCAGCGTGCGGACGCTGGTCGCCGACCCCCGACTGGCCTGGGTGGACGCGATGTGGCTCGACGCCGATGCCCGGCTCTGGATGCCGGCGGCCCAGCTGCACCTGACCGCCGGGCTCAACGGCGGGGTCTCGGCCGTCGAATACCCGGTCCGGATCTACCGGATGCCCGTTGAGATCGGGCCGCCCGCCCGGGACCACGCCTGAGTGCTCAATCCGGCAGCCGCCGGTCCGCACCGGGTCTCCCCCGGCCCGGGGTACGAAATCCCGGTGGAGAGGGTGCGGTCCGATGGGTGAAGATCGCAGGGTGTCCGTTCCTGCCCGCCAGATCCGTGCTCGTTTCTCGGCCGACACGATCACCGTGTACCAGGCGTACCCACCGGAGATCGCGTTGCCGGGGGTGGCCGCCGGTCGCTTCGTGGCTCCCTTCAAGCGTGACCGGATGACCTGGATCAAGCCGTCGTTCCTGTGGATGATGTACCGCTGCGGTTGGGCCACCAAGCCCGGGCAGGAGCGTGTGCTGTCCATCGACATCACGCGGGAGGGCTTCGAGTGGGCGCTGGCGCGAGCCTGTCTGAGTCACTACGACCAGGGCCTGCACGGTGACCGGGCGACGTGGTCGCGGCAACTCAAGGTTAGCCCGGTACGGGTGCAGTGGGATCCGGAACGGACACTGCACCTGAGCGCGTTGCCCTACCGGTCGTTGCAGGTCGGGCTGTCCGGCGAAGCCGTCGCCCGGTACGTCGACGACTGGACGGTCAGCGTCACGGACATCACCCCTACTGTCCACCGCTTGCGGGAACTGGTGCGGGCCCAGGACGTGCGGGCGGCCACGGACCACCTGCCGACCGAACGAAGCTATCCGTTGCCCAGGCAGATCGCGGCCCACCTCGACGCCACCGGCTGAGTCCGCGCGGTCAACGGCCCTCGGGTGCCACGCGCCGTCCAGCAACACATTTACATTCTCGATATCCTGGCCGGCATGCACCGAAGCCGCGTGTACGCGCTACTGATCGACGCTCCCAAGGCGGAGGCCGCCCGGGCGGCGGAGTTCTGGTCGGCGGCGCTCGGCGTCAGCACCCGGTCCGATCCCGCCGAGCCGCAGTTCGTCGGCCTGCACGGGGCACTGCCGGGGCTGGTCACCGCGGTCCAGGCGGTCGACGATACGCCGCGCTTCCACCTCGACATCGAGACCGACGACGTGCCAGCTGAGACCGAACGGTTGATGGCCCTGGGCGCCACCGAGGTGTCGCAGTGGCTGGAGTGCCGGATCCTGCGGGCGCCCGGTGGCCACCTGCTCTGTGTGCTTCCGGTGGCGAGTCCACCGGAGGTGTTCGCGGCCGGGGCCCGCACCTGGTCCTGACGCATCGGGGCTGTCGGAGGGTGCGGCTAGGGTCCCGCCCATGGCTGAATTCGTACTGGTGGCGGGGGCGTGGCTGGGATCGTCGGCATGGGACGAGGTGGTGGCACCACTTCGGGCGGCCGGCCACGGCACCCACGCGTTGACCCTCTCCGGCCTCGCCGAGAAGCAGGGCGTGCCCGCCGGGCAGCAGACCCACGTGCAGGACATCGTCGACGAGATCGAGCGCGGCGATCTGCACGACGTGGTGCTGGTCGGGCACAGCTACTCGGGCATTCCGGTGGGTCAGGCCGCCGAGCGGATCGGCGAGCGGTTGACCCGGGTGGTCTTCGTGGACTCCGAGGTGCCGGTCGACGGTGGGTCGTTCGCCTCCTGCTGGTGGCAGGGCCAGGCGGCCTTCGAGGCGCAGATCGCCGACAACAACGGTTACTGGGCTCCGCTCGGCGCGGCCGACTTCGACGGTCAGGGTCTCACCGACGAGCAGGTCGCCCGGCTGATCGAGGGCTCCACGCCGCATCCGGGGGCCACGCTGACCGAGCCGGCCGTGCTGACCCGGCCGTTGAGTGAGCTGCCGGCGACGTACGTCAAGTGTCTGCTCGACGGGCCGGAGCCCAACGACACGGTGGCGAAACTGCTGACCAGCGACCACTGGCGGTTGGTCACCATGGACACCGGCCACTGGCCGATGTTCTCCCAGCCCGCCGAGCTGGCCCGGATCCTGTTGGCCGAGGCCGGCTGACCTTCGCTGGCCTGGGCCGCAGACCCAGGCCAAGGCGCCGCAGCTATCAGGCGGCGTCGAGATTCTGGATGTGGCGCACCGGTGACGCGAGCAACCACAGCACGGCGAGCACGCCACCCAGGCCGGCGATGGCCAGGGTGGGTCGCAGCCCGATGGTGGTGCCCAACGCACCGCCGACCAGCGCGCCGAGCGGTCGGATGCCATAGTTGACGGCACTGTAGGCACCGGCCCGGCGTGCCAGCGCGTCGGCGGGTGTCACGGCGATCAGGAGGGCGTTGAGGTTCACGTCCATCAGCATCACCCCGACGCTGGAGACCAGCTCGATGGCCGCCAGCATGGCCACCTTCGTCCAGGTCGGTCCGGACACCAGCGCGGTCAGCGCCAGCGGCGCGGGGAAGAGCACCGCGCCGATCATGGCGGTACGGCCCAGACCGATGGCGCGGGAGACCCGAGGTGCGAGCGCCGCACCCGCGAATCCGCCGAGCGCTCCGAAACCGAGGGCGATGCCGATCGCGCCGGCTGACAGGTCGAGTTCGCGGCTGGCGTAGAGCACCAGCAGCGCGCCGGCGATGAAGGTGAAGAAGTTGACAGTGCTGGTGCAGCCGAGGGCGGCCCGTAGCACCGGGTGCCGCAGCACCAGCACGAGCCCTTCGCGGACCAGGCCGAGAGTGGACGTCCGACGCGGCGGGGGCGGGGGCTCGGTCACCGGGATGCGGCTGAGCAGCAGCGCGGAGCCGAGGAAGGAGACCGCGTCGACGACGATCGCGATCGGCGCGCTGAGCGCCTGGACCAGCCCACCGCCGACGGCCGGGCCGGCGATGAAGGACAGCGACCGGCTCATGCTCATCTTGCTGTTCGCGTCCACGTACGCCGATCGCGGCACCAGGCCGACGAAGAACGCCTGACGCGCCATGGCGAAGAGCACCGCGCCGAAGCCGGTGAGCAGTGCCACCAGGTAGAGCTGGGTGAGGGTGATCGCGTCGAACAGGTAGGCCACCGGCAGGCTGAGCAGCACGGCGGCGCGGAGCAGGTCCGCGATGATCAGCAGTCGCCGCTTGTGGGTGCGCTGGTCCACCCAGGCGCCCAGGAACAGGCCCAGCAGGTTGGGCAGCCAGATCAGCGCGGTGAGGACGCTGACCTGCACGGGTGTCGCGGTGAGCAGGGTGACGGCGATCAGCGGTAGGGCCAGTTCACTGATCCGATCGCCGAAGTGGGAGATCGTCTCGCTGATCCAGAAGGTGCGGAACCGCCGGTCACGGTGCAGGGCCGGCGGGGCCCCGGTGTCGGTGGGGGCGTCGGTGGCGGCGGTCACGACGTGGCCGCGTCGTCGTCGCCGGGCTCGGTCGGGGCTTCCTCCCCCGGCTCGGGCAGGAGGTAGCGCAGCATCCGGACGACCCGCGCGCCGTCCGGGGCCGACGCCTCCTTGCGCCGCACGTACGGAGCGATCAGCTCTTCGATCGACTCCTCCAGCTGGCGCAACTCGTCGGCGGTGGCCACGAACCGGGTGTCGGCCATGCCGGCCAGCGCGCGCCACTCCGGGTCCAGTCGGGGCTCTTCGTGCAGCAGCCACTGCTGGGGTGCGTCGGCGTTGCGGGCGAACATCTCCGCGCGCAGCTGTTGGCTCGCGGACTGCCCCTCGACACTGTCGGAAGCGGTGAAGCGGAAGCCCCGGGCGACGGCCTGCCACCAGCGTTCCCGCTTGCTGGTGGCGCCGTCCCAGTCATGGACCAGGCCGAACGTCGCGAGGTGCCGCAGGTGCCAGCTGACCACTGACGGCGTGGCGCCGACGTGTGGTGAGAGCCCGGTGGCCGTGGCCGGGCCGTGCCGCTGGAGGTGCTCCAGGATCGCGAGCCGGACCGGGTGGGCCAGCGCCCGAAGCGCCTGCGGCTCGCTGATCTCGAAATCCCCGTACGGATTCTTGAGAGACATGTTTCGAGAGTAGTCTCTCAAATTGGGTCGGGGCAACCCCGAGTCGCCGCCGCGGCGCCTTGATCAGGCGATTCCCAACCGCGCCAACGGCTCGACCAGCTCCCGCTCCTCGTAGCTGAGGTGCGACAGGAGGGCGTCGGTCAGCAGGTCCACCGCGGCCCGCAGCTCGGCGAGGCCGTCCGGAGATCCGACGTACGCGACCAGGGCCCGGTCGACACCCTCCAGCACGTCGTGGATGACGTGATGCTCCTGCTCCAGCCGGTCGACCACCGGGCCGAGTCGGGGGTCACGTGCCCGCAACCTGGGGAAGAACGACTGGTCCTCGATCGTGTGGTGGGTGGTGACGATGCGGCAGTACGACTCGCAGTAGACGCCGAGGGTCCACCGGTTCTGCCTCATGGTCATCGTGTTGATGTGGGACCGGGCGGCGCCGGCGTCGATCTCGCCGGCCGCCACCTGCTCGATCAGGTCGTGAATCTGGGCCAGCTCGGCGCGCAGGCCGTCGTGGATCTGCACGAGGTGCGCGCCGGTGGCCTGCTCCTGCGGGGTGTAGGTGCGCTCCGGATCGGGCGCGGGCCCGGTCGGCCGGGTCGACTCGTCCCACACCTGCTGCTCGCTTCGCCGTACGCCGTCGTCCGGGGTCGGCACCACGGCGAACGCACCACCGGTCGCGGTGGCGCGGCTCGCCCGGACCGGCGGCGCAGCGACCGGCTCCGGCTCGGGTTCCGGCGTACGCTCCGAAGTCGCGCCCCGGTCACGTTCGGCGGCGACCAGCTCGCGGACGGCGGGGGCCACCTCGCCGGCGAAGCGGCGCAGGTCGTCGGGGTCGTCACTGCCCAGGATGAAGGTGCCGACACCCTCCTCCAGTGCCAGTTCGGCCAGCTCCTCGGCCCACTGCTCGGCGGGCCCGTTCATCGGGCCGCGCCCGACGGTCGAGAACTCTCCGGCGATGTTGAGCAGCCGACGCACGTCCCGCGGGGACCGGCCGGCCTGCTGCGCGGCGTCGTCGATGATCGCGTTGCCCTTGGCCAGGTCACCGGGCTGGAGGTAGCCCAGCGTGGGCAGCCAACCGTCGGCCCGACGACCGGTGAGCTGAAGCATCCGGGGCTTGTACGCGCCCAGCCAGATCGGCACCGCGTGGGCCGGAGCGGGACCACGCTTGGCACCGACGACCCGGTAGAACTCGCCGTCGACCCGCACTCCGCCGCGCGTTTCGACGTCCCAGAGCTGACGGACGACCTCGACGGCCTCCTCCAGCGCTCGTACGCCCTGGCCGGGGGTCAGCCGCCGGCCGCCCATCGCCTCGATGGCATCCCAGAACGCCCCCGCCCCGAGGCCGAGGTTGACCCGGCCACCACTGAGCAGGTCCAGGCTGGCCACACTGCGGGCGAGCACCGCCGGCGGACGCAGTGGCAGGTTCGTCACGTTCGCCGCCAGGTGCACCCGGTTGGTGCGGGCCGCCACGAAGCTCAGCAGCGTCCAGGTGTCGAGGAACGCCGGCTGGTAAGGGTGATCCTGAAAGGTGACCAGGTCCAACCCGACCTGCTCGGCCAGGACGGCGACACCGACCGCACGGCCCGGATTGTCAGCGCTGGGCGTGACGAAGGAGCCGAAGACCAGGTCGTGGCCGTAGTCGCTCATCTGCGAGCCTCCCGATTTTCCCCGACGCCTCGGACGATGCGTCGCAACCTTAACCTTATGCCACACAGAACATCTTCTGCCAACAAGGTCTGGCTCACTGCGCTATTGTCGGGGGATGACGGGTGCCTCTCACGGGCCGGACCGGCCCGATCCGCTCGACGACGACCTGGGCTGGATGCTCGGGATCGTCTTCCGCGGCTACGTCCGGGCGGCCGAGCACGCGCTCACCGACTTTCCCGGTGGCCCGCGCGGTTACCAACTGCTCACCGCGGCCAGCAACGGGCCGGCCCGAAACCAGGGCGCGATCGCCGAGGAGATCGGCATCGACCGCACCGTCCTCACGTACCTGATCGATGACCTGGAGCGGCCCGGGTTCGTCGCCCGGCGCGCGGACCCGGCCGACCGACGCAACCGGCTGATCGAGGTTACCGACGCCGGCCGCGCCGCCTGGGAGCAGCGACGGCTGGCACTGCGGCAGGTCGAGTCGCATCTGCTGGGGGCGCTCACTGCGACCGAGTCGGCGACGCTGCGGTCACTGCTTCAGAAGGTCGCCTGCTCGGCCCAGGCGGCGGACCCGTTGCGCGACCTCTGCGAGGTGGTGACACAGGTGCAGGCCGATTCGGCGACGGCGGCGCCCGCTGCGCGCCGGACCGGCGCCGCGACGGCGCGGAGCGGGCGAACCGCCACCCCCCGAGCCCGCCGCGGCAGGCCCGACTGACCTGGACGCAGCGGGGCGGACCCGCCCCGAACCGCCCGACGTCGTCCGTCGAGCGGTGCCGGACAGGCCCGCGATGTCGCTACCGCGCTCGGTCAGCGCACGTGCACGAAGACCGGGTTCGAGTAGAACCACAGGTCGTCCCACGGGCTCTCCAGCCCGTCGGCGAGCGGCTCGGCCTCGTCAGTGCTGGTGCCACGCACCCGCGCGTAGGTGTCCGCCTCGACATTGCGCAACGTGTGCCGGATGACGTAGCTGTCACCCTGCCGACGCCAGTCCCGTGGGCCGAACCGGGCTGCCACCTTGGTGGTGGGGTTGGTGTCGGCGTCCAGGCTGGCGCTCGGGCCGGTGATCTGGCCGACGATCAGGTCGACCCGGCGAACCTCGGGCCGGTCGCCGTTCGCGTTCACCCCGCCCAGCGGGCGGAAGGTGATCTCGATCTCGACATCGGTACGGCTACGACGGCTCACCGTGATCGTCTCGCCCACCTCGGCGGTCCTGCCCTGGGACGTGGCGGTGACGTCGAGGCTGCGGATCAGGTCACCGGTGGTGACCCAGATCCGGCCGTTGCGCAGCCCGTCCATGATGTCGCCGTAGTCCTGGCGGGCGTGCACGTACGTCTTGCTGTACTCGCCTGGCCAGAAGTCGGAGCCGCCCCGGGTCCAGTGCACGTGCGAGTCCGAGGTCGCGGTGATCCACCAGCGCCGGCCCTCGCCGAGCAGTGCGTCCCACAGGCCGCCGACCCGGGCGGTCATCTGGTCGAAGCCGCCGTAGGTGGGGTGGTTGCCGTAGCCGCCCCGCCTGCCACCGTTGAGCGGGCCGGCCTGGTGACCGGGAGCGCCCTCGAAGCCGATGTAGACGTCCGGCGCGGCGTTGTTGCCGTTGCGGAACTCGCGCGGGGTGTCCTGGCCGTAGACGCCGAGACCGGGCGCCGAACGGGACGCGTGGTGGGCGATCACCAGTGGCTTGTGCGGCATGCCCCGGGCGACCTTGAGGAACTCCACCATCTTGGCCTCGGTGTCGCGGGCCGGGTCGGTGGGGAACGCGTCGTACTTGGCGAACCGGCTCTCCAGCTCGAAGAGCTGCTTCGCCTCGTCCTCGTGGCGCGGGATCATCAGCGTGTGGTGGTCCAGCGAGGGCGCGTCGAACTCCATGCCCCAGAACTGGAGCACCTCGGGGACCAGCTTGCGGGACCGCAGCAGGTCGGGGTACGCCTGCTCGATGTTCACCTTCGAGTGGGTCGGTCCACCGTGGTCAGTGCACATCGCCCAGGTCAGGCCGAAGTTCTTCGCCATGATGGCGTTGGTGACGATCGGGTAGACCGCGTCCCCGCCCTTGTGGAAGACGATCGGGGACTTCGTGGTGTCGAACTCGCCGCTGTACTCGGAGTGGATGTGGTGGTCGCCCGCACGCCACGCCCGGTTCCTGGAGTTGCCCCGGTCGGTCTTGTCGTCGTCGCCCGGGCGGCGGTCCTCGTCGGCCCATGCCGCGCCGGCCCCGACCAGTGGGCTGGCCGCGGCCAGCGTGGCGCCGACGCCCGCGTACTTGACCAGCTTGCGCCGGGACAGCTGCGCGTGCTCGGTCTCTTCGGGATGCTTGTCTCTCACCTGAGAGCCTCTCCTCGATCAAGCGAATGCTCTTTCGATCAAGGAGCCTCGGAGAAGGCGGTGAACAGCCGCCGTACGCAGCGGGTGCGCACGATGAACACCCTGCCCCGACCTGCGCAACGCGGGTCGGGCAGCAGCGGGTCACCCCGTGCTCGCGCAGTGTCCAGTCGCCACCGGCACCGAGCTGTCCGGGTCAGGGCACCGGACGACCGGTGCCCGTCGACGGCCCGGTCAGATCCGGGCGCGCGGCAGCCAGCCCAGGAATCGGAGCCGGACCCGGGGCAACGGCAACGTGGGCAGGTCCTCAGCGGCGGCGACGAGGCAGGAGCCGAGATAGACCGCGAGGGAGGCGCGCGCTCCACCGAACTCGGCGAGCAGTTGGCTCTGCTTGGTGGCGCAGGGCCACTCGCGGCCGCATCCGGTGCAGGTCCAGCTCGGCGGGTTGGGGAGGTGCTCCGGCAGCTTGGCGCGGCGGTACCGACCGACGACGCTGTTGTCCGAGCGCACGTCACGTCGCCGCGCCGCGGGACTTTCGTTGCGGTGGGCCACCGAACGGGCACCGGGCAGGTAACGCCCGACGGTGCCGAAGAGCACCCCGACGCGGATCAGGGCGTCCGGTCCGACGTGCTGGGTCAACAACGCGGTCATCAGATAGTGCCCCAGCAGGTCGAAGGCGTCACGGTGCAGACCCAGCTCGCGGCAGAGGTCGACGAACTCCGGCGTGGTCAGTGGCACCCGGTCGTCGAGTGCGCGGCGCAGCACCTCACGGAGCCCACGCCCGAGCCTCTCCAGCGCGTCTCCCTCGCCCAGACCCAGGCTGTCCTCGTCCGCCACCCGGGCCAGCGCCTCGGCGACGGCCAGTCGAACGACGCGGTCAGGATCGGTACTGTCCAACGGTTCCCCCTCCGTGGGTCGGCCTCCCGGCAGTGACCCGGTCGTCCTCCAATGAATCATGAACAAGATTTCGCTGTCGCCCACGAGGGTGGCTAGGACAGCAGACGTAGAGCCATGTGGCGCGCTAGCCGGAAAACGAAGTCCAGCTGCCGACACAGCACAGTGATTCGCAGGACGGCGCGTCGGTGATTGTCGTATGGTGACATTCCCATCTACAGATATTGCGGCTCAGACTCGCTGAATGGTCAGACCAGATCCGACGCGCTCAACCGGTCGCTGCCGTCCCGCTCGCGACGTTCCATCCGACCGCACCGCCGGCCAACGATGTGCCGGGTCACCGCCGAGCACGCCGGCACGTCCCGAACCTGCCGTCGGCCCCGTTCCAGCACCCGGCGGCACCTCCACCGGACGGAGACAGCGGATGACGTCATCGCCAGTGCAGACCCACCAGTTCGACAGCCGTGACCCGGCGGCCATCCAGGAATTCCTGTCCGCCACGTACGACCCGAAGCTGCGTATTCAGAACAGGAACGGATACCGGCTCACCCACCACCGCGTCGACACCGGCCACTTCGCCATCGCAACCACGCGCCAGACCGGGCACCTCGAGATCGATGCCAGCACCCTCGGCGGGCTGGTCATCGGCCGTACCCGCACCGCGCACGTCGATCGCTCCTGCGCCGGATCGGCCCACCGGTTCGGCCCCGGCGAGGTCTTCCTCGTCACCAGGCCGGAGGAGCCGTGCACCGTCCAGTGGCGTCCCGGTGAGGTGGAGCTCTGCGTACTGGACCTGTCGGTGCTGGCGCAGGTGGCCACCACCGCGCCGGCCCGCCGGCCCGGTCGGATCGAGTTCACCGAGCTGGGTGCCGCCAGCACTGCCCTCGCCCGGCAGTGGCGCAACACCACCAGCTTCGTCCGCGACGTCGTGTTGAACAGCCCGGCCGACGGGGCACAGTCGCTGGTGATCGGCAACGCCGCCCGGATGCTGGCCGCGGCGGCGCTGGCGGTCTTTCCCAACACCGCGTTCACCGAACCGACCGCCGCGGACCGGAACGACGCCACCACCGCCACGCTGCGACGGGCGATCACGTTTCTGGAGGAGCACGCCGACCGGGACATCAGCGCGGCCGACATCGCCGGCGCCGCCGGCGTCTCCCTCCGGGCGGTGCAGCTCGCCTTCCGCCGTCACCTCGGCACCACCCCGATGGCCTACCTGCGTCGGGTCCGCCTCGTCCGGGCGCACCACGACCTGGTCCGCGCCGACCCGCGCCAGGAGACGGTCTCGGCGATCGCCAGTCGGTGGGGATTCGCCAGCCACAGCAGGTTCACCGCGCGATACCACGCCAGCTTCGGTGTGCCGCCGCGCGAGACGCTGAACACCTGAGACCCGCGCGCAGGACGCCAACCAGTCAGGCGCCGGTGTGTTCAACGGAGGACGCGGGCGAGGCGTCGAACGGCCTCGTCCATGAGCTCGGGTGCGGCTGCCGCGTAGGTGAGGCGTAGGTGCGGGGCCGGGGGTTCGGCCGCGTGCCAGGGCCGGCCCGGGAAGACGGCGACGCCTTCGGCCGCCGCGGCAGCGGCCAGTGCCGCGTCGTCGGTGCCGGCGGCGAGGCGCACCCAGAGGTGCATGCCCCCACGTGGGATCGACTGTGGAGCAAGGCTTGGCAGATGCCGGCGTAGTGCGGTCAGCAACGCGTCGCGGCGTGTCCGGAGGGCCGTGCGCAGTGCCCGGCGATGCCGCGACCACGCCGGAGAGGTGAGGAAGTCGATCGCCGCCTGTTGCAGTGGTCCGGCGACGAAGAAGTCGTCGAGCAGCCGGGCAGCACGCAGTCGCGCCCCGGCCGGGCCACGGGCTCCGATGGCGGCGACGCGCAGCCCGGGAGCGGTCGACTTGGTCAGCGAGCGCAGGTAGATGACATGACCGTCGGGATCATTACTGGCCAGTGGTGGCGGGGCCGGATCGTCGATGGTGAGGTCACGGGCGTAGTCGTCCTCGATCAGGAACGCCCCGGCGTCGCGTACGACCTCGGCGACCTGCGCCCGGCGGTGCTCCGCCAGCGTCGCGCCGTGCGGGTTGGCGTACAGGGGCTGGCAGTAGAAGAGCCGGGCGTCGGTGCGGGCGAACGCGGCGGCGAGTTGGTCGGGCCGTACCCCGTCGGCGTCAGCCGGCACCGGCACCACCCGCAGCCCGGCCGCGCGGGCCGCGGCCAACGCACCCAGGTAGGTCGGCGACTCGACGAGCAGGGCATCGCCGGGCGCGGTGAGCGCCCGCAACGCGGACGACAGGGCGGCCTGCCCACCGGGGCAGATCACCATGTCCTCGGCGTGCAGCCCCGCCCCGGCCTCGCGGGCGAACCAGGCGCGCAGGTCCGCGCGACCCTCGACGGGCCCACGCTGCCAGCTCGCGGGTTGGCGGGCGGCTCGGGTGAGGGCGGCGCCGAGCGCGGCGGCAGGCTGTAGGTCGGCGTGGAGGTAGCCACCGGACAGCGGGATCGTTCCGGCGGGCGTCAGCGCCAACAGCGCCTGCATCTCATCCTGACCGAACCGGCGGGACCCGAGCGCGACGGTCTGCCAGGACAGGTCGGGTACGCCCGGCTCGTCCGGTGGAGTGGCCACAAAGGTGCCTCGGCCGGGTCGTGCCTCGATCAGCCCCTCAGCCGCCAACTGACGGATCGCCTCGGCGACGGTGACCGGCGAGGCCTGATGTCGTGCGGTCAACTCGCGTACCGAGGGCAGCCGGGCACCGGGACCGACGGCGGCCGCGAGACTCCGCAGATCTTGGATAACGCGTTGGGCTGCGTTACCGTTCTCCATGAGGGACAAGAGTAGCGCTACTGCCAGAACCACTGTAACAGCGGATCGGATCTTCGGGCTCGGCCTCGGCGCCCTGGGCGTGCTCGGCTTCAGCCTGTCGCTTCCAGCCACCCGCATCGTCGTGCAGCAGCTCGACCCGTGGTTCGTCGCCTTCGGCCGGGCTGTCGGCGCGGGGCTGCTGGCGTGGGCGTACCTGCGTCTCACCGGCGCACCGCGCCCTACCCGCGGTCAGTGGCAACGGCTGCCGATCGTCGCCCTCGGAGTCATCGTCGGCTTTCCCTTGTTCACCTCGCTGGCGCTTCTCACCCAGACCTCCGCGCACGGCGCGGTCGTCATCGCCGCGCTGCCCGCGATGACGGCCGTGTTCGCGGTGCTGCGGGCCGGCGAACGCCCGCCGCCGCTGTTCTGGATCGTGAGCGCTGGCGGACTGCTGGCGGTGCTCGCCTTTCTCGGCGCCAGCGGCGCGGTAGGCGGGGCCCTCACAGTGCCCGACCTGTTCCTGCTCGCGGCGGTCGTGCTCTGCGGCCTTGGCTACGCCGAGGGCGGCGCGCTCGCCCGCGAGTTGGGCGGCGCTCGCACGATCTGCTGGGCGTTGCTGCTCTCGCTGCCCATCACCGTTCCCGTCACGGCCGTTGCCGCCGCCGCCAGTCCGCCCCGGGCCGACGCTCTCGGCTGGTCGGCGTTCGGCTATCTCACCGGGGTCTCGATGTTCCTGGGCTTCTTCGCCTGGTACGCGGGCCTGGCCCGGGGCGGCATAGCGCAGGTGGGCCAGGTCCAACTCGCCCAGCCGGTGCTGACCCTGGGGTGGTCGGCGCTGCTGCTCGGCGAGGTGGTTTCCCCCATCTCGATCGCGGCGGCGCTGGTGGTGCTGGGATGCGTCGTGGCGACCCAGCGAATCCGCCAGAGCCCCCGGACGGTCGTGGCGCGACGCGAAGTCGGCGCGGGATCGTCCTAGCCCCGGTCGCGCTCGCGGCTGTCGCGGGCGGTCTGCAACTCGGGCACCGAGGCCTCCAGCAGATCGGCGAGGCCACGCAGTTGCTCGGCGACCCGGGCGCCGAGCGGGGTCAGCGAGTATTCGACGCGCGGTGGGATCGCGGTGAGCACCTCGCGGGTGAGCATTCCGTCGCGTTCGAGGGTCTGCAGGGTCTGGGAGAGCATCCGCTCGCTGACCCCGTCGATGCGGCGACGCAGCGCGTTGAACCGGTAGCGGCCCTCGCCGAGCGCCAACAGGGCCAGCGATGCCCACTTCGAGGTGACGTCCTCGAAGGCCGCACGGGAGGTGCAACCCCGCGCGAAGACATCGCTGACGAATTCCTGGGTAGGCCCCGCCCGGTCCTGGGCCGGCATGTCGCTCACCTCACCAGCCTATCTCATGCCGCCTTTCCGTTAGTGCTGTAGATTCGTAAGTGCTTACTGATCTGCCCCTACCCTCCGGAGGTTCCCATGCCCACCTATGCCGTCACCGGCGCCACCGGCCGGCTGGGCCGCCTGGTGATCGAGCAGTTGCTCGACAGCGGCGTACCGGCCGCCGAGATCGCCGCCATCGTCCGCAGCCCGGAGAAGGCCGCCGACCTGGCCGCGCGCGGGGTCGAGATCCGTAAGGCCAGCTACGACGACCCGTCGACGCTGCCCGGCGCCGTGGCCGGCGTACGCCGCCTGCTGCTCATCTCCGGTGACGCTCCCGGTCAGCGCGTCGCGCAGCACACCGCGGTCATCGACGCCGCCAGGCTCGCCGGGGTGGAGCGTCTCGTCTACACCAGCATCCTGAAGGCCGACACCACCGCCAACCCGCTCGCCCCGGAGCACAAGGCCACCGAGGAGGTCCTCGCCGCGTCCGGTCTGACCTACACCGTGCTGCGCAACAGCTGGTACACCGAGAACTACACCGACCAGCTCCCGCAGTACCTGGGGTCCGGCACGATCCTCGGCGCCACCGGCGGCAGCAAGATCTCCGCCGCGACCCGGGCCGACTACGCGGGGGCGGCAGTGGCCACGCTGACCCGGGAGGAGGACGGCAACGCCGTCTACGAACTGGGCGGCACCGCGTTCACCTTCGACGAGCTGGCCGAGGCCGTCACCGAGGTGACCGGCACCGCCGTCGTCCACCAGGACATGTCCGCCGCCGAGCTGGCCTCGGCCCTGGAGAACGTCGGCCTGGACGCGGGCACCGCCGGCTTCGTCGCCGCGCTCGACCACTCGATCGCCAATGGCGAGCTGGCAACCGACAGCGACGACCTCAGCCGGTTGCTCGGCCGGCCGAGCACCCCCCTGCGCGACGCCATCCGGGCCGCGCGGGCCTGACCGGGTTCATCGCCGAAGCGGGCGGCGGGGCACCGGTCGCCGCCGCCCGCCACGCGCTGAAGCCGCACACGTATCCTCGACGGCATGGTGAGGCACGTCGATGAGCAGCTCTCCCGGCCCGTCGGGTCGCCATGTCGGCACGCCGTGCGGTCCGACCTGGACACTCCGGCGTCGGCCCGGTGAGCGGCGGCGACTTCGTCGTCCGCGCCGCCGTGGCGCAGGACGACCCCGAGTTGGTCTTCGACGTGCTGTGGCAACTCGCTCCCGACGACACACGGCCGGACACCGCCCGGCTCGCCACCGCCTGGCGCGACCTGCACGCCCAAGCCGGCCGCCGCCTCCTGCTGGCCGTCGCCGGGGACACCTTCGTGGGCACCCTGGACACCCTCGTCGCCCCCAACCTCACCCATGGCGCGCGACCGTACATGGTGGTGGAGAACGTGGTGGTCGCGCCCGGCTGGCGCCGTCGTGGAGTCGCCCGGGCCCTCATGCTGGCGGCGCTCGACGAGGCGACGGCGGCCGGTTGCTACAAGGTCCAACTTGTGTCGAACGCCGCGCGTACCGACGCCCACCGGTTCTACGCGTCCATCGGGTTCGCGCAGTCCGCTCTCGGTTACCGTCGATATCTCACCACCCCGACGTGACGTCGGGTGCGGGCGCTCCCGCGTCCCGCTTCCGCCGCCGACGAGCCGGCGACGTTCGAAGAACGGCAGACCCCACCGGTACGCCGAGGCGGTCAGCCCGCCTCGGTCGACTCGGCGCAGCTCCCCCACGGCCCGGTCGGTCATCAGGTCCAGCAGGTCGTCGCGGGACGACAGGTAGCGGTAGAGGGATCGGCACCGGTGCCGAGCGCGGCGGCCACGGCGCGCATCGACACCACGGCCAGCCCTTCGGTGTCACGCCGACGCGCAGCTAACGAGTCACGCTGCACGGACGGCGTGGTCGCGCAGCGTCGTTGATCTTGGATAGGCTGGTGGGCATGCCCGCACACCAGCCGCACCGCCACGACGACGGCCGGAGGTGGGCCCCGGCCCCGGCGCGCCTCATCGAGCCGGCCGACTGGTGAGTGACGCACCGGTGCCCGCCCAGCGGGGTGGTCCGTCCACACTGCCGCCGCATCGCTCGGGTTGGACCGACCGTTGCGACCGGCTCGCCCGGTCACGGCCCTTCGAGATCGCCATCGTCGTGGTCATCCTCGCCAACGGCATCGTTCTCGGCCTGGAGACGTACGACGATCTGAGCCCGGCGGGCACCGCGCTGCACGCGCTGGAGCTGTTCTTCCGGGCCGTCTTCGTCGTCGAGATCGCCGTCCGGCTGGCCGCCTACGGCAGGCGCCCACAGGACTTCTTCCGGCACGGCTGGAACGTCTTCGACTTCGTGGTGATCGCGGCGATCTTCATCCCGGGCCTGCACGGCGACCCGGCGCTGCTGCGGGTCGTCCGGGTCGCCCGCATGGTCCGCCTGGTCCGGTTCTCACCGGGTCTGCGGACCATCGTCTCCGCGCTGTGGCGCAGCCTGCCGGGCGTCACCGGGTTCCTCGCCCTGGCCGTGGTGACGCTCTACGTGTACGGCATGGCCGGCTGGCTGATCTTCGGCAACAGGTATCCGGAGGAGTACGGCGACATCGGCCGATCGCTACTGACGTTGTTCGTGCTGTTGTCGCTGGAGACGCTGCCGGACCTCATCGAGCAGGGCATGGCGATCTCACCATGGACGCTGCTCTACTACGTCAGCTACGTGGTCATCACCGTCAACCTGCTGCTCAACATCCTCATCGCGGTCATCGTGAACTCCATGGAGGAGGCCCGCCGGTTGGAGATGACCGAACGACTGGCTCCCGGGTACGACGAGGACGGCGACGGCGTACCGGACGAGGTGGACCGGATCGCGCTCACCCAACGGCTGGACGACCTACGGGCGGTCATCACCGAGTTGGAGCGCGAGCTGCGCATCGACCGGGACGACGGGCACAGCCGACCCCACCGGGACAACGCCCGCGCCAGACGGTGATCCGACGCTCGCGCTGCGTCTACGGGTTCGGATAGTGTCGGCGGCGGTCCCATCGGCCTGCCTTGAGGGGTTCCCGAGCATGACGACCAGTGTCGACAGTGCCCAGACCGCCACCGATCCCACGGACACGCTCGGCACGGTGATCGACGATGTGATCCGCCCGCAGGCGCCGATCGTCGACCGGGACGGGGCCTTCCCCCGTCCGGGTGTCGACGCCCTCGCCGCAGCCGGCCTGCTCGGCCTGGCCTCCTCGACCGAGGTCGGCGGCGCCGGCCACGGCATGCGGACGGTCGCCGAGGTGATCGAGCGGCTGGCCGCCGAGTGCGGGTCCACCGCGATGGTGGTGCTCATGCACTACGCGGCGACCGCCGTCATCGAGGCGCACGGCCCGCACGACGTCCGCGCCGCCATCGCCGCCGGGAATCACCTCACCACGTTGGCGTTCTCCGAGTACGGCTCGCGCAGCCACTTCTGGTCGCCGACCGGCACCGCCACAGCCGCCGACGACGACGACACCGTCCGCCTCGACGCGGGTAAGAGCTGGGTCACCTCGGCCGGTGAGGCCAACAGCTACGTCTGGTCGAGCCTTCCGCTGACCCGCGACGCCGGCCCGATGACGCTGTGGCTGGTGCCGGCCGACAGGGCCGGGCTGAGCGTGACCGGCGACTTCGACGGGCTGGGTCTGCGGGGCAACGGCTCCCGCCCGATGACCGCCGACGGGCTCCGGGTTCCGGCTACGGCGAGGATGGCGGCCGACGGGGCCGGGCTCGACACCGCGCTCGGTGCGGTCCTGCCCTCGTTCCTGGTGCTCAACGCCGCCTTCTGCCTCGGTCTCGCCGACAGCGCGGTGGCCGAGGCGGGCCGACACCTCACCAGGACCACGCTCGCGAACACCGGCGCCGCCCTGCGCGACGCGCCCGTCACCCGACGCGACCTCGCCCGGCTGATGATTCGCACCGATGCGCTGCGCGCCTTCCTGGGCGACACGCTCACCGCACTGGAGACCGGTCGCGACGACGCCATGCTGCGGGTGCTCCAGGTCAAGGCGCTGGCCGGCGAGACCGTCGCCGAGGTGACCGATGGCGCGATGCAGCTCTGCGGCGGCAGCGCCTTCCGCAAGGAGTTGGGCCTTGAGCGCCGTTTCCGGGACGCCCGCGCGGCCCGGGTGATGGCACCGACCACCGACGCGCTGCACGACTTCGTCGGGCGGCTCGTCACCGGGCTGCCGCTGCTCGACGAGGCCAACCGCTGATGCCCGCGCCAACCGTACTGATGGGCGCGGTCGCGTACGACCCGAAGGTGGTGACCATCTGGGAGGGCTTCCGCACCTGGCTGCGCGGGCGGGGCCTGGACTTCGACTTCGTCCTCTACTCCCACTACGAACGACAGGTCGAGGACCTCGTCGCCGGGCGGATCGACGCGGCCTGGAACTCTCCCCTGGCCTGGCTGCGGGCTGAGCGTCTGGCGGCCGCCAACGGCACGGCCGTACGCGCGCTCACCATGCGCGACACCGACCAGGACCTCACCTCGATCGTGGTGGTCCGCGCGGACTCGCCGGTGCGCCAGCTCGCCGGCCTCGCCGGACGGATGGTCGCCGTCGGGGCGGTGGACAGTCCACAGGCGACGCTGATTCCCCTGGGTCACCTCGCGGCGGCCGGGGTCACTGTCGACGTACGCCGCTTCGACGTGGGTGTCGGCCTGCACGGCGACCACATCGGCGGCGAGCGCGACGCGGCCCGCGCCCTGGTGGCCGGGGAGGTCGACGCCGCCTGCATGATCGACGCCAACCACCTGGCGTTCGTCCAGGAGGGCACGTTACCGCCCGAGGGCGCCCGGATCGTGGCGCAGACCGCACGCTACGACCACTGCAACATGACGGTCCGCGCGCCGGAGTCCGACGGGGTCCGGCTCTTCGGCGCGCTGCTGCTCGGCATGTCGTACGCCGATCCGCAGGTGCGTCCGCTGCTCGACCTGGAGGGGCTGACGGCCTGGCGGGAGGGCCGCACCACGGGGTATGACGCCCTCGCCGACGCGGTCGACGCCAGCGGCTTCTACTCCCCCGACGGGCGGGTGACGGCCACGGACTACCGGCCGTGAGCACGGCACCGGTCGCCGAGGTCGACCTGGGTGACCTGGGGTTCGCCCGGGGCGCACACCTGCTCGTGCAGCGCGCCCTGGCCGGGTTGCCGCCCGGCGGCCGGTTGGCGGTCTCCGGGCGCGACCCGGCGCTGCGCGTACACCTGCCCGCGTGGTGTCGTGGCCGGGGTCATCGGGTCGAATGGCCGGATCGGGGCGAGGCGAACGAGCTGGTGGCGGTGGTGGTCCGGGGGTCGACGGATGACGACCGCTGGTTCGGCGCGGAGCGGGCCGGGCCGGCCCTGCCGTCGGCGCTCAGCAGCCGTCCACCCGCGCGGTGGGGTCTCGGCGCCCGGGGTGCGCTCCTCGAAGCCGGTGGTCCGGAGGCGCGGTTCGACCTGGACGACCGCGACCTGGTCTGGGCCGACATCGCCCCCCACCTGTACGCGCAGGCTGCCGCCCGACAGTGGGACCCGCAGGCCGCGGTGCCGTGGAACGACCCGTTCGCCCTGCCGGCCGACGTCGAGGCGGCGGTGGTGCAGGTGATGACCTACCTGGTCGAGAACGAGCAGGCCGCCCTCGTCGTGCCGGCCCGGTTCGTGGGGCGCATCCATCCGCACTTTCGGGAGGTGGTGCAGCTGCTCGCCGTGCAGATGGCCGACGAGGCCCGGCACATGGAGGTCTTCAGCCGACGGGCACTGCTGCGGGGCGCCGAGATGGGCACGTCATCCGCTGGCGGTCGGCAGTCGCTGTTCACCCTCGTCGCGGAGTCGGACTTCGCGTTGGCGTCGTTCCTGCTCTCCGTGCTCGGCGAGGGCAGCTTCGTCGACCTGCTCTCGTTCCTGCACGAGAACGCCCCGGACCCGGTGACCCGCCGGATCTGCTGGCTCGCCATGCAGGACGAGCGCCGGCACGTGGTATTCGGCATGGCACACCTGGAACATCAGGCGCAGCTGGATCCGCTGCTGCGGGACCGACTGCGGGCGGCCATCCACCGCCGCCACGACGCGCTGGCCGACACGGCGGGCCTCAACGCGGACGTCTTCGACGCGCTGGTGCTGCTCGCGGCGGGTGGTTGGCATCCGGACGACGTGTCCGCCGGCTTCGACCGGGTGCAGGCTCTGCAACACGCGATGGATCAGGGCCGTCAGCGCCGCCTGGTCCGCCTGGGTTTCCGGCCCGACGAGGCGGCGGCGCTCTCCGCCCTGCACACCCGCAACTTCATGTAGCCGATCCCCGCGCACGGCGCGGCGTGCGCGGGGATCGCGGTGCGGCAGGTCAGCGAGGGCTGGTCACTGGCCGAGCAGGGTCCGGATCTGACGCGCGTAGCCGGCCACCGTGAAGTCCGGGCCGACCGAGTCCACCAGGACCAGGTCGTTGATGGTGTGATCGACGCGTAGCGCCAGGATCGCCTGGTACTCGGTCGAGTTGTACCAGGTCATGGCGGTCTCCGCGTCCGGGAACTCGATCAGCACGACCGAACCGGGCCAGCTGCCCTCGAGGACCTGCACCTGGGCATCCAGGACGAGCCACTTGGCGCCGTACGCCTCGGTGGTGGCCTGCACCTGCTCCAGGTAACGCAGGGACTCCTCGGTCGGCACTCCGCCCGGGATACGCAGGTGATTGATCAGGTACGTGCTCATGTCTCACTCCTCAATGCAGGTGCTGCTATCCCGGCCGAGGGCGTACGACCGGTCGTCTTGGATTGGCTACGCGCCGCGTCGGATGGCACGACACGGACTGTTACCGAGGGGATCGGACGCGGATCAGGTGAGGATCCGGGTCGTGGTGATCGTGAAGAACTCCCGGAGGGCGGCTGGGTCACCGGATGCCTTCGCCCGCGCTGCCGCGCCCTCGTAGCTGGAGACGACGAAGCCGGCGAGATCAGTGGCGGGTTCGTCGCCGTGCAGTTCACCAGCAGCCCGCGCTTGCTCGATCGCCGTGGCGAGGGCGGCGACCCAGCGGCCGAAGCCGGCGTCGACGGCGTTGCGCAGGACATCGCTGTGCGCCGGGATCTCGGTGGCGAAGTTGCCGAGCAGGCATCCGCGATCACCCATGGTGTCGCCGAGGCCCGTGATGTATCCCAGATGACCGGTGATCCGCTCAAGCGGGGTGCCGCCCTGCTTCTCGTCGAGCATCTCCAGCCCCATCGCCGCGGAGTATCTCGCCACCGAGTCGAGGGCGAGGTCCTCTTTGCTGGCGAAGTGGTTGTAGAAGGTGCCCTTCGGCGCCCCGGCAGCGGCGACGATGTCCTGGACGCTCGTCCCGTTGTAGCCCCGCAGGTGGAACAGGTCCAACGCCGCGTCGGACAACCGTTGCCGGGTCCCGGCGGAGGCCGGCGACTTCGTTCGTGGCATCTCGTGGCACTCCTCTCGCCCGGGGGTTGCGGCTGACTGGCAGACACCACGATATGACCAGTCGTCTCGGAATGCCAGTGATGTGACCGCCGTCATCCCCCAGGTACTGTGGAACGGCCATGAACAGGGATTCCAGCGCCGTCCGCGAAGAGTTGCTGCGACTGCGCGAGCAGACCGAAATCCAGGCCACCGCCCTGGACGGCGACCTCCAGAGCCTTTTCGAGGCGTCCCGGTCGTCCAACGCCGATGACGAGCACGACCCTGAGGGCAGCACGATCGCCTTCGAACGCGCGCAGCTCACCGCCGTCCTGGACGCCACCCGCCGACGCCTGGCCGAGCTGGACGTCGCGCTGCGACGGGTCGACGACGGCAGCTACGGCGTGTGCGAGCGGTGCGCCCGGCCGATTCCCGCCGAGCGGCTCGTCGCCCGCCCGTCCGCGCGTACCTGCGTGGCCTGCGCCAGCCGACGGTGACGGCGCCCGCCGACCGCGAGGGCGGCGGGCACCGTCGTACCGGTGGTCAGCTGGCGCAACAGCCCCGCGCGGGCGCGCCGGTGACGAGGCTGATCGGCGCGTCGTGTGCCCAGGGCTAGAAGTCGTCATCGAAGGCGACGGCGCCGGTCACCCCGACCTGGTACGCCGACACCCGCCGCTCGAAGAAGTTGGACAGCTCCTGGACGTCCTGCAACTCCATGAAGCCGAACGGGTTGCTCGACCCGTAGTGCGGGGCGATGCCGAGCTGGGCGAGGCGGCGGTCGGCGACGTGCTGGAGGTACTCCCGCATGTCGGTCAACGTCAGACCGGGCACACCATGGCCCAACAGGTCCTCGGCGAACTGCACCTCACACTCGACCGCCTCGGTGAGCATCCGGCGAACCTGGTCGGCGAGGTCGTCGTCGAACAGGTCCGGCTCCTCGGCGCGGACGGTGTCGACGACGTCGAACGCGAACGCCATGTGCATGGACTCGTCGCGGAACACCCAGTTGGTGCCCGAGGCGAGGCCGTGCAGCAGGCCGCGGGAGCGCAGGAAGTAGACGTACGCGAACGCGCCGTAGAAGAACAACCCCTCGATGCAGGCGGCGAAGCAGATCAGGTTGAGCAGGAACGTCCGCCGGTCCTCGCGGGACCGCAGCTCCCGCAGGTCGTTGAGGGAGTCGATCCAGCGGAAGCAGAACTCGGCCTTGCGACGGATCGAGGGGATGTTCTCGATGGCGGCGAAGGCCTCGAAGCGCTCGGTCTCGTCGGGCACGTACGTGTCGAGCAGGTTGAGATAGAACTGGACGTGCACGGCCTCCTCGAACAGCTGCCGGGACAGGTAGAGGCGGCCCTCCGGGCTGTTGACGTGCTGGTAGAGGTTGAGCACCAGGTTGTTGGCGACGATCGTGTCGCCGGTGGCGAAGAACGCCACGAGGCGGCTGACCAGGTGCCGTTCGGCCGGCGACAGCTTGTCCAGGTCGGCGAGGTCGGCGTGCAGGTCGACCTCCTCGACCGTCCAGGTGTTGCGGATCGCGTCGCGGAACCGGTCGAAGAAGTGCGGGTAGCGCATCGGGCGGAGAGTCAGGTCCATCCCGGGGTCGAGCAGCATGTGCGTGGTCCTCGTGTCGGTGGTGCTGGCGTCGGTGGTGGTGGCGCTGTCGACGGACGTCACTGGCAGGCCTCGCACGACTCGGGGTTCTCCAGCGAGCAGGCCAGGGCCTCCGCGTCGACGACGACGGGTGCGACAGCGCTGACGGTGGCCTGCTGGATCCGCGTCGCGGGGCGCGAGCGCAGGTAGTAGGTGGTCTTCAGCCCGGCCTTCCAGGCGTACAGGTACATCGAGGAGAGCTTGCCGATGGTCGGCGCGGCCAGGAACAGGTTCAGCGACTGGGACTGGTCGATGAACGGGGCGCGGGCGGCGGCCAGGTCGATCAGCGCCCGCTGCGGCAGCTCCCACGCGGTGCGGAACAGCTCCCGTACGCCGGCCGGCAGCTCGGCGATGTCCTGCACCGACCCCTCCGCCCGCCTGATCGCCGACCGGATCCGCTCGGTCCACAGACCGCGGGCCTTCAGCTCGCGTACCAGAGCGGTGTTGACCTGGAGGAACTCCCCCGACAGGGTCTCGCGCTTGAACAGGTTGGACACCTGCGGCTCAATGCACTCGTAGCACCCGGCGATCGAGGCGATGGTCGCTGTCGGCGCGACCGCCACCAGCAACGAGTTGCGCAGCCCGTACGCCTCGACCCGCCCGCGCAGCGCGTCCCACCGCGCGGTCTGCGTACCCTCGACTCCCCACAGGTCGGGCTGGAGCTGGCCCCGCGCGGCCCGGGTCTGCGGGTACGCCGGATGCGCGCCGAAGTCGCGCGCCAGGTCGGTGGAAGTCTCCAGCGCGGTCAGGTACAGCTCCTCGCTGACCCGGGTGGACAGCTCCCGTGCGGCCGGCGAGTCGAACGGCAGCCGCAGCGCGAAGAAGACGTCCTGGAGGCCCATCAGCCCGAGCCCGACCGGCCGCCAGCGGGGGTTGCTCGCCGCCGCCTGCGCGGTCGGGTAGTAGTTGATGTCGATGACCCGGTCGAGGAAGGTCACAGCGGTCCGCACCGTGGCGCGCAGTCGCTCCCAGTCGATGCCGCCGTCGGTGAGGTGGGCGGCGAGGTTCACCGAGCCGAGGTTGCACACGGCGGTCTCGGTGTCACTGGACACCTCGACGATCTCGGTGCAGAGGTTCGACAGGTGCACCACGTTGCCCGGCTCGGCGGTCTGGTTGCACAGCCGGTTCGACGCGTCCTTGAAGGTCATCCACCCGTTGCCGGTCTGGGCCAGGGTGCGCATCATCTTCCCGTACAGCTCCCGTGCCGGGACCTGCCGCACGTAGCGACCCTGCGCCTCGGCCTCCCGGTACGCGGCGTCGAACCGCTCCCCCCACAGGTCGGGCAGCTCGGGCACCTCGTGCGGGTCGAACAGCGACCACAGCTCGTCGGCCTCGACCCGGCGCATGAACTCGTCCGGGATCCAGTTGGCCAGGTTGAGGTTGTGGGTGCGCCGGGCGTCCTCGCCGGTGTTGTCCCGCAGTTGCAGGAACTCCTCGATGTCCGGGTGCCACGGCTCCAGGTAGACGCAGGCCGCGCCCTTGCGCCGGCCACCCTGGTTCACCGCGGCGACGCTCGCGTCCAGCGTGCGCAGCCACGGCACGATCCCGTTGGACTGCCCGTTCGTGCCCCGGATCAGCGCGCCCCGGGAGCGGACCCGGGAGTACGCGATGCCGATGCCACCGGCGAACTTGGACAGGTTGGCGACCTGGGCGTACCGCTGGTAGATCGAGTCCAGCTCGTCGAGCGGGGAGTCGACCAGGTAGCAGGAGGACATCTGGGTGTGCCGGGTCCCGGAGTTGAACAAGGTCGGTGAGCTGGGCAGGTAGGCCAGGCTGGACATCAGCCGGTAGAAGTCGACCGCCTCGTCGGCCGTCCGGGACAGGCCGCAGGCCACCCGCAGCAGCCAGTACTGCGGGGTCTCCAGCACCAGTCGGCTGGTGGGGTGGCGCAGCAGGTAGCGGTCGTACACGGTGCGCAGGCCGAAGTACTCGAACCGGCGGTCGCCGTCCGGGTCGATGGCGTGGTCGAGCGTCGCGGCGTGCGCGGCGACGAACGCGGCGGTGTCGTCACCGATCAGGCCCTCGGCGTGGCCGACCCGGATCGCCGCGCTGAACGAGGTGATGCCCTGTCGACGCGCCTCCTTGTCGACGTAGCCGGCCAGCAGCCGCGCGGCGAGGCGCGAGTACTGCGGCTCCTCACCGATCATCTCGGCGGCGGTCTGGATGGACAGCCGGTCCAGCTCGGCTGTGGTCGCGCCGTCGTAGAGGCCGCTGATGGTGCGGGTGGCCACCCGCATCGGGTCGACGTCGGTCAGGTCGTCGGCCCATCGCTCGACCGCTCGGACGATCTTGTTCACGTCCACGGGTTCGGTGCCGCCGTCGCGCTTGCGGACCTGCATCGGCGTGCGCCGCACTGTCGCGTCGCCGCTGGCCGGGACTACCTCGGTGACTGTCACCACTCGCTCCTCGGAGTTCGAGACCTGGTGGCCCGGACGCGAGGAGGCAGACACCGACGGACGCCACGCCAGCCCGGCGTGGGTCAGGGGGCGTCAGCCGTCCCACGCGGCTTCGGACCGCCGCCCACCCGGTGCGGGTACGCGGCGCGCTGGCAGGTCTTCGGACTCGCGGGCACGACCGGATTCGCCGGTCTCCTACTGGCCGTCGCTTCCCAGGCCGGTTGGTGGCCCAGTGCTGTTGACGGCGGTCGTTCCCACTCACCGCTGCGGGACAGTCCCGGATTTCCACCGGGTTCCCTGTTGCCTCGACCGCGCCGGATGAGCGGCCGAACCAGCTGCGCTCGACACCATATATAGGGACGCAGCCGTTGTCACACCCCACATGTCGTTCTCGGGCGTGTCGGCGCCGACTCGGTGACCACCGTCACCACCCCGGCCGGCCATGCCACGCCGATCGACGCCGGGCACCGGAGACGGGCACTCCGCGCCGGTGTCGACAGTCGACAGAGATTTGACGTATCGAGGCCAGGGTGGCGCAAGCCGTACTCATGCGTCGCCGCCAATGCGCCGTGGTGGGATGGAACGTCCAATCTCCACGGACCGCCACTCCCGTCACCTTCGCCCACCAACCGGCCCGATGGGCGGCAAGGCGGATCAACGCGGCGGGCAAACATCATATGTCTGCGGGCCTGCGATGATCGACATCGTTGACGTGCCGGAGCGGCCCTCCGTATACTCCCAGTGATCATCTGATCTTTAGCCTAGCCGGGCGAGGAGCGCATGCCGCAGATCACCGCCGTCACCGTCGAAGACGTCCGCTTCCCCACCTCCCTGACCGCTGACGGGTCAGACGCCATGAACAAGGACGGCGACTACTCGGCGGCCTACGTCGTCCTGCACACCGACGGCGTCGACGGCGTGGGCGCGCCACTCGCGGGGCACGGCCTGACCTTCACCATCGGCCGAGGCAACGACATCGTCGCGGCGGCGGCGGTCCACCAGGCACAGCGCCTCGTGGGCCTGGACGTGGCGACGATGGCAGCGGACATGGGCGCGGTCTACCGCCTCCTCACCTCCGACTCGCAACTGCGCTGGCTCGGTCCGGAGAAGGGCGTCGTCCACCTCTCCCTGGCGGCCGTGCTGAACGCGTCGTGGGACCTGGTCGCCCGGGTCGCCGACAAGCCGCTGTGGCGGCTGCTCGTCGACATGTCCCCCGAGCAACTCGTCGACATCGCGGACCTGCGCTACCTGTCCGACGCGCTGACCCGGGACGAGGCACTCACCATCCTGCGGGCCAAGGAGGGCACGAAGGCCGCCCGCCTCGCCGAGCTCGACCGGACCGGCTACCCCGCCTACACCACCTCAGCGGGTTGGCTCGGCTACGGCGACGACAAGCTGCGCCGGCTCTGTCAGGAGGCGGTGGACACCGGCTACGGCTACGTCAAGCTCAAGGTGGGTGCCAACCTCGACGACGACATTCGCCGGTGCGCGATCGCGCGGGAGATCCTCGGGCCGGATCGCAACCTCATGATCGACGCCAACCAGGTGTGGGACGTCGGCCAGGCCATCGAGTGGGTCACCGCCCTCGCCCAGTTCAAGCCACTGTGGATCGAGGAGCCGACCAGCCCCGACGACATCCTGGGCCACGCGGCCGTCCGTCGCGCCGTCGCACCGATCGGCGTCGCCACCGGCGAACACTGCCACAACCGGGTGATGTTCAAGCAGCTGTTCCAAGCCGAGGCCATCGACTTCTGCCAGCTCGACACCGGCCGGTTGGCCAGCATCAACGAGATCGTCGCCGTGCTGCTGCTCGCCGCGAAGTTCAACGTCCCGGTGTGCCCGCACGCCGGCGGTGTGGGGCTGTGCGAGATGGTCCAACACGTGTCGGTGCTCGACTACGTCGCGATCTCGGGGGACCTCACCAACCGGGTCACCGAGTTCGTCGACCACCTGCACGAGCACTTCACCGATCCCTGCATCATCCGGGACACCGGCTCCGGCAGCGGATACGTCCTGCCCAGCCAGCCCGGCTACTCCACCCGGATGCGTCACGAGTCGGTCGCGCTCTACCGGTTCCCCGACGGCCACTACTGGGCGGCGACAGACCCGACTACCGTGTCATCTCCGGAGTCGGCGTACGTGATCGCGGGTGGGAAGGCCACCCCCGCCGGCCGCTAGGGGAATCATGTCTCGCACTGACGAAGTGGTCAACGGCATCAAGCGGATGATCCTCGAAGGGCAGTTCAGGCCCGGGGACCGGTTGCCCATCGAGAAGGACCTCGCCGAGCAGCTCGGTGTCTCGCGGGGGTCCCTGCGCGAGGGGATGTCGGCGCTGTCGATCCTCGGCATCGTCAACATCCGCCAGGGCGACGGCACCTACGTCACCAACCTCGACGCGCCACAACTGCTGGCCCCGATGGGTTTCGTGGTGGATTTCCAGGGCCAGGGCGACCCGCGGCACATCCACACCGTTCGCCGTCTGCTGGAGTGCGAGGCCGCCTGCCTGGCGGCGACCAGGATCACCGACGAGGCCCTGTCCCAGGCGGGTGACCTGCTCGACGAGGCGGCCCGGTTGATCGGCCAGTCACCGCCGGACCACGAGCGGATCATGGAGATCGACATCGCCTTCCACCGGATCATCGCGGTGCACGCCGAGAATCCGGTGCTCGTCGGCCTGATCGAAGCCTTCGCCGGGCGCACCATCCGTGGCCGGCTCTGGCGGAGTCTGCACGAGGAGGGCGCGGACCTGCGGACCCATGACGAACACGTGGCGATCCTGAAGGCCCTCGTGGCACGCGACCCGGAGCGGGCGCGCACCCGGATGGCCAACCACCTGATCGGCGTGGAGGAGTCGTTGCAGGGGTTACCCGACGACGCCGACACCAGCATCGAGACGGCCCGGTCGTGACTGTCGACCCTCACGGCTGCACGTCGAGCAGCCCCTCGTCGTACAACGCCGCCCAGAGCTGATCCGGGACGTCGACACCAGATCGACGCAGGGTCTCGGTCACCTGGGCCTCGTCACGCATGCCGACCACTGTCGAGACCACGGCCGGGTGACGACGGACGAACGCCAATGCCGCCTGGGGCAGCGTGACGCCGTACATCTGACAGACCCGCGCTACCCGGCGGGCCTGGTCGATCACCTCGACCGGCGCCTGCCGGTAGTCGTAGACGGCGTCGGTCGCCGGCACGTCCCGGGCCAGCAACCCGGAGTTGTACACCCCGGCGACCACCACACCGACGCGGCGGGCCTGCGCGACGGGCAGCAGGTCGGTCAACGCGCCCTGCTCCAGCAGGGTGTACCGACCGGCGCACATCACCACGTCCACGTCGGTCTCCGCCACGAAGCGGGCCAGCATCGCGGACTGGTTCATCCCCGCGCCGACGGCGCCGATCACGCCCTGCTCCCGCAGCTGAACCAACGCCGGGATCGCCTCGTGCGCGGCCTGCTCCCAATGCTCGTCCGGATCGTGCAGATACACCACGTCGATCCGGTCCAGGCCGGTGCGCCGAAGGCTGGCCTCCAGCGAACGGTGTACGCCGTCGCGGCTGAAGTCCCAGACCCGGCGATGATCGGCGGGAACGTCGAACCCCTCCGGATCCCGCCGGTGCGCCGTCTCCGGCGACGGCACGAGCAGTCGGCCGACCTTCGTCGACACCACGTACTCGCCGCGCGGGCGGGAGCGCAGGGCGGCGCCCAGGCGCCGTTCGGACAGGCCCAGCCCGTAGTGCGGTGCCGTGTCGAAATATCGGATGCCGCCTGCCCAGGCAGTGTCCACCGCGGCGGCGAACTGCTCGTCCGACGTCGGCCGGTAGAGATTGCCGCCCTGGGAGGCGCCGAAGCCCAGTGGACTCAGCCGCAGCGGTGGACCGACGCCGCCCCGGGTCGCCGGACCGGCGGGATCACGCGCGCCCCGCTGGACGACAGCCGTCACCGCTCGTCCCGATCCACGCTGGTGCTGCCGGTCATCGCCGCGACCAGATCGTCGGTGGTGACCTCGTCGGCGCGGAGTTGGGCAGCGCGCCGACCGAGGCGCAGGACCTCGACCCGGTCTGCGATCTCGAGCACCTGCGGCATGTTGTGGCTCACCAGCACCACCGACATGCCGGCGTCACGGGCACGCCGAACGACGTCGAGCACCCGCCCGGTCTGGACCACACCCAGGGCCGCGGTGGGCTCGTCGAGGATGACCACGTTTGTCGCCCAGATGATGGCCCGGGCCACCGCCACGCACTGCCGCTGCCCACCGGAGAGCATCGCGATCGGGGTGGTGACCCGGGGGATCCGTACGCCGAGTTCGTCGAGGGCTGCGGCGGCGCCGTGGCGCATGGCGCGCTTGTCCAGCAGCCCGAGCCGGCCGAGTGGTCCGGAGCGCAGGATCTCCCGGCCGAGATACAGGTTGGCGGCCACGCTGAGGTCGTCGGCGACGGCGAGGTCCTGGTAGACCGTCTCCACCCCCGCCCGTCGGGCATCGACCGGAGTGGAGAACTGGACCGGGCGGCCGCCGACCCGGATCTCGCCTTCGTCAGGTGGGTGCACACCGGACAGGGTCTTGATCAGGGTGCTCTTGCCGGCGCCGTTGTCACCGATCAGCGCGACGACCTCACCTCGGCGGACCGTGAAGTCGGCGCCACGCAACGCCTCGACGTGCCCGAACCGCTTGACGATGCCGCGGGCTTCGAGGACCGGCGGTTCCGCGTCGGTGGGTTGCTGACCGCTGTCCGCGGTGGCCGTGGGAATCGCGCCCATCACTGCACCGGCGGGTTGGCGCAGCTGGGCTCGAGCACCGCCTTGATCTCCGCCGAGTCGATGTTCTCCTTGGTGACGAACGTGACGCCGGTGTCGGCCGACGCCAGCGGCGCCTTGTCCCGAAGGTGCTTGACCATCTTGTCGACGCCGAAGTAGCCCATCTTGAACGGGTTCTGCACGACCAGCGCCGAGATCTGGCCGTTGCGCACCCCGGCGATCTCGTCCGGGGCCGCGTCCCAGCCGATGATGACCACCTTGCCGGACTTGCCGGCCGCCTGGATGGCCTGCGCGGCGCCGAGCACGCTCGGCTCGTTGGCCGCGAAGACGCCGGCGAGCTTGGGGTTGGCGGTGAGGATGTTCTCGGTGACCCGTCGGGCCTCGTTGACGTCACTGCGGCTCGGCTGCTGGCCGACCAGCTTCAGGTTGGGGTACTGGGCGAGGCCGGCCTTGAAGCCGTCGACCCGCTCGGTGTTTGTCTGCGAACCGGGCTGGAACTCGACGAGCGCCACCTCGTGGTTGCCGGGGCCGAGTTCGGTGGCGAGCAGCTTCGCCGCCTCGGTCGCCGACGCGCGGTTGTCGGTGGCGAAGAGGGGCACGTTCGACGGCTGCGGGCTGGTGCCGGAGTCGATCATGGCGACCGGGATGTTGGCGCTGAGCGCCTTGTCGGTCGCCGGTGCCAGCGCGCTGGAGTCGGTCGCCGCGTAGACGATGCCGTCGACCTTCTTGGTGACGAAGTTCTGGATCAGGTTGACCTGGCCCTCGACGTCGGTCTCGGTGGTCACCCCGTCCCACTGGACGGTGACGTCCCCAGCGCGCTGCGCGGCGCACTCCGCGCCCGCCTTGACCGTGTTCCAGTAGTCGGCCCCGACCGCCTTGGGTACGACGGCGAGCTTCAACGGGCCGCTCGCGTCAGTGGTCGCGCCGTCGCCGCCGTCACGGACCTCGACCCCGCCGCAGGCGCTGAGCAGGGCGGTCGCCGCGACCGCGGCCACGATCGCCTGCATGCGCAGGAGTCGTCCTCGCGTCCGCCGGCTGGTGGTGGTGTGTGCCATGGTGTGTGTCCTTCCTCGTTCGGACTCTCGGAATGGCATGTCAACCCCGTGATTCCAGCCGCCGGCGGCGGTACTGGTCGAAGTAGACGGCGGCCCAGATGATCACGCCGACGATCACCTGCTGGTAGTGGATGCTGATGTCGAGCAGGACGGCGCCGTTGCGGACCAGGGCGATGAGGAACGCGCCGATGATGGTCCCGACGATCCGGCCCTGCCCGCCGAACAGACTGGCTCCGCCGATGACGGCGGCGGCGATGACGTCGAGTTCCAGCGAGATCCCGTAGTTGGGCTGGCCGGAGTTGACCCGGGACGCGGCAATCATGCCGCCCAGCCCGACCAGCACGCCGGCCAGCACGTACACCCCGGTCAGGTGCCGCCCGACCCGGATGCCGGAGCGGCGGGCCGCCTCCAGATTGGAGCCCATCGCGTAGGTGTACTGACCGAAGCGGGTCTGGGAGAGCAGGAAGGCGACCCCGACTGCGACCAGGACGGTGATCACCACGGCGAACGGGATGCCGAGGATCTGCCCGTTGCCGAGCAGTTGGAAGGACCGGGGCAGGCCGTAGACGCCGACCGCTCCGGTGATGATGAAGACCAGGCCGCGACCCACGGACATCGTCCCCAACGTCGCGATGAACGGCGGAATCCGGGCCACCGTCACCAGCAGGCCGTTCAACAGCCCGGCCAGCGCGCCGACGCCGATCGCGACCGCCGTCGCCGCCCAGAGCGAGAAGCCGAGGTCGCGCACGACCATCGCGCCCAACACGCCGGCCAGCGCCGCGACCGACCCCACGGACAGGTCGATGCCCTTCGTGATGATGACCATCGTCTGGGCCGTGGCGATGATGGCGATCACCGCCGTCTGGGCCCCGATGTTGAAGAGGTTGTCCGCTGTCAGGAAGTAGGGACTCGCGAAGGTCAAGGCGATGAACAGGACGACCAGCGCGGTCGCGGCGGTGAATTCGGAGACGGCGTGGGAGATCCGTTCCCGGAACCAGTCGCTGAGTTCGCCGCGCTGCGTGCCGGCGGTTGCCTCGGCGCTACTCATCGTCGGACCTGACCTCCCCAAGCGCGGCGTCGGCGTCCGACGGGGAACCGCCGACGAGCCGAACGCCTGTGAGCGACCGACCCCCTCGGACAGTGGTGCGGCTAGACGGCCACACATCCCCTGGAGATAGGTCGGATGTTTCCCACGACCAGGCGTTACCTTGCCACGCATTCACGTATGTTGCCAAGGTCTTGCGAGCATGTTTGCCATCGTTACTTACACCGTCGAAGGCATACGTCCGACCAAATCGACATCACCGCCGCCGTTAGCATGTTATCGATAACATGCTATGTTCCCAGTTGGGAAGGCACTGCCGTCTCAGGACGGGGCCAGCCGGAAGACCCGGCTGGCGGTCTGGCGCCAGATCGCGGTCCGCTCGTCGTCGGACAGCGGGTCCAGCAGGTCACCGAGGACGGTGACCCAGCGGGTGTACGAGGTGGCGAGCAGGCACACCGGCCAGTCCGAGCCGAACATCAGCCGGTCCGGCCCGAACACGTCCAAAGCGTGCTCGACTGCGGGCCGCAGGTCGGCCGTCGTCCAGGGCCCGCCGTCCACCTCGGTCACCAGGCCGGAGAGCTTCGCCGTCGTGTTGGGCTCGGCCGCCAGCGCCCGCAGGTCGCGCTGCCAGTCACCGAGATCGGCGCGCCCGAGCGGGGGCCTGCCGAGGTGGTCCAGGACGAACCGCACCTGGGGCAGGTCGCGGACGAGCCGGGCGACCGCCGGCAGCTGACGATGGCGCACGAGAAGGTCGAAGGCGAGGCCGGCGGCACCGACCGCGGCGATGCCGTACCGCACGTCGGGACGGTCGAGATAGGTCGGGTCCGATTCGGACTGGACCAGGTGGCGGATCCCGACCAGCCTTTCGCCGCCGCGGGCCCTGCGTAGTCGGGCGAGGCGACGGTCGACATCGGCGGCGGCGAGGTCGACCCAGCCGACAACCCCGGCGATGAGGGGATCGTCGGCCGCGATGCCGAGCAGCTCGGGCGTCTCCGACCGAACGGCGACGGACTGGACGACCACGGTCTGGGTGACCCCGGCGGCCCGGGTCGCCGGGGCGAGCTCGACCGGCGTGAAGTCGTCGTCGATCGCGGCCATGGTGCGCGGATCGATCCAGGGCTGCGGGTGCCGCGCCCGGACCCAGAGGTGATGGTGCGCGTCGACGATGCCCGGTCGTCGCGCGACCTCGCCGGTCGTCACCGGACCCGTCCTGGCGCGTTCTCGTCCACCGCACACCCCGCCCAGCCGCTGATCGAGCCCTCCGAATCAACCCGGAGCCACAGAGTCGATCTGGCAGGTTGACCATGTTAGCGGTAACAGACTGTTGTTGAGCCCCGGAACGCGCGCCACGACCGGCTTCCGGCAGTGTCGCCTTTTGGTCTGACGAATCCACTGGCACCTGCGGCTGGTCCGCTTGTTGACGTACCAGTATCCGGACACGTCGGGGCGCGAAGTCCGGGTTGACCGCCTGAGGCGGCACCGATACCGTCGACCCACTATCTGCGGCGACGCGAGGGAAGCCGGTGTGAATCCGGCGCGGTCGCGCCACTGTGAGCGGTCCCCAACCACAACCGGGGGCCGCGAGCCAGGACGCTCGGTCGTCCGCAGCCTTGCGATGGGGACGCGTCATCCCTGGGGAGGTTCGTGTATTCATGTCTAGCTCCGCATCCAGCCAGCCGGTGGTGCATCCCGCTGGCAGTGCCCGTCTGCTGTGGACGGCTTTTGCGACCGTTGCCGTGCTCACCCTGCTGGCGTACCTCGTCGCCTTCGACCAGGGGGCGGTGTCGCGCAGCGGGATGTACCTGCACGAGCTGATGCACGACGGCCGGCACCTGCTGGGCGTCCCGTGCCACTGAACACCACCGCCGCTCCCCCGTTCCTCGCCGTCCTCGTCCGCGGGCTGCTCGCCGGCCTGATCGCCGGCCTGCTGGCCGGGGCGTTCGCGTACGTCGCCGGCGAACCGCACGTCGAGGCGGCCATCGCGATCGAGGAGGCGGCGACGCACGCCGATCCCGCCACTGGCGCGCACGATCACGAGGACGCCCTGGTCAGCCGGACGGGTCAGCGCGGCGGCCTGTTCCTGGCCACCGGCCTGTTCGGGGCCGCGATGGGTGGCCTGCTGGCCACGGCGTACGTCCTGCTGTCCCGGCGGCGGCGCGGCGACGACGACGGGCGGTCGGGCCTGCTGCTGGCCGGCGCGGCGCTGCTCGGCGCGGTGATCGTGCCGTTCCTCAAGTATCCGGCGAATCCGCCGGCGGTCGGCGACCCGGCCACCATCGACCAACGGACCGTCACCTACCTATTGATGGTGGTGCTCGGGCTGGTGGCCGTGTGGGCCGGCTCGCTGGGCTACCGGTCGGTCGGCGCCCAGGCGCCGCCGTGGCTGCGCGCCGCCGCGGCCGTGGGCGGGTTCCTGCTGGTCACGGCAGTTTCGTACGTGGTGATGCCGTCCTTCCAGGAGGTTCCGGCGGACTTCCCGGCGAACCTGCTGTGGAGTTTCCGACTGGCCTCGCTCGGCACCCAGGTCGTGCTCTGGACCGGCATCGGCCTGCTGTTCGCGGCCCTGATGCACCACGAGCGGCGTCGCCGGGCCGCCACCGCACTGCCGAGCACGTGACCGGCACCAGCCTCCGGCTGGTCGCCCACGGTCACACCGCCGCTCTGCGCCGGGCTCGCTTCGGCACCGACGACGGCCTGGACGAGGGTGGCCTGCGTGCCGCACTCGCCCAGGCCCAGGCGGGCGCAGACCGGCGCGGGCCCCTCGGCGTGCACGCCACCTGCCTGTCCAGCCCCGCGGTGGCCGCCCGACAGACCGCTGACGCCTTCGGCCTGCTGCCGGCGATCGAGACCGCGTTGGCCGACTGTGACTACGGGGCCTGGTCCGGGCGATCGCTTGAGGAGATCGCTGAATCGCAGCCGCAGGCGCTGCACGACTGGCTGTCCGCACCGGAGTCCGCGCCGCACGGCGGTGAGTCCGTCTCGGCCGTGCGGGATCGGGTCGGCAGCTGGCTGGACGAGCAGCAGGAATCCGGTGGACGCGTCATCGCGGTCACCCACCCACTGGTGATCCGGGTCGCGGTGGTACACGCCCTCGGTCTTCCGATGGCGACCTACCGGCAGGTGGACGTGGAGCCCCTGGCGGTCGTCCGGCTCACCAGCCGGGGCGCGCGCTGGCAGCTCCGGCTGGGCGCGCCGCGAGCAGGTTGAGGTCGCGCGGGCCGCGCCCACCAGGAGTGGACACGGCCCGCGCGAATCAGGCGACCGTCAGCCGCCTGCTCAGTGGTGCCGGTGGGGCAGGTGCAGCTCGACCGGCTCGGGCGGAAGGTCGTCGACACCGGCGGCGACGGCCTGTTCGTGACGGCGACGCGCCGAGGGCAGGGCGAGTGCCGCGAAGACGGCCAGGACCGCGACGCCCGCGCACACCCAGAAGCCGGCGGTGAACGCCGCGTCGGTGGGCAGCCCCGTAGGGGTGCTGTTCGACGTGATGACGGCCGCCACGACCGCCGCGCCGATGCTGCTGCCGATGGTCCGCGCGATGGTGTTGACGCCGCTCGCCTCGCCGGTCTGCCCGGCCGGGACGCTCTCGATGATGGCGTTGGACATCGCCGCGAACGCCAGGCCGATGCCGGCGCCGGTGAGCACCCCGGAGAGCAGCACCTGCCAGGTCGCGCCGTGCGCGAGCGCCGGCAGCGCGAATGCGACGACGACCGCGACCGTGCCGAGGAACATCGGAACCTTGGGACCGAAGCGACGGTCCAGCAGGCCCGCGAGGGGACCGAAGACCACCATCATCAGGACGGTGGGCAGCAGGAACAGGCCCGCCTGGGACACCGTCTTGCCGAACCCGTACCCGGTGGCTGCGGGAAGTTGCAGCAGGGTCGGTACCAGCACGAACGTCCCGAACATCGCGAACCCGAGGATCAGGGCGACGAGGTCGGTGGCCCAGACACCGCGAATCCGCATCAGGCGCATGTCGATGAGCGGCTCGCGTACACGTAGCTCGACCCGGACGAACACCACCATCGCGACCGCGCCGAGCAGGAACAGGCCGATGGTCTTCGGCTCGGTCCAGCCCCAGCCCTGCCCCTTGCTCACGGCCAGCAGCAGCGAGACCAGCGAGACCGACAGGATGGCCGCGCCGAGCATGTCGAGCCGCCCGGGCGTGCGGACCCGCGACTCGGGCATTCCGAAGATGGCTCCGAGCAGCGCGACGACGACGAGGACCAGCGGCAGCCAGAACAGCCAGTGCCACGACAGGTGCTCCACGATCGGGCCGGCGGCCACGATGCCGACACCGGCGCCGACCCCGAAGATCGCCGACAGCAGGCCGACGGTGACGCCGACCTTCTCCCGGGGCAGTTGGTCGCGGACGATGCCGATCGACAGCGGCAGGATCGCTCCGGCGGCTCCCTGTAGCGCCCGCGCGACGATCAGCACGGTCAGGTTGGGGGCCAGGGCGGCGAGCAGGGTGCCCGCGGCCAGGGCCGCGAGGACGCCGATGAGGACTCGACGCTTACCGACCATGTCACCGAGACGTCCGAGAATGGGCGTCAGCACCGAGGCGGCCAACAGGTACGCCGTGAGCACCCAGCTGATGTCTCCGGTCGAGACGCCCAGGTCCCTTCCGATGGTCGACAGCGCGGGCGCCACCAGCGACTGGAGCACCGCGAACGCCAGGCCGCCCAGCGACAGGTACAGCACCAGAAGCGTGCTGTTGGCGCGCGGGGCGGCGCCGGACGCGGAGCCGAGGCGGGTCGGCTCCTCGATGGTGTGGGTCATGGAATCCCCGAACTAGATGTAAACGTTTGCTGACTTAGCCAGTATGCGCAGCCCGGGACCCATGTCAACAGTCGTTTACGTCACCTTCGAGCCGCACCGGACGTTGCGGTCGACAGAAAGTCAACATATGTTTACTTACTAGCATCGACGCCGAGCCAGAGCGACAGAGAGGACGCGTCGTGACAGCAGAACCGCCTGTCCCCGCGACCAGCAACACCGCCGGCGAACCGGCCCAGCGTCGCCGTCGGGACGCGGCCGAGACCCGGCAGTTGCTGCTCGACGCCGCTCGCCAACGCTTCGCGCGGGACGGCTACGCGGCCACCACTGTCCGGGACATCGCCGACGACGCGGGCGTCAACGTGGCGCTCATCAGCCGCTACTTCACGTCCAAGGAGGGCCTGTTCGAGGCGTGCCTGCGGGCGGCCGGCGACGAGCTGCGCCGAACCACCGGCCAGACGCCGGCCGACCGGGTGCCCGAGGCCATCGCCCGGCACATCGCCGACCTCGGCGCGGCGGGCCTGTCGAGCCAGCTGTCACTGCTGTTGCGATCATCGGGGGACGCGGGGGCCGATGAGATCCGGCGCGGCGTTCTGGTGCGTTCCAGCGAACAACTGGCGGCGGCTCGCGGGTGGCGTCCCGGCGAACCGGGCAGCGAACAGCTCCTGCTCCGCGCCCAGATGGCCCTCGCCGCCGGCATCGGAGTCGCGGTGCTGCGGTCGTCGATCCGGCTGGAACCGCTGAGTTCCGCCACCGAACAGGACCTGGTCGGGCCCCTGCGCGACCTGGTCGACGCGCTGCTGCCACCGCACTGAAACTTGATCTCTGCGATGCGGCGTGGGGGGGGGCCGGGTAAACGCCCCCCCCCCCCCGGGGGGGGGGGCCCCCCCCGGGGGGAGGCCGGGGAGGGGGAAAGGGGGGGCCCCAAAATGGACCCCGGAGGGGCCGAGAACCTGGAGGGGGT
>NZ_JBITET010000022.1:0-65108 GCF_044455385.1 Micromonospora sp. NPDC051227
TCGCCGATCTCGGTGTGGATGTGCAGATCACCGAACTGGACGTGATGACCGGCGGCAACCAGGCCAACATCTTCGGCGCCGTCACCCGCGCCTGCCTGGCCGTCTCGCGCTGCACCGGCATCACCACCTGGGGCGTGCGGGACTGCGACTCGTGGCGCGGTTCCGACAACGCGCTGCTGTTCGACTGCAACGGCAACAAGAAGGCCGCGTACACCGCCGTCCTGGACGCCCTCAATGGCGGCTCGACCCCGCCCACCACGCCGCCGCCGGGCTCCGGAGTGGACACCAGCGCCTGGTACGTGTTGCTGAACCGGAACAGCGGCAAGGCGCTGGACGTGTACGCCTCGGCCACCAGCGACGGGGCGCGAATCAGCCAGTGGACGCGCAACAACGGCGTCAACCAGCAGTGGCAGTTCGTCGACTCGGGGGGTGGCTACTACCGGGTGAAGTCCCGCAACTCCAGCAAGGTGCTCGACGTCAGCGGCTTCTCCACCGCCGACGGCGGCGCGATCGTGCAGTGGTCCGACCTCAACGGCACGAACCAGCAGTTCCGACTCGCGAATTCGGCCGACGGCTACGTACGCCTGATCAACCGCAACAGCAACAAGGCCGTCGAGGTGCAGGGCGCGTCCACCGCCGACGGTGGAAACGTCGTCCAGTACGCCGACTGGGGCGGCAACAACCAGCAGTGGCAACTGGTCCGAATCGGCTGACGACCGCCGCCATCGACTGGGGGAGCGGGAGCTGCCGGCCGCTCGGGATCCGGCCGGCGCCCGCTCAGGCGAGGTGTGACCAGTGGCGGCCCGCCCCATCCGGGCGGGCCGCCCTGACCGCCAGGTCGCCGCTGGCTACGACCGCGCGTATCGATGACAATCGTTTGACGTATGACGTCTCAACCGCTAATTTTCACCCCGCGGGCCACCCGGCCACCGGGAGCCAGGACGTCGCACCGCGGGGTTTGGCGCGGGCCTGCCACGAAGCCCGGATCGTGGCATCCCATCGACGTACGCCGTTGGCCGCGGGTTGCCCGCACACAACACCCCAGACGTGCTGACGCCACCACCAGGACGCCGGCACGCACGCCAGGGCACGCGCGGGCGCTCCCGCTCGTGGGTGACCCCGATCGAAGGAGTGGACCATGAAAGCCCTCGGTGAGGCTCGTCCCGCCTCTCGACAGAGATCTCGCTGGCGGTCAGGGTTGGCGGCGGCGGCGGCCGCGGTCATGGCAGCCAGCACACTCGTCGCGGTCAACGCGGCGCCCGCGGCGGCGGCGACAGTGGACACCAACGCCTCCTACGTGCTGGTGAACCGCAACAGCGGTAAGGCGTTGGACCTGTACGCCTCGGCCACCAACGACGGCGCACGGATCAGCCAGTGGACGCGCAACAACGGCGCCAACCAGCAGTGGCAGTTCGTCGACTCCGGGGGTGGCTACTACCGGATCAAGTCGCGGCACTCGGGCAAGGTGCTCGACGTCAGCGGCTTCTCCACCGCCGACGGTGGCGCGATCGTGCAGTGGTCAGACCTCAACGGGACGAACCAGCAGTTCCGGCTTGCCGACTCGGACGGTGGCTACGTTCGGCTGATCAACCGCAACAGCAACAAGGCCGTCGAGGTGCAGGGCGCGTCCACCGCCGATGGCGGGAACGTCGTGCAGTACGCGGACTGGGGCGGCACCAACCAGCAGTGGCAACTCGTCCCCGTCGACGGCGGCAACCCGCCGCCGTCGGGTGGTAGCGGGTGTGGCAAGGCGCCGACGCTGGCCAGCGGCACGCACACGATCCAGAGCAACGGCAAGAGCCGGACCTTCATCCTGCGGGTGCCCACCAACTACAACAACAGCAACCCCTACCGGCTGATCTTCGCCTTCCACTGGCGGGGCGGCACCATGCAGGAGATCTCCTCTGGCGGCACCAGCGGGACCGCGTGGTCCTACTACGGGCAGCAGGAACAGTCGAACAACAGCGCGATCCTGGTGGCGCCCCAGGGATTCGGCAACGGCTGGGGCAACTCCGGCGGTGAGGACATCACCTTCGTCGACGACATGATCAGCCGGATCGAGAGCAGCCTCTGCGTCAACCCGAGGCAGCGGTTCGCGCTCGGCTTCAGCTGGGGTGGCGGCATGAGCTACGCCGTCGCCTGCGCGCGGGCCAACGTCTTCCGGGCCGTCGCTGTCATCTCCGGCGCGCAGATCAGCGGGTGCAGCGGCGGTACGCAGCCGATCGCGTACTTCGGGCTGCACGGCATCTCGGACAACGTCCTGAACATCTCCCAGGGCAGGGCGCTGCGGGACACCTTCGTCCGCAACAACGGTTGCACCGCGCAGAGCCCGCGCGAGCCGGCCGGTGGCAGTCGTACCCACATCACGACCGCCTACTCGGGTTGCCGGGCCGGATACCCGGTGCAGTGGGCCGCGTACGACAACGGCCACATGCCCGGCCCGGTGGACGGCACCTACGCCGAGAGCGGCATCACCACCTGGACCAAGGGTGAGATCTGGAGGTTCTTCGCCCAGTTCTCGTGACTCTTGTCGGCCTCAGCTGGCGGCGCCCGCTCCCGTACCTCGGGGGCGGGCGCCGTCCGTTGCCCGTGACGGTCAGCGTTCGAGGCGGACCGGGCTCCCCGAGCCACTGCGACGGACCAACCAGGCCTCGGTGATGTGGGTGAACATCGCCTCGGCGGCGCCGTTGGGGTCGTGGGCCGCGATGCGTTCGTAGATGCGTCGGTGCCCCTGGTTGGACGCCACGCACAGCGCCCGTTCGGTCCGGCCCATGTACCGGGCGGTGTTGATGACCTGGCTCTCCAGCGCGCGTACGACGCCGCGGGCGATTCGGTTCCCGGATGCCTGCATGATCGTGTCGTGGAAGGCCCGGTCGTGGTCGTGGTAGGTGACGTGGTCGTCGACGAGTTCGTCCATCCGGTCGACCATGGCCCGCAGTCGATCGACGGTCTCGCTGTCGGCGAGGCGGGCGGCGACGTTCGCCATGTCGGACTCCAGCACCCGCCGGGTGACGACCAGGTCGTCGAGGATGGCGAGGCTGTCGTCCACAGCGATGGTGGCCGCGAGGACGAGTTCGTCGAGCATGTCCCAGTGTGACGGCGGGGTGACCATGGTGCCGGCGCCCTGGCGGACCTGCACCAGCCCCTTCTCCTGAAGGATCTTCACCGCTTCCCGGACGACGGTCCGACTCACGCCGAAGGTCTCGCAGAGGATCGGCTCGGGGGGCAGCGACGTCCCGGACGGGTGTACACCGCGGACGATGCGCTCCACCAGTTCGGCGGTGACCGCCCTGGCGAGGTTGGTCGGCCGACGCACCCACGCCGGGGTCGCCGGGCTGTTCAGGGCTGTCTCCTGCGGTGGCGTCATGTCCCCCTCCGAATGGCTCGCCGTGGCACGACGTCTGGGTCAGTGTACGGCCGACTGTTGACGTCACACGTCATACGAGTTACCTTCCGGTCAACATTTGGCTCGCGGGACACCCGCCGGCCACCCCCCATATAGAGGTGACAATCGATGAGACAGCGCGCAATATGGTCGGCCGTCCTCGTTGTGGGCCTGGCCCTGGCCGGTTGTGGAAGTGCTAGCGATTCGGGCAAGTCAACCAGCTCGGACGGCAAGTTGGTCGTGTGGGACTGGAAGTCCGGCGAGCCATTCGCCAAATCCTATCTGGACAAGGCCAAGGCCGACTTCAAGAAGAAGCACGCCGACGTCGAGGTCGAGTTCGTCGCACAGCCCTTCGACCAGTACTACACCCTGCTCGGTGCGGCGATCCAGTCCGGCAAGGGCCCGGACGTCATGCTGTTCAACGGTGGCGGCCAGATCCGCGACCGGGTGGACGCGCTGGTGCCCCTCGACGACTACGTCGCAGAGGACAAGCAGCGGCTGGCCGGTTGGGACGCGTTCAGCAAGGACGGCAAGATCTACGCCGCCCCGGTGACGCTGCAGGGCTACCCGATCTACTACAACAAGACGATCTACCAGAAGGCGAACCTCGACCCGGCGAGCCCGGCCACCACGTGGGACAAGTTCGTCGCCGACTGCGCCGCCATCGCCAAGGCCGGCTCCAAGTGCTTCGCCCTCGGCAACAAGGAGGGCGTCGGCATCCAGTTCTGGCTCTCCAGCATGGGCTCGACCACCCTCACCGCCGCGGAGTACGACGCCTGGATCGCCGGCAAGCGCGACTGGAACTCGGCCAACGTCAAGCGGCTCTTCCAGCTCTGGAAGGAGACCGGCGACAAGAAGATGAACAGCGACGGAGCCAACTCGACCGCCATGTTCAACGACTCCTTCGCGCTCTTCCAGTCCGGTAAGGCCGCCCACGTCATGGGTCTGATGTCGGACGTGGGTCACTGGCAGGACTTCAACGAGTTCCTCACCCCGGAGAAGCTCGGCGTCATGAAGGCCCCGGTCGTCACCGCCGGCACCACGCCCACCCTCCCGTACGACGGTGGCATCGGCTACGCGGTCGCCAAGTGGACGAAGGACCCGAAGGTGGCCGCCGACCTGGCGCGCTCCCTGAGCTCGGCCGACGCGTTGAAGGCCTTCTATGCCGACGCCGGCGCGATCGCCGCCGACACCACCATCGACGTGTCGCAGGCCGGGCCGGCCGTCGCCACGATCGTCGGCGAGCTGAAGAGCGGCAAGCCCGCTCTGCACGTGGCGCTCTCCTCGAAGACGCTGGACCTGATGGGGCGTCTCTCCCAGCAGCTGCTCAGCGGGTCGATCACCGTCGACGAGGTGGTGAAGCAGTTGGCCGCTTCCGACCAGGCGGGCTGACCTCGTGCCGATCGGAAACACGCAACCGTCGGTCCGTCCGGCTTCGGCCGGACGGACCGGCGGGGCGGCGGTCACCCCCGCCGCGCATCGGAGTGGCACACGACCCGGTCGCACCCGTGGCGGCCTGGGGGCCGAGCGCTACGCCCCCTACATCCTGGTCCTCCCGGCCGTCCTGATCATCGTGCTGCTGCGGCTCTACCCGCTGCTGCTGGGCGTCAACTTCTCCTTCACCGGTGACGGCGCGCAGAACGGGACGGCGGTCGGCTTCGGCAACTACCGCGAGCTGTTCGCGGATCCGCTGTTCCGGACCGCGCTGAGCAACGTCGGGCTGCTGGTGCTACTGCTGCCGGTGGCGGTGGCGATCCCCGGTCTGCTCGCGACGTTCATCTACCTCCGGGTGCCGGGCCACCGCTTCTACCGCAGCGTCTACTTCTTCCCGGCGGTGCTCTCGCCGGTCATCGTCGGTGCGATCTTCAACCTGTTGCTCGCCTTCGACGGCCCGCTCAACGCCGTGCTCGGGTCGTTCGGTGTCGGTCCGGTGGACTGGCTCGGGGACCCCGACATCGCGATGTTCATGGTGGCGGGCGTGCACATCTGGGCCACCTTCGGGATGGCACTGGTGGTGTTCCTCGCCGGCTTCGCCACGCTGGACGCCGCGCTCCTGGACGCCGCCCGGGTGGACGGGGCGACGCTTCTCCAGGTCGTCTGGCACGTGATCATCCCGGCCCTCTCGCGCACCATCCAGTTCGTCTTCGTGACCACGATGATCGGGATGCTTACCTCGATGTTCGGGCTGCTCTTCGTGATGACCAGCGGTGGGCCGGAGGGGTCGACGTACCTGCCGGAGTTCTACATCTGGAAGCAGCAGGGTCAGATGAACCGTCCGGCTCTCGCGTCGGCGGCCTCGACGATCCTCTTCATGATCATGCTCGTCGTGGGGCTATTGCAGATCAAGCTGCTCGAACGATCTGGAAAGGAGGACTGATGTCTCGCCTCCGCCTGGGACGGTGGCTGATCGCCATCCCCATGTCGCTGCTCGCCCTGGCGACGATCTACCCCCTGCTGTTCACCGCCAACGTCGCGATGAAGACCCGGCGTGACTACATCCTCGACCGGTTCGGCCTCACCGACGCTCTGCGCTGGGAGAACATCAGCACGGCGTGGACCAGCGTCGGCATGGGCCGCTACTTCGTCAACTCGCTGTTCGTGGTGACGGTGTCGGTGCTCCTGCTGCTGCTGTTCGGGTCGATGGCCGGCTTCGCCCTGAGCCAGCTGCGGTTCCGTGGCTCGTCGGCGTTGTTCCTGGGTTGCCTCGCGGGGCTCTTCATCCCGTTCCAGGTGATCATGGTGCCGCTCGCCCGGATCATGGCCGACACCGCGCTCATCGACACGTACCCGGGCCTGATCCTGGTCTACGTGGCCCAGTTCCTGCCCTTCACGGTCTTTCTCATGACGAGCTACTACAAGGGCATTCCGCCGGAGATCGTCGACGCCGCGCGGATCGACGGCAGCACGGTGTACGGCGTGTACCGCCGGATCATGCTGCCGCTGGGCACCCCGGCGCTGCTGTCGGTCGGCATCCTCAACGCCCTGTTCTGCTGGAACGACGTCCTCATGGCGTTGGTGATGATGCCCTCGGCCGAACATCGGACGCTCATGATCGGGGTGACCTCGCTGCGCGGGCAGTACTCCGACAACATCCCCACCTTCGCCTCCGGGGTGCTGATCGCCGCGATACCTGTCCTGTTGGTCTACCTGTTCCTCCAGCGCCAAATTGCCGACGGCGTGGCCGCCGGTTCCACGAAGGGTTGACATGCGGATCACGGGATATCGGACGCTCTCCACGGTCCAGGAATGGGGCCGACCAGTTGGCGACGCCAACGGGGTCTTCTCCGACGGGGTGGTCCCGGTCTCGATCGTCATCGTCGACACCGACGAGGGCATCTCGGGAGTCGGCCTCGGGCCGCACGTCGAGATCGAGCGGATCTTCCCAGCCATCGAGGGTGAGGATCCCCGGGCCGTGACGTCCCTGTACGACCGCATGTTGCGGCACACCTTCAAGGCGGGCCACGCCGGGCCGGTGTTCGGCACCATCGGCGCTCTGGACACCGCACTGTGGGACATCAAGGCGCAGGCCGCCGGCGAACCGCTGTGGCGGCTGCTGGGCGGACGGGACCGGCGGGTCACCGCCTACGCGTCCGGGTTGGACATCGGGCTCACCGACGACGAACTCGTCGCGGAGTACGAGGTCTACGCGAGCCACGGCCTGCGAGCGGCCAAGCTCAAGGGCGGCCTCGACATCGAGCGCGATCGGCACCGCCTGAGCCTGGTCAAGGATGTCCTGACCGAGGCCGGGCACGGTCGACGGCCGGGCCTGATGCTCGACGTCAACGAGGCGTGGACCCGCAAGCAGGCCGTCCGGCATGTCTGCGAACTGGAACGCACCCTGGACCTCATCTGGATCGAGGAGCCGGTCCGGCGCTGGGACGCCGAGGGCCTCGCCGCGGTCAGCCGAGGCGTGTCCGCGTCGGTCGCCACCGGTGAGAACCTCACCGGGCTCGAACAGTACCGTCCGCTGATCGCCGCCGGCGCGGTCGACATCGTCCAGATGGCGGCCGTCTGGGGGGTCACCCACTTCCTGCGGGCGTCCGCCCTGGCCCACGCCCACGACCTGCCGGTCAGCCCGATCGGCAACAGCCCGGTCGGGTTGCTGCACGCCGCGACCTCGGTGCCGAACCACCTGACCAGCGAGTTGCAGGACCTGCACACACCCGTTGGTGTCTCCATCGACCTGCACGTCGAGGATGGCGCCTTCATCCTCGGCGACGCACCCGGGCTTGGGGTGCGGGTGGACGAGGAGCGGATCCGGGCGGTCAACCGCCGCCCGCAGGCGCAGACGGCCGACAGCCCCAACGTCCGGCCGGAGCGGGCCGGACGACGGCTGCTGGCCGGAGTCGACGGGGTGATCCCCACCGGCCAGGTGCCTGTCGTGTCGCTGAACTCCCGCAACGAGGTGTCGCCGACCGTACGGCACTGAGCTGACCACCAGAAAGGAAAGTCGTGGGTGCATCGCGACGGCGATGCACCCACGACCATGCCCGGTCGGCACGACCGACGTACCGACCGTCGAGACGGAGGAACGATGAAGGCAGTCGTCTACCGGGGAGCGCGAGACCTCGGAATCGAGATCCGCGACCCGGAGCCACCGGGACCCGGCCAGGTACGGATCGAGGTGGCGTACACCGGCATCTGCGGTACGGATCTGCACATCTACCACGGGGACATGGACGCCCGGGTTGGTGACTCCGCGATCATCGGGCACGAGATGTCCGGCCGGATCGCGGCCGTCGGCGAGGGCGTGACCGGCTGGAACATCGGTCAGGCCGTCACCGTGATGCCGACCCGGCCCTGCGGACGCTGCGCCGCCTGCCAGCGCGGCAACTCCCACGTCTGCCACGCGATGAACTTTCTCGGCATCGACTCACCGGGTGCCATGCAGTCGTCCTGGACGGTGCCGGTGGAGTTGGTTCTGCCGCTTCCGGACGAGTTGCCGCTCGACCACGCGGCGCTCGTCGAGCCGGTGGCGGTCGCCGTGCACGACGTACGCCGGGGGAACGTGACCGCCGACGACCAGGTGGTCGTGGTCGGTGGTGGGCCGGTCGGCGTCCTGATCGCCACCGTCGCGCGGGGCCGTGGCGCGCGGGTGCTCCTCGTCGAGCCGGACCCGTTCCGACGCGAGGTGGCGGAGGGGATCGGGATCGAGGCCGTCGACCCGCGAGCGACCGACGTCGTGGCGCTGGTCAACGACCGTACCGATGGCGCGGGCGCCGACATCGCCTTCGAGGTGTCCGGCTCCCCGGCCGGCGTCACCACGGCGGTCGACGTCCTCACCACTCGTGGGCGGCTGGTCATGGTGGCGATCCATCCTCAGCCCCGCGAGGTCAACCTGCACCGGTTCTTCTGGCGTGAGCTGGAACTCCTGGGTGCCCGGCTGTATCAGCGCGACGACATGGTGGAGGCGATCCGGTTGGTCGCCTCGGGTGCGATCCCGGCACGGCAGATGATCTCCCGGATCGAGCCGGTCGAGGCGGCCGGCGCGGCCTTCGAGGCGCTGGAGGGTGGCGGCGTCATGAAGGTGCTGCTCGATGTGCGGGAGGGTAACCAGTGACGGCGTTGTTCGACCTGTCCGGCCAGACCGCCGTCGTGACCGGTGCGCGGCGCGGAATCGGCCTCGCCATGGCCGAGGCCCTGGCCCTGGCCGGCGCCGACATCGTGGGGGTCTCCGCCCGGCTCGAAGCGGAGGGCAGCGAGGTCGAACGCCGGGTACGCGCCACCGGCCGCCGGTTCACCGCGCTGCGGGCGGACCTCGGCGATCGGGCGGCCGTGCACCGGTTGGCCAGCGACATCCTCGCTCTCGGGCCGGTCGACATCCTGGTGAACAACGGCGGCACGATCGCCCGGACCCCGGCCGCGGAGCACCCGGACGAGATGTGGGACCACGTGATCGAGGTGAACCTCAGCAGCCAGTTCATCCTGAGCCGGGAGATCGGCCGGACGATGGTCGAACGCGGCCGAGGGAAGATCATCTTCACCGCGTCGCTGTTGAGCTTCCAGGGCGGCATCACCGTGCCCGGCTACGCCGCGTCGAAGTCGGGCCTGGCTGGCCTCACCAAGGCGCTGGCGAACGAGTGGGCGGCCCGCGGGGTGAACGTCAACGCCATCGCGCCCGGCTACATCGCCACCGACAACACTCAGGCGCTGCGCGACGACCCCGACCGCAACGAGGCGATCCTCGACCGGATCCCGGCCGGGCGGTGGGGCCGGGCCGACGATCTCGGCGGCGCCACGGTGTTCCTGGCGTCGACCGCGTCGGACTACGTCAACGGCGTCGTGCTGCCCGTCGACGGCGGCTGGCTGGGCCGATGACGGGCGCACAGGAGCCCGGCCACGCCGGGATCGTCGACGCACACCACCACCTCTGGGTCCGTGCCCGGCACCCGCAGCCGTGGATCGACCCGGTGACCATGGCGGCCATCGACGCCGACTTCGAACCCGCCGATCTCGCGCCGCCGGCCCGGGCGGCCGGGGTCACCGCGACAGTTGTGGTGCAGTCCATCGCCTCCGACACCGAGACGGTGGACCTGTTGGGCGTGGCGGCCGAGGACACACTGGTCCGTGGAGTTGTCGGCTGGGTCGACCTGACCGCCGCCGACGTGTCGGACCGCCTCGACCGGCTGCGGGCCGCTCGGGGCGGGGAACGCCTCGTCGGCATCCGCCACCTCGTGCAGTCCGAGACCGACCCGACGTACCTGGACCGTGCGGACGTCCGTCGGGGGATCGCGGCGGTGGGCGCCGCCGGCCTCGTCTTCGACCTGCTGGTACGCCAACACCAGCTCCCCATGGCCGCGCGTCTCACGCGCGACCTGCCCGAGGTGAGCTTCGTCCTCGACCACCTGGGCAAGCCGGCGCTCGGCAGTCCGGAGATGGCCGAGTGGAGCCGGGACCTGCGGTCGTTGGCGGCCTCGCCCAACACGACGGCGAAGCTCTCCGGGCTGGTGACGGAGGTGCCGCTCCCGCACTGGACGCCGGCTGAGCTTCGACCCGCCGTCGAGGACGCCCTCGACGCGTTCGGGCCGGACCGGCTGATGTTCGGTTCGGACTGGCCCGTCTGTCTGCTCGCCAGTTCGTACCAGCGGTGGGTCGACACCCTGGCGGAGCTGCTGGAGGGCCAGGACGGGACCGGCCGGGCGTCGGTCTGGGGCGGTACGGCACGCCGCGTCTACGGGCTGGAGCCGTCATGATGGCGCGCGCACTGCCGCGCCGCCCGCAGCTACGGCTCACCGAGCTGGGCTTCGGCGCGGCCCAGGGGGGCAACCTGTACCGGACGACGACGGACGAGGAGTTCGCCTCGGCGGTTGACGCCGCGTGGGAGGCGGGCGTCCGGTACTTCGACACCGCGCCGCACTACGGCCTCGGGCTGTCCGAGCGCCGCCTCGGCGCCGCGCTGCGCCAACGGCCGCGCGACGAGTACGTGGTGTCGACCAAGGTCGGGCGACTCCTGGTGCCGTCGCCTCAGGACGCGCACCTGCGGGACTCCGACGGGTTCGACGTGCCAGCGACCCACCGGCGGGTGTGGGACTTCAGCCGCGACGGCGTGCTCCGCTCCATCGAGGCCAGCCTGGAACGGACCGGGCTGGACCGGATCGACATCGTCTATCTGCACGACCCGGACGACCACTGGGAGCAGGCCGCGCACGAGGCCGTACCCGCCCTGATCGACCTACGCGACCAGGGCGTCGTGGGTGCCATCGGCGCCGGCATGAACCAGTCGGCCATGCTGGCTCGGTTCGTCCGGGAGACCGACGTCGACGTGATGATGTGCGCCGGGCGGTACACAGTGCTCGAACAGGGCGCGGCCGTCGACCTGCTGCCGGCCGCCGAGAACCGGGGGGTGGGCGTGGTCATCGCTGGCGTCTACAACTCGGGGCTGCTCTCGCGGGACCGGCCGCCGGCCGACGCCATCTACAACTACCAGCAGGCCCCGGCGGCGCTGATCGAGCGGGCGCGGCGGATCGCCACCGTCTGCGAGACGTACGGAGTGACCCTGCCGCAGGCGGCCCTCGCCTTCGTCCGCCGGCACCCCGCCGTGGTGTCCACGGTCGTCGGCGTGCGTAACGAGGCGCAGGCGGTCGAGACGGTGCGACGGTCCGGGATCGTCGTGCCGGAGGAGTTGTGGGACGACCTGGCGGCGGCCGGGCTGCTCGCCGCGCCGCCCGGTCAGCCTGCCTGATCGACGACGACGTCCCGGCCGGGACCGGCTCCGACACTCGGAAACCGGTCCCGACCGGGACGTCAACTGTTACCGCGACAGCCCTGCGGTCACACCGCGGTGAACCGCCACTGCTGGTTGGCGGCGCTGTGGCAGGTCCACTGCAAAAGCCGGGCACCGTCGGTGGTGGAAGCACCGTTGACGTCCACACAGAGCCCGCTCAGCACGTTGCGCACCGTGTACACGCCGGAGGTGCCCGTCGCGGTCGCTGTGAACTTCTGCTGGTTGCCGTTGTTGCAGGTGGCCTGCTGGAGGAAGGCACCCGCCGCCGTGGAACTGCCGACCACCTCGACGCACTTGCCGCTGTGCACCGCCTTCAGGTAGACCGCGCCGTTGCCGGCGTCGACCGCCTGCCACTTCTGGTTGTTGCCACCGGTGGATGCCCACTGGGTGATCTGGGCGCCATCGGCGGTGGAGACACCGCTGACGTCCATCAGCTTGTTGCTGTGCTGGGCGGTGACCGTGTAGGTCTTGCCCGCCAGGCCGCCGCCGGTGCCGGTGCCGGGTGTCCCGACGCCGTTTCCGCCGAAGGTGTGCGAGTCCACATCGAACGAGTTGCTGCTGTTCTTGAACACCATGTAGAGCGTCTGTGTCCCGCTGGTCGCGGCGACGCTCACCGGAGTCGTGGACTGGTAGTTGTCCCAGCCGCCCGTACTGGGCACCGTGGTGGTGGCCAGCAGGGTGCCGGTCGGCGAGCCGGCGCGCAGCTCGATCGAACCGCCACCGGAGGGCGACGACACCCGGTAACTGACCGTCGAGATACCCGACAGGTTCATCGGGTTGAACGCGATCCAGTCGTTCGAGGAGATGTCACCGACACGCTTGGTGCTCTCCGCCGCCGCCTGGTCGATGACCCGGACGCCGGACTGGCTGCTGAAGTACTCGGACTGCTTGTGCTTCGGTTGCAGGATCGCCTGTGCGGTGCCGGTGAGCGGGGAGCCGCCTCCCGAGCCGCCGTTGTCGGTGTACCGCGCGTTCAGCACGTAGAACAGGTTGGCGCCATCGGGGTGCCCACCGAGCAGGTCGGTGGAGATGGTGCCCGAGCAGCCCGGGTACTCCGTGGTCTCGTGCGCGTGGTCGTCGTGACCCAGCGCCGGGTTGAGGACGACCTTCGAACAGTCGACAGTGCCGCCGTCCGGATCGGTCACGGTGATCTGGTACGACACCTTGTCGCCGAAGGTCAGCATGCCTCCGTTGCCCGGTGTGGTGATGGTGACCACCGGGGCACTGTTGCCGACGGTGATCGGGACGTTGGCGAAGCCCGTCTTACCGGTGCTGTCGGTGACCTTCAGCTGGGCCGTGTAGTTGCCGTTGGAGGTGTACGTCTTCGACGGGTTGGCCGCCGTCGAGGTGGTGCCGTCGCCGAACGTCCACAGGTAGCTCAACGTGTTGCCGTCCGGGTCGGACGTGCCCGCGCTGCTGAACTGGACGGTGAGCGGTGCGGTGCCGCTGGTGGGTGTGCCGGTGGCCTTGACGATCGGTGACCGGCCGCCCTGGATGTAGTCGATCCGGTAGAGCCCGGAGTCGCTGTTGCCGCCACCGAAGTTGGTGCCCCACTCCAGCAGGTAGAGCGAGCCGTCCTTGCCGAACTCCATGTCCATCGGCTTGTTGAACCCACCGCCGGGCAGGAACGGGTTGGTGCGGGTCACCGCCGAGGAGGAGTCGAAGTGCACCTCCTTGATGTAGTTGCGCGACCACTCGTAGAAGAAGTGCACCCCGTCGTAGTAGGGCGGGAACTTCGTCGCGGACGGGTTCGACGCGTCGTACCGGTAGACCGGGCCACCCATCGGCGCGGAGCCGCCGGAGCCGAGCTCCGGGAAGGTCGTCGAGGCGGGGTAGCCGTACCAGATGTTGGGCATGACAACCGGCTTCAGGCTGGTCAGGCCGGTGTTGTTCGGCGAGTTGTTGACCGGCGCGGAGCAGTTGAACTTCGCGCCGACGACGCCGGTGTCCGGGTTGAACGGCGCGTAGGGCTGGTTGTTGCCGTGGCAGAACGGCCAGCCGTAGTTGCCGGGCGTCTTGATGACGTTGAGTTCGACCAGCCCCTCGGGGCCGCGGTTTGTGGTCGGCGGGTTGCGGTCCGGTCCGTAGTCGGCCAGGTAGACCCAGCCGGTGGCCGCGTCGATCGAGAACCGGAACGGGTTGCGGAAGCCCATCGCGTAGATTTCCGGCTTGGTCTGCGCCGTGCCCTGCGGGTACAGGTTGCCGGACGGGATGGTGTAGCTGCCGCTGGCGCCGGGGCGGATACGCAGCAGCTTGCCGCGCAGGTCATTGGTGTTGCCCGCGGTCCGGGCGGCGTCCAGGTTGGACTTGCCCGAGCGCCAGTCCAGCGGGGCGTAGCCCTGCCAGTTGGGGTCGAGGTTCGGGGGCGTGTCGTCACCGGTGCCGATGTAGAGGTTACCGTCCGGACCGAACTCGATGTAACCGCCGGTGTGGCCGGGCTCCGGGAAGGTCCGGTCCCGGTACGCCGGGATGTCGATGATCGTCACGCCGCTGGACGTGTTCAGTGTGTCGCCGCTCATCGTGAAGCGGGAGACCCGGTTGACGTCGGTCGAGCTGCTCGCCGGCGAGTGGTACAGGTACACGTACCCGTTGGTGGCGAAGTTGGGGTCCAACGCCATGCCGGTGAGACCGTCCTCACCGCCGGTGTAGACGCTCAGCGTGCCGGCGGTCACAGTGCTGTTTGTGGAGGGCTTGAAGATCTTCAGCTGCCCGCCGCGCTGGGCGTAGAACACGCGCCCGTCCGGGGCCACTGCCATCGCCATCGGGTCGACGGTGTTGTCGTCAAGGGTGCGCTTCTCGAAGTTGCCCCAGACGGTGCCGCCGCAGTCGCCGGGAGCGTTGCCGGCGGCCCACTTGATGCCACCGAGCACGTGGTTGCGGAAGTTCGTCTCGCTGTAGGAGTCGATCGCGTGGCCCATCGCGGTGGCCCACACCCGACCGCCGGCGGTGTCCCGACACCAGGAGATCGGGTGGTCCGGGCCCATCGCCCGGGAGCCCGGGTTGTAGGTGCGCTCGTCGGCGGTCACCAGAACGTGCACCTTGCCGCGCGGGTTGGTGTCGAAGTTGTACCACTCCTCGCTGCGGTTCCACCGATCCGGCAGACCGGCCGTCGACGGGTGCTGCTTGTCGGCGACGATGGCGGTGCCGGGCAGCACGCCGGGGGAGTGCTCGGGCATGTGGGCGCCGCCGTTGATGGTCTGGTCCCACCACGGGTACTCGGACTCGATGCCCATGTCGGTGGCGTTGTGGATGGCGACGATGCCCTTGCCGCTGGCGAGGTAACCCTCCACCGCCTGACGTTGCGCCGCCGAGGTCCAGACCATGCCGGAGGTCTGGAGCATGACGATCACGTCGAAGGTCGCCAGGTTGGCGGCGGTGAAGACGCTGGAGTCCTCGGTCGCCACCACCTCGAAGTTGTTCGCGGAGGCCTGCTGCTGGAGCATGCTGATCCCAGCCGGGATCGAGTCGTGCCGGTAGCCGGTGGTCTTGCTGAACACCAGGGCCCGGAAGGCCGGGGCCGCCGAAGCGGGTGGAGCGAGTCCGAGCGCCAGCAACAGGCCGGCGATCACTGAGATGAGCAATGTGTTACGACGCATGCCGTCTCCTAGTTGGGCGGGCGTAGGGATTGCGACCACGGGTCCTACGACGCGTCAGGTTGACCTGGACACGCGAGGGACACGGGCGCGCTGGTCTGTCCTCGTGCCGTTCGCCGCAACGGCAGTCAGACCTGCGGGACGTCACACAGCGTGATGGTGGCCGTGGTTCTCGTCCCGTGGTCCACGAGGTCAGGATGAGCTAGAGATCGAAGGCTGTCAATGCAGGAAGTAACGTCCGACGTCCTGCCCGGTGGACGGCGGTCGCGCTCGGCCCCTTCGCTGCGGCTCCGCCTGTCGATCGCGGCCCGGCCTGGCAGTCGGGCTTGATCGAGGATTGCGGACCCGCATCCAAACATCTATCTTCATACGTGTGATGTTTCGCGGATGTCAAGGGATTGTTTGCACCGCAAGAACGTAAGTCCTCGCTGTTGGTGCGAAAGCTTGTTGTCTGGCGCCTCAAAGCCGCCGTAGTGTGGCATCTAAATACGTCTATGACTACTGTCTGTGAGGGCTTTCGGGATGTCAGATCCGCCGCCGACGCCGCTTCTCACCCTCCGGGGCATCGGCAAGTCCTTCCTCGGAGTCCGCGTTCTCGACGGTGTCGACCTCGACGTCGCGCCGGGCGAGGTGCACGCCGTGGTCGGTGAGAACGGCGCCGGGAAGTCGACCCTCATGAAGATCGTCTCGGGCGGGTACGCCCCGGACGGGGGCTCTGTCGAGTTCGCCGGTGCGACGCGCGCGTTCCGTGGCCCGCGCGACGCGCAGCGGGCCGGCATCGGCATCATCCACCAGGAGTTCAACCTGCTCCCGGAGCGCACCGTCGCGGAGAACGTCTACCTCGGGCACGAGCCGGTCCGGCGCGGGCTCGTCGACCGTCGCGGGATGGTCGACCGCACCACACGGCTGCTCGCCTCGATCGGTGAGACCACGTTGCCGGCCGACGCCCGGGTGGGGCAGCTGGGCGTCGCGCAGCAGCAGGTCGTCGAGATCGCCAAGGCGCTCGCCCTGGACGCGCGGCTGCTCATCATGGACGAGCCGACCGCCGCGCTGGCCGACCACGAGGTCGAGTTGCTCTACGGGCTGGTGCGCCGGCTCCAGGAGCGGGGCATCGGGCTGCTGTACGTCTCGCACCGGCTCGCCGAGGTCTTCGACCTGTCCGGTCGGATCACCGTGCTCAAGGACGGTCGTCGGATCACCACTGTGGACACGGCGGACACCACGGCCGACGAGTTGGTGCGGCACATGGTCGGCCGGGAACTGTCCAGCTACTACCCGGACCGGGCCGCCCCCGAGGACCGGGGTCCGGTGCGGCTCAACCTTCGCGACGCGGGAAACCGGAAGTTGCGGGACGTCAACCTCCAGTTGCGCGCCGGCGAGGTGCTCGGCATCGGCGGCCTCCAGGGCTCCGGGCGCTCGGCGCTGGCCCGCGCGATCTTCGGGGTGTCGCCGTTCACGACCGGCGACGTCACGCTCGACGACCGGCCGGTCCGACTGCGCTCACCCCGCACCGCCATGCGGGCCGGCATCGCCTACGTCACCGAGGACCGCAAGGGCGAGGGGATCGTCCCCCGGCAGTCGGTGCTGGACAACGCGCTGCTCGCCAGCCGGGCCGTCTTCGCCACCGGGTCCGGCCGGGCGGCGAGGACCACCCGGGTACGCGAGTTGCTGGCCGCCGTGGAGATCCGCGGCGCCGGCGACGACCAGGAGATCCGCTTTCTGTCCGGCGGCAACCAGCAGAAGGTCGTGCTGGCCCGATGGCTCGCGCTCAATCCGCGGATCCTGCTCTTCGACGAGCCGACCCGGGGCATCGACGTGGGTGCGAAGTCAGCCATTCACGATCTCGTCCGCCGCCTCGCCCGTGATGGCGCGGCCGTGCTGATGATCTCGTCCGATCTACCGGAGCTGCTGGGGATGAGTGACCGGATCGTCGTCATGCGGGACGGTCACGTCGCGGGCGAACTGCCCGCCGGCGCGACCGAGGAGGAGGTCGTCGCGTTGGCGGTCGGGGCCGTGCGGGAGCCGGCCCAGTGAGCGCGAGGAGTGAGCCGGGTGTGCGAACCCCGCAGTCGCGAACCGAGGTGACCCGGTGAGCGCTCTGTCGCTGCTGCCGGCCCGGCGTTCCGTACCGGGCGTGTTCGTGGCCCTGACCCTGACCCTGACGATCGGCTGGCTGGTCGTCCTGCTCGACGGTGGTCAGCTCTTCAACCAGTCCACGACGGTGAGTCTGCTGCATGTCGCCGCCGGCCTCGGGCTGGTCGCGGTGGGCCAGACCCTGGTCATCCTGGGAGGCTCGCTCGACCTCTCGGTGGCGTACGTGATCAGCCTCAGCACCCTCGTCGCGGCCGAGACGATGAACGGCAGCGACGGCGCGGTGCTGCCGGCGATCGGTCTGGTGCTCGTCGTCAGCGCCGGCGTCGGGCTGCTAAACGGGCTCCTCGTGACCAGGTTCCGGGTCAACGCGTTCATCGCGACCCTCGGCGTCGGGCTGCTGCTCAAGGGCTACCTCGACAACGGCTACGACGGCCCGGCCGGCACCACAGCACCCTCGTTGGTGCAGGCGCTCGGTTACCAGCGCGTCGGGCCGGTGCCGGTGTCGTTCCTGCTGCTGATAGCGGTCACCGCGGCGGCCTGGTTCGCGCTCTCGCGGACCCGCTTCGGCCACCACCTGGTCGCCGTCGGCGGGGATCCGGAGGTGGCCCGACTCTCCGGCGTCCGCAACGACCGGGTCCTCGTCACCGCCCACGTGCTGTGCTCGATGTGCGCGGGGCTCGCCGGCATCTACCTCGCCAGCCGGCTCGGCTCGGGCGCCCCGCGCGTCGGCACCGAGGGCCTCTACGACCTGGAGTCGATCGCCGCTGTGGTGATCGGCGGTACCGCCCTCGCCGGTGGGCGTGGCGGTGTCATCGGCACTGTCGGTGGCGTGGTGCTGCTGGCCAGCATCGACGCCATCTTCAACCAGCTCGAGGTCGACGCCTTCTTCAAGCAGGTGATCCGGGGCGTCATCATCATCGCTGCGGTCGCCGTCTACGCCCGCCGGGCCATGCGAAAGGCGGCCTAGCCATGCAGACCGTCCAGCCCCGTTCTCTGCCGCTGCGTCTGCCGCGGATGCGTCCCGGTGGTGTCCTGCCGATCCTCGCGATCCTCGCGGTGCTGTTGGTGCTCGTCGGCATCCGGCAGCCCGACTTCCTGGCCCCGCAGTCGCTGATGTCCTTCCTCGGTCGTTCGGCGCCGATCATCCTGCTCGCCGCCGGCCAGTACTTCGTGATCGTGTCCGGCGAGTTCGACCTCTCGGTCGGTTCCCTGGTCACCGCTCAGGTGGTGGTCGCCGCCCGGCTGATCGACAGCGACCCGTCGCGTACCTGGCCGGTGGTGCTGCTCCTGCTCGCCTTCGGGGCACTGGTCGGGCTGGTCAACGGCCTGATCACGACACGGCTGCGGGTGCCGTCGTTCATCACCACCCTCGGCATGTTCCTGATCCTCGTCGGCGCGGTCTACCTGTGGTCCGACGGCGCCCCGAAGGGTGGGCTCTCCGAGGAGTTCCGGCGGTTCGGCCGGCGGGCCTTCGAGGACGTGCCGGTGCTGGGCCGCGTGCCGTACGCGCTGTTGGTCCTGGTGGCCCTGGCGGTGGCGGCCGTGCTGCTGATGCGCTCCGACTTCGGCCGGACACTGGTCGCCGTCGGCGACAACCCGCGCACCGCCGAGCTGAGCGGCGTACGCGTGTGGCGTACCCGGACCTTCGCCTTCATCCTCAGCGGGCTCGCGGCGGCGGTGGCGGCCATCCTTCTGGGCGGCTACAGCGGCGTGTCGTTCCAGGCCGGGGCCGGTCTGGAGTTCGGTGCGATCACCGCTGTCGTCCTCGGTGGGGTGGCGCTCGGCGGAGGGCGCGGCGCGGTCGTCGGGGCGATGCTCGGCGCGCTGACCCTCGAACTGCTGTTCGCCCTCATGAATTTCTACGGCGTCTCCGGCGCCCTCAGATCGACCGTCCAGGGCGGGATCATCCTGCTCGCCGTGGCGGTCTCGGCAACGCGTTCTTCGTCGAGATAAAGGGGAAACCATAGTGCGACGTTCCATGGCGGCGATTGCCGCTGTCACAGTGCTGTCCCTCGCCGCCTGTGCCACCGACGAGCCGGCCGCGAGCCCGTCGGGAAGTGCATCCGCCGCCACTGGGTCCGGCACCGGGGACCAGTCGAAGTTCTTCGTGCAGGCCGACTACGACGCCGAGCTGGCGCTGCTCGACGCGGCACCGACCGGCCCGGCCGACAAGCCGTGGGAGCAGGTGCTCAACCCGACGATGGTCGACACCGCCAAGTTCAAGAAGAACGGCCCACACAAGATCTGCTTCTCGAACGCGGCCCTGAACAACCCCTGGCGGCAGGTCGGTTTCAAGACCATGCAGGCCGAGGTCGAGGCGCAGAAGAGCCGCATCAAGGAGTTCGTGCACGTCGACGCCGAGGGCAAGGACCAGAAGCAGATCGCGGACATCAACGATCTGCTCGGCAAGGGCTGCGACGCGCTCATCGTCTCGCCGAACACCACCGCCACGCTCACCCCGGCCGTCGAGGCGGCCTGCAAGGCCGGGCTGCCGGTCGTCGTCTTCGACCGTGGTGTCAACACGAAGTGCCCGGTGACGTTCATCAACCCCATCGGCGGTTACGGGTTCGGCCACGTCGGGGCCGAGTTCGTCAGCCAGAAGATGAAGCCCGGCGGCAAGGTCCTCGCCCTGCGGATCCTGCCCGGCGTCGACGTGCTGGAGACCCGCTGGTCGGCGGCGAAGGTGGCGTTCGACAAGGCGAAGGTCGACGTCGTCGGTGTCGAGTTCACCGATGGTGATCCGGCCAAGACCAAGAAGATCGTCGACGACTACATCCAGCGGTACGGCACTATCGACGGGGTCTGGATGGACGCCGGAGCGGTGGCCGTCGCGGCGGTCGAGGCGTTCCAGGACGCGGGCAAGCCCGTTCCGCCGATGAACGGTGAGGACCAGCTCGACTTCCTGAAGATCTGGAAGGACAAGAAGCTCACCGCGATCGCGCCGACCTACCCGACCTACCAGTGGCGTACGCCGATCATCGCGGCGCTGCGGATCCTCGACGGTCAGCAGGTGTCCAACCCGTGGAAGCTGCCGCAGCCGACCGTCACCCAGGACAACCTGGACCGGTACCTCGACCCGGGTATGCCGCCGCTGCACTACGCGATGTGCGGCTGCACCGACCTGCCCGGTTACCCGCAGCGCTGGAAGTAGGGCCCGATGTACGCCATCGGCGTCAACCCGTGGGTCTGGGCCTCGCCGGTCGACGACAAGGCCCTGGCCGAGCTGATCCCGCGGATCGCCGCGTTCGGCTTCGACGCGGTCGAGTTGCCGATCGAGCAGCCCGGCGACTGGGACCCGATCCGTACCAGGGATCTGTTGGCGGCGCACGGCCTCGTCGCCGCCGGCGTATGCGCGGTCACCCCGCCGGGGCGGGAACTCGTTGACGCCGCACCAGCGGTCGTCGAGTCGACGGTGGCGTACCTCTTGGGCTGCGTGGCGAGCGCGGCGGCCGTCGGCGCTGGGTGCGTCGGCGGTCCCGCGTACGCCTCGGTCGGCCGCACCTGGCGGATGTCGCCGGCGGCTCGCGCGGCCTGCTACGCGGATTTCCGGCGAGCCCTGGCGCCGGTTGCCGAGCAGGCCGGCGAGCTGGGCGTGAGCATCGGTGTCGAGGCGTTGAACCGCTACGAGACGAGCGTCGTCAACACGATCGAGCAGACGATCGAGTTGATCGACGGGCTACCGCCGAACGTCGGCATCATGATCGATACCTACCACATGAACATCGAGGAGGCGGACCCCTACGCGGCCCTCGCGGTCGCCGGCCCGCACATCAAGCACGTCCAGGTCAGCGGCACCAACCGGGGCGCTCCCGGTGCTGACCACTTCGACTGGCCCCGCTTCTTCGCCGTCCTGCGGGACACCGGCTACCAGGGCGCGATCTGCATCGAGTCGTTCACGGCGGAGAACGAGGCCATCGCCACCGCCGCGGCGATCTGGCGCCCATTGGCCCCCTCGCAGGACCGTCTCGCCACGGACGGCCTGCGCTATCTCCGGGAGATCCTCGGATGACCGCCCCGAGCAGCCACCCCCGCGCTGGTCGAGGCCGTTCCACCACCCCCACCCCGTTCTCACGTCAGGAGCACCGTCCCGTGTCCTCGTCCCTTTCGCCGCTGCGCCGACTGCTGGCCGGCGCCGCCGCGACAGCGGTGACCGCAGTGGTCGCGGTAACCGCCTCGGCGTCTCCGGCCCTCGCGGCCACCACCACCCTCTACGCGTCGCCCTCTGGCACCGGCACCACGTGTTCCGCCAGCCAACCGTGTTCGCTGACGGCCGCCCAGACCGCGGTGCGGGCGATCAACAGCGCGATGTCCGGTGACATCGTCGTCGAGTTGGCGAACGGCGCCTACCGGCTCTCGTCGCCGCTGCGGTTCACCGCTGCCGACTCGGGCAACAACGGCTATCAGGTGATCTGGCGGGCGGCCTCCGGCGCACGTCCGACGATCACCGGCGCCCGGGCGGTCACCGGCTGGTCGCTCGTCGACTCCGGAAAGAACATCTGGCGGGCCAACGTCGGTGCCGGGCTCGACTCCCGTCAGCTCTACGTCAACGGGGCCGTCGCCACCCGGGCACGCACCGCCGTCAACCGCTCCGACTTCACCTTCACCACGTCCGGCATGCGGTTCACCAACGGCGCGCTCAGCTACCTCAACAACCTCGGCAACCAGAACCGGGTCGAGGTGGAGAGCGTCGGCTCGTTCACCGACCGGTACTCGCCGGTGCAGAGCATCAGCGGAAACTTCCTGACGATGCAGCAGCCCGCGTGGAACAACAACACCTTCGGGTTCGACACCCTCTCCAGCCCGCACCGCGCCGGCCCCTTCTACCTGACCAACGCGTACGAGTTCCTGGACTCGGCGGGGGAGTGGTACCTCAACCCGAGCAACGGCCAGCTCAACTACATCCCCCTCGCCGGGCAGAACATGAGCTCGGTCAGCGTCGAGTTGCCGCAGTTGCAGTCGCTGGTCAACCTGGGCGGCACCCTCGCCTCGCCGGCACACCACATCTCGTTCAGCGGCATCACCTTCACCGGCACCAGTTGGCTCGGCCCGAGCAGCAGCAACGGCTTCGCCGACCAGCAGACCGGCGCTCACATCACCGGCACCTGGTCCCGGCCTTCCGACGCGCTGACCTCCTGCCAGGCCGGCTGCCCCCAGTTCGAGGCCACCCGGCCGAACTGGAACCAGATGCCCGCCGCCGTGCAGGTCTCCGCGGCCAACACCATCACCTTCAGCGACTCCCAGTTCGTCAACCTCGGGCAGACCGCGATCGGTATCGGCAACGACGCCAACGCCCACGCCAGTGGCGTCGGCCTGGGCGCCAGCAACATCACCGTCACCCGCTCCGAGATCGCCCGCAACTCCGCCGGCGGCGTCGTGGTCGGGGGCGTACGCGCGGACGCCCACCACCCCAGTGACCAGCGCATGGTCAACCGCAACATCACCATCAGCAACAACCGCGTGCACGATCTCGGCCTCGAGTACCGGGGCGTGGTCTCGATCCTGACCACCTACGTGAACACGGCGACGGTTTCGTACAACGAGGTCTACAACATGCCGTACACCGGCCTGTCGGTCGGCTACGGCTGGGGCGCCAACGACGCGGGCGGCAGCCAGCACTACGCGAACCGGGGCCTGTACAACTACCAGCCGCGCTACACCACGGCGACCACCGCTGCCAACAACCAGGTCATCGGCAACTACGTGCACGACGTGATGCAGCAGATGACCGACGGCGGGTGCATCTACACGCTGTCGGCGAACCCGGGCGGGACCATCAACCAGAACTACTGCCTGCGGACCAACGGCTGGTTCGGGCTCTACTTCGACGAGGGCTCCCGCTACTACACCGCCCGTAACAACGTGTTCTCCTCCACCGGTACCTGGGCCACCGCCAACTACTGGTACGCGGAGAACATGGGCAACTTCACCGTCACCAACAACTGGTCGACGAACAACTCCACGAACGTGACCAACGGCGACCGCGGCAACGTGGTCAACGGCAACGTCACGGTGAGCAACGGCAGTTGGCCGTCGGGAGCGCAGACCGTGATCAACTCGGCTGGGGTGCAGAGCGGCGGCGGCACCAACCCGCAGAACGTGCAGATCGTGGGCGCACAGTCGGGCCGGTGCGTCGAGATCGGCAACTCCAGCACCACCAACGGCACGCAGGCTCAGATCTGGGACTGCATCAGCGCGGCCACCAACCAGCGGTGGACCCACACCGCCAGTCGGCAGCTCATGGTGTACGGCACCAAGTGCCTGGACGCCTCCGGCCAGGGCACCAGCAACGGCACCACTGTGGTGATCTGGGACTGCAACGGTCAGTCCAACCAGCAGTGGAACGTCAACGCCAACGGCACGATCACGGGAGTGCAGTCGGGTCTCTGCCTGGACGCCAACGGCGCCGCGACGGCGAACGGCACGAAGCTGATCCTCTGGACGTGCAGCGGCGGCACCAACCAGCAGTGGCAGCTGCGCAGCTGATCCAGTAGCTGGCACCGACAGGTCCGGGCCGGGGCGAGAGGCCTCGGCCCGGACCTGTCCGGTCTACCGTGCCACGTTCGCCCTCGCCGGGTCCACGGCCAACCCGGTCGCGGCCTCGTAGCGGACCGGGATGGGATCGGTGAGTTCCCCGACGAACGTCTCGTCGACGTGGTCGAGGAAGCCGATGAGGGACCAGTCGTCGGCGGGTCCGGGGACCAGCCGGGGCGCGTACAGGTGCGGGTGGGCGAACGGCTGGGCGGACGCGATGTCCCACGGCCCGAGGGTGGTCTCGCCGGTCGCCACCCAGATCCGGTGGTCGTCGCGCCGCGCGCTGCCGGTGGCCTCGGTGGAGAAGATCAGCAGCGGCTGCCCGTCGAGGACCGCCACCTGGGGCACCTCCAGGTGACCGAAGCCAGCCGGAGTCGACAGCGGCGGCGCGACGGTCCAGGTGACGAGGTCGGTGGAGGTGGCGTGGCCGACGACGCCACGGGTGTTCGCCGGACCGGTGTTGGCGCGGGCGGTGATGAGCATGTGCCAACCCTCGCCGTCGGGGTCGGGAAACACCCACGGGTCACGCCACGCCTGCTCGTACCACAGTTCCTTGTCCAGCAGCTCGTACCAGGTGGGGTCTGCCTGGACGACCGGTTCGGTGCCGTGCCGATGCCAGGTCATGAGGTCGTCGGAGACGGCCAGTCCGATGCGTTGGACGAGCCCGTCCTCCGCACTACCGACCCCGGTGTAGAACAGGTACCACCGTCCGTCCGGCCCGTGCACAGTGCAGCCCGTCCAGGTCGCCAGGTCGTCCCAGCTGGGCGCGTCGGCGGGGACCACGGCGTCGGCGACCAGGCGCCACGAGCGCAGGTCCGTCGAGACGGCGTGGCCGATGGTGGCCCGGCGGTGGCGGCGGTGCGGGTCGTGCAGGGCGCGGGACGCGCGCAGGAAGAACACGTGCCAGAGGCCGTTGTCGTCCCGCGCGTACCAGCTGTCCCACACCCAGTGGTCGGGTAGACGAAGCATGGTCGAAAACCTAGCACTAAACCGTTTTAGCGTCGGCCAGAGCCAAACCGCCGGCACGGATCGGCGGGCCCTGGTGGTCAGCCGGCCGGAGGCGCGAGGGACCGGCGTCGGCGCAGGGGCATCGGAACGAGCGAGGGTTCGGTGGCGCCCCCGTCCAGGAGCAGCTCGACAGCTCGCCGCCCCATCTGCTCGTGCGGCAGCGCCGTGGTGGCCAGGCTCGGACGCAACCAGGCCGCTATCGGGTCGTCGTCGAACGAGATGACCGAGATGTCCTCCGGTACGGTCAGCCCTGCCTCGCCGAGTGCCTGATAGGCCCCGAAGGCCAGCCGGTCGTTCATGCAGATGATCGCGCTGGGTCGCTTCGGCTTGCTCAGCAGGCTGCGCATGGCGGCGTACCCGTGCTCGGGCAGCCACTCGGTGCAGAAACACTCGGCCAGGAGGCCGACCTTCGCCTCGTCCAGCGTCTGCCGGATGCCGTGCAGGCGGGCGCGGGCGGCGAGCGAGACCTCCGGGTCGTCCTCCTTGAGTCGGTTGCGACCGATGAGCGCGATCGCATCGCGGTGGCCGAGCTCCAGCAGAGCGGTGGCGACGGAGCGGCCGGCCCCCTCGTCGTCGGGGACCACGCTGGGCAGGCCGTCGGGGCTGGTGGCGTTGAGCAGCACCACCGGGCCCCCGAGGATGGCTGCGGGCACCGTCAGCCGTCGGGTCGCCATCGCCGCGTAGATCACCCCGTCGACCTGTCGGTCCAGGACGGCCTCGATGGCGTACTGCTCGAAGGTGGCGTCGCCCTGCGTCTCGGTGATGAGCAGGACGTGGTCCCGTTCGCGGGCCGCGTCGAGGGCGCCGCGGATGAGGTCGCCGGCGAACCGGGTGGTGGCCACGATGTCGGAGACGAACGCGATGGTGGCCGTCTTGCGGGTGCGCAGGCTGCGCGCGGCGAGGTTGGGCCGGTAGCCGAGCTCCTCGGCGGCGGCGAACACCCGCTGGTGCGCTTCGGCCGAGAGTCGGGTGCCCTCCCTGCCGTTGAGCACCATCGACGCGGCGGTCTTGGACAGCCCGGCTCTCTGCGCGACGTCGGCGAGTGTTGCTCTGTTGCGGCCCATCAGTCCTCCGAATCAGGCGCGGTGCCACAGGCGCCGCTCCCGCCCATCATGATGCGTCGCCGCCCGGGATCGAGCGCCGGTCACGTCGGCGTGGTGTGAACCCGACGTTTCCGCACCGTTGCCAAGTTGTCCTTGACAGCTCCCCGTGCCGCGCGCATGCTCTGCTAAATCAGTTTAGCGACCACTTCTGGTGCATCCAGAGGCGCCTTCGGTGGCCGCGCCGGGTTCTTTTCTGCTGACGGTACGGGTGCTGCGCCCGGCGACAGGTCACGGCGTACGTGTCGTGGCGCCGCGCCGGTCGCGGTGGTCCCGGTGGAGCCGTCGCGCGGCCCTGGGTCGCGGGACGCGTGGAGATGTCAAGGAGTCATGAAATGGCAGAATTGCTGACAAAGTTTCCGCGACGGAGAACGGTGCTCCTCGCGTCGCTGCTGGCTGTCGGAATGACCGCGACGGCCTGCAGCGCGCTGGGCGAGGACCGGTCGTCGACCCAGAAGTCCGATGCCGCCGTCAAGACGGAGCTGGGCACCGACCCGATCACCCTGGACCTGTACGCCGAGACCGGCTTCCCGCTGGCCAAGGCGCTGGCCGACGAGTTCTCCAAGCAGCACTCGAACGTCAAGTTCAACATCCGCGAGGACCAGTTCACTGTGATCGTGGAGAACGCGCCCCGGGTGATGGCCTCGGACAACTCGCCCGACATCATCCGGCTCCCGACCATGGTCGACCTGGTCAAGGACGACCTGCTCAAGAACCTCGACCCGTACTTCACCGCGTACGGCTGGGACAAGTTCCCCGCCTCCCAGCTCATGCAGCTGCGCGTCGGCGAGAACACCCGGGGCACCGGCTCGCTGTACGGGATGGGGCTCGGCTACAGCGTCACCGGCGTCTTCTACAACAAGAAGCTGGCCAGCCAGATCGGCATGACCCAGCCGCCGGCCACTGTCGCCGAGTTCGAGGAGCTGCTGGCCAAGGCGAAGACCGGTGGCGTCCAGCCGATCATGCAGTTCAACAAGAACACCGCGGGCATCAACTTCCCGCACCAGGCGCTACAGAACCAGTTCGGCGACCCGACCCAGGTCGCCGACTGGATCTTCCAGAAGCCGGGGGCCACGTTCGACACCCCGGCCGCACTGAAGGCCACCCAGACCATCCAGAAGTGGGCCCAGGCCGGCTACTTCACCAAGGACGCCAACGCTCTGGACTACGCGGGCATGGTGGGGGAGTTCCAGAAGGGCAACGGCCTGTTCATGTTCAACGGCGACTGGGAGTCGGCCAACCTCGACAAGTCGATGCCCGGCAACGTGGGCTTCTTCCTCTTCCCGACCGAGTCTCCCGGTGGAAAGCACGTGGCGATGTCCGCCCCCAACACCTTCGGCGTTTCCGCCAAGGCCAAGAACCCGGATGCCGCCGCGTACTTCCTGAACTGGGTCCACACCAACGCCAAGGCCCGCGAGATCTCGGTGACCGTCGGCGGCTCCAGCCCCGGTGGGCCGAGTGACCTGCCGGTGCCGAGCGCCGCCCCGAACACCGTGCTGGCCGAGACCCTGAAGGCGTCGCAGCAGCTCGGCGCGGAGAACGGCGCCGTGGACTTCACCGCGAACGCGACCGGCGGCATCTTCGCCGCCGCGATCACGCCGGAGATGCAGAAGCTGATCGCCGGCCAGCAGACGCCCGAGGGGTACGTGAAGGCGGTCCAGGCCGAGTATCAGAAGGAACTGTCCCGATGACGTCTGCCCTCGGCAGCGCACCAACCGGGCGGGACGACCGTCGTCGCGCCCGCCCCACCCCCACGCGGGCCCACCGATTCCGGTGGGCCCGCGCGGCCGGGACCGGCTGGTTGTACGTCCTGCCCGCCCTGGTGATGTACGCGGTGTTCGTCCTGCGCCCGCTCGTCCTGACGCTCCAGTACTCGCTCTACGACTGGAACGGCATCGGGGTCGCCCGCTGGGTGGGCCTGGACAACTACCTGACCGTCTTCACCGACAGCGACCTGCTGAAAATCATCGGCAACGCGATCGTGCTGATCGTCTTCTTCAGCTTCATCCCGGTCGCGCTGGGGCTGTTGGTGGCGAGCATGGTTCGCCGGATCACCACCGGCGCGTTCGGCACCGTCGTCCGGACCATCCTGTTCCTGCCGCAGGTCATCCCCCTGGTGGCGGCGGGCATCGCGTGGAGCTGGCTGCTCTCGTCGAACGGTCTGGTCAACCAGGCGCTGCGTGCGGTGGGGCTGGGTGGGGTCGCCCGCGCCTGGCTCGGCGACTTCGACACGGCGCTGCCCGCCGTCGGCGTCATCGGGGCCTGGGTTCTGCTCGGCCTCTGCACGATTCTGCTGGTCACCGGCATGAGCAAGATCGACCCGGCGCTGTACGAGGCCGCCCGCCTCGACGGTGCCGGTCCGGTCCGCGAGTTCCTCGCCGTGACCCTGCCCAGCCTGCGGCAGGAGATCGGCGTCTGCCTCACCGTGACGATCATCGCGGCGCTGGCGAGCTTCGACATCGTCTACATCTCCACCAGCGGCGGCCCCGGCCTGCAGACCACGGTGCCGGGCCTGGAGATCTACCGGCTGGCCTTCTCGCAGCGGCAGGTGGGGCTCGCCTCGGCGCTCGCTGTGGTCCTCATGCTGCTCGTGCTGGCGTGCGTGCTGCCGATCCAGCGCCTGAGCCGAGGGGAGAAGCCGTGAACCTGAGCCGACGCGAACAGCTGACCGGCCGGGTCTTCCTGATCGCCCTGATCGTCGTCACCCTGCTGCCGTTCGTGAGCATGCTCTCGGCGGCGTTGCAGCCCCGGGGCACCGTTCCCAGCGGGCTCGAGTGGCCGTCCGACCCGCAGTGGGGCAACTTCGCGGACGCCTTCACCGCCGCGAACATGGGCGCCCTGCTCCGCTCCAGCCTGCTCATCGTGGCCGGTGTCGTGCCGGTGTCGGTGCTCATCGCGACCATGGCCGGCTTCGGGCTCGGTCAGTTGCGGGTGCCCGGCGGCCGACTGATCTTCGGCCTCTTCCTGCTGGGTCTGACGCTGCCTTTCGAGGCAGTGGTCACGCCGCTCTACTACCAGATGCAGGATCTCGGTCTGCTCAACACGCGCTGGGCCATCATCCTGCCGCTGATCGGGCTGTACATGCCGTTCGCGGTGTTCTGGATGCGGGCGCACTTCACCAACGTGCCGGTCGAGTTGTCCGAGGCGGCCCGGGTGGACGGCAGCAGCACCTGGCAGCTGTTCTGGCGGGTCCAGGTGCCGCTGGCCCGGCCGGCGATCGCCTCGCTGACGATCCTGATGTTCCTCTGGACGTGGAACCAGTTCCTGCTCGCCATCGTCCTCGTCGACGACGCCACCAAACGCACCATGGCCGGGGCGCTCGGCGCCTTCCAGGGCCAGTGGGGCACCGATCTGGTGCTGCTGTGCGCCGGGTCGCTGCTGATCCTCACCCCGACCCTCATCGTGTTCCTGATCTTCCAGCGACAGTTCATCAAGGCCCTGATCCAAGGGTCAGTGAAGGGGTAGGCAGTGGTCACACAGCCGCAGATCCACGGCGACGTCGACGATCGCTACGGGCGCGTCGCCGACGTCTTCCGCGACAACTTCACCTCCCGGGCAGAGGTCGGCGCCGCGGTCACCGTCTACGTGCGGGGCCGCAAGGTCGTCGACCTGTACGGCGGGGTGGCCGACACCCGTACCGGGCGGCCCTGGGAGGCGCACACGCCGGTCGTCGTCTTCTCCTGCACCAAGGGGATCCTGGCGATCTGCGCCTACCTGCTGGCCCAGCAGGGCCGGCTCGACCTCGACGCTCCCGTGACGCGCTACTGGCCGGAGTTCGGACAGCACGGTAAGGCGGACATCCCGGTGCGCTGGCTGTTCACGCACCAGGCAGGTCTGCCCGCGGTGGACCGCCACCTGACCCTCGACGAGGTGCTGGCGTGGGATCCGGTCATCAAGGCGATCGAGGCGCAGACCCCGCTGTGGAAACCGGGTACGGCGCACGGATACCACTCGATGACCTACGGCTGGTTGGTCGGAGAGGTGATCCACCGCATCACCGGCCAACTGCCCGGCGCGTTCTTCGCCGACACCGTCGCGGGCCCGCTCGGCCTGCACACCTGGCTGGGGCTCCCGGCCGCCGAGAGCGACACCGTCGCCTGGGGCCTGGCACCGCCCCCGGACCCTGACCCGTTCGTGGACCCGGTCGCCGAACGGGGCATCACCATGGGGGGCGCTTTCGCCTTCCCCGCCGACGCCGACGGCCTGGTCAGCTTCAACGACGACGCCATCCGGGCCGCCGGTGTTCCCGGTGCGGGCGCGGTGAGCACCGCCGAGGGCCTCGCGCGCCTCTACGCCGCCTGTGTGTCGGAACTCCAGGGTGGACCGCTGCTCACGGCGGCGTCGGTGGACGACGCGGTAGTGGTTCGCTCGCGTGGTCAGCAGCGGCACGGCCCGCCGGACACCGGGCAGCGCTGGGGCACCGGCTTCCTGCTGCACTCCCCACCGGCCCGGCCCCTGCTGGGTGAGCGCAGCTTCGGCCACGACGGCGCGGGCGGGAACCTGGCCTTCGCCGACGCCGAGCATCAGGTGGGCTTCGGCTACGTGGTCAACCAGATGCGCGGGATGGGCGACGAGCGCGCCAACCGCCTGACCGCCGCAGTCCGCGCCTGCCTCGACGCCTGACCTTCGGCGTCCCCGCGCCACCTCGGTTGATCATGAAGTTGTTGCCCTGACACGCCGTGGCCGGGCAATAACTTCATGATCACCGGGGGCGGGCTATCGGTGGATGAATTGTCCACTGTGGATGGTTGGCGGTGTTGCGGGGATAGTTCGGGCTCGTTTCATCGATAGTCTTGACAGGCGTTGTTAGCGATAACACGATGGCCTTCACGCCGCTCTCGCGTTTGGAGCTCGTTTTGGTCGTGTTGATCCGCTCGCGTGTCCTGAACTTCTCCCGTGCATCCGCTGTGAACAGCCTGGACGTCGTCGCTCAGCACGCCGCGAACACACTGACCCGGCTGGCGTCCACCGTGCGTCCGAGCCACCTCCGTCCACTGTGTGCGCTCGCATCGGCCGCCGTCCTCGTCGGTGCGAGCCTGGTGGCCACCCCCGCCGCCGCGCACGACCCCGACGGATGGTCGCCCCGATCGTCGTACACCTCGACCGACACCGGCGCCGGCACCTACTCGGTGCCGCTGCTCAACGCCGACGTGCCGGACATCAGCGTCGAGCGGGTGCCAGCCGCAGAGAACGACGAGGGCCGCGACCTCTACTACATGATCAGCACGACCATGCACCTGAGCCCGGGTGCGCCGATCATGAAGTCGTACGACCTCGTCAACTGGGAGATCGTCAACTACGTCTTCGACCGGGCGAGCATCGGCGACTCCTTCTCGCTGCGCAACGGCCAGAACTCGTACGGCCAGGGGCAGTGGGCGTCGTCGCTGCGCTACCACGACGGCACGTTCTACGCCGTCTTCAACACCAACAACCTCAGCGGGGCGTACCTCTACCGCACCGACGACATCGAGAACGGCCCGTGGCAGCGCACCGCCCTCGGCCGTGGCCTGCACGATCCGTCGCTCTTCTTCGACGTCGACGGCACGCCGTACATCTTCTACGGCTCCGGCGGCACCAGCGCCGTACGCCTCAACCCCGACCTGACCGCCATCGCGCAGGACTACCCGAACATCTTCACCGCCAACAACTACGCCGGTCAGCCGTTCATCGGCGGTCTGTTCGAGGGCGCGCAGGTCTACCACATCGACGGCTGGTACTACGCCGTCATCATCACCTGGCCGTCCGGGCAGGGGCGCCAGGTGGTGATGTTCCGGTCGAAGGACCTGCTCGGGCGCTACACGTCGGCTGGCGGGGTCAACACCTACGAGGCGCGCGGAGTGCTCAACTCCAACGGCTTCGCGCAGGGCAGCCTGGTGCCGATCAGCCGGGCGGGCGGCGGGACCGACTGGCACGGCATGTTCTTCCGGGACACGTTCCCGGTCGGCCGGATCCCGGCGCTCATCCCCGCCACCTGGCAGAACGGGTGGCCGACCTTCGGCACCAACGGGGCCGTGCCGGTCAACGGCCTGTTCGACAAGCCGATCCGGCTCAGCCCGGCCGAGGAGCTGTTCGAGCGACAGAAGAGCATCGTCGCCTCGGACGACTTCGCCAACGACGCGCCGCACAAGGCGTACCAGGACGAGCAGTGGACGATCCCCGCGCCGCTCGACCCGGCGGAGATCGCCCCCAACGGCTCGCGGCTGGACCTGGCATGGGAGTGGAACCACGCCCCGGACAACCGGTACTGGTCACTCACCGACCGCGACGGCTGGCTGCGGTTGACGGCCGGCACTGTGGTCACCGGCCAGTACGTCTACACGAAGCTGTCCAACCGGGCCGAGCTGGCGTGGTTCGAGGAGGCACGCAACACGCTCTCGCAGCGGACGTTCGGGCCACGACAGTCGGTCCAGACCCGGATGGACATCTCCGGGATGAAGAACGGCGACGTCGCGGGCCTGGCCGCCTACAACCGCGGATTCTCGTACGTGGCGGTCAAGCGCGTCGGTGACGTCAACACCCTCGGCGTGGTGAACCGGTCGCAGCCGTTCGCGGTCGACCTCGACCAGTCGACGCTGGAGAACTTCGTCGCCGGCACGACGGTGTCGCTGGGCGACGCGACCGAGGTGCACGTGAAGGCGGACCTCGACTTCTCCTCGCCGGTCGGCCAGCTGTGGACGACGTTCTACTACAGCCTGGACGGGGTCCAGTGGACCCGGCTGGGCAACCGTGTGGGCCCGCAGGCGCTCGACGGCAGCCTCGCCCACTTCATGGGTCACCGGGTGGGCCTGTTCAACTACGCGACCCAGGAGACCGGCGGCCACGTCGACTTCGACGACTACCTGCTCAGCGACGTGCTGACCGCGCAGGCCCGGCCACTGGACACCACCGCCCTCGATGCGGCCATCGCCCACGCGCAGACACTCGACCCGCGGCACTACCCGGCCGACGCCTGGGCCGCAACGCAGTCCGCGCTCGGGGCGGCGACGTCGGCACGGGCCGGCCAGCTCGGCACGCAGAACCAGATCGACGCACCGGAGCGGGCACTCAGCTACCAGTTGGCCCGACTCGAAGTGCTGGCGGCGCTGCCAGTGACGGCCACCGCCCAGGTGCGCTGCCTGAGCGGCAAGGCGTACCTGGCGGTGAAGGTGCGCAACGACTCGGACGAGCCCGTCGAGATCACCGTCGAAACCCCGTACGGGTACCGGTCGTTCGCCGCCGTCGCGCCGGGGGCGAACGTCTACCAGTCGTTCAACACCCGCGCGTCGTCGGTGGCGGCCGGCTCGGCGACGGTCCGGGCCACCGGGGCGGTCGCCGGCCGGGACGTGACCACCGTCCACGCCGTCCAGCACCCCGCCGACGCCTGCGGCGGATAGCTCCACCACGAGCCCACGGCCCGCCGACCAGCACCACCGGCGACCGGCCGGGCGGCACGGAACAGCGGACCTGTCCCGTGCCGCCGGCCACGGTCGGACCGGTGGCGGCAGTCGACCCCTGATGTCCGGACCACCACGGAAGCGCACCCACCGATCCCCCGTACACCGATGACCGCACGTCAGAGATGAAGGAGGATGTCTCGTGGAACAACGAATGCGACGGGCGACCCGAGGACGGGTCGCAGCGCTCGCGACAGTCGGCCTGATGCTGGCCACGGGGTTCGTCGCCCCGGCGGCGCCGGTCCAGGCCGCCGACACGAACCTCGTCGTCAACGGCGGGTTCGAGGACGGCCTGGCCAACTGGTTCGTCAACAACGGAAACGCGTCCGACGGCGCCCAGTTGTCGGCCACGTCGGACGCCCACTCCGGGGCGAACGCGGCGCTCGTCACCAGCCGGACGACCACCGGGTCCGGCCCGATGCAGGACCTCAGCGGCAAGGTGCAGGCCGGCCAGGCCTACACGCTCACGGCCCGCATCAAGTACGAGAACGAGAGCGGACCGGCGACGAAGCAGTTCTTTGCCACCATGCACTACGGGGGTGGCACCTACACCAACCTCGTCAGCGTGACGGCGACGAAGGGCCAGTGGGCGCAGTTCAACGGAACATTCACGATCCCGACGACGCAGAGCGTGTCGACGGCGCGCCTGTTCTTCGAGACCCCCTGGACGAGCACACCGTCCACCGACCCGGCCCTGCACCTGATGGACTTCAAGCTCGACGACGTGTCCGTGGTCGGCGCCGCGCCGCCCGCGCCGGCGTCGAAGACCATCGAGGTCGTCGGCAAGCTGCCCGGGGAGCACAACCCGTTGATCGGGCACAAGTTCGGCGCTGACGGCTTCGGCCTCGTGCACGACGGCCGGGTGTACATGTACATGACCAACGACACCCAGGGCTACGCCCCGAACCCCACCACGGGCGTCTCGCCGGGGATCAACTACGGCGACATCAACCAGATCACGGTGATCTCCTCGGAGGACCTCGTGAACTGGACGGACCACGGTGAGATCCAGGTCGCCGGCCCCAACGGGGTGGCCCCGTTCACCGCCAACTCGTGGGCTCCGGGCATCACCAGGAAGGTGGTGAACGGGGTGGAGAAGTTCTTTCTCTACTACGCCAACGGCGGGGGCTCCAGCAATGTGATCACGGGTGCGTCGCCGCTCGGCCCGTGGACCAGCGAGCGCACGAGCACGCTGATCGACGGCCGTACCCCCGGCGCCGAGGCCGTCGCGTGGAAGTTCGACCCGGCCCCGTTCGTCGACGACGACGGCCAGCCGTACCTCTACTTCGGCGGCGGTCCCGCGTCGACGAGCATGCCGCCGGCCGAGCGCTTCAACAACCCGAAGAACATCCGGTCGATCGAACTCGGCGACGACATGGTCTCCACCGAGGGAACGGCCGCGGTGGTCGACGCCCCGGTGGCCTTCGAGGCGGGCCACGTCTTCAAGCGCCAGGGTAAGTACTACTTCTCGTACTCCTCGCACTTCGGCGGGAACGACTTCGGTGGCAACCAGCAGCCGCTGCCCGGTTACCCCGGGGGTGGCCAGATCGGCTACATGATCTCCGACGGGCCGATGTCGTGGCCGAAGGAGACCTACGCCGGGGTGCTCTTCCCGAACCAGTCGCAGTTCTTCGGGGCCGGCACCGGTGGCAACAACCACCAGTCGGTGTTCGAGTTCGGGGGCAAGTACTACTTCACGTACCACGCCCCGACGCTGAACAAGCGCATCAACGGCAACACCACCCAGGGGTACCGCAGCCCGCACATCCAGGAACTGACCTTCAACCCGGACGGCACCATCCAGCAGGTCGTCGGCACCTACGCCGGCGTGGACCAGGTCCGTGACTTCGACCCGTACCGCGTCTTCGAGGCCGAGACCTTCGGCTGGAGCAAGGGCGTCGCGACCACGAAGGTCGACGGCAGCTCCGCCCAGTTCGGTGGCGCGGCACCCAACCTCGTGGTCCGCGACATCGACAACGGGGACTGGACGGCGCTGTCCTCGGTGAACTTCGGGGACAACGGTGCGCAGAGCCTGACGGCACGGGTGCGTGCGCTCGCCGTCGGCGGGCAGATCCAGGTCCGGTTGGACGACGTCAACGGTCCCGTCGTCGGCACGGTCGCGGTGGACACCCCGGTCGGACAGTGGGCCGAGGTGACCGCCGAACTTGACGGCGTCAGCGGCGTGCACGACATCTACTTCACCTATACCGGCCCGGCCGGCGTCGACCTCTTCGAGATCGACAGCTGGGCCTTCGCGGCGGCCAGCCTCGACCTGCCCGTCACGCTCACCGCGTCCACGCGGTGCGTGGGCGGCAAGGCGTACGTGGCGGTGCAGGCGCGCAACGACCACGACGCGCCGGTGGGCATCACCCTGGAGACGCCGTACGGCGAGCGATCGTTCACGGCCGTCGCGCCAGGCGGGAACGCCTACCAGTCCTTCAACACCCGCGCCGAGTCGGTGCCGGCGGGTTCGGCGACGGCCCGGGTGACCGGGGCGATCGGCGGACACGACGTGACGACCGTCCGCACCGTGCAACACCCCGCCGGCACCTGCGGCGGATAACCCCTCATGGCGGAGAACGGAGATCACATGAACACATACAAACGGCGGCAGACACTCGCGGCCGGCGTCGTCGGCGCCGTGCTGACCGGAGCGGCGGTGCTGCCGTCGCCCGCACTGGCCGAGCCCGGTGACGACGCCAGCGTGCGGGTCACTGTCGACATCGACGAGATCAGGGAACCGGGCGTGCTCGCCCTGTCGATCGCCGGCGACGCCGTCGCGCTGTCCGAGGACGGCTCGACGCTGCTGGTACGCCAGTTCGTCGGCACGCTGCCGACGGTGACGGTCACCGACACCCGCGTCGCCGACGAGGTGCCCGACGGCGCCAACTGGGCGGTGCTCGGCAGCGCGACCGACTTCGCCGGCGCCGCCGGCCAGGCGCCGATCACCGCCGACCACTTCGGCTGGAAGCCACGCCTGCTCGACGGCGGGGAGACCGGCCTGGTCACCGAGGGCGAGGAAGTGGTGACCAGCCTGGACGAGCCGACCCAGCCGGGCAACAATGTCGGCCTCGTCGACCAGGAGTTGTTGGTCTCGGCCTTCGACTCCGAGGCCGTCGCCAGCGACTCGTACTCGGTCAACGCCGACCTGTACCTGCGGACCCCCGCGGAGGTCGCCGCCGGCGCGTACAGCTCCACGCTCACGCTCTCACTGTTCGAGTAGTGGCCTGGGCGGGGGCCCGGACCGGGCCCCCGCCCAGCCCCCGTGCCGAAGGGCCGATTCATGACCGTCACCCCGCTGCGCCGGGCGCTCGTCGTCCTCGCCGTCGCGTCCCTCGCGGTTGCGGCCGCGCCGACCGCGGCGGCGGCGGAACCGGACCCGAAGGCCCTGACCTGGACGGTCCAACCGGCCACCGCGACCGGGCCGGACCAACGCCGATGGATCAACGCCAGCCTCGACCCGGGGCAGGCGGTGACCGAGCACCTGGCGGTACGGAACTTCAGCCGCACCGCCGTCGCCTTCTCCCTGAAGGCCGCCGACGGCTACCTCACCGACAAGGGCCGCTTCAACATGCTGTCGTCGGACCGTCCTTCGGTCGACGGCGGCACCTGGATCGACGTGCAGGAGAAGGTCACCGTCGGCCCCAACGAGACACGGGTGGTGCCGTTCACGATCACGGCGCCCCAGGGTGCCACGCCGGGTGACCACCCGGCCGGCATCGCCGCGACCGTCACCAGCACCGGCGGCACGGTCAACGTCGAGAGCCGTGTCGGCTTCCGGGTGATGCTGCGGGTGAACGGCTCCGCGCAGGCCGCCCTGGCCGTCCGGGGCCTCGGCGCGACGTACTCCCCGTCGTGGAACCCCTTTGCCGGTGGCACGGTGCGGGTCCGCTACACCGTCGAGAACGACGGCAACGTCTGGGTCGGCGGAACGAGTCGGGTGGCCATGTCCGACCTGCTCGACCGGAGCAGCCACGACGCCACCAGTGCCGTCGGGGAGTTGCTGCCCGGCGGCGCTCGGACGGTGGAGTCGCGGGCCGACGGCGTCTGGGCCCTGGGGCGTCTCCGCACGACCGTCAGCACCTCGCCGACGCTGCTCGGCGACGGCCAGGCCGGGGCCGACCTCCGACCGGCCTCGGCCACCGTCACCACCTGGGTCGTACCGTGGGCGCAGCTCGCACTCTTGGGTGTGCTCGCCGGCCTGCTCCTGGGGCTGCGGGCGGCGGCCCGGTACCGGCGGCGTCGGCTGGCCGGGCTGCTGGCCCGCGCGAGGCAGGAGGGTCAGGAGTCAGTGCTCGTCGGGGGCTCGCCCGCTGCTGCCGAGTCCGACCCGGGCGACGTCCGCCGGTAACCCGTCGGCGCGAGGGAATCGCGCTGCTGGATCGCGGTGAGGCGTCGCCCGGTTCGCGGTCTCAGGGCTTGGACTGGCCCAGCAGCCAGCGCAGGATGCTGGCGTCCTCGTAGGTCGGTCCGAACGCCGCGTGGTAGTCCGGCACCGAGAAGGCGGCGTCGGCGTACTCGGTGTAGCGCACCAGGTCGGCGGCCTGCTCCGGCGTCTTGCCCCGGGCGGCGTACGCCTGCCGCAGCACCGCCGTGGAGTTCCGCGCGCCCGAGACGTTGAGCAGGTGGTCGTGCTCGCCGTGGGTGATCCACACCGGCACCTCGGCCGCCGCGATGGCGGTCGCCTGGGTGGCGTTGACCGGGAAACCACCGGTCACCAGCCCGCCGGCGAACAGGTCCGGACGCTTGGCGAACGCCTCCCAGAGCAGCTGGGAGCCGTACGACACCGTGGTCGCGTACACCCGACGGGTGTCCACCGCGAACTGGCCGACGAACTGGTCGAGCAGCTTGACCAGCAGGTCCGCCTCGGCGACCCCACCGACCCGCTGGTGCTGGGGCGCCAGGACGATGACGTCCTCGGCGGTGCCGGTCCACCGCGGTTGGAGCCACGCGGTCGCCGGGATGTCGGCGGCGAGTTGGACGCCGAGGTTGTCACCGTCCCAGCCCATGCCATGACCGGGCAGGACGACCATCAGTGGGTACTTGCGGCCCGGCTGGTAGTTCCTCGGCAGGTGGTAGTGGTACGGCAGCACCATTCCGCCACTCAGGAACGAGCCGTAGGTGAACTCGTCGACCAGTTGGTTGACCGGCTTCTCGGTGACCGGTCGGAACTCGCGCGGGGTGGCCCGGGCGAGCACCGGCCCCTTGCCGGCCCCGCGGCCGGGCTGGCCGTGCACGTCTTTACGCTGCACGACCCGGGTCGGCAGCTCGGGATTGACCTTCACGGTGCAGAGGAAGGTCGGGCACTTGGAGACGATGACGGTCGAGCCGCCGGTGTCGGCGGGGTCGAGTTCGACGATGACGTACCTGCCCGGCGCCGATCGGTGGTCGGCGCGGGTGCCCGGCGTCCCGTTGGTGTAGGTGTGGGTGACGGTCCGGTCGGCGAGCTTCGGCAGGTCCTCGATGGGGTTGAAGCGGAAGTTGTAGATGGTGTCGGTCACCGAGAACGTGGCGGTGTCGAGGGTGCGGGGGTTGACCGTGGCCCCGTACTCGATCGCCACCGCCGAGACCTTCTGGCCGTACGTGTAGACGGTGGTGATCGGGGTGATGCTGCGGATTCCGTCCGTGGCGCCCCGGTTGCCGTTCGCGCTGCCGTACGCCGTGCCGGAGGCACCGGCCAGGACGAGGGTGGCAGCGAGCGGGATCAGTCCGTTTCGGAGTCTCATGCGGGTCCTTTCTCGGGGGTGGTGCGCTCAGTCAGCGATCCCGCCCGGGGACCAGGAGTGGGACGGGTCAGAGCGAGCCGGGCGCTAAACTGATTTAGCAGAGCATCGATGGCGGGCCCAGCGGTGTCAATACCGAGCGCGCAACAAGCCGGGAACCGGTGCCACCGACGGCCCGGACCGCGCTGGCCCGCGCGCTCGACCCCTCCCGCGAGCACTGCAACAAACCTGCAAGCGTCAGCTATTGCCTTCAGGGAAACCGCTTTCCTACGATTGCGTTGCATCGATGTTTCAGTTAACGGTCGGGCGAGCGGTGGTACCGGGCACACCCAGTTCGCACGACACATCCCCGCTTCTACCAGGGCGCGAGAGGCCTCGATGAAATCCTCCCGATTGACTGTCGTCAATTTCGATTGATGTTCGTCGGCAGGTCCGATCGCGATGTCCGTCGGGGCGAAGCCTGGAACGAGACGAATGCGAAGGTGAGGCGACATGAGACGACCAGTCGTGTTGCGACGTCAAGCGGCATTGGCCGCAGCGGCTGCGGCGGCCGTGGTGATCGCTGCCGGGGTGGTGCTGCCGACCCCGCAGGCATCGGCGGCGGTCGGTAACGCCACCGGCTACGCCACCCAGAACGGCGGGACCACCGGCGGCGCGGGTGGGCAGACGGTGCGGGCCAGCACGGGCACGGCGATCCACGCGGCACTGTGCGGTCGGACCAGCAGCAGCACCCCGATCACCATCGAGGTGACCGGGACCATCAACCACGGCAACACCAGCAAGGTGTCCGGGTCGAGCTGCAACACCGCAGCGGGCGTGATCGAGCTCAAGCAGATCAGCAACGTCACCATCATCGGGGTCGGTAGCGGCGCCGTCTTCGACCAGCTCGGTATCCACATCCGCGACTCCAGCAACATCATCATTCAGAACGTGACGGTGCGGAACGTCAAGAAGTCGGGCTCGCCCACCTCCAACGGTGGGGACGCCATCGGCATGGAGAGCACGGTCCGCAACGTCTGGGTCGATCACGTCACCCTGGAAGCCTCGGGCGGGGAGTCCGAGGGGTACGACGGCCTCTTCGACATGAAGGACAACACCCAGTACGTGACGCTGTCCTACAGCATCCTGCGCAACTCCGGTCGCGGCGGTCTCGTCGGGTCCAGCGAGAGCGACCTGTCGAACGGCTTCATCACGTACCACCACAACCTCTACGAGAACATCGACTCCCGCACTCCGTTGCTGCGCGGCGGGGTCGCCCACATCTACAACAACCACTACGTGAGCCTGCATGAATCCGGGATCAACTCCCGGGCAGGGGCCAGGGCCAAAGTGGAGAACAACTACTTCCGCGACTCCAAGGACGTCCTGGGCACCTTCTACACCAACGAGCGCGGCTACTGGCAGGTCGCCGGCAACGTCTTCGACAGCGTGACCTGGTCCAGCGCCGGCAGCGAGAACTACCCCGCCGGCCCCAACCCGACCTCCAACACCACGGTCAGCATCCCGTACCCGTACAGCCTCGACGGGGCGAGTTGCGTGCCGGACATCATCCGTCAGACGGTCGGCGCCAACACGGGCCTGAAGGTGTCCAACGGCAGTTGCTCGCCGCAGACTCCGCCGCCCACCACCCCGCCGCCGACCACGCCTCCGCCCACCACGCCTCCGCCCGCCGGGGGGACCAACCTCAGCCTGGGCGCCGGCGCCGACGGCTCCAGCAAGGCCAGCGGGACCAGCTACGGCAACGTGCGCGACGGCAACCTGAGCACCTACTGGTCGCCGGCCGGGTCGACCGGCACGATCTCGATCAAGTGGGGCTCCGCGACCCAGGTGTCCCGGGTGGTGATCCGCGAGCCGTCCGGCACCCAGGGCTCCATCGGGTCCTGGCAACTGATCAACAACGACAACGGAGCCGTCCTGGCCTCCGGTAGCGGGGCCGGTTCGACCACCTTCTCGGCCACCGCGATGAGCAAGATCAACTTCAAGATCATCGGCTCCAGCGGTACGCCACGGGTCGGTGAGTTCGAGACGTACGCCAGCTAGCGCTGAGCACGGGCGGGAGCGGGCAGGCCAGGCCGCTCCCGCCCGTGCGCGTCCGTCAGGAGTTCGTGGACGGCAGCGTGTCCATGAAGGAGCTGACCGAGAAGACCGCCCGCCCGGGCCCGGCGGGGCCGTACCCGGGCGGGCTGGACAGGCCGTGGGCGTCCATGGTCGCTCGGTAGGCCTCCAGCAGGCGGACGTGGTATTCGAGCGGCGCGCCCTGCGGGTTCGTCCGGCCCAGCGGTGTGGTGGGCTCCGGGCACCAGGTGGTGAACCGGGGCGTGATTCCCCGGGACATGAAGTAGTCAAGCCCCTCGGTGGTGGAGGCGATCGCCTCGTCGACGCTCGTGAAGCCGTGCGGGGCGGCCATCTCGACGCCCGCCACGAAGTTCGGGATCACGTTGCGCGGGCCGAAAACCTCGGCGGAGTCGAGGATGCGCCGGTGCCACTCCTCCCGGCCGACGTACCGCTCCTTGCCCGGGCAGTACAACTCGAACAGCCGCTTGTCCCACACCTCGTAGTTGGGGTGGTAGATGCGGATTCCGTAGTCGTGGAACCGCTGCACATCGGCTCGGGGCAGCGCCTGGGCAACGACCTTGCCGATCCACCGTCCGGGAAACCGCTCCTCGATCGCCTGCGCGTACTGGCCGTAGAAATCGGCCTCGGCCAGCCCGTTGACCTGCGAGGTGATGCTGCCACCGGTCAGTGTGTACGCCTGCGACGCGCGGTCGACGTCGTGCCGGTTGATGATCTCCAGGGCCTCGAGGACCTCGTCGACGGGCTTGACCCCGGTGTAGGGCCGGCCGGCCTGCTTGTGCTGTCGCCAGTTGTGGTTGATGTCGCAGTACTGGCACTCCTCCTTGGCGCCGAAGTACTGGCAGACCCGGAACGCGGTGAGGTAGATGAGGTAGCCCCACTGGATCGTCGGGGCGACCTCCATCACCGACTTGCCGTTGGCGAGGGTGTGGCGGTAATACGCCGGCATGGGGGGCAGCCCGACATCGGCGATTGGCCGCCCGTCCAGGAACAGGCGCAGTCGACCGTCGCCGTCGGTGCCGACGCGGTACGGCGAGCTGGGGTTGGTGCGGACCGAAACGACGGTACGACGCAGCTCGTACGGACCCCCGGTGAACACGATCTCCTCCGGTGGCCGGCGCAGCGCCGCCGTCCCCAACTCCGGCAGCGTCCGGTGATCGAAGGAGAAGATGAAGTAGGACTTCGGCTTGACGTCGCCGTGCTCGTTGTCGGTCAGTGCCGCGTCGTCGAAGGCGAGCCCGCCCCGCAGCAGGTCCTCCTTGAGGACTGCCTCCCGCGGCACGTGTGGGAAACGGCCCATCAACTCTTCGACGAGGTCGGTGCGCGACGTCATGCGGTTCCTCCCGAACGCGGTACGCCGAACCGGGTGGCCGGTGCCACCCGGTGCCGGCTGATCAGCTCTGCTTGGTCTCCCAGAAGATCTTCGAGATCTCCTCGATCTTGCCGAGGAGCTGCTCGGCGACCGCCGGGTCCGCGGCGCCCTTCGCGCCGCCGGCACCTGCCAGCTTGGTCGCCTCGTTGAAGAGGCCGTGCAGCTGGGGGTACTTCTCGAAGTGTGGCTGCTTGAAGTAGTCGGTCCACAGGACCCAGAGGTGGTGCTTCACCAGCTCGGCCCGCTGCTCCTTGATGAGCAGCGCGCGGGTGCGAAACTCAGGGTCGTCGCTGGCCTGGTACTTCTCGGAGATCGCCTTGATCGACTCGGCCTCGATGCGGGCCTGCGCGGGGTCGTAGACGCCGCAGGGGAGATCGCAGTGCGCGCTCGCGACGGTACGCGGGCGGAGAAGGCGGGACAGGAACATCGGAATCCCTTCGACGGTGGTCGTTCAGCTGACGTACGTCCGGGCGCGGCGGCCCTGACGTGATCATCTACGGACGCTAGAACCTCAACCGCACTTCATGTCAAGGCCGGGTCGATCGCGAGCCCTGTTTCCGGATGAGCGTCAGCAGGGCGGCGTGCGTCCGCTCGTCCGCTGCCGCGACGAGACCGTCCCCACCAGCGTGCAGCGGCTGGCCGTCGAGCCCGGTGACCACGCAGCCGGCCGCCTGGCAGAGCGCGACTCCGGCCGCGAAGTGGACGCTGTTGCGCAGGTCGTGGCGGTCCGTCACATAGGCGGCGCGGCGACCGGCGGCCACCCAGGCCACGGCGAGGCTGGTGGAGACCACCCGGGGCCGGAACTGTTCGAGGAAGCCCTCGTCGGCGAGCATGCGGGCGGCCAGGAAGACGTCCCGGTTGGGGAAGGGCGGGTCGAGGTTGAGGTCGACCAGCGTCGACTCGGCCGACGGGAACAGTCGCTCGTCCGTCCCCGCACCCCGGACGTACGCGGCGGTGCCGTCGGTCCAGAACACCTCATCGGCGAACGGGTCCGCCGAGGCCGCCACGGTGACGTCCGGCCCGGTGCGCAGGGCGACGTTGACCGAGACCAGCATCGTCCGCGCGGCAAAGTTCAACGTGCCGCACAGCGGGTCGACCAGCCAGGTGCGTCCGTTGTCGCCCGTGCCCGTGCGTCCGCTCTCCTCGGCCACCACGGCGTCGTCCGGACGCGCCGCGCGCAGGATGTCGAGGATGGCCTGCTCGGCCTCGACGTCGGCGGCGGTGGCGAAGTCACCGCCGGTCTTCATGACGCGCGTCAGTGCTGAGCCGTACCGGGAGCGGACAACTGCGCCTCCAGCTTCCGCCGCCTCGACAACCAGCGCATGGTCTGTGATCGACATGCACGAACCATAGGAGCTGTGTGCGACGTCGATGACGGCCCGTACCGGGGCGTGGGCGCCGAGCGGGTCAGTCCGACAGTTCGATGATCGGTGGTTGACTGACAACCGCTGTCATGATCATCGGAGCGTCGCCGTCACACTGGTTGACCGAGACCGCGATCCACCGACCCTCGGTCACCGTCGGCCCCCAGACCGCCAGGTCGCCGTAACAGTCCAGGTCGCAGAGCGACTGGAACAGCGCCGGCATGGGTTCACCGGCCTGATCCCGAAACAGCGGCACCCGCATGGAGACCTTGCGGTGCGCGCCCCACCTCCGGTCCAACTCCGCTACGACCAGGGCAAGGTTCGCCTCGGCGGCATCCTCGGCCTCGTTCCATTCGGGACCGTACACACCCGTCAGGGCTTCGCTCTCCCAGAGCGGAACGATCCGAAAGCCCTCGCCGTGGGTGCCCGTCCACTCACCGGTGACCGGGTCCCCCTCGCTGACCGCCACGCCGGCCATGGGCAGGTCCGCGGCGAGCAACGACTCGATGTCGGACACCGTCCGACCGGTGTCGAACACCTCACCGGCCCGGCCGGTCATCGGGGGACTCGTCGTACCACCGGCGGCCCGTACCGCATCGTCCGCACCACCTGTCTCCGTCGGCTCCGGTTCTCGATCATCGCACCGTGAGCGAGCCGACGAGGGGGCGGGCGTCAGTCAGGAGACCGCCGTCTGCACCAGTTCGGTGATCTTCTTCTCCACGGCCGGGCTCCACTGCTGCAACGCGTACGCCACCGGCCAGAGGTCCCCGTCGTCGAGGTTGGCCGGGTCCTGGAAGCCCACTGTCGAGTACCGGTAGTTGAACTTGCCAGAGTCCTGGAAGAAGACGATGATCTTGCCGTCTTCGTTCGCGTAGGCGGGCATCCCGTACCAGGTCTTCGGCGTCAGGCCCGGGGCGGCGGCGGTCACCGTCACGTGCACCCGCTCGGCGAGCGCGCGGTCCTCCGGCTCCATCTGCGCGATCCGGTCGAGGACCGCTTGCAGCCCGTCCGCCTTCTTGGCGCCCTTCTTGCCCTCGGCGCGCAGCTCGTCGGCGCGCTCCTTCATCGCGGCCCGCTCCTCCGCGCTGAAGCCGTCGGAACCGGTCGTGGTGGTCTTCGCGGTCATTGTCGGGCTCCCTCTCGTCGTCAGGCCCGGCGCGCTGCCGACTGCCTGGGGAAAGGCTAGGCCGGGCGGCGCTCGCGAGCTTCTCGATTCCTGATCGTTCGACGAGCGCCCTCCTGCCGGTGAAGTGGCGCTGCGGGGTGACCTCGGCCTCTCGAAGGTGCTCACCAACCCGCCCGGTGGCTAAGTTGCTGGGCGAGGGCGAGCGAGCGTTCCGGGGGGAACCAGACATGAGCACCACCGCCGACCAGATGGCGACGGCGTACTTCGACGCGATCCAACTCCTCTGCCAGGTGACGCCAAAGGGCTGGTACGCCGAGCGGGGCACCGCTCGCGCGGGGCTTACCCACGCCAGCGTTCCGACGCTCAACGGGGTCCTCGAGACGACCACCGAGCCGGATCTCGCGGCCATCGACGAGTTGGCGACCGAGGTCAGCCGGCAGACACCGCACTGGTCGATCATCATTCGCGGTGCGGCGAGCGACGAGGTCGCCGAACTAGCGGCCCGGCACGGACTGCGCGGACGCAGCGACCTCCCCCTGATGGCCTGCGCCACCGACGAGATCGTGTTCCGGGCCGGCTCGACCCAGCAGGCGCTGGTCCGCCGGGTCGGAGCCGCCGAGAGCGACAGGTACACCGATGCCCTCACCCGGAGCTTCGAGGCGCCCGACGGCGCCTTCGGCCCGCTGATGGGCGGCGCGGTGCTCGATAGCGACGCCATCATCGGGTATCTGGCTGAGGAGTCCGGCAGCCCTGTCGGCACCGGGCTCGGAATGCACACATCCGGTGTGATCGGGGTGTTCAACATCGCCGTCGTACCGTCCGCCCGGGGTCGGGGCCTGGGCCGGGCGCTCACCGAGGCGGCGCTGCGCGACGGCGTCGCCGCCGGCGCGGACGCCGCGTACCTGCACGCCAGCCCGATGGGTCGACCGCTCTACGAGGCGATGGGCTTCGCGCTCGTGGAGACCTGGACCGTGTTCCAGGCGGCCTGACGGGCGAGACCGGCCAGAAGGAAGAGGAAGACCTGTGACCTTCAGCGAGAACGTCCGCTCAGCCTTCCGGCGTGGCGAGACCGACGCCGTGGTGCGGATGAGCGAGGCCGAAATCGAGCGGGCCCAGGCGGCCGGTGATCTGGCGGGCGAGGTGGAGGCCCGGTACAGCCTCGCCCGGGTCGCCATTCGCGGCGGTGACCTGGCGGGGGGAGAGGCACGGGCCCGGGAGGCTCTCGCGGTGGCGTTGCGCTCCGGCGACCGGGCCCTGGAGGAACGACCGAGGCACGTGCTGGCCGGCGTGGCGAGGATGTCCGGTGACCTGCTCCGCGCTCGGGACCTGTACCGGGAGAGCATCGCGCTCAACGAGGCGCTCGGCCAACCCAAGACGGTCAACTCCGAATTCCACAACCTCGCGTTCTGCGAGTTGGGGCTGGGCAACCTGGACGTGGCCCGAACGCTGTTCGCCGAGAACCGCGAGCGGGTGTTCCACAACTGTTGGGCCGACTTCGTGCCGTACGTCTGCGTCGCCGGTGCCGCGCTCGCGACCGCCGAGGGGGACCACTCCCGCGCGGCCAGGATGATCGGTGTCGCCGATGCTGCGTTCGCGGCACTCGGCCAGGTGCCGGACCCGGACGACGCCGTGGACCTCGCCAGGATGCGCGCCGCCGCGACCGAGGCGCTGGGCACGACCGACTTCGACGAGCAGTACGCCGTGGGCCAACTCCTCGAACCGCGGGCGGCGTTCGGCGCCTAGGCCGCCTCGGGGGAGGCCGAGGCTCGGGCAGCGGTGATGATCCGTCCCCGCTCCGACTCTCCGAAGCGGTCGAGCATGGCGCGTACCTCGTCGGCGCTCACGTTGGCGCCGAACAACTCGCTGCCCGGTTCGAGTCGTACCCCCTCGGCCAACGGCCCGGCGACGACCGGGTCGAAGCCGAGCGCGTCCACCAGGGCTGCGACCTCGGTGAGGTCGCCGCGGTCGTCGCCGGCGATCGCGATGGCCTTACGGCCGGTCGCCCCCGCCGGCCGGGCCTCGTCCTCCAGGTCGTGATAGCCCATGTGGTTGAACGCCTTCACGACGCGTGCGCCGGACAGGAACGCCTGGACGGTCTCGCTCGACGAGGTACGCGGGTTGGTGAGGTCGTCGCGGATGCCGTCGATCTCCCACCAGTAGTTCATCGCATCGACGACGAGCTTGCCGCGCAACGCCTCCGCGGGAACGCTGCGGTACTTGCCCAGGGGCAGGGCGAGGATGACGACGTCGGCGTCGGCCGCCGCGTCGACAGCCGTGGTGGCCTCGGCCCCCGGCGCGAGGACCTCGACGGTGAGGGCGATCTTCGCCGGGTCGCCGGAGCCGGCCACCCGTACCCGGTAGCCGGCGGCGACGGCGAGACGGGCGAGCACCGTGCCCACCTTGCCGGCCCCGAGGATGCCGAGTGTCGCCGGCCGGCTCCGGTCGTTGTCGAACATGGTCGTCCTCTCGCTTGGGGAGTGCTGATCAGGCCAGCAGTTCGCGGACCATGGGGATCACCTTCGAGCCGTAGAGTTCCACGGCGCGCATCCGGGCGCTGGCCGGTTGCGCTCCGGCCGAGTAGATGAGGTCGAACCGGCCGACGCCGAGGCTGTGGATCGCACGGGCCATCCGGCGGGCCACCGTCTCCGGTGAACCGATGTAGAGGGAGCCGTTCTCCACCTCGGAGTCGAACTCCTGACGGCGGATCGGGGGCCAACCCCGCAGTTTGCCGATCCGGTCTCGCATGATCCGGTAGTGCGGCCAGTAGATCTCCTTGGCCTGCTCGTCGGTGTCGGCGATGAAGCCCGGCGAGTGCATGCCGACCGGGTGCGCGGTCGTACCGAGCTGATCGGCCGCCCGGCGGTACAGGTCGATGTAGGGCGCGAAGCGCTCGGGGGCGCCGCCGATGATGGCGAGCATCAGTGGCAGCCCGTACTGGGCGGTGCGGACGACCGACTGCGGCGAGCCACCCACACCGACCCAGGTGTCCAGGTGACCCGATTCGGTCTTCGGGAACACGTCGGCGTTCTCCAGCGGAGCGCGCAGGGTGCCGCTCCAGGTGACTGGCTTCTCGTCCAGCAACTTGACGAACAGTTCGATCTTCTCCTCGAACAGCGTGTCGTAGTCGCGCAGGTCGTAGCCGAAGAGCGGAAACGACTCGGTGAACGAGCCGCGACCGAGGATGACCTCGGCTCGGCCGTTCGACAGCGCGTCCACTGTGGCAAAGCGTTGGAACACCCGCACCGGGTCGTCCGAGCTCAGCACTGTCACGCCGGAGGCCAACCGGATCCGCGAGGTGCGGGTGGCGATTCCGGCCAGCACCGTCTCCGGTGTGGAGACCGAGTACTCCGGCCGGTGGTGCTCGCCCAGGGCGATGACGTCGACCCCGAGTTGGTCGGCGAGCACGGCCTCGTCGACGACCTGTCGGATCGCCGCCGCGTGGGTGACGAGCTTGCCGGCGTCGTCCTGCGGCACGTCGCCGAAGGTGTCCAGGCCGAACAGCAGATCAGACATTGTTGGGCTCCTTAGCCAGCAGCTCCCGGACCCGCGGCGCGACCTCACTGCCCAGCAGTTGGATGGTGCGCGCGCGTGCCTCGCGGGGCAGGTGCATGATGTCGTACTTCAGGTCGAAGCGGCTCAGTCGCAGGTCGCGAGCGACAGTGGCAATCTTCTGCGCCACCGTCTCCGGTGAACCGACGAAGAGCGCCCCCTGGTCGATTTCGGCCTCGTAGCGCGCGCGGTCCGGTTTGTAGAAGCCGCGTTCGGCGGCCAGGGCCGCCACGACCGGCTGCCAGTATCGCCACCACGTCTCCACCGCCTCCTCGTCGGTGTCTGCGACAAGGCCGAGTGAGTGCTGCCCGATTGGCTGGAGGGTATGCCCGAATTGTTCGAGCGCCCTGGTGTAGAGGTCGACGTGGCCGGCGAAGCGCTGGGGACGCCCGCCGATGATCGCGAGCATGAGCGGACGTCCGTGCCGGGCGGCGCGGATCACCGAGTTCGGGCTTCCCCCGACACCGATCCAGGTCGGGATGCCGCCCGGCTGCATGCGTGGGTGCAGCCGCTGAGCGGTCAGTGGGGTTCGCACCGTGCCGGACCAGGTGACCGGTTCGTCCTGCTGAAGCCGCAGGAAGAGGTCCAGCTTCTCCTCGAACAACCGCTCGTAGTCGGCCAGGTCGTAGCCGAACAGCGGAAACGACTCGGTCGCCGACGCGCGGCCGAGGACGATCTGGGCGCGGCCGTCGGAGACGGCGTCGAGGGTGGAGAACTCGTGGTAGAGCCGTACCGGGTCGTTGGTGCTGAGCACTGTGACCGAGGTGCCGAGGCGAATTCGCTCGGTCGCCGTAGCGACCGCCGCCAGCAGCACGGGGGTCGCCGAGTCGTTGTGGCCCTCGCGGTAGTGCTCACCGACGCTGAACACGTCGAGTCCGGCCGACTCGGCGAGCCGTGCCTCGTCCACGAGCAGCCGTACGGTCTCGGCGTCGCTCAACACCCGATCGCCGTCGGTGGCCACCTCCCCGAACGAGTTGAGCCCCAGCTCGAAGTCTGCAGCTGCCATCGTCTCCTCCTCGGTGCAATCCGCCGGCGGCCCACGGACGAGGACCTACCGGTTGACGTGTCAATGATGCTAACTTGGCGATTGACACGTCAATTCCCGGGAGAGTGAGATGACGGAGGCCACACCCGGCCGGCGGGGCGGACGCCAGCTCCCGACCGTCGAGGAGCTGCGAATCTGGCGGGACTTCATCGAGACGACGGCAGCGCTCGGCTCCCGACTCGAGTCCCGACTACAGGGCGACTCCTCGCTCTCGACCGGGGACTACGCCGTGCTCCTCGCCCTCAGCGAGGCGGAGGGCCAGGCGATGCGCTCGTCCGCACTCGCCTCCCACATCGGGTGGGAGCGGAGCCGGCTCTCCCACCACCTCGGGCGGATGGAGCGGCGCGGCCTGATCCGCCGCCAGGAGTGCGCCACGGTTCCCCGCGGGGCGGAGGTGCTGCTCACGACGGCCGGCGCCGAGGCGTTCAGGGGAGCCACCTTTCCCCACCTGCGCGCCATCCGGGAGCTCTTCGTCGACGCCCTCACGCCGGAGCAGATCGTCGCGGCGGGCGAGATCGCCACGGCGCTGAAAGCGCGCCTCGACGCTCTGCGTACGCAGTGACGCACTGGGACGCCTTCCCGGCAACATCGCGTCCATGACGGGGAGTGTTTGGGCGATTGCCGAGAGCTATGTTCGGGTGGTCCAATCCTCCAGAAAGCCGCCACCCCGCCAGCCCGGCAGGGAATGGCGACGGCTGCGCCGCCCGGAGGTACGTCCATGAGCGAGACCGCCACCGCAGAGGCCCACCGCTTCAATCCCGGCAAGCCTCACCCTGGGCGTACGGAGTCGGTGCTGCCGGAGCTGCGGGAGATGTGGTGGGAGACGGGAGTCCGGGCGCGCGCGGAGGCCGGCGTCTTCGCCGTCTTCGCGGAGTTGCCCAGGCTCGTCTGGACAGCCATCGGTATCAGTTGGCGCGCGGACCGGCTCCGTACCGGTGTGGTGGCCGCGGCCACGGTCGGCGCGGGGGTGATGGCCGCCTTCGGCCTGTTGGCCACGCAGCGGGTGTTGGTGGAACTGTTCGCCGGCGGACCGACCGCGGACAAGGTGCGGGCGGCGCTGCCCGCGTTGGCCGTGCTGGCGGCGACGGTCGCGCTCCGCGCCGGGATGGGCATCGCCACCGGGTACGCGCAGAACGGGTTGACGCCTCGGGTGAGCCGTGAGGTGGAGCGGGGTCTGTTCGAGGTGTCCACAGCGGTCCGGTTGGAGGCGTTCGACGCCGACGCGTTCGCCGATGACATGGAACGCGCCTCGCGAGGCACCGAGTCGACGATCGGGCTGGTGCAGGCGTCGATGAACCTGCTCGCCGGGCTGGCCGGGCTGCTCGCCGTGGCGGCCGCCGTCATCGTCATCCATCCGCTGCTCCTGCTGGCGCTGCTGGTCGCCACGGTGCCCACCGCGTGGGCGTCGCTGCGGGCCGGGCATCTGCGCTACCAGACGTACACCGCCGGATCGGTGCGTCGACGTCGACTGTGGCTGCTGCACAAGTTGATGGCCGAACGTGCCTCGGCCCCGGAGTTGCGCTCCTACGGGCTGCGCCGGTTCCTGCTCGACCAGTACGACCGGGTGATGCAGGTGGAGACCGACATCCAGCTCGCCCTCGCCCGGCGGGTCACCACGACCACCACTGTCGGAGCCATCGTCGGCGGTCTCGCGACCGGCACCGTCTACGCCCTGCTCGGCTTGCTGCTCCTCGACGGGCAGATCCCGCTCGCCGCCGCGGCGACCTGTGTCATCGCGGTGCAGTCCGCGCAGCGGTCCCTGGCCATCGCCACCTTTCAGGTCGACCACGTCTACACCGAGGGGCAGCACTTCGGCGACTACACCGGGTTCATGACTCGCGCCGACGCCTACCTGCCGACCAGCACCGGACCCGTTGCCGCGGCCGATCCTGATCGGCTGCGGGAGTTGACAGTCAACGAGGTGAGTCTGCGCTACCCCGATCGGGACGACCCCGCCGTCGACGGCGTCACGTTGACGATCACCGCCGGGCAGACTGTCGCGTTCGTCGGGGAGAACGGCTCGGGCAAGACGACCCTCGCCGCGATGATCGCCGGTCTTCGCGCCCCCAGCGAGGGCAGTATCGAGTGGAACGGGCGCCCGTTGTCGGAGTGGAACGTCGAGAGGCTGCGCGCCCGGATCGCGGTGGTGACGCAGGAATACCACAAGTGGCCGTTCACCGCGGCCACGAACATCGCCATCGGCGACGTCGACAGCGAGGCCCGGCAGGATCGCATCGAGGCCGCCGCCGGCCGCGCCGTCGCCCACGACATGATCAATGAACTTCCGCACGGGTACGAGACGCTGCTCGACCGGACCTTCGCGCGAGGCCAGGACCTCTCCGGTGGGCAGTGGCAGCGCATCACCGCGGCTCGCGGGTTCCTGCGCGACGCCGAACTGCTGATCATGGATGAGCCGTCCTCCGCGCTCGACCCCCGCGCCGAGGACGCCCTGTTCCAGACCATCCGGGACCGGAGAGGTCGTGCCACCACGATCCTCATCACGCACCGGCTCGCCAACGTCCGGCACGCCGACCGGATCTTCGTCCTGCACCACGGTCGGCTCGTCGAGGCCGGCACACACGCCGACCTCGTCGCCACCGGCGGCCGGTACGCCGAACTGTTCGCCCTCCAGGCCGCCGGCTACGACGCGAACCTGGCCGAGGGCCACCGGCACACCTGAACCGTCCGGTCGGACCTTCTCCCGCTGGATCGCGGGAGGCTAGGCTTCGGCCCATGTCAGGGTGGCGGGGCCGGACGGCGGACGTGGCCCTGGTGCCCGCCGTGGGTCTGGTCGCCGTCACGGGCCTGGTGGTCCAGTCGCGCGGCATCGACACCGTCGCCGAATGGGCGGCGCTGCTGGTGGTGCTGCTCTCCGCCGGCGCGCTGTACGTCCGCCGCCGCCACCCGGTGCCGGTGGGCGTCGTGGCGCTGGCTGCCATCGGCGCGTACGGTGCGTTGCTGCACCGGCCCGGCCCGATCATGTTGGTGTTCGTCGTGGCGCTCTACACCGTCGTCGACGAGGGATATCTCGCGGTCGCCATCGGGCTCGGTCTCGCCTCGGTGATCGCCTTCGCGGTAGCGGACAGCTACAACCGGTCCCCGAACACCATGAACGGGGCGACGCTGCTGCACGCCGGTTGGCTCGTCGCGGTCATCGTCGGCGTGACCCGCAACCGCCGTGCCTACCTCGCCGAGGCACAGGCCCGAGCGGTCGTCGCCGAGCAGCGGATGGAGGAGGAGGCCCGGCGACGGGCCACCGAGGAGCGGCTGCGCATTGCCCGGGAGCTGCACGACGTGCTCGGCCACCACCTGTCGTTGATAAACGTGCAGGCCAGCGCCGCGTTGCACCGACCCGACCCGGTTCGGTCCGAGCAGGCCCTCACCGCGATCAAACAGACCAGCAAGGAGACGTTGAGTGAGTTGCGTGCGACCCTGGGTGCACTGCGGCAGGCTCCGGCGGTCGTGCCCGCACCCGGTCTGGACCGCCTCGGCCATCTGATCAGGGCGGCCACCCGGCCGGAGTTGGAGATCCGTACCGAGCTGGCCGAGACGCGGTCGCTACCGCCGGAGGTCGATCTGGCGGTGTATCGGATCGTCCAGGAGGCGCTCACCAACGTGGCGCGTCACGCGCGTGCCACCACCGCGGTGGTCCGGGTCCGGCCCGATCACGACGACGTGCTCGTGGAGGTCGAGGACGACGGCACCGGCCAGCCGGGTTCACCGGGCAGCGGGATCCTCGGGATGCGCGAGCGGGCGCGGGCACTCGGCGGTTCGTTGACCACTGGCGCGCAGCCGGACGGGGGCTTCCGGGTCCGTGCCCGTCTGCCGATGCGACCCGACCCGGCGCCGGTGGGGGAGCAGCTGTGATCCGGCTGCTTCTCGTCGACGACCAGACCCTGGTACGCGCCGGCTTCCGGTCCATTCTCGACGGCGAGGACGGTCTCGAGGTGGTCGGCGAGGCTGCCGATGGATTCGAGGCGGTGCGGCTGGCCCGGCAACTGCGACCCGATGTCGTCCTCATGGACATCCGGATGCCCGGGCTCGACGGCCTGGCCGCCACTGGTGAGATCGTCGCGAACTCCGATGCTCGCGTCATCATTCTGACCACGTTCGACCTGGACGATTACGTCTACGCCGCGCTGCGTGCCGGTGCCAGCGGCTTCCTGGTCAAGGACACCGAGCCAGCGGAGCTGATCCACGGAGTGCGGGTGGTGGCCCGGGGTGACGCGCTGATCGCGCCGTCGATCACCCGACGGTTGATCGCCGAGTTCGCGGCCCGGGCCAAGCATCCCGACCCTGGGCCGCGACTGAGCGTGCTCACCGAGCGGGAGCGTGAGGTGCTGACGCTGGTCGCCGCCGGCCTCTCCAACGACGAGATCGCGGCGCGGTTGGTGCTGAGCCCGGCGACCGCCAAGACACATGTCAGCCGGATCATGACCAAGGCCCATGCCCGGGACCGAGCACAGTTGGTGATCCTCGCCTACGAGTCCGGTCTGACCGTGCCTGGTTGGCTCGCTCGCTCCTGAGCACCACCATCGGCTCGTCGGCCGAAACGACCACCGGCGGGCCAGCCTCCGGATGGAACGAGATCAGCCAGGCCGATCCCACGCCGAAACCGGTCAGGGTCAGCCCGCCAGGCGGCCGGTGCGGCGCGCGCGAAGCAGGGCCAACCCGCCGAGCACCACGCCGGCCAGTCCGACCGCCAGCGCCACATAGGCCCCGCCTCGCCCGTTGCCCGTGCCGATGCCACTGTCGGAGGTGGCCACCACCAGCCCACCCAGCGCCATGCCGACCAGCCCTGTCGCCAGGGCCAGGACGGCTCCGAGGCTTCCCGAGCCGGTACCGAGCCGACTGGCGGGGCGGGCAAGAGCCAGTCCTCCGATGACGGTGCCGACCAGCCCCAGCAGGACGGCCACGCTGGCGCCGAGACGCCCGGAACTCATGGACAGAGCATCGGCAGCGGTCGGCTGGGCCGAGACGTGCGCGGCTGCCGGTGCGGCCAGCTCGAACCCTGCGAGCGGGGCGGCTACGGCGGCGGCGAGCAGGTGGCGGACGGACATCGTGGATCCCCTCGGTCGCGTGACGGGTACAGGTGGCAGCCTAGGAAGCGAACCGCTGGTGAGTCGTCATGCCGGAGTTGCCGATGGGCCTACCACCCGGGATGTACGCGTTCGGGGCGTCGTACCGCAGCAGTTGTCTTCCGGCCCGGCAGCGCATCACGATGTCAAGGAGTCGCTCTCCGATCTGGGCTCCAGCATCACCACTGTGGTTTCCGACGATCGCCGCGCCGCGTGGGCGTCGAAGTTCCTGTCGGCCTCGCGCCAGCGTGGCCACAGTCGGGACCGCTCGTCTTCGGTGGCGGCACGGCCGCGGACCAGTCGCCGCCCGTCGGCGAGTTCGACTGACGCGTCCGGGCGGGCCTGGAGGTTGAGCCACCAGGCGGGGGCGCCCTCGCCCCACCCGTTCATCGCCACCCCGACCAGGTTCGGGCCATCCTCAAAGTAGGCGATGATGACGTTGCGCTGCTGACCGGTACGGCGTCCGGTCGTGGTCAGCCGCAGCGTGCCCCACCGGTGCTCGCGCGGTCGCCACAGCCCGACCCGGCTGCCGGTGACCCGGTACAGGCCCCGGTGCACCGACCAGGCCAGCCGGATGAACCACCGCGGCGGAAGCCACGGCGCCTTCGTTCCCTGACCATCCGACATGACGACCTCCTTCACCGAACAACGTTGATGGGCCGGGTGGCTGCTTCACGCGGTCGCGACCACCACTGTGGACCGAGAGCCTCAAGTCTTCCGGCGCGAGCGCGACTCGCGTCCGGGTGTCCATGATTCGACCGAGGATCGAACCGATCGGTGGAAGCCCCGCGCCGGTGGTGGGCGGACGTGCGGGTTACCGCTGCCAGGCGTCGATGACGCGTACGCCGTCGCGGACGACCCGGTCCAGGATGGCGGGGTTGCCGCTGGTGCCCTCCCACCCCTGGTCGTCGAAGACCGTCACCGCGCTGTCGACACGGGTCACCGCGATCTGGCTGGACGCGGTGTCGCCGGTGCGTTCGCCGTTCAGGTTCGTCTCGGGCCAGGTCCGGGTCAGCAGCAGCGCCTCGTCGCCGACCCCGGGCAGTGCCTGACTCTTGACGGTGACGCGGTTTCCGGACTGGTCGTACGAGGGGCACGCCTGCACGGCAGTGCGGAGCCGGCCCAGGTAACCCGATGCGCCGTCGCCGTCGAAGGTGAAGATGGTCTGGTGGATCATCCCCTGCGGCACGTTGCTGGAGGGCTCGCCGGCCTTCTGGTAGGTGACGGTCATCGCGGCGCTCGCGGTTACCTGCCTGCCGCCGGTGCCGAACTCATTGCCGCACAGCTTCGGCAGGGCCTCCTCGACGGGAGTCGTCCGTCGAGGAGACTTCCGCAGCTCGGCGGGCAACTCGACGAAGGCGGAGGTCGGGATGGTCACCGGGGTGCTCGTGCTCGGCGATGGTGGGTCTGTCGGAAGCGCTGACGCCGACGCGGTGGCCGGTGCGGTGGTCGCCGGGGCCGAGCCGGGCGGATCCTCGGTGGCGGTGCAGGCGGCGGCCAGTGCGACGGTGCCGAGCAGCGCGAGCGCGCGTCGCGTACGGGCCATCGGCAGTGGTGTGTATCGGCTCATCATCACCCCTCGTCTGTCCCGAGGCAGTTCCCTGCCCGGTGTCGACCGAAACGACCACGCGACGCCTCGGGCATCGGCCGGACCACGAGAATTTCTGTGTCGTCGCGTCGCCGTGCCGCTAGGCTGCCCCGCATGACCAGCGTGATCGCTCAGTGCACCGGACTGTCGTGTGACGTCCAGGTCGGTGCGGGGCGACGCCGGCGATCCGTCGCCCGCCCGCGCTGACCTGTTTCCTGCGACCGGCGGATCGAGCCGCCATTTGTTCGCTGGTCGTCCTCGGTCCGCCATCTCCCCGTCAACGGCTCGCGTGACAGCGCGGGTCCGAGCGAGATCGGCGTACTCATGGATCTTGAAAAGATGTTGTCCGACCGGCTGGCACCGGCGTTCGCGGCGGTGGCCGGCGGCCCGGTCGACCCGCTCGTGCGGCGGTCTCCGCGTGCGGACTTCCAGTCCGACGCGGCGCTGGCCCTGGCCCGGCGGCTCGGCCGCCCGCCGCGGGACATCGCCGCGGCGGTGCTGGCGCACGCGGTGCTCGACGACGTCGGCGTGTCGGCGGAGGTCTCCGGGCCGGGTTTCCTCAACCTGACGGTTGCCGACGGGGCCCTAGCCGACCTGGTCGCCGGGCTGGCGGGGGACGCCCGGCTCGGCGTGCCGCCGACGGCGACGCCGCAGACCGTGGTGGTCGACTACTCGGCGCCCAACGTGGCGAAGGAGATGCACGTCGGGCATCTCCGTTCCACAGTCATCGGCGATGCGGCGGTGCGGCTGTTGGACTGGCTCGGGCACCGGGTGGTGCGGGCCAACCACCTGGGTGACTGGGGGACACCGTTCGGCATGCTGATCGAGCACCTGATCGACCTCGGTGAGGCCGAGGCCGCGCAGAACCTGTCGATGGGGGACCTGGACACCTTCTACCGGGCGGCCCGGATCAAGTTCGACGCCGACGAGGCGTTCCGGGAACGGTCCCGGCTGCGGGTGGTCGCGTTGCAGGGCGGCGACGAGCGGACCCGGCGGTTGTGGCGGCTGCTGGTGACGCAGTCGGAGCGGTACTTCCTGACCGTGTACGACCTGCTCGACGTGACCTTGTCCGAGGGCGACTTCCAGGGCGAGAGCGCCTACAACGACCTGCTCGCGGGGGTCGTCGACGACCTGGACCGGCTGGGGCTGCTGGTGCCCAGTGGTGGGGCCGACTGTGTCTTTCCGCCCGGGTTCAGCGGCCGGGACGGCGAGCCGTTGCCGCTGATCGTGCGCAAGAGCGACGGTGGGTACGGCTACCCGGCCACCGACCTCGCCGCGCTGCGGCAGCGCGTCGGTGAGTGGGGTGCGACCCGGCTGCTGTACGTCGTGGGCCTACCGCAGCGGCAGCACTTCGCGATGGTGTTCGCCGTTGCCGAGGAGGCCGGTTGGCTCAATCCGCCGGCCCGGGCCGAGCATCTGGGCTTCGGCTCCATCCTCGGTGCCGACGGGCGGATGCTGCGCAGCCGGGCCGGTGGGTCGGTGAAGCTCGTCGGGCTGCTGGAGGAGGCGGTCGCCCGCGCCACCGACCTGGCCCGGAGCAGGAACCCCGAGCTGGACGCCGGGACCGCCGACGAGATCGGTCGTGCGGTGGGCATCGGCGCGATCAAGTACGCCGACCTGTCCGTCGATCGGACCAAGGACTACGTCCTGGACTGGGAGCGGATGCTGGCGCTGGACGGCAACACCGCGCCCTACCTCCAGTACGCGTACGCCCGGATCCGGTCGGTGCTGCGGCGGGCCGGAACGGCCGCGCGGCCGGACGCGCCCATCGTGATCGCGCAGCCGGCGGAGCGGGCGCTCGCGGTCGAGCTGCTCGGCTTCGCCGGGGTGGTCGGCGAGGTGGAGCGGAGTCTCGAGTTTCATCAGCTCGCCGGTTACCTGCACCGGCTCGCGACCGCGTTCAACGCGTTCTACGAGCACTGCCCCGTGTTGCGTGCCACGGACGAGCTGCGGGAGAGCCGGCTGCTGCTGGCCGAGCTGACGGCCCGGACCCTGCGGCAGGGGCTGCACCTGCTCGGCATCCGCACGCTGGAGCGGATGTGACGAGCCCGCCTCCCGGACCGGTCAGCGCGCCCTCTTCGTGGCCCGCTTCCGGGGCGGCGTCAACAGGTCGGCGATCTGCGCGATCGCGGCGGGCACCAGGCGGTAGTACGCCCAGACCCCGCGCTTGTCGCGTTCGAGTAGACCGGCCTCGGTGAGGATCCGAAGGTGATGACTCACCGTCGGCTGGGAGAGGTTGAGCGCCGAGGTGAGGTCACTCACGGACGCCTCACCTTCCGGCGCGGACTGGATCAGGCTGAGCAACCGGAGTCGCGCCGGATCGGCGAAGGCCTTCAGCACCCCCGCTAGCCGTTCGGCATCGGCCCGCTTGATGGGATCGCCGGTGAGCGGCGAGATCGCAGGCATGGCAGTTTTCGCAGTTCCCACGCCTGCCATAGTGACACCAACACCATCAATAAACCGGCAGATCCGGCACCAGCCCTCCGATGGCGTCCGGATGGCGCAACGGAACCGCCGAACGTGAGTCGAACGTCGACGTCCGTGGTGGCACACGGGCCGTGTGGAGCTTCGAGAAGCTCCACACGGCCCTGGGCCTCAACGGCGGGGTCTGGGTGCGATGCGGGGCAGGACGTACGGCGGCCCTGCGAAGATCAAATCGGACTTCAACTCCTGGTACGCCCGCTTGGGCTGGTAGTTCTCGTCATAGATGGTGGCCAGGCCCTCCGGCGGGTCGTCGAACCAGCCCGGCACCCACGAATGGTTGTCACTGAAACCCCAGACCGTGTACGACAGGCAGCTCCGCACGGCGAGGCACGCCTTCATCAGCACGCTGAAGTTTGCGGCCGACGCCTGTAGCCGGGGGTTGATCTCCTCCGAGTTGCCGGCCTGGACGCCCTCCGTCAGCTGGCTGCGGACGTCGACCTCGGTGAACGCGGTAGCGACGCCGAGCCCGCTGAACTTCTTGAGCGCGGCGGTCACCTGGAGGGTGTCGAAGTTGCCGTACTGGGTGCCCAGGTGCCCCTGGGAGCCGACACCGTCGATCGGGACGCCCTGGGCCCGCAGGCTCTTGGTCATGTCGTACACGAACTGGGTCTTGTCGTCCGCCGGGTTGCCCGAGCCGAACGCCTCGATGTTGTAGTCGTTGTAGAACAGCAGGGCCTTGGGGTCGGCGGCTCGCGCCCAGCGGAACGCGTCGGCGATGTAGCCGGGCCCGAGGTTCTGCGCCCAGAAGCCCTTGTAGTGCAGGGTCGACGGGGTGTCCCACGGGTCGCTGACCGCCTCGTTGACCACGTCCCACTGCCAGATCTTGCCCTTGTAGCGGTTCACGACGGTGGTGATGTGCTTGCGCAGCAGCTCGCGCAACTCCTGCTTGCTGATGGAGCCGTCGGCGACGCCGCTGGTCAACCAGGCGGGCAGCTGGTTGTGCCAGACCAGCACGTGACCGCGCACGCTCTGCCGGTTGCGCTTGGCGAAGTCGACGAACTGGTCGGCCGGACCCCAGTTGTAGGCGCCGCGGGTCGGCTCCAGGCTCTCCCACTTCATCACGTTCTCGGCGGTGACCGAGGCGAACTCGGAGGAGACCAGCTTGCGGTACTGCGGGTCGCTGGCGTCGTTGAGGGCATCCATGTTGACCGCGGTGCCGACGTGCAGGCCGTGGCGCAGGCCGAGGGTGCCGAGGCTCTGCGTCGTGGGGTCGTACGGTCGACTCGCGGTCGCCGGCACCGTGTTCAGCGTGGCGATGGTCGCGACGGCGACCAGGCCGACGGTCGACCACTGTCTTAACTTCATGTGCCTTCCCTTCCAGACGATCAATAGATAGATGTCGATCTAGGAGGTGAGGGTTCGGTGTTGACGGACGGGGAAGCCGACTGGGTCGGCTGAGGCCGGTAGTTCCGGCCGGAAACCGGAAACTTGCTCGAAACGTTAAGCCGATCTATGTCTGGGCGTCAACGCTTAAAACTTCCGGAAATTCATCACATGACCTGCCCAGCGCTGAGTGGCTGGCGGTCGAAACTTTCGGCGACCGGCGACCGGCGACCGGTTCGCGTGGTGAGGTCATCGCGGCGCACGCCACCAGGCATCGTCGACCCGGTGGCCGACGATGCCTGGTGGCGCTACGGAAGAGTGATCAGCGCAGACCGGCGAAGAGGTCGTCCTCGGGGGTCGGTGCGCCCGTCCGGTCCCGGACCCGCACGAAGGTCTCCACGCCCATCAGCTCGGTGAACCGCTCCTGGCCCAGTTGCAGGAAGAAGATGTTCTCGGTCTGACTGGCGTGCGTGGCCAGCGCGTCGAACTTCTGCGCGCCGTACTTGCTCGTGTCGACCCAGGTGGTGATCTCGTCGTCGGGCAGGCCGAGCTGCGGCCCCGGTTCCGTCGCCGCGTCCGGGTCGGCCCACTCGACGCCGAGCTCCTTCATGATCCGGCCGAACTCCGCGAACGCCGTACGCGGCACCGTGGTCCAGTAGACCTTCGCCGGGACGTCCGTCTGCTCGACGGCGGCCATGGTGATCCGGTGGGCCTGGATGTGGTCCGGGTGGCCGTAGAAACCGTTCTCGTCGTACGTGACGATCACGTCCGGCTGGTACTGCCGAATCAGCTCGGCGAGCCGAGCCGCCGCCTCCGCCACCGGTGTCGTCCAGAATGCGCCGGGCAGGTCGTTGGTGGGCCAGCCCATCATCCCGGAGTCGGCGTAGCCGAGCGTCTCCAGGTGGGTGACGTTCAGCGTGGCGCAGCTGGCCTCCAGCTCGGCCTGGCGCATCGCCACCACGGCCGCCGGGTCGTGCCCCTCCTCGCCCGGCTTGACCCCACCCGGGCCGTCCCCACATCGTCCGTCGGTGCAGGTCACGAGCACGGTGGTGACCCCCTCGGCGGCATAGCGGGCAAGGACGCCGCCGGTGCTCGTCGCCTCGTCGTCGGGGTGGGCGTGCACCGCCATCAGGGTCAGAGGTCGCTCAGCCATGCCATCACCCTACGGTCATCCGGCTACGCCCCCACGACCTCCACCGGGAGCGTCCGCGGGAGCGGGCATCTTACCCAGGTCGGCCTCGGTAGAGCGGTCCTTGTGTGAACGGCGCTCAGGCTCCGGGCAGGTCGCTAGATTCGGGCCTGATCGGCACATCCGAGCAGGTCCGGACGCGGGGAGAAGTCGATGGCTAGGGCCACTGACGGGTTCACTGACCTGCGACAGATCGACGCCGGAGTCCTGAACGTCGGATACGTGGACGCCGGGCCGCCCGACGGGGACGCGGTGATCCTTCTGCACGGGTGGCCCTACGACATCCACAGCTTCGCCGACGTCGTGCCGCTGCTCACTGCCGCCGCTCAGCGGGTCGTCGTCCCGTACCTGCGGGGTTACGGCACGACCCGGTTCCTGTCCGACGACACCATGCGAAACGGCGAACCGGCGGCCATGGGGCTCGACCTCATCGCCCTGATGGACGCACTGAACATCGACACCGCGAAGCTCGCCGGGTTCGACTGGGGCGCACGGACCGCTGATGTCGTCGCCGCGCTGTGGCCGCAACGCTGCCGGGGTCTGGTCTCGGTGAGCGGTTACCTGATCGACGGGCAGAAGTCGGGCACGGTCCCGTTGCCGCCGAAGGCGGAGTTCGCGTGGTGGTACCAGTACTACTTCGCCACCGAGCGCGGTCGGGAAGGGTACGACAAGTTCCGACGCGACTTCGCCAAGCTGATCTGGCACACCGCGTCCCCCAGGTGGACGTTCGACGACGCGACGTTCGACCGCAGCGCGGCGGCGTTCGACAACCCCGACCACGTCGACATCGTCATCCACAACTACCGCTGGCGGCTGGCCCTCGCCGACGGCGAGCCGCAGTACGAGGAGATCGAGGAGCGCCTGGCCGCGAAGCCGAAGATCACGGTGCCCAGCATCTCGCTGGAGGGCGATGCCAACGGTGCGCCGCACCTGGAGCCCGCCGTCTACGGCAAGCAGTTCGCCGGCCCGTACGAGCACCGGACCGTCGGGGGCGGTGTCGGGCACAACCTGCCGCAGGAGGCGCCGCAGGCATTCGCGGACGCGGTGCTGGAGGTCTGAGTCGCTAGCCTCCCGGTCGCCGGGGCGTCGGACGTTCCACCCGCACCGGATCGCCGCGAACCAGCCCGTCGTGGATGCGCCACCGGGCAGTGGTGACGGCACGCCGCGCCGCTTCGTCGCCCTGCTCGATGCGTTGGCGCAGCAGGTCCAGGGCGATCCGGCGGTTGAGGCTGAACTGCCGCTCCTCGTCCACCACGACCACCAGGCCCGAGGGGCGGTACGTTGCGCGTACCGCCGTGCTGGCCTTGTTCCGGTGCTGACCACCCGGCCCGCCGGTGCGGCAGGCGACGATGTCGACGTCCGCCTCGCGAAACGTCGTCGGCGGAGCGTCGCGTTCGGGCGGCTGGGCGGTGACGTACCAGTTCTTCCGGCCGGTGCCCGAGCGGTACGGGCTCGGGGCCTGCCAGCACAGCGTCCCGGTCCACGAGGCCGCGAACGCCTGGGCGTCGACGCCGGAGATCCGGATCAGGACCGACCGGTAGGTGCCGGCGCGGTCACCGGGAATCGCCTCGACCTGCTGGATCGTCAGACCTCGGCGGACGCCCTCGCCCCGCAGACGGTGTAGCAGTTGACTCAGTGCCCAGGCGCACTCCTGCGGCCCACGTCCGGCCGACATCAGCAGGAACGTGGTCACGAGCGGCCTCGCCGGCCGCGGTGGCCCCGCCGCTCTGAGCGTGCGGCGGACCCGAGGTCGGGCGTCTTGTAGGTGACCAGGGGCGTCGTGCTGACCACCGGTGTGGCCAGCCGGTGTTCGACCAGGTCGGCGATCACCTGCTCGATGCGCTTGTACGCCGTGGGCGCCTCCTCGAAGAGCAGCTGCCGGTCACCGCACACCACCAGCGAACCCACCGGGGTACGGCGTAGCTCCTCGACGGTGTGCTTGGCCCGGCCCCGCCGCAGGGCGTCGGCGCGCGACATCTTGCGGCCAGCGCCGTGGGCCACCGAATGGTTGGCCTCCGGCCCGGCGTGCGCGGCCACCAGGTAGGACGCCGTTCCCCGGGTGCCGGCGATCAGGACATCGCGTCCGTCACCCGGCGCCGCGCCCTTGCGGTGCAGGTAGATCCCGTCCCGAACCTCGACCAGGTTGTGGCACTCATCGACGATCGACGCGGTGGGCTCGGCCCCCAACGCGTGCGCCACCCGGGCGGCCAGCACCCGGCGGTTGAGCGAACCCCAGCGCACGGCGTCGTCGTGCATGCCCAGGTAGGCGGCGGGGTCGGGCGCCGCCCCGGCGCCGTGGACCTCGGTGTGCGCCCGCAGGATCCGCTCGCCCAGACCACGGGAACCGCTGTGCACGATCAGCACGAGATCGCCCGCGTCGAGCCCGAGCCGGCCTGCGTGCCGTACATCGAAGACGGTGTCGACGCGAGCCAGCTCCACGAAGTGGTTGCCCCGGCCCACCGTCCCGAGGCCGTCCAGGTGACCTGCCGGAACGTCACCGTCGACGGCGGCCCAGGCGGGGTGGTCGGCGTCGCCTACCGGGTCGAGCGCCTGGTCGAGGTCGGGGAACCGGGCGGCGAGCCGTTCCGGTACGACCCGCTTGAGCTTGATCGGAAACACGGCGATGCCGCAGCCGATGTCGGAGCCCACCAGGAACGGGTACAGCACCGTCGACGCCATGGCCGCGCCGATGGGCGCGCCCTTGCCGGGATGCAGGTCCGGCATCGCGGCGACGTGCCGCATGCCGTCCAGGGCGGCGACCTGTTGGCACTGTGCGAGCGCGTCGGACTCGATCCAGCTCGCGGGAGAGGCGAATACCGTGACGGTGGCCGGGGCGGACGGGGGCAGGGGCTCCCGAGGGAGGTGGTGCGGGGACAAGGGGGCTCATCTCTGGCTGCGAACGTGAAAGCGGACGACGCCACGGCCCCCGGGGGGCATCACCGGTGGCGCGGAGCAGGGGGTGGAGTCCGTCAGTACGTCATGGACGTCACTCTGGCCGAGGCGCGCCAGGCACGACAACTGATTTTCCTTCACGACGTACGCTGCCGCGATGAGCGCACCGCGTCGCATCCTGATCTACGGGGTGTACGGCTCCGGCAAGTCCACCCTCGCGGCGCGGTTGGCCGAACACCTCGGACTGCCCTGGTATCCGGTGGACGACCTGCTCTGGCAACCGGGCTGGGTCGAGGTGCCGGTCGCCCAGCAACGCAGCCGGATCGAGGAGGTCTGCCGACGGGACCGCTGGATCATCGACGGGGCGTACCACGGCTGGCGCGACGTCCCGATGGCCCGCGCCGATCTGGTGGTCGGCCTGGACTATCCGCGATGGCGTTCGTTCGGGCGGTTGCTCAGTCGCACCGTCCGCCGGGTGGTCACCGGCGAGGTGATCTGCAACGGCAACCGCGAGTCGCTGAGCAGTGTGCTGTCCCCGGACTCGATCCTGGTGTGGCACGTCACCGCGTTCGGCCGGGCCCGACGGCGGATGCGGGCCTGGCATGCCGACCCGTCCACGCCGCCCGTGGTGTTACTGCGCTCCCCGGCGGAGCTGGACGTCTGGCTGCGCGGGCTGCCCCACCGGTGAGGGCGTGCGGACCCGCTACGTGGTGCGCCTCGGCGACGCCCGGCCACGGATCCTGCTCCACCTCTCGCACGAGCGCGAGGACGACGCCATGCGCGAGTTGGAGCTCAGTGGCTGACCGTCCGTGGCGAACGCGTCGTCGGGCCCCCCCCCCGGGGGGGCGGGGCCCCCCCGGTAAGGTGGGCCGCCGGGGGCACAAAGGGCGGGCCGCCCGAGATGGCGACCCCGGGGGAGCCCCGGGCCCGCCAA
>NZ_JBITET010000023.1:0-63192 GCF_044455385.1 Micromonospora sp. NPDC051227
CGCCGACCCGAACACCGCCTCCTACTGGATCAGCACCGAGCACCTCGCCGACTGGATCGCCACCCGCGGCTACGCCACCAGCTGACCCCACACACCACCCGCACACCAGCACACGCTGAAGGGCCGGACCCCACCACGGGGCCCGGCCCTTCGTCGTGACCTCAGTCGGTGGCGAGGACGGTCAGGATCTGCTCGCCGTACTTGGCGAGTTTGTTCTCGCCGACTCCGCTGACCCGGGACAGGTCGGCCAGCGTGCTGGGCGCGTCGCTGGCGATCTGTCGCAGCGTGGCGTCGTGGAAGATGACGTACGCCGGGACGCCCTGCTCCTTGGCGGTGGTCGCGCGCCAGGCTCGCAGCCGCTCGAACAGTGACGCGGCGGCCGGGGTCAGCTCGGCCACGACGGTGGACGCGCCGCGCGGCTTCGATGAGCGGCTCGATGCCGGCTTCTCCGGCTCGCGGCGCATGGTGACCGTACGGCGGCGAGCGAGGACGTCGGCGCTCGCCTCGGTCAGCGCCAGCGTGCCGTAGTCGCCCTCCACGGCGAGGAGCCCTTCGGCGAGCAGTTGCCGGACCACGCCCCGCCACTCGGCCTCGCTGAGCTCGGAGCCGATGCCGAAGACGGTCAGCGAGTCGTGACCGTACTGGCTGATCTTGTCGTTCTGCTTGCCGAGCAGGATGTCGATGCAGTGCCCGGCGCCGAAGCGCTGGTTGCGTTCGCGGTCGAGGCGAAAGACGGTGGAGAGCAACTTCTGGGCGGCGACGGTGCCGTCCCAGGACTCTGGTGGGGTGAGGCAGGTGTCGCAGTTGCCGCAGGCGGCCGTCGTCGTCTCGCCGAAGTATTCGAGCAGTTGGACCCGCCGGCAGCGAACCGTCTCGCAGAGGGCGAGCATCGCATCCAGGTGGGCGGCCAGGTTCCGGCGGTGGGCGAGGTCCCCGTCGGACGTCTCGATCATCTTGCGTTGCTGGACCACGTCCTGAAGCCCGTACGCCAGCCAGGCGGTGGACGGAAGGCCGTCACGGCCGGCGCGGCCGGTCTCCTGGTAGTAGCCCTCGACGGACTTGGGCAGGTCGAGGTGGGCGACGAACCGGACGTCGGGCTTGTCGATGCCCATGCCGAAGGCGATGGTGGCCACCATGACCAGGCCGTCTTCCCGCAGGAAGCGCTGCTGGTTGCGAGCGCGGGTGCCCGCGTCCAGCCCTGCGTGGTACGGCAGTGCGGCGACCCCGTTGGCGGTGAGGAACTCCGCCGTCTTGTCGACCGAGGCCCGGGACAGGCAGTAGACGATGCCGGCGTCGCCGGGGTGCTCGTCGCGCAGCAGGGTCAGCAACTGCTTGCGGGGCTCCCGCTTGGGCACGATCCGGTACTGGATGTTGGGCCGGTCGAAACTGGCCACGAAGTGCCGGGCGTCGTCGAGTTTGAGCCGGGTCGCGATCTCGGTGCGGGTGGCGCTGGTCGCGGTCGCGGTCAGGGCGATGCGGGGGACCTGCGGCCAGCGTTCGTGCAGCATCGAGAGCGCGAGATAGTCGGGGCGGAAGTCGTGCCCCCACTGGGACACGCAGTGCGCCTCGTCGATCGCGAACAGGGAGATGCGGCCCCGGTCGAGCAGGGCGAGGGTGGATCGGACGCCGAGCGCCTCCGGGGCCAGGTAGAGCAGGTCCAGTTCGCCGGCGACGAAGGCGGCCTCCACCCGCCGCCGCGCGTCCAGGGTCTGGGTCGAGTTGAGGAACCCGGCGCGTACGCCGACCGCGGTGAGGGCGTCCACCTGGTCCTGCATGAGCGCGATCAGTGGGGACACGACGACGGCGACCCCGTCGCGGACCAGGGCCGGGATCTGGTAGCAGAGGGACTTGCCGCCACCGGTGGGCATCAACACCAGCGCGTCGCCGCCGGCGACCACATGGTCGATCACGTCCTGCTGGAAACCGCGGAAGGCGTCGTAGCCGAACACCCGGCGCAGCACCGGCAGCGCGTCCTCGGCCCGCAGGTCGGTGGGAGAAGCCATCCGGGGAGTCTACGAGCCCACCCCGACAGCACCCGCCCGGCGCACCCGGGTCGGGTGGGCCGGACGGGCGACGCGGTCAGCCGGGCTGGCTGGACCGGTTGGCCAGGCCGCGCGGCGGGGCTTCATCCCCACCACGATGTCGACGATCTCGATGTAGCGGGCCTTGTTGCCCATGCGGAAGGCGGTGGCCGCCGCGTTGATCTCCTCGAGGGTGTCGGCCTCGACCATGGTGACCTGGTCGTACTTGCCGTTCACTCCGGTGCAGACGACGTGGGTGAGCTGCTTGGCGAAGCGGCCCAGGTCTCGGGCGTGCTCTGCGGAGATCTCGTGGATGCCCTCGCGACCGAGGGCGAAGTACTCGGGGCTGATTCGCATGAACAGGAAGCCGACGTACTTGTTCTTGTCCGCCAGGTCGTGCATCGCACCCTCCAGATGTCGGTCTGACCTGCGACGATCACGCTGAGCGTATTGACAACTACTGATCGTCATCAAGCGTGCGGGCTGTCGGGAGGACGACCCTCGAAGCGGTCTGCGGCCGCCGCCCGGCCACGGGTGCCGGGTCTCGACCCGGCGGCGGGATAGAGTCGCTGATTGACCAATCGCGGCCGAGGGCGGCCGCGGCGCCACGGCTTGGGGGTACGGGTGAGCGAGGCGCGCACAGCCGGTGACCGGATCGACGGCCCGGATGCCGGTGACGAGCAGATGGCGGCTGAGTCGGAGACCACTCTCGTGGTGGTCACCGGCGTCTCCGGGGGTGGCCGCAGCACGGTGGCCCGGGCGTTGGAGAACGTCGGCTACTACGTCGTGGACAACCTGCCGCAGGCCCTGATGCTGGACATGGCCGAGCTGGCGTTCAAGGCGGGCGGCGCGGCCCGGCGTACCGCAATGGTGCTGGACGTGCGGTCGCGGGCCTTCTCCACCGACCTGGCCGGGGCGATCCGGGAGCTCAAGGAGCGCGGATTCTCGCCCCGGGTGGTCTTCGTCGACGCCGACGACGAGGTGCTGATCCGGCGGTTCGAGAGCGTTCGGCGTTCGCATCCGTTGCAGGGTGACGGGCGGCTGGCCGACGGCATCGCCGTGGAGCGCGGCCTGCTGGAGGAGGCCCGCGACCAGGCCGACGTGATCATCGACACCAGCCACCTGAACGTCAACCAGCTCCGGCGCCGCATCGAGGAGCTGTTCGGCGGCGAGGACGCCCGCCGGCTGCGGGTCACGGTGTTGTCGTTCGGCTTCAAGTACGGCCTGCCACCGGACGCCGATTTCGTGTTGGACGCCCGCTTCCTGCCGAACCCGTACTGGGTTCCGGAGCTGCGTGAGCACACCGGGCGCGAGGAGGCGGTCAGCGCGTACGTGCTGGGTCAGGAGGGCGCGGACGCCTTCGTCGCCTCGTACGCCGACCTGGTCAACGCCACCACGACCGGCTTCGAGCGGGAAGGCAAGCGGTACCTCACGGTCGCCGTGGGCTGCACCGGCGGCAAGCACCGCAGCGTGGCCATCGCCGAGGAGTTGGCCAGCCGACTGCGTCACTCCGGGTTGGCGGCGAACGCCCAGCACCGCGACCTGGGGCGGGAATGACGGCCCGGCGGGTGGTGGCGTTCGGCGGCGGGCACGGCCTGTCCGCCTCGTTGCGTGCGCTGCGCCACTGTGCTCCCGAACTCGACCTCGACATCACCGCGGTGGTCACGGTGGGTGACGACGGCGGCTCCAGTGGCCGGCTGCGGGCCGAGCGGGGTGGCCTGCCGCCGGGAGATCTGCGCCAGGCGCTGGTGGCGTTGGCCGGGGACCACCCGGCCACCCGGCGCAGCGCCGGGCTGTTCCAGCACCGCTTCGCCGCCGTACCGGTGGGCGTACCCGGATCCGGCGCGACCGGCTCGGGCCCGGCGGCGGGCGACGACCCGGACCGGGACGGCGCTGCTCCGCGCGGCACGAACACAGCCCCGCGTGGCACCGACGCGGTCCTGCGCGGCACCGACGGGGCGTCGGCCGGGAACGACGGTCTGACCGGGCACGCGGTGGGCAACCTGGTGCTCTGCGGCCTCATGGAGCTGCTCGGCGACCCGGTGGCCGCGCTGGAGCACGCCGGCGCGATGCTCGGCGCGGTCGGCCGGGTGTTGCCGATGTCGCGCCAACCGGTCGGCATCGAGGCCCGGGTACGCGGTGCCGACCCGGCCGCCCCCGACGAGGTGCGCACTGTGAGTGGCCAGCACCAGGTGGCCGTCACCACGGGGCGGGTCGAGTCGCTGCGTCTCAGCCCGAGCGCCCCACCGGCCTGCGCCGAGGCCATCGAGGCGATCCGGGCGGCCGACTGGTTGATCTTCGGGCCGGGCAGTTGGTACACCAGCGTGCTTCCGCACCTGCTGGTGCCGCAGTTGGCCGACGCGATCGTGTCCACCTCGGCCCGGCGGCTGGTCACGCTGAACCTCGCCGCGGAGAAGGAGACCCTCGGGCTCTCCGTCGCCGACCATCTCGCGGCGCTGCACTGGTACCTGCCCGAGCTCAAGGTGGATCTTGTGCTCGCCGATGCCAAGGCGGTGGGTGACCCCGAACCGGTCGAACGTGCGGCAGAATCGCTGGGTGCCCGCCTGGTCCTCGCCCCCGTCGCCGTTGTCGACGGGACTCCCCGCCATGATCCGGCTGCCCTGGGCGCCGCGCTGGTGCCTGTCCTGGGCGCCGATCGTTAGACACGTACGTAATCTCCGGCGACACGCCGGAACAGGTCCGTGAGGGGACGCACAATGGCGATGACGGCCGCGGTCAAGGACGAGCTGAGTCGGGTCGACGTGCCCAAGCCCTGCTGCCGACGGGCGGAGATGGCCGCGCTGCTGCGCTTCGCTGGCGGGCTGCACATCGTCTCCGGCCGCGTGGTGGTGGAGGCTGAACTGGACACCGGGGCGGTGGCCCGGCGGCTGCGCCGGGAGATCGCCGAGGTCTACGGCTACCCCAGCGAGATCCACGTGCTGGCCTCCGGTGGGCTGCGCAAGGGCAGCCACTTCATCGTGCGGGTGGTCAAGGACGGCGAGGCCCTGGCGCGGCAGACCGGTCTGCTCGACGTGCGGGGTCGCCCCGTGCGCGGGCTGCCCCCGCACGTGGTGGCGGCCAACGTCTGCTGCGCCGTCTCCGCGTGGCGGGGCGCGTTCATGGCCCACGGCTCGCTCACCGAGCCGGGCCGCTCCAGCGCGCTGGAGATCACCTGCCCGGGGCCGGAGTCGGCGTTGGCGCTGGTCGGCGCGGCCCGCCGGATCGGCATCACCGCGAAGAACCGTGAGGTACGCGGGGTGGACCGGGTGGTCGTCAAGGACGGTGACGCGATCGCCGCGCTGCTCACCCGGATCGGCGCGCACTCCAGCGTGCTGGCCTGGGAGGAGCGTCGGGTACGCCGCGAGGTGCGGGCCACCGCCAACCGGCTCGCCAACTTCGACGACGCCAACCTGCGCCGTTCGGCGCGGGCGGCGGTCGCCGCCGCCGCCCGGGTCACCCGTGCGCTGGAGATCCTCGCCGACGAGGCGCCCAACCACCTGACCGACGCCGGTCGGCTGCGCCTGGAGCACCGGCAGGCGTCGCTGGAGGAGTTGGGGGCCCTGGCCGACCCCCCGCTGACCAAGGACGCCATCGCGGGGCGGATCCGCCGGCTCCTGGCGCTGGCCGACAAGCGGGCCCGCGACCTTGGCATCCCGGATACGGAAGCAGCCGTCACGCCCGACATGCTCGTGGTCTGATAGGACGGTGGGGCCGCACGGTGCGCCCGGGAGCACGACCCGGCGCAGCGTGGTCTCGCACGCTCGGATAGGGTCGCTGCGTACGGCAAGGGGGCCGACACCCGGCACTCCTCGTCGTGCCCCACCGCCTCGGGCGGTCAGGTCCTCAGACCGCGCGGCGGGGTGGCCGAGATGAACCGTCGACGGCCGGCTCCAACGGTCGGCGCACACCATTCCCGCCGGCCCGTTGTCTGAAGCCGGCGGACCAGAACGCGAGGAGATGGGACCTGTGACCATCCGGGTTGGCATCAACGGCTTCGGCCGAATCGGCCGTAACTTCTTCCGGGCAGTGCTGGCGTCTGACGCCGACATCGAGGTCGTGGCGGTGAACGACCTGACCGACAACGCCACGCTCGCCCACCTGCTCAAGTACGACAGCATCCTCGGTCGCCTGCCCTACGAGGTCAAGGCCACCGCCGACGAGATCACCGTCGGTGGCAAGACCATCAAGGCGTACGCCGAGAAGGACCCGTCGAAGCTGCCGTGGGGCGAGGTCGGCGCCGACGTCGTCATCGAGTCGACCGGCTTCTTCACCGACGCCACCAAGGCCAAGGCGCACGTCGACGGTGGGGCCAAGAAGGTCATCATCTCCGCCCCGGCGAAGAACGAGGACGTCACCGTCGTCATGGGTGTCAACCACGACACCTACGACCCGGCGAAGCACACCATCATCTCCAACGCCTCGTGCACCACCAACTGCCTCGCCCCGATGGCGAAGGTCCTGCACGACACGTTCGGCATCCAGCACGGTCTGATGACGACGATCCACGCGTACACCCAGGACCAGAACCTCCAGGACGCGCCGCACTCTGACCTGCGTCGCGCCCGGGCCGCCGCGCTGAACATCGTCCCGACCTCGACCGGCGCCGCCAAGGCGATCGGCCTGGTCCTGCCGGACCTCAAGGGCAAGCTCGACGGGTACGCCCTGCGGGTGCCGATCCCGACCGGCTCGGTCACCGACCTCACCGTCAACGTGGGTCGCGAGACCACCGTGGACGATGTCAACGCCGCGCTGAAGGCCGCCGCGGACGGCCCGCTCAAGGGCATCCTGGTCTACAACGAGGACCCGATCGTCTCCACCGACATCGTGACCGACCCGGCGTCGTGCATCTTCGACGCGCCGCTGACCAAGGTCGTCGGCAACCAGGTCAAGGTCGTCGGCTGGTACGACAACGAGTGGGGCTACTCCAACCGCCTGGTCGACCTCGTCAAGCTGGTCGGTTCGTCGCTGTGAGCATCCGGACCCTCGACGACCTGCTCGCCGAGGGGGTGTCGGGTCGGCGCGTGCTGGTGCGCGCCGACCTGAACGTCCCGCTCGACAAGCAGACCGGTGCCATCACAGATGACGGCCGGATCCGCGCGGTGCTGCCGACTCTCGGCGCGCTGGTCGAGGCCGGTGCGAAGGTGGTCGTCTGCTCGCACCTGGGTCGCCCGAAGGGCGCTCCGGACCCGCAGTTCAGCCTGGGTCCGGTCGCCGGGCGGCTCGGTGAGCTGCTCGGCGCGCCGGTGCACTTCGCCACCGACACCGTCGGTGATTCCGCCCGCTCCACCGTCGCCGACCTGGCCGACGGTCAGGTCGCCCTTCTGGAGAACCTGCGTTTCAACGCCGGTGAGACCAGCAAGGACGAGGCCGAGCGGGGCGCCTTCGCCGACCAGCTCGCCGCGTTCGGCGACGCGTACGTGGACGACGCGTTCGGTGCCGTGCACCGCAAGCACGCCAGTGTCTTCGACGTGCCGGCCCGGTTGCCGCACGTCGCGGGCCGGCTGGTGCTGCGTGAGGTCGAGGTGCTCTCCAAGCTCACCGGTGACCCCGAACGCCCGTACGTGGTGGTGCTCGGTGGGTCGAAGGTGTCCGACAAGCTCGCCGTGATCGAGGCTCTGCTGCCGACGGTCGACCGGCTGCTCATCGGTGGCGGGATGTGCTTCACCTTCCTCAAGGCCCAGGGCCTGGAGGTGGGCACCTCGCTGCTGGAGAAGGACATGGTCGACACCTGCCGCAACCTGCTGGAGCGGTCCGGCGGCAAGATCATGCTGCCGGTCGACGTGGTGGTCGCGGACGCGTTCGCTCCGGACGCGGCGCACGACACGGTCCGGGTCGACGGCATCCCGAGCCACCGGCTCGGCCTGGATGTCGGCCCGGAGACGGTGGCCGGCTTCAGCGCCGCGCTGTCCCAGGCGAAGACGATCTTCTGGAACGGCCCGATGGGCGTGTTCGAGATGCCGGCCTTCGCGGCGGGCACCCGGGGGATCGCCGAGGCGATCACCAAGGCCGACGCGTTCAGCGTCGTCGGCGGCGGTGACAGTGCAGCCGCGGTCCGTGCGTTGGGGCTGGACGAGTCGTCCTTCGGGCACATCTCCACCGGTGGTGGCGCCTCCCTGGAATACCTCGAGGGCAAGACCCTCCCCGGCATCGCGGCCCTGGAGAACTGAATGTCGAGCACCACCCGCCGGCCGCTGATGGCCGGCAACTGGAAGATGAACCTCAACCACCTCGAGGCCAACCTGCTGGTGCAGAAGCTGGCGGCGAGCCTCACCGAGAAGCAGCTCACCGACGTCGAGACGGTCGTGCTGCCGCCCTTCACCGACCTGCGCACCGTGCAGACCGCTGTGGACGGGGACAAGCTGCTGATCGGCTACGGCGGGCAGGACCTCTCCCCGCACGCGTCCGGCGCGTACACCGGGGACATCTCCGGGCCGCTGCTGGCCAAGCTCGGCTGCACGTACGTGGTGGTCGGGCACTCCGAGCGGCGGGCCTACCACCACGAGGACGACGTGCTGGTCAACGCCAAGGTCAAGGCGGCGCTGACGCACGGCCTGACGCCGATCCTGTGCGTGGGGGAGGGGCTGGACGTCCGCGAGCAGGGCACCCACGTGGCGCACTGCTCCGACCAGCTCGACGGGGGCCTCGCCGGGCTCACCCCCGAGCAGGTGCGGCAGGTCGTGATCGCGTACGAGCCGGTCTGGGCGATCGGCACGGGCAAGACCGCGACCCCGGACGACGCGCAGGAGGTCTGCGGGGCGGTACGTCAGCGACTGGCGGAACGCTTCGACCAGGAGACCGCCGACCAGGTTCGGGTTCTCTACGGCGGCTCGGTCAAGGCGTCCAACATCGCCTCGATCATGGCCCAACCGGACGTGGACGGGGGCCTGGTGGGGGGCGCCAGCCTGGACGCCGAGGAATTCGCTCAGATCTGCCGGTTCCCGGAGCACCTCGCCCGCTGATCGCTCGGTATCCTTGACACCGCCCGTCCGCCGGTCGGTGCCGCCGTGCCCGATCAGACCGGGCGAGGATCGCTACGAGAGGAACTGACCCCAGCCATGCCGATCTGGTTCGCATACACGTTGATCGTGTTGCTGGTCATCACGAGCATTCTGCTCACCCTGCTGATCCTGCTGCACCGCGGCAAGGGTGGCGGTCTGTCGAGCATGTTCGGCGGTGGCGTCAGCTCCAGCCTCGCCGGCTCCTCGGTCGCGGAGAAGAACCTGGACCGCTACACCGTTCTGGTGAGCGTCGTCTGGTTCGCCGCGATCGTCGGCCTCGGGCTCTGGCTGCGCCTCCAAATGAACAGCGGCGCCTGAGCAGGTTCAGTAAGTCGTACAATCTGCGCGCGGTTCGTCACTCGACGGGCCGCGCGCAGGCTTTTCTCCGCTGCACCGCGTCGCCCGCCGCTCCACCCCCGAAGACGGCGGGTCCCCTCCGACGACAGGAGCGAGCAGCCGTGCCGAATGGCAACGTTATCCGGGGAGCCCGGGTCGGGTCCGCACCGATGCGCCCGGACGAGCGGCACCAACCCGCCCCCCGACAGGACGTCAGCTACTGGTGCCGTAACGACCACCGGGTCGACATCCGGATCGCCGCGGACGTCGAACCGCCACCCCTGTGGGACTGTCCCCGCTGTGGCCTACCCGCCGGTCGGGACGCCCAGAACCCGCCGGGTCGGGTCCGCGCCGAGCCGTACAAGAGCCACCTGGCGTACGTGAAGGAGCGGCGCACCGCCGAGGAGGGGGAGGCCCTGCTCGCCGAGGCGCTCGCCGCCCTACGCCGTCGACGCGGCGAGTAGCGGGCTCCTCCCCGCGCTCAGCGCAGGCTGCGCAGTCGGACGGGTACGTCGGCTGCGGCCGCCCGGTCCAGCAGCCAGCGGGTGCGGTTCACGCCGTGCACGCCGGCCGCCGGCAACTGCACCGGGCCGGCGCCGGCCAACGCCATACCCACCGCGCGAGCCTTGTCGGCGCCGGCGGCCACCAGCCAGACCTCCTCGGCGGTGTTGATCGCCGCCAGGGTGAGGGTGGTCCGCGTCGGCGGCGGCTTGGGGCTGCCCCGCACCGCGCTGACCGGCCGGGTCTCGTAGCCCACCGGGTGCTCGGGGAAGACCGAGGCCACGTGGCCGTCCTCGCCGACGCCCAGCATCAGCACGTCGAAGTGCGGCACTGTGGCGTGCCCGGGTCGGGCGGCGCGGGCCAGCTCCTCCGCGTACGCGGCAGCCGCCGCCTCGGGGTCGTTTCCGGCCGGGCCGTCCGAGGCCGGCATCGCGTGCACCCGGGCCGGATCCAGTGGCACCACGTCCAGCAGGGCCGCCCGGGCCTGCGTCTCGTTGCGGTCCGGGTCACCGGCGGGCAGGAACCTTTCGTCGCCCCACCACACGTCGACCCGGGACCAGTCCACCGCGTCGCGGGCGGGCAGCGTCGCCACCGCCCGGTACACGGCCGCGGCGACCCGACCTCCGGTGAGCACCACCGAGGCTTCGCCCCGGTCGGCCTGGGCGTCGAGCAGCTTCACCAGCAACCGGGCCGCCACGGCCTGCGCCAGCAGGTCGGCGTCGGCGTGGACGGCGACACTCGCCTCACTCATGGTTACGCCTTCGTTTCCCGACCGCGGGGCGGTCGCTGTCGTGCCCGGGGCGGTGTGCCCGAGGTGGTGGGGCGAAAACCCCGGAGATTGCGGGGCAGGGCCGGTGCGTACCGGCCCTGCCCGACGTTGTGCCCCGGCTGGGCTCAGCCCTCGCCGCTCGTGCCGACGTGCGCGGTCACGCCGGCCTCGGCGCGCTGCGCGGTGGCCGGATCCTTCCAGACGTGAACCCGCTGCGCGGGGCGCTGCTCCAGCCCCCGCAGCCCGACCGTCGCGCCCAGCGCCTCCGCGTACACCTGGTCGGCGTCCAGCCGGCGCAGCTCCTCGGCCAGCTCGTCGCCGAGCGGGCGGCGCACCAGCGGCAGGGCCCGGTCGTCCTGGCCCGTCCGCCGGAACACGGCCAGGCTGTCCTCGCGGGTCAGCGTCAGCTGGTCGCCGTTGGCGCAGCTGAGCTGCACCTCCCGCATCCGAGGGAACTCGTTGCTGTCCACCCGGCGTGGGGTGATGCCGAGCCGGCTGGACAGCCAACCGGCCATCAGCGCCGCCGTCGGGTCGGCGGGAGGCGCAACGATGGTCGCCTCGGTGACCTGGGCGCTGGTGGTGTCGAACGCCCCGGCGACCAGGGTGCGCCACGGGGTGATCCGGGTCCACGCCAGGTCGGTGTCGCCCGGGGCGTAGTCCCGGGCACGCTGCCGCAGCGCCTCCACCGGGTCGGCGGCCTGCGCCGAGTCGGTGATCCTCCGGTCGGCAACCACCCCGAGGAAGTCGGTGGCGATCTCCGCCGGTGGCTCACCGTGCCACCAGGTGACAACCGGTACGTCGGGAACGAGCAGCGGCATCACGACCGACTCGGCGTGCAGGGACAGCCGGCCGTACATCCGGGTGACCACCGCCTCGCACGGGCCGAGCCGGCCCCCGACCACGATCTCCGCGTCCAGTCGGTTGCGGTCCCGCTCGATCTCCGAGCGGACCACCACCACGAGGCGACACGGGTGCGCGGCGGCGGCGATCGTCGCTGCGGCCTCCGCCTCCCGGACCCGCTTCTCGTCCACGACCACGATGAGGGTGAGCGCCATGCCGCTGGCCACCCCGCCGGCGCTGCGCCGCTCGGCGGCGAGCGCCTTGACCACCTCGTTGCCGGTGGTGTCCCACAACCCGATCATGCTCTTCTCCAGGCGCGGCCCTCGCGGGCCAGCATCTCGTCGGAGGCCCGGGGGCCCCACTCGCCGGCCCGGTACGGCTCCGGGGTGGTGCCCTCCCAGGCGTGCTCCAGGGGGTCGATCACCTGCCAGCTCTGCTCGACCTCGGCCGCGTCCGGGAACAGGGTGCGGTCGCCGATCAGCACGTCCAGCACCAGACGCTCGTACGCCTCGGGGCTGGACTCGGTGAACGCCTCGCCGTACTGGAAGTCCATCGCGATGTCGCGGACCTCCATGGTCGTGCCCGGCACCTTCGAGCCGAACTTGAGCACCACGCCCTCGTCCGGCTGCACGCGGATGACCAGCTGGTTGTTGCCCAGCGACTCCATGTCGGCGTCGTTGAACGGCAGGTGCGGCGCCTTCTTGAAGATGATGGCGACCTCGGTGACCCGCCGGGGCAGCCGCTTGCCGGCCCGGATGTAGAACGGCACCTCCGCCCAGCGGCGGTTCTGGATGCCCAACCGCACCGCCACGTACGTCTCGGTGGTGGAGCCGGCGGGGACGTCCCGCTCATCCAGGTAACCGACCGCGCGTTCGCCGCCGACCCAGCCCGGGAGGTACTGACCGCGCACGGTGTCCCGGGCGACGTCCTTGGGCAGGGTGATGGCCTTGAGCACCTTCAACTTCTCGGCCCGGATCTCGTCGGCGTCGAAGCTGGTCGGCTCCTCCATCGCCACCAGGGCGAGGAGTTGGAGAAGGTGGTTCTGCAGCACGTCGCGGGCGGTGCCGACGGTGTCGTAGAAGCCGGCGCGGGTGCCGATGCCGACGTCCTCCGCCATGGTGATCTGCACCGAGTCGACGTACTTGGAGTTCCACAGCGGCTCGAACAGGTTGTTGGCGAACCGCAGGGCGAGGATGTTCTGAACCGTCTCCTTGCCCAGGTAGTGGTCGATCCGGAAGACGTCCTGCCGAGTGAACACGTCGTCGACGAGCTCGTTGAGCGCCTTCGCCGAGGGCAGGTCGTTGCCGAACGGCTTCTCCACGACGACCCGGCGCCAACCGCCGGACTTGTCGTTGTCGGCCATCCCGGTGCGGGCCAGCTGCTTGAGCACGACGGGGAACGCGGCCGGCGGGATGGAGAAGTAGAACGCCGCGTTGCCGGTGATGCCGTGGGTCTGACGCAGATCGTCCAGCGTCGAGGCGAGGGTGTCGAAGGCGGCGTCGTCGTCGAACGACCCGCCGACGAACTTGATGTTGCCCGCCAGCCGCGCCCACACCTCGTCCCGCCACGGGGTTCGGGCGTGCTTGCGGGCAGCCTCGCAGGCCAACGTCTCGAAGTCGCCGTCACCCCAGTCGCGGCGCGCGAAACCGAGCACCACGAAGCCCGGCGGCAACAGCCCCCGGTTTGCCAGGTCGTAGACCGCGGGGAGCAGCTTCTTGCGGGCCAGGTCGCCGGTCACCCCGAAGATCACCAGAGCGCAGGGCTCCGGGATCCGGGGTAGCCGGCGGTCCTGCTGGTCGCGCAGCGGGTTCACCGAACCGCCTCCTCGCTCCGCTTCAGTCACGTCGTCCATCCTCACGCCCGTAGATCACCGGCCGTGTCCAGTAGTTGGGCGACACCGGCGGCCCGGTCGGTCAGGTGCAACCGCAGCACCGGCCGCTCCCGACCGGCGAGAGCCTGCCGGTCACCGGCGGCCTGCGCCGCCTGCAACTCACCGAAGGTGTACGGCTTGCCCGGCACCGCCAGGTCCTCGGCGACCGCGCCGGTCACCTGGAGGTAGCTGCCCACCTGCGGGCCGCCCTTGTGGTACTGGCCCGTCGAGTGCAGGAAGCGCGGACCCCAGCCGAAGGTGACCGGTCGACCGCCGGCCTGCGCCAGCAGCGACCGCAGCCGGGCCGTGTCGGCGTCGGCGAACCGGTCGAGGTACGCCATCACCGCGAGGTAACCGTCGTCGCCCAGCCCGTCGAGCAGCCAGCGCAGCACACCGGCCAGGTCCCCGGGGGCGCCCTGCGGGGCGTACACCTCGATCGCGCCCTCGGTGAACGACGGCGTCTCCGCCGGCAGGCCCGAGGCCAGGATCTTGTTGGTGTTCTCCTTGGACTCGGTGACGTTCGGCTGGTTGAACGGGTCGATGCCGAGCACCACGGCGGCCACCGCTGTGGCGTACTCCCAGGCCAGGAACTGCGCGCCCAGCGGGCCGTTCACGGCCACGTCCGGGTTGGCCCCGCCGCCCGGCATGTCACCGGGGGCCAGCGCGCCGCCGTAGCTGACGGTCAGCACGTCCGCGCCGGTGGCGCCGGGGCTCTGCGGAGACTCCACGACCACCGGGAGGATGCCCACCCCGGCCTTGCCGGTCGACTCGGCGATCAACTGCTCGGCCCAGTCGCCGAGCCCGTCGATGCCGGTGCCGTCGGAGATCAGGGCGACCTTGTCCCGGGCCAGCGTGGCCGCGGCGCCCAGGGCGGCGCCCAACGCCAGCGCCGGGTTGTTCTGGTCCGCGCCGAGCGACGTGGCCAGCGCGTCGGCCTGGTCGAGCAGTTCCGCGACCTCGACCCCGGCCAGCGCCGAGGGCACCAGACCGAACGCGGTGAGCGCCGAGTACCGGCCGCCGACGTTCGGGTCGGCGATCACGGTGAACGCGCCCATTTCGACCGCGGTGGCCTCCAGTGGCGAACCCGGGTCGGTGACGATGACGAAGTGTCGGCCGGCCTCCGCCTCGGTCATCCCGGCGTCCAGGAACGCCTGCCAGTACGCTCGCCGGTGGCTGTCGGTCTCCACCGTCGAACCGGACTTGCTGGCCACCACCACGACGGTGCGCTCCAGCCGGTCACCGAGTGCCGCCCGGACCTGGCCCGGGTCGGTGGTGTCCAGCACGGTCAACGGGCGACCCAGCGTCCGGGTGATCACCTCGGGCGCGAGCGACGAGCCGCCCATGCCGGCTAGCACCACGTGATCCAGGTCGGCCAGCTCCGCGGTCAGCTCGGCCAACTGGACGAGCAGTTCACGGCTGCGCCGGTGGGTGTCCACCCAGCCCAGCCGGATCTTCGCCTCGGCCTCGGCGTCCGGACCCCACAGGCTCGCGTCCTTGCCCGCCAGCTTGCCCGGGACGCCGGCCTTGACCAGCGCGTCCCGGGTTGAGGCGGGCGCGGCCTTGTCGACCGCGTCCGCGCCGTACACAGCGAGCCCGGCGGCTGCCTCCACCGGCCCTGAAAGTAGATCGCTCATGCCGTCACTCCGCTTCGCTGCGTGCCGTCATGAGGCACCTTGGCACTGAGCTTGCTGATTCGCTCGCTGCGCTCGCTCATGCGCCACCGGCCTTCTCGGCGGCCTTGGCGTTGCCCTTGGCCGCCTTGTTCGGGGCACCCTTGCCCTTGGCCGCCGCCTCCAGGGACTTGCGAACCCCGTCGAGCAGCTCCTGCCAGCTGGCCTCGAACTTCTCCACGCCCTCGCGCTCCAGGGTGACGATCACGTCGTCCATGTCCACCCCGACCGACTCCAGGTCGGCGAAGACCTTCCGGGCCGCGTCGTAGGCGCCGGTGATGGTGTCGCCACGGGTCTCGCCGTGATCGGCGTACGCGTGGATGACCGACTCCGGCATGGTGTTGACCGTGCCGGGAGCGATCAGCTCCTCGACGTAGATGACGTCCCGGTAGTCCGGGTTCTTCGTCGAGGTGGACGCCCACAGCGGCCGCTGCGGGTGCGCACCGGCGGCGGCGAGCGCCTTCCAACGGTCGGAGGAGAAGACCTCGGCGTAGCGCTCGTACGCCAACTGGGCGTTGGCGATAGCGGCCTTGCCCTTGAGGGCCTTCGCCTGGTCGGAGCCGACCTTCTCGAGCCTCTTGTCGACCTCGGAGTCGACCCGGGAGACGAAGAACGACGCGACCGAGCCGATTTTGGACAGGTCGTGGCCGTTCGCCTTGGCCTGCTCCAGACCGGACAGGAACGCCTCCATGACCGCCGAGTAGCGGTCCAGACCGAAGATCAACGTGACGTTGACGCTGATCCCCTCGGCCAGCGTGTCGGTGATCGCCGACAGGCCCTCCTCGGTGGCCGGGATCTTGATGTAGAGGTTGGGCCGGTCGACCAGCCACCACAGGGCCTTCGCCTCGGCCACCGTCCGGTCGCTGTCGTGCGCCACGCGGGGGTCCACCTCGATGGAGACCCGGCCGTCGACACCGTCGCTGCCGTCGTACGACGGGCGCATCACGTCGCAGGCCCATCGCACGTCGTACGTGGTGAGCATGCGCACCGACTCCTCGACCTCGACGCCACGGGTGGCGAGGTCGTGCAGCTGCCAGTTGTACTCGTCGGCGTCGCTCAGCGCCTTGGCGAAGATCGTCGGGTTGGTGGTGACGCCGGCCACGTGCTTCTCGCGGCGGAGCTGGTCCAGCCCGCCGGAGCTCAGTCGTACCCGGGAAAGGTCGTCGAGCCAGACCGCCACGCCCGCGGCGGTCAGCTCATTCAGCTTGTCGGTCATGCCGTCCACGCTCCCTCAGTTGCCGGTCGTGAAACCGGTGATGTCGCCCACCCGGGCCAGCGAGGCGTGTGCCGCCGCCACGATCCGGTCACCGGTGAACCCGAACTGCTCGAAGAGCACGGTGTGCGGGGCACTCGCGCCGTAGTGCTCCAGGCTCACGCTCTCGCCCAGGTCACCGACGATCCCGCGCCAGGACATCGCGATGCCCGCTTCCACGCTCACCCGTGCCTTTACCCCGCGCGGGAGCACCGACTCCCGATATGCCTCGTCCTGCTCGTAGAACCACTCCTGGCAGGGCATCGAGACGACCCGGGTCGGGGTGCCGTCGGCCTCCAGCCGCTCCCGGGCGGTCAGGCAGAGCTGCACCTCGGAACCGGTGCCGACGATGATCACCTGAGGCTTGCCGTTGGACGCCTCGGCCAGCACGTACCCGCCCTTGGCCACGCCCTCGGCGCTGCCCAGGACGTCGCGGTCCAGGGTCGGCAGCGGCTGACGGCTCAGCGCCAGCGCGGTGGGCCGGTCGGTGTGCTCCAGCGCCTGCCGCCAGGCCCAGGCGGTCTCGTTGGCGTCCGCCGGACGGACCACGTCCAGGCCCGGGATGGCGCGCAGCGCGGTCAGGTGCTCCACCGGCTGGTGGGTCGGGCCGTCCTCGCCCAGACCGATCGAGTCGTGCGTCCAGACGTAGGTCACCGGAAGCTTCATCAACGCGGCCAGCCGCACCGACGGACGCATGTAGTCGCTGAAGACCAGGAACGTGCCGCCGTACGGGCGGGTGCCGCCGTGCAGGGCGATGCCGTTGAGGATCGCGCCCATGGCGTGCTCACGGATGCCGAAGTGCAGCGTGCGGCCGTACTCGTGGCCGGGGAAATCCTTGGTGGCGTGCGCGGCCGGGATGAACGACGGCTCGCCCTTCATTGTGGTGTTGTTGCTCTCGGCCAGGTCGGCCGAGCCACCCCACAGCTCCGGGAGCACCGGCGCGAGCGCCTCCAGCACCTTGCCGGAGGCGGCCCGGGTGGCCACCCCCTTGGCGTCCGCGGGGAAGACCGGCAACGCGTCGGTCCAGCCGTCGGGGAGTACGCGACCAGCCAACCGCTCGTAGAGCGCGGTGCGCTCCGGGTTGGCCTTCTTCCAGGCGTCGAACGCGGTGGTCCACTCCTGCTCGGCGGCGTCGCCGCGGCCCATCACCGTGCGGGCGTGGCTGAGCACCTCCTCGTCGACCTGGAAGGTCTGCTCCGGGTCGAAGTCGAGGATCCGCTTGGTGGCCTTCACCTCGTCGGCGCCGAGCGCCGAGCCGTGGATCTTGCCGGTGTTCTGCTTGTTGGGCGCGGGCCAGCCGATGATGGTGCGCAGCGCGATGAAGGAGGGGCGGGCGGTCTCCGCCCGGGCCGCCACCAGCGCCGCGTACAGCGCCTCGGCGTCCTCGTGGTAGTCGCCCTGGTCGGCGTCGCCGCTGCGCCAGTCGACGGTCTGCACGTGCCAGCCGTACGCCTCGTAGCGCGCGGCCACGTCCTCGCTCTTGGCGATCCGGGTGTCGTCCTCGATGGAGATCTCGTTGTCGTCGTAGATCACCGTGAGGTTGCCCAGCTGCTGGTGCCCGGCGAGGGCGCTGGCCTCGTGGCTGATGCCCTCCTCGATGTCACCGTCGGAGACGATGCACCAGATGTTGTGGTCGAAGACCGATGCGCCGAGCTCGGCCTCAGGGTCGAACAGGCCGCGCTCGCGGCGGGCCGCCATGGCCATGCCGACCGCGTTGCCCAGACCCTGCCCGAGCGGGCCGGTGGTGGTTTCCACGCCCGGCGTGTGCCCGTGCTCGGGGTGCCCCGGCGTCTGCGAGCCCCACTGCCGCAGCGACTTGAGGTCGTCCAGGCTCAGCGGGTAACCGGAGAGGAACAGCTGGATGTAGAGCGTCAGGCTGGAGTGCCCGGCGGAGAGCACGAACCGGTCGCGGCCGGGCCAGTTCGGGTCGGCCGGGTTGTGCCGCATGACGCGGTTGAAGAGGAGGTACGCCGCGGGCGCGAGGCTCATCGCGGTGCCCGGGTGACCGTTGCCGGATTTCTCTACGGCGTCCATGGCCAGCACGCGGACGGTGTCTACGGCCCGGCGATCGAGGTCGGACCAGTTGAGTGCGGAGTGCTCGGGTCGTTTAACAGCCACGATGGTTGTGCTCCTCGGCAGATGGGCGGAACCCTCACCGATGACCTTATCGAGCGTCCCTAAACGTGCGCCCGGGGATCTGCGCATGGTGTGCGCCACGTGACCATCCGGATGCTCCGTTCAACCCGGTGGTGTGACGGCCCGCACCGTTGTCGGGTCGGCCGGGCAGCCAAAACGACGACGCGTAGTGTGTGGGGCGGTATGCGGACCCCAGCGGTCCCGACCGATCCGATCTCCCCCGTGCCGATGCCGGAAGGTGGCAATCCGTGAGCATGATCACCGAGCGCCCCGCGAGCAACCCGGCCGGGCCACACCCGGCGCGGGCGGCCGAGGGCCCGGTGGCCCGGCGGGACGTACGCGCGGTCCTCTCGGCGTACGTGGCGCTCACCAAGCCGCGGATCGTCGAGTTGCTGCTGGTCACCACCATCCCGGCGATGATGCTCGCCGAGGGCGGGCTGCCGTCGCTGTGGCTGATGGCCGTCGTGCTGATCGGTGGCTCGCTCGCCGCCGGCGCGGCAAGCGTCCTCAACTGCTACATCGACCGCGACATCGACCAGCTGATGCGGCGCACCAAGCGTCGGCCGCTGCCGGCGCACACCGTGTCGCCGCGAAGCGCGCTGATCTTCGGTCTGGTGCTGGCGGCGGTGTCGGTGGCCCTGATGGCGGCGTTCACCAACCTGCTCGCCGCGGGGCTGACCCTCGCCGCGATCGCCTACTACGACCTCGTCTACACCCTGTGGCTCAAGCGCTCCACCCCGACGAACACCTTCTGGGGCGGCGCCTGCGGGGCGGCGCCGGTGCTGATCGGGTGGGCGGCAGTGACCGGCTCGCTGGCGCCGGCCGCCTGGGGGCTCTTCGCGGTGGTCTTCTTCTGGCAGATGCCGCACTTCTACCCGCTCGCCATGAAGTACAAGGACGACTACGCCCGGGCCGGCATCCCGATGCTCCCGGTGGTGGCCTCGATCCGCCGGGTGAACGCCGAGATCCTGATCTTCGCGTGGCTCACCGTGCTCACCTCCCTGGCCGTCTGGCCGCTGGGGCTCAGCGCGATCTACGGGGTGCCGACACTGGTGGTGGGTGCCATCTTCGTGGTCGAGGCACACCGGCTCTGCCGGCGCGCGACGCGCGGCGAGGCGGTCAAACCGATGCGGCTGTTCCACTGGTCGACGACGTACCTGACGATCGTCTTCGTGGCCGTCGCGCTCGACGCGCTGATCTGACCCGTCCCGCACGGCCCGGCTCCGCGCCCTTCGCGTCCAAGGCAGTGGCCTCCGCCCGCCGTCTTCACTGGCTGTCGGCTTTCCTGGGCACCGGGGCTCCCTTGGCACCGGGGCTCCCTTGCGCGCTGCGGCTCGGCGGCCCTCGCGTCGTCCGTCAGATGTCGCGCCGTGGCCCTGCCTGGCGGCGAATGGCGCCGACGATCTACTGACTAATCATGGACGTGGATGAGTTGTCCGGGTTTAATGTCACATCAGTGTAACTTTCAGCATGAGTCGGATCGGCTCAACCTGGGTTGGTTCGGAGGCGATTTCCCGACGTGGTTTGAGCGCAAAAGTCGGTAAATAAACGGACAGTTAACCTGTGGTCGCCCTTAAACCTGTAGGTAATTGGCATCACAAAAGGTTCATGGTTCTCGCCCCACGGGGTGCAACTCTGCTTAGGCTTCGCGTCATGGCAGATGGTTCCGATACGACGCTGACGGCCGAGCAGACCGCCGGCGAGCAGGCGCCCCAGGGCCTGGTCGCGGGCCTCAAGGCGTTCGCGGCCGGACACGGCGGCGCGAAGGCGGTCATCGAGTACGTCGGCAAGCGTGGCGCGCGGATCGTCCTGGTGGGTTCCGACGGCGAGTGGGGCGACCAGTTCGCCGACGACACCGTCACCGCCCGGGAGGCGTGCGCCAAGGCGGGAGTCACCGTCGAGAACGCCTGGGAGCGTGAACTGATGGACCAGATGCGTCCGAGCAACGACCTCTGGCGGTCGATGGCCCGGCGCACGATGGCCCGCTGAATAGACAGCTGAATTGACCACATATCACCAGTCGACCCGGGGGGAACCCCGGGTCGCTCTCGTCACCTGCTCAGACCTGGCCGACCTCGACCCGGACGACCAACTGGTCCTGGCCCCACTCGCCGCCCGTGGCGTCGCCGTCCAGACCGTCGTCTGGGACGACCCCGACGTCGACTGGTCGTCCTACGACCTGGTCGTGCTCCGCTCACCCTGGGACTACGCGCTACGCCGCGACGAGTTCGTGTCCTGGGCGACCACCGTGCCGAGGCTGGTCAACCCGCCGGACGTGGTCCGCTGGAACACCGACAAGCGCTACCTCACCGAACTGAGCGCCGCCGGGGTGCCAACCGTGCCGACGTCGTGGATCGAGCCGGGGGAGAGCTGGCAGCTGCCCGCCGAGACCGGCGAGTACGTGCTCAAGCCCGCGGTCAGCGCCGGGAGCCAGGACACCGGCCGGTACGACCTGGCCGACCCGGAGCACCGGGACCTGGCCGCCGCACACGTTCGCCGGCTCTCCGAGGCCGGCCGGGTCACCATGGTCCAGCCGTACCTGCGGGCCGTGGACACCGAGGGCGAGACGGCCCTGCTCTTCCTGGCCGGCCCCGAGGGGCTCGCGTTCAGCCATGCGATCCGCAAGGGTCCGATGCTGTCCGGGCCGGACCTCGGCCCGGACGGGCTCTACAAGGCCGAAGAAATCACCGCCCGCACCGCCCGCCCTGAACAGCTGGCGGTGGCCGAGCAGACCCTCGTGACGGTGCCCGGCGGCACCGGCCAGCTGCTCTACGCCCGGGTCGACCTGATCCCCGGCCCAGACGGCGAGCCGGTCCTGGTCGAACTGGAGCTGACCGAGCCGTCACTCTTCATCGGGTACGCGGACGGCGCCCCCGACCGCCTCGCCACCGCGATTACGACCCACCTGGCCCGCACCGCCTGACCCCACCACAACAAACAACCCCAACGGCCGCCCGCGCCGCTGTGCGTCCGTGCTGCCGTGCGCCCGCGCCGCTGTGCGTCCGTGCTGCCGCCAGCAAGATCGCGCAACATTCTGGTTGTAGTGGCTTCCTGGCGTTCCGTGGCCACTACATCCTGGTTCGAGTGCGATCCTGGTGGCCGTGGGCGGCCAAACCCGGGTCCGGGTCTCCTCGTGGGCGGGATTCGTTGTCAAGATCCGCGTAACATCAGGGATGTTGCTGCCTCCCGCGTGTCGGAGCCAGCAACATCGGGGGAGTTGCGCAGATCTTGGCGCGGGGCGCGGGGCGCGGGGCGCGGGGCGCGGGGCGCGGGGCGCGGGGCGCGGGGCGCGGGGCGCGGGGCGCGGGGCGCGGGGCGCGGGGCGGTCAGGCGGTGACTGGTACCGGGGCGGCGGCGTCGGCCGGGGTGGCCTGGGGGGCCGACGTGACCGCGCGGCGTTCCCGGGTGGACCACTGCACCGACAGGGCGGCCAGCAGCACCAGGCAGGAGCCGAGCATGTGCGCGCCGACCAGGATCGCCGGCACGTGGGTGAAGTACTGCACGAAGCCGATCAGGCCCTGACCCAACTCCACGGCGACCAGGATGATCGCGGTGCGGGTGGCTCGCTGCGCACTGACGGCGCGGAACGCGAAGATCAGCGCCACCGACAGCCCGATCAGCAGGAAGACCCCGTCCGCGTGCACCTGCGAGATCGTCTCCGGGTCGAGCCCGTTGCGGGCGGCGCCGTGGTCGCCGGCGTGCGGGCCGCTGCCGGTGACCCAGGTGCCGACGACCAGCACGGCGACGGTGACGCCGGTGGTGACCCGGGCCAGCGCGCGCAGCGGTGCGGGCACCACGGCCACGGTCGGGCCGTCGGGGTCGCCGATGCGTCGCCAGAGGGCGTACGCGGCGGCGATCACGGCCATCGAGGCCAGGAAGTGCAGCCCGACCACCCACGGGTTGAGGTTGGTCAGCACGGTGATGCCACCGATCACCGCCTGGGCGGGGATGCCCAGGAAGACCGCCACGGCCAGTGCGAGGAGCCCGGGTCGGCGGGGTCGGTGGGCCAGTACGGCCAGTACGGTGGCCAGCGCGATCAGACCCACCGCGAAGGTCAGCATGCGGTTGCCGAACTCGATCACCCCGTACACGCCCATTTCCGGCGTGGTGACGTAGGAATCGTCGGTGCACCGGGGCCAGGTGGGGCAGCCGAGGCCCGAGGCGGTCAACCGGACGGCCCCGCCGGTGACGACGATGCCCACGTTCGCGATGATCGAGGCGAGCGCGAGGCGGCGCAGCAGGATGCCGGAGACCGGACGGACGATTCGGTTCACGGCGCAAATCCTACGCACCGTAGTGATCGAGGTTCGTCCGACTCCGTCGGCTCGGTGGTTCGGATCACCGGGGCCCGGGTTTGCGACCCTCCGGGTAATTACGTAACGTTGGCGTTGTGAAAAACGCGGCGGCGCTCTCCGGGCACCAACCGACGGCCGTGCCGGCCCTCGGTACGTCCGCCTCCGCGCCTGCCGTGACCACGTCGGCCGAGCTCGCCGGGCCGGCGGCGGCTGAGGTCTCCACCCGGGATCGGGTCACCCAGTTGCTGCTGGAGCAGGGTGCCACCACCGCCGCGCAGCTTGGCGCGGCGCTCGGGCTCAGCCCGGCGGCGATCCGCCGGCACCTGGACGCGATGCTCGCGGACGGTGACGTGTACGCCCGCGAGCAGACCGTGCAGGGCAGTCGCGGTCGGGGTCGCCCGGCCAAGGTGTTCCTGTTGACCGAGGCCGCCCGGGTCCGTTGTGGCACACACCACTACGACAACATGGCCACCGCCGCGCTGCGCTGGATCGCCCGCAGCGGTGGCTCGGGCGCGGTCGAGGCGTTCGCCACCGAGCAGGTGTCCGCCCTCGAATCACGTTGTCGGACGGCCATGGAGGACGCCGGCGACGACCCTCTGGCCCGAGCCGAGGCACTCGCCGCCGCGCTCACCGCCGAGGGTTACGCTGCCAACGCGTCCACGATCGCCTCCGGCGGCCAGCTGTGTCAGCACCACTGCCCGGTGGCGCACGTGGCCGCCGAGTTTCCCCAGCTGTGCGAGGCCGAGACCGCGGTTATCTCCCGTCTGGTCGGCACCCACGTGCAGCGTCTGGCCACCATCGCGCACGGCGACGGGGTGTGCACCACGCACATCCCGACCCAGTCGGGCCGCGCTCAATCCGGTAATCCCGTAACCACTGTGAGGACAGATAGATGACCGAGCAGATCGTCCAGCCCCTGACCCAGGAAGAGCAGCTCGCCGCCCTGGGCCGGTACGAGTACGGCTGGTCCGACCCGGACGCCGCCGGGGCGGTCGCCCAGCGCGGCATCAACGAGGCGGTGGTGCGGGACATCTCGGCCAAGAAGAACGAGCCGGCGTGGATGCTCGACCTGCGGCTGAAGGGCCTGCGGCTGTTCGGCCGTAAGCCGATGCCGGCCTGGGGCGCGGACCTCAGCGGGATCGACTTCGACAACATCAAGTACTTCGTGCGGTCGACCGAGAAGCAGGCCACCAGCTGGGAGGACCTGCCCGAGGACATCAAGAACACCTACGACCGGCTGGGCATCCCGGAGGCGGAGAAGCAGCGGCTGGTCGCCGGTGTCGCGGCGCAGTACGAGTCGGAGGTCGTCTACCACAAGATCCGCGAGGACCTTGAGGAGCAGGGCGTTCTCTTCCTGGACACCGACACGGCGCTGCGCGAGCACGAGGACGTCTTCAAGGAGTACTTCGGCACGGTGATTCCGGTCGGCGACAACAAGTTCGCCGCCCTGAACACCTCGGTGTGGTCCGGTGGCTCGTTCATCTACGTGCCGAAGGGCGTGCAGGTCGAGATCCCGCTGCAGGCCTACTTCCGGATCAACACGGAGAACATGGGCCAGTTCGAGCGGACGCTGATCATCGTCGACGAGGGTGCGTACGTGCACTACGTCGAGGGCTGCACCGCGCCGCTCTACTCCTCCGACTCGTTGCACAGCGCGGTCGTGGAGATCATCGTCAAGAAGAACGCGCGCTGCCGCTACACGACCATCCAGAACTGGTCGAACAACGTCTACAACCTGGTCACCAAGCGCGCCGTCTGCCACGAGGGCGCGACCATGGAGTGGGTCGACGGCAACATCGGCTCCAAGGTGACCATGAAGTACCCGGCGGTCTACATGACCGGCGAGCACGCCAAGGGCGAGGTGCTCTCGGTGGCGATGGCCGGCGAGGGTCAGCACCAGGACGCCGGCGCCAAGATGGTGCACGCCGCGCCGCACACCTCCTCGACCATCGTGTCGAAGTCGATCGCCCGCGGCGGCGGCCGCACCTCGTACCGGGGTCTGGTGCAGGTGCTGGAGGGTTCGCACCACAGCCGGAGCACTGTCAAGTGCGACGCGCTGCTGGTCGACACGATCTCCCGCTCGGACACCTACCCGTACGTCGACATCCGTGAGGACGACGTGTCGATGGGGCACGAGGCGACCGTCTCCAAGATCAGCGACGACCAGCTCTTCTACCTGATGAGCCGGGGCCTGAGCGAGGACGAGGCGATGGCCATGATCGTGCGCGGCTTCATCGAGCCGATCGCCAAGGAGCTCCCGATGGAGTACGCCCTGGAGCTCAACCGTCTGATCGAGCTTCAGATGGAGGGCGCGGTCGGCTGACGCCGCCCGCCCTACCGAGCACCTGACACCGTCGTCGTAGAACAGACCAAGGAAGAAATGACTACCCAGGCTTCCGCGCCGCCGCCCAGCACCAAGTCGCAGGCGCTGCGCTCGTACGACGTCGCCGACTTCCCGGCCCTCACCGGCCTGGAGGAGGAGTGGCGCTTCACCCCGCTCAAGCGCCTCCGCGGCCTGACCAGTGACGCGCCGGCCGCGACCGGTGCGGTCCGACACGAGTACGGCGACCTGCCCGAGGGCGTCGCCATCACCCGGGTCGGCCGTGACGACGAGCGGGTCGGCAGCGTGCTGACCCCGGTCGACCGGGTCAGCGCGCTGGCCTACGGTGCCGCCGCGGACGCCCTGCTGCTGCGGGTGGCCCCCGACGTGGTGCTCGGTGAGGCGGTGCGGCTGCGGGTGGTCGGCGAGGGCGTCGAGCAGCTGGCGTTCGGTCACACCTTCGTCGAGGTGGGCCGGTTCGCCGAGGCGACACTGGTGTTGGAGCACGTCGGCTCGGCCACCCTGGCCGACAACGTCGAGGTGGCCGTGGCCGACGGCGCGAAGCTGACGCTGGTCACGGTCGCCGACTGGGCCGACGACGCGGTCCAGGCCCAGCACCTGAAGATCAAGCTGGGCCGGGACGCCAAGGTCATCCACATCCAGGTGTCCCTGGGTGGCGACCTGGTCCGGCAGTTCACCAGCGTGGAATACACCGGGCGCGGCGGCGAGGCCGAGCTGTACGGCGTCTACTTCGCCGACTCCGGCCAGCACCTGGAGCACCGGCAGCTGGTCGACCACAGCATCCCGGACTGCCGCAGCTACGTCGGCTACCGGGGCGCTTTGCAGGGCGAGAGCGCGCACACCGTCTGGGTGGGCGACGTGCTCATCCGGGCCGAGGCGACCGGCACCGACACGTACGAGATCAACCGGAACCTGCTGCTCACCGACGGCGCACGGGCGGACTCCGTACCCAATCTGGAGATCGAGACCGGCGAGATCTCCGGCGCCGGCCACGCCAGCGCGACCGGCCGCTTCGATGACGAGCAGTTGTTCTACCTGATGGCCCGGGGCATTCCGGAGAGTGAGGCCCGCCGGCTGGTGGTGCGTGGATTCTTCGCCGAGCTGATCAACAAGATCCCGGTGGAGTCGCTGCGTGAGAGCCTCGGCGACGCGATCGAGGCCCGGCTGACCAAGGCGGGCGCTTGATGATCCGCATCTGCTCCACCGAGGACGTGCCGAAGGGCACCGCGATCAGCGCGGACGTCGACGGCACGCCGATCGCCCTGGTGCACGGCGAGGACGGCGGCTTCTACGCCGCGTACGACGAGTGCTCGCACGCCTCGGTCGCGCTCTCCGAGGGTGAGGTCGATGGCTGCACGCTCGAGTGCTGGCTGCACGGCTCGCGCTTCGACCTGCGCACCGGCGAGCCGACCGGCCTGCCCGCCACCGAACCCGTCCCCGTCTACCCCGTCGAAGTTCGCGACGGCGACATCTACCTCAGCCTGACGCCGAGTAATGGAGTGACCCGATAATGAGCACCCTGGAGATCCGCGACCTGAAGGTGTCGGTCAAGCTGCCCGAGGGTGAGCTCAAGCCGATCCTGGCCGGCGTCGACCTGACCGTGAAGTCGGGCGAGACCCACGCGATCATGGGCCCGAACGGCTCCGGCAAGTCCACCCTGGCGTACTCGATCGCCGGTCACCCCAAGTACGAGATCACCGGCGGCACGGTGACTCTCGACGGCGAGGACGTGCTGGCCATGACGGTCGACGAGCGCGCCCGCGCCGGCCTCTTCCTGGCCATGCAGTACCCGGTCGAGGTGCCCGGCGTCTCGGTGGCGAACTTCCTGCGGACCGCGAAGACCGCCATCGACGGCGAGGCACCGAAGCTCCGTACCTGGGGTGGCGAGCTGCGCGGCGCGATGGAACGCCTCCAGATGGACCCGGCGTTCGCCCAGCGCAACGTCAACGAGGGCTTCTCCGGTGGTGAGAAGAAGCGGCACGAGATCGTCCAGCTGGAGCTGCTCAAGCCGAAGATCGCGATCCTCGACGAGACCGACTCCGGTCTCGACGTGGACGCGCTGCGCGTGGTCAGCGAGGGCGTCAACCGGGTCCGCGACACCGGCGACACCGGCGTGCTGCTGATCACCCACTACACCCGGATCCTGCGCTACATCAAGCCGGACTTCGTGCATGTCTTCGTGGCCGGCCGGATCGTCGAGCAGGGCGGCCCGGAGCTGGCCGACAAGCTCGAGGCCGAGGGCTACGAGCGGTACGCCGCCGGGGCCGGCACGGCCAAGGCCTGAGCGGGAGAGGCGCTGCCGAGATGACCAGCATCGCGATCCCCTCGGGGATGCCGCAGCACGACGACGTGCCGCGTTTCGACGTGGCCCGGGTGCGCGCCGACTTCCCGATCCTCGGTCGGGAAATCAACGGGCACCCGCTGGTCTACCTCGACAGCGCCAACACCTCGCACAAACCCCGCCAGGTGCTCGACGTGCTCGACGAGCACTACGCGCGGCACAACGCCAACGTGTCGCGCTCGGTGCACACCCTGGGCACCGAGGCCACCGAGGCGTACGAGGGGGCGCGGGCGAAGGTTGCCGCGTTCATCAACGCGCCCAGCGTCGACGAGGTGGTGTTCACGAAGAACTCCACCGAGGCGATCAACATCGTGGCGTACGCCTTCTCGAACGCCTCGCTGCGCCCGGACGCCGACAGCCGTTTCCGGCTCGGTCCGGGCGACGAGGTGGTGATCTCCGAGATGGAGCACCACTCGAACATCGTCCCGTGGCAGCTGCTCTGCGAGCGGACCGGCGCGACCCTGCGCTGGTTCCCGGTCACCGACCAGGGGCGGCTGGACGAGTCGGGCCTGGAGGATCTGGTCACCGAACGGACGAAGATCGTCTCGCTGGTGCACATGTCCAACATCCTCGGCACTGTCAACGCCACCTCCCGGATCACCGCGCGGGTCCGCGAGGTGGGTGCGCTGCTGTTGCTGGACTGCTCGCAGTCGGTGCCGCACCTGCCCATCGATGTGGTCGACCTGGACGCCGACTACATCGTCTTCACCGGCCACAAGATGTGCGGTCCGACCGGCATCGGTGTGCTCTGGGGTCGGGGTGAGCTGCTGGCGGCCATGCCGCCGGTCTTCGGCGGCGGCTCGATGATCGAGACGGTCACCATGGCCCGCTCGACCTTCGCCGCGCCGCCGGCCCGCTTCGAGGCGGGCACCCCGCCGATCGCCGAGGCGGTCGCGCTCGGTGCGGCGGTCGATTACCTGACCGGCATCGGGATGCGGGCCATCCAGTGGCACGAGAAGGAGCTGACGGCGTACGCGCTGGACGCTCTCGGCTCGGTGCCCGACCTGCGGATCTTCGGTCCGACCGTGCCGGTGGGCCGGGGTGGCACCATCTCGTTCGCGTTGGGTGACGTGCACCCGCACGACGTGGGTCAGGTGCTCGACTCGCTCGGCGTGCAGGTGCGGGTGGGCCACCACTGTGCCAAGCCGGTGTGCAGCCGGTTCGGCGTTCCGGCCATGACCCGGGCCTCGTTCTACCTCTACACCACCACCGAGGAGATCGACGCTCTGGTGGCCGGTCTGGAGCAGGTGCGGAAGGTGTTCGACTGATGCAGCTCGACCAGCTCTACCAGGAGATCATCCTGGACCACTACAAGCGCCCGCACGGGCGTGGCCTGCGCGATGCCGACGACCCGGGTGACCAGGTCGCGGAGGCGCACCACGTCAACCCCACCTGCGGTGACGAGGTCACCGTCCGGGTGGCCACCGACGGCACGGTGCTGCACGACATCTCGTACGACGGGATGGGCTGCTCGATCAGCCAGGCCTCGGCGAGTGTGCTGCACGAGTTGCTGCGGGGTCGGGGTGCTGGGGAAGCATTCGAGGTGCACGAGGCGTTCGTGGAGTTGATGTCCGGACGTGGCCAGGTCACGCCGGACGAGGACGTGCTCGGTGACGGGGTTGCTTTCGCGGGTGTGGCCCGTTACCCCGCCCGGGTCAAGTGCGCGCTGCTGCCGTGGATGGCGTTCAAGGACGCCGCGGCACGCGCCGGTGTGGGCGTGAGCCCGGAGGTGAAGGCGTGAGCGAGCGTCAGCGAGCGAATGACACGGTGGTGCCTTGCGGCACCACACAGCGATGCGGAGGGACGGCATGAGCGAGCGTCAGCGAGCGAATCAGTGGTTCAGCGCGTTGGTGCCTCATGGCGTCACGGAGCGAAGCGGAGAGACGGCATGAGCGAGAACACCGCTACTGAGGCGACGCCGGAGGCCGGTGACACCGCAGTGGGCCCGCAGACCGACGCCGCGACGACCGATGGCACCGGTGACGCCGCCGCTCCCGCGGGCGGCGTCAGCAAGGCCATGATCGCCGACATCGAGGAGGCGATGAAGGACGTCGTCGACCCGGAGCTCGGCATCAACGTGGTCGACCTGGGCCTCGTGTACGGCGTCCACGTCGACGACGAGAACGTCGCCACCCTGGACATGACGCTCACCTCGGCGGCCTGCCCGCTGACCGACGTCATCGAGGACCAGACCCGGCAGGCCCTGACCACCGGCCCCGGCGGCGGCCTGGTCAACGACATCCGGATCAACTGGGTGTGGCTCCCGCCGTGGGGCCCGGACAAGATCACTGACGAGGGTCGGGACCAGCTCCGCTCCCTCGGCTTCAACGTCTGACCGATCCACTTCGTCGAGCGCGGTACCCGTCCGGGTACCGCGCTCGACGCGTTTCAAGGCCGCCCGAAACTAGTGGAACGGATCGTTCCGGTCTGCTAAGCTGAATTCAGCGAACGGAGCGGAACGTTCCACTCCAAGGGCGAGTGGGGAAGCTCGCAGGGGACCGGCGGAGAGGGGCAGGACGATGAGCGAGATGGCAGCGGCGCAGTGGCGGATCGTGCTCGAGCAGGCGCACGAGGCGCTTCGGACGACCGTCGAGGGGGTTCCGGCCGACGCCTGGGAGCGGCCCACCCCGTGCGAGCGGTGGAACGTCACGCAGGTGCTTCAGCACGCGGCCGGCGATCAGCTCGCTTTTGCGGCGGCGATCGACGGCGGGCCGGGGCCGGCGGAGGACCCGTTCGCACCCTCCGGTCGGATTGACGGCGACAAGCTGGCCGACCTGCGCGCTGCCCTCGACGCGTCCGCCCGGGCCTGGAAGAGCATCGCCGACGACGCCCCGGAGGTGCCCACGCCGCTGCCTCAGGGCAAGCTGCCGGCCGAGGTCGGCGCCGTAGCGTGCGCCCTCGATGCGGCGGTGCACGCCTGGGACATCGCGGTGGCCACCGGCCAGCCGTCCCCGCTCGGCGCCGAACTGGCCCGGCCCCTGCTGGTGGCGGCCCGGCAGATCGTCGAGCCGCTGCGGGCCTACGGCGCGTACGCCCCGGCGATCGACCCCGCTCAGGAGGCCGACGAGGTCGTCGCCCTGCTCTCGTACCTCGGTCGCGACCCCCGGCTGACCGCCTGAAGTTCGGCTCTGCCCGGTCGGCCGACCCCGAACAACCCAAGATCGCGCTCGATCATCGATGTAGTGGCCTCGGTGCGCCGCCGAGGCCACTACATCCTGCTTCGAGCACGATCATGGCGCGGGGCGCGGGGCGCGGGGCGCGAGGCGCGAGGCGCGAGGCGCTGGGAAAATCGGTGGCGAGGGCGCGGGTCCGGCGTGGAGGATGCGCGTGTGATTGAGGCGTACCCGAAGCAGGTTCCTGTCCGTGCGGCCACTGCCGTGCGTCGACAGCGGCCGCTCCGGGGACGAACCTCGAGCCGCCACCGACGTCCATGACCGGGGCGTTCCTCGCCGGTCTCGTGGCCGGCTACGGCGTCGCCATTCCGGTCGGCGCGATCGCGATTCTCATTCTGGGGCTCACCGCCCGTACCTCGTTTCGGGTGGGTGCGGCCGCAGCGCTCGCGGTGGCGACGGCCGACGGGCTCTATGCGGTGGTGGCCGTGCTCGGCGGCGCCGGCCTGGCCGGAATCATCGCGCCGGTCGCCGGGCCACTGAGGGTGGTCGCCGCCGTGGTCCTGCTGGGTCTCGCCGGGCACGGCCTGTTGCGGACGTGGTCCGCGCACCGCTCGCAGCGGCCGCCGACGGCACGCGACGGTGGCGGCATGAGCACTCCGGGGCGGGCCTACGCGGCGCTGCTCGGGTTGACCCTGCTGAACCCGATGACGGTGCTCTACTTCACCGCGCTGGTGCTCGGCCGCCGGGACGCGGCCGACTCGGGCGTGGTCCCGGTGGCGCTCTTCGTGGCCGGGGTGTTCCTGGCGTCGGCGAGTTGGCAACTGGTCATCGCCGGCGGTGGCACTGTGGTCGGCCGGGCGCTGACCGGGCCGCGTGGCCGGCTGATCACCGGCCTGGTCTCCAGCGCGCTGATCGCCGCGCTGGCGGTGGCCGCGCTACTGCCAGGCTGAACGGTCACGGCAACCATCCGACGGGCGAGCCACCCGACCCGGCGCCCGACCGCGCCGGGTCGGCGGTGTCGCCCATTGGTCCGGGCCGGGCCCGGGGCCGCCCGGGGGCCCGGATGGGTCCGCTGTGCCGTACGGTCGGGCGATGACCAGTCGACCCGCAGCCGGCGGAGGCCGGTGGGTCGAGGTCGACCCGGCCCGCGTCGGCCGCTGGGTCGAGGGCTTCGCCGACCGGCACGGCCCGCCCACCACCAGCGCCCAGGAGTACGGCCTACTGCTCGCCGCCCCGGACGGGGCAACCGCTGAGCTGTACGCCCCACCGGGTGCGCCGGCCGGCGTGGATGTGGCCGGGTTCGTGGCCTCCGCCGTCACGCCCCGCCGGATCGGCCTGCTGCTGGCCCGCAAGGGCGCGGTGGCGCTCGGGGTGGCCGAGGGCGCCGACCTCGTGGTCTCCAAGGTGGACACCCGGTACGTGCAGGGACGCACCGCTGCGGGGGGATGGTCGCAGCACCGGTTCGCCCGCCGGCGTGACAACCAGGCGAAGGCTGCGCTGGGTGACGCGGCGGACCTGGCCGTACGGCTGCTGTTGCCGCAGGCGGCGACGCTCGCCGCGCTGGTCTGCGGCGGTGACCGGCGGGCGGTGGACGGAGTGCTGGCCGACCGGCGGTTGGCCCCGCTCGTGCCGTTGCGGGCGGAGCGGCTGCTCGACGTGCCGGAGCCTCGGCACGCGGTGCTGGTGGCGGCGGTGGGTGCGGCCCGGGCGGTACGGATCCTGGTGCGCGACCCCGACTGACCTCGGCCCTCACTGGCGGCGTCGGCGGGGAGACGATCGCCACGCGAAACGGGGTTCGCGGCGTGCTGCCCGGCTGGCCGCCGGAGGATGGGTGCGTGGAGTTTCTGGTTGACATGGTGACGACGGTGCCGCAGGGAACATCGGAGGACGGCGTCGCCGACATGCGCGCGCGCGAGGCGGCGCGTTCGGCCGAGCTGTCGGCCCAGGGCAGTCTCCTGCGGCTGTGGCGGCCGCCGTTGGCGCCGGGGGAGTGGCGTACGTGGGGGCTGTTCCAGGCCGCCGACGCCGATGAGCTGGAAGCCGTGCTCGCGTCGATGCCGCTGCGCGCCTGGCGGCGCGAGACCGTGACGCCGTTGACGCCGCACCCGAACGATCCGGGTCAGCCGCCTCGCTGAGCGTGCGAGGGCACGCCGGCTCGACAGGCACGCCATGGGGGACGTCCGTCCAGCAGGGAGATCATCATGTCCGAGGCGCAGATTCTGCGTACCGTCCTCGACCGGTGGAAATCGGCTGTCGACGCCCACGAGCCCGATCGGGTCGCGGCGTGCTTCACCGACGACGCGATCTTTCAGGGGTTGCAGCCGTACACGGTCGGTCCTGCCGGCGTCGCCGCGTACTACGCCGGACAGCCGCTCGGCCTGACCGCCGCGTACGACATCCGGGAGATCCGCCGTCTCGCCGACGACGTGGTCCTCGGCTACCTGGAGGTGGAGTTCGGCTTCACCGACCGGCCGGCCCTGACGGTCAACCTCGGCGTGCTCCTGCGGCGGGTCGACGACACCTGGTTCATCGGCCACTACCAGGTCTCGCGGCTGACCTGACGCGGGGAGCTTCGGCAGGAATGACGATCGTGGCAGGCCCGCCGAGGGGCCTGCCACGATCTCGGAGCGGATGTCAGAGCTGGTCGGTGCCGAAGGTGTCGCAGGTCTTCGGGTCGCCGCGGTCGTAGCCCTGGTTGAACCAGCGCTTGCGCTGCTCGGACGTGCCGTGGGTGAACTGGTCGGGGTTGACCCGCCCGCCGGAGCGCTCCTGGATGCTGTCGTCGCCGATCGCCTCGGCGGCGTCGATGGCCTGGCTGATGTCGGCCTCGGTGATCGATTTGAACAGCGGCTGCTGGCCGGTCTTGTCCTTGCTCTCGGTGGCGTGCCTGGCCCAGGCGCCGGCGTAGCAGTCGGCCTGGAGCTCCAACCGCACGGAGGCCGAGCGAGGCCCGCTCTGGTCGCCCTGGCCGGCCTTCGCGTTGGTGCCGAGCAGGTTCTGGACGTGGTGGCCGTACTCGTGGGCGAGCACGTACGGCTGGGCGAACTCACCCTTGGCACCGAACCGGGAGGCCAGCTCGTCGTAGAAGCTCAGGTCGATGTACACCTTCCGGTCTGCGGGGCAGTAGAACGGGCCGACACCCGAGTCGGCCTGCCCGCAGCCGGTGTTCACGGCCGCCTGGAAGAAGTTCGTAGTGGTGACCTCGTAGTCGCTTCTGCCCAGTTCGGGGTACGCCTTCTTCCAGTAGTCCTGGATGCTGTTGACGTAGAGCAGGTTGCGGCAGCGCGCGTCGTCGAGACGGTCGGGGTTTGTCGTGCCGCACACCTGATCCAGGTCACCGCCCCCGGCCTGGCCGCCGTCATCGCCGTTGGTCATGGCGTTGAGACCGAACCCGCCGCCGAGCAGGGCGACGAGAACTGCCACCACGATGCCGATGATGCCGCCTCGGCCGCCGCCTCCGGGGATGGGGATGCCGAAGCCGCCGCCCGACCCGCCGCTACCCCGGCCCAGGTCGTTGGCCTGGGAGGTGTCGAGCTCGGCCCGCTCGTTGAGTTCCATGCGTGACCCCGATCGCCGTATGCCGGTGTGTGTCGTTTGTGTGTCGTTTCGTCTCTTTAGTGCCGGACGGGTCCGGACAGGCGTTCCGATACCCGATGATCTTGGTCGGTAATCCGGGCGGGCCGTCCTGCGGCGCCCGGTACACTTGTCAGGTGCTGCGCTGCGAAGGCTGAACCGCCCCGCGCCGTCGGGCCCCTTGAGCCCGCCGGCCGTTTCGCGTGCCCCGAGTCAGCCTTCCAACCCCGAGAGCGAGCCCGCAAACATGATCACTGCCACCGGCCTGGAACTGCGTGCCGGTTCCCGGATCCTGCTGTCCGACACCACCCTGCGCGTGCAGCCCGGTGATCGGATCGGCCTGGTCGGTCGCAACGGCGCCGGCAAGACCACCACGCTGAAGGTGCTCGCCGGCGAGGGGCAGCCGTACGGCGGCCAGATCGACCAGCGCAGCGCCATCGGCTACCTGCCACAGGACCCGCGCACGGGTGACCTGGAGGTCACCGGCCGCGACCGGGTGCTCTCCGCCCGCGGCCTGGACGTGCTGATGGCGCAGATGCAGGAGGTCGAGGCCCGCCTCGCCGAAGACGCCAACGACAAGCTGGTCCGTCGGTACGGCGCGCTGGAGGACCAGTTCGCCGCCCTCGGCGGGTACGCGGCCGAGGCCGAGGCCGCGCGGATCTGCGCCAACCTCGGCCTACCGGACCGGGCACTCGCGCAGACCATCGGCACCCTCTCCGGTGGTCAGCGTCGCCGCATCGAGCTGGCCCGGATCCTGTTCCGCGACGCGGGCGAGAACGGCGGCGGCATCCTGCTGCTCGACGAGCCCACCAACCACCTCGACGCCGACTCGATCACCTGGTTGCGGGGCTTTCTCGCCAACCACAAGGGCGGCCTGATCGTGATCTCACACGACGGCGCGCTGCTGGAGTCGGTGGTCAACAAGGTCTGGTTCCTCGACGCCACCCGGTCGGTCATCGACGTGTACAACCTGGGTTGGAAGGCGTACCTGGAGGCGCGCGAGACCGACGAGCGACGCCGCCGTCGGGAGCGGGCCAACGCGGAGAAGAAGGCCGGCGCGCTGATGGCGCAGGCCGACAAGATGCGGGCCAAGGCCACCAAGACCGTGGCCGCGCAGAACATGGCCCGCCGTGCCGAGAAGCTGATCTCCGGCCTGGAGGAGGTGCGGGTCGCCGACCGGGTGGCCAAGGTGCGTTTCCCCAGCCCCGCGCCGTGCGGCAAGACCCCGCTCACGGCGACCGGCCTCTCCAAGTCGTACGGCTCGCTGGAGATCTTCACCGACGTGAACGTGGCGGTGGACCGGGGCTCCCGGGTGGCCATCCTCGGGCTCAACGGCGCCGGCAAGACGACCCTGCTGCGGATGCTCGGCGGGCTGCTCAGCCCGGACACCGGCGAGGTGCACGCGGGGCACGGCCTGCGGCTGGGCTACTACGCCCAGGAGCACGAGACGCTGGACGTGGAGCGGACGGTGCTGGAGAACATGCGCGCCGCCGCCGTCGAGCAGTCCGACACCGACCTGCGCAAGATCCTTGGCGCGTTCCTCTTCTCCGGTGACGACGTGAACAAGCCGGCCGGCGTGCTCTCCGGCGGCGAGAAGACCCGGCTGGCCCTGTCCACTCTGGTCTGTTCCGGCGCCAACGTGCTGTTGCTCGACGAGCCGACGAACAACCTCGACCCGGTCAGCCGTGAGCAGGTGCTGGACGCCATCGCCAACTACCCAGGCGCGATCGTCCTGGTCACCCACGACCCGGGTGCGGTGCTGGCGCTCAAGCCGGACCGGGCCATCCTGCTGCCCGACGGCGACGAGGACGCGTGGAGCGACGACCTGCTCGAACTGGTCGAGCTGGCCTGACCGAGGCTGCTCGGCCGGCTCTCAGCCGAGCAGGTCGACCAGTCGGCCGAGCACACCGGAGCTGACCAGGATCACCAGCCCGATGGCGATGAAGATCGTCGGCACCAGCCAGGCGCCGGCGCGCTCGACCAGCCGCACCACCCTCCGGTGCCCGCCCAGCCAGGCCCCGGCCACGCACCAGAGCGCGATCAGCAGCACGAAAACCAGCAGGAACGCGGCGCTGTCGGCCACACCGAGGGCCCGGAAGACGGGTACGTAGACCGCGACGTTGTCGGCGCCGTTCGCGATCGTCACCCCGGCCACGCCGAGCGCCCCGGTGACGACCGCCGGTGCCTCTTCGTCGACCGAACTCCGCAGCGCGCGTACGCCGAGCGCGATCGGCAGCAGGCCGAGCAGACCCGTCCACGGGTCGGGCACCACCAGGAGTCCACCCGCGATCACCGCGCTGGCCAACGCGAGCGCGCCGATGCCGAGGTATTGCCCGGCGACGATCTCCCAGGTGCGGGGTTGGCCGGTGGTGCGGGCCGCGACGAAGAACAGCGTCAGGATGACGATGTCGTCGATGTCGGTGGCGGCGAAGACCACGGCCGCCGCGCCGGCGGTGCTCAACAGGTCGATCACGACCGAAGGCTACGGGCCGCCGGCAGCCGCCAGCTCCCGGCGGTGCTACGCCAGGACGCTGCGGCGGGCCGGATCGCCAGGATCACTCTATCGGGAAGCTGACATTGCATAGCGTGTCGGTTGGCGAAGAGTTGATATCTGGCGCATGATCGTTCGAGGCGGTCTAATAGGTGGGACCGTATCCGAACCGCACAGTCTGGGACGTGAGGACACAGCATGGCAGCCACTGGCACAGCCACCAGCACTGAGAAGGGTCGCCGGATCATCGGAGCCGAGCGTCAGACGCTCGCCAAGGACCTGGTAAAGCGGTACACCTCGGGGGAGAGCATCCGCGCGTTGGCGGCCTCGACCGGCCGTTCCTACGGGTTCATCCACCGAGTGCTCACCGAGTCCGGCGTGCAGCTGCGTCAGCGCGGTGGCGCCCGGCGCCGCAAGAAGGCGTGACCCGCCCCTCAGCGTCGTCCACCAGCGCCGCGCCCCGGGACGTCCGGTGACCGCCGAGGCGACCGGGGTTCGGCTGACTTGCGACGGGCCGGTCGCCACGGTGACGTTGTGCCGGCCCGACGTGCTCAATGCCCAGACGCCCGCGATGTGGCAGGCGATGAGCGACTTCTCCCGCGACCTTCCCGGCGACGTGCGGGTGGTGGTGGTCCGCGGCGAGGGTCGCGCGTTCTCGGCCGGCCTCGATCTCGCGGTGGCGGGCGCCTCCGGCCCGGGGTCCTTCGCTGAGCTGGCCACGCTGCCCGAGCAGGAGTGCGCCGAGCGCATCGCGGAGTTCCAGGCCGGTTTCACCTGGCTGCACCGGCCGGATGTCGTCTCCGTCGCGGCCGTACAGGGCCACGCGATCGGTGCCGGCTTCCAGCTCGCGCTCGCCTGTGACCTGCGGGTGCTCTCCGCGGACGCGAAGCTGTCGATGGCCGAGGTGACCCTCGGTCTGGTGCCCGACCTGGCCGGCACGAAACGCCTCGTCGAGTTGGTCGGATATTCGCGGGCGTTGGAGATCTGTGCGACCGGCCGCCGGTTGGACGCCGCCGAGGCGGACCGGATCGGGCTCGCCACCCTTGTCGTACCCCCGACCGAGCTGGACGACGCGGTGCGGGACCTGACCGCCGGCCTGCTCTCCGGGGCCCGCGACGCGGTGGTGGAGATCAAGGCGTTGCTCGCCGGTGCCGGCGGACGGTCGCACGCCGACCAGCAGCGCGCCGAGCGGGAGGCGCAGGCCCGTCGGCTACGTGACCTTGCCGGCAGGGGAGAATAGGTAAGGACCGCACGGGAAGATCCGGGTTACGACCGAGGTTGTCACACTCGTCGGGAGAATTGACCTGACGGTGCGGTCTGCCCGGCAACCCGGAGGTGAGCGATGTCCAACCCGATGTCCGGCGGTGGCATGGCCGGGTGGAGCATGCTCCGGTCGATGCGCAACAGCGACGAGGTCTCCACCCATCGGCTCAAGCGCGGGGTGGCCCGCCGCATCGTCGCCTTCGCCCAGCCCTACCGGCGCGACATCATCGTCTTCCTGGCCACCGTGGTGTTGGCCGCCATCATCGGCGTGGCCACTCCGGTGCTCGCCGGTGACGTGATCAACGCGATCAACCGGGGCGGCACCGAGGCCGGCCGGCTCGTGGTGCGGCTGGCCCTGTTCATCGCCGCGCTGGCGGTCGCCGACGCGCTGCTGTCGCTGGCCCAACGGTGGTATTCCGCCCGCATCGGCGAGGGCATCATCTTCAACCTGCGCACCCGGGTCTACGACCACGTGCAGCGGATGCCGTTGCAGTTCTTCACCCGTACCCAGACCGGCGCACTGGTCAGCAGGCTCAACAACGACGTGCTCGGCGCCCAGCGGGCGTTCACCTCCACCCTGTCCGGTGTGGTCAGCAACGTCATCCAGTTGGTGCTCACCGCGGCGGTGATGTTCACCCTCTCCTGGCAGATCACCGCGCTGTCACTGGTGCTGCTGCCGATCTTCATCATTCCGGCCCGCCGGGTCGGTCGGCGGTTGGCGGACATCACCCGCGAGGCGTACAACCTCGACGCCAAGATGAACGCGACCATGACCGAGCGGTTCGGGGTGGCCGGAGCGCTGCTGGTGAAGCTCTTCGGTCAGCCCGAGATCGAGGCCCGCAGGTTCGCCGACCGGGCCGAGCGGGTCCGCGACATCGGCATCCAGTCCGCGATGTATTCCCGCACGTTTTTCGTGGCGATGCTGCTGGTCGCCTCACTGGCGCAGGCGCTGACCTACGGTCTCGGCGGCTGGCTCGCGGTCACCGGCGGCGTCAGCGCCGGCACGGTGGTGACGCTCGCGCTGCTGCTCACCCGCCTGTACGGACCGCTCACGGCACTTTCCAACGTCCGGGTGGACGTGATGAGCGCGCTGGTCTCCTTCGACCGGGTCTTCGAGGTGCTCGACCTCGAGCCGGGCATCGTGGAGAAGCCCGACGCGGTGCCGGTGCCCCGGGGCGCCGGTCGGGTCGACTTCCGCGACGTGCGCTTCCGCTACCCGAGCGCCGCCGAGATCTCCCTCGCCTCCCTGGAGGAGGTCGCCACCCTCGACCGGACCGTCAACGAGCCGGTGCTCAAGGGGGTCTCGTTCAGCGTCGAGCCGGGGCAGATGGTCGCGCTGGTCGGCCCGTCCGGGGCGGGCAAGTCGACGCTGTCGATGCTCATCTCCCGCATCTACGACGTCACCGACGGCCAGGTGCTGGTCGGCGGGGTGGACGTACGCGACGCGACGCTCGCCTCGCTGCGCGACGAGATCGGTGTGGTCACGCAGGATTCGCACCTGTTCCACGAGACGATCGCCGAGAACCTGCGCTACGCCAAGCCGGACGCCACCGACGACGAGATCTGGGCCGCCCTGGCCGGTGCCCAGGTGGCCGATCTGGTCCGGTCGCTCCCCGACGGTCTGGACACCACAGTGGGGGAGCGCGGCTACCGGTTCTCCGGCGGCGAGAAGCAGCGCATCGCGATCGCGCGGCTGCTGCTCAAGGCACCGTCGATCGTGATCCTCGACGAGGCGACCGCCCACCTGGATTCGGAGAGCGAGGCGGCGGTGCAGCGGGCCCTGTCGGTGGCGCTGGCCGGGCGTACCGCCCTGGTGATCGCGCACCGGCTTTCCACAGTGCGCGACGCCGACCAGATCCTGGTCCTGGACGGTGGGCGGATCGTCGAGCGGGGTCGGCACGAGGAGTTGGTCGCGGTCGGTGGGCTCTACGCCGAGCTGTATCGGACCCAGTTCGCGGTCGCCGACTCGCCCACCCCGTTCGTCGACGCGACCGGGCCCGAGCCGGTGGTCATGCCGCTGGGCACCTACCGCGCCGACGAGGTGCTGCCGCCTGCTGCCGCCAACTGACGTCTGCGCCGAGTTGATCATTGGTCGGGTGGTTCGGCGGGCCGACGGTCCGGTAGGTGGGTCGCCGTTCGCAACTCGGCGAACGCCAGGCCCAGGGTGACCGGGGTGAAGTGCGCGTTCAGGCCGCTGGGGTTGGGCAGCACCCACAGCCGGGCGCCGGCCAGCGACTCCGGCTGCGGCCCGAAGGTGGCCTTCGGCCGCTGAAAACCGATCCGGTACGCGGTCACCCCCACCACGGCCACCCAGCGCGGCCGGCACCGGGCCACCTTGTCGGTCAGGATCGCCGCGCCGTCGAGGAGTTCCTCAGTGCTCAGCTCGTCCGCGCGGGCGCTGGCCCGGGCGGCCATGTTGGTGATGCCGAGCCCGAGCGCGGGCAGTTCGTCCTGTTCGCTGGGGTGCAGCAGCCGGGGGGTGAACCCGCCCCGGTGCAGGGCGGGCCAGAACCGGTTGCCGGGTCGAGCGAAGTGCCAGCCCGTCGCCGCCGACCACAGGCCCGGGTTGATGCCGACGAAGAGCACCGTCAGCCCCGGCGCGAGCACGTCGGGAATGGTCCGGTCCGCAGCCGCCGCCAGGTCCGCCCGGGTGGGCCGGGCCGTCCCGGGCGGCGTCACGGCACGGCCGGGTCGGGCTCCGTCGGGGGTCACAGCCCGCGCAGCGCGCCGCCGTCGACCGGCACTGTGATCCCGGTGAGGTAGCTCGCGGCGGGGGAGAGCACGAACGCGGCCACCCGGCCGAACTCGGCCGGGTCGCCGACGCGGCGCAGCGGGATGCCGGCCTCCGCCTCGGCGCGGGCCCGCTCCGGGTCGCCGGTCGCGCCGAACAGCTCCCGGTTGCGATCGGTCATGATCCGGCCGGGCAACAGGCCGAGCACCCGGACCCCACGCGGGCCGTAGTCGTCGGCGATGTCCTTGGCCGCCCCGACCAGGCCGGGCCGCAGACCGTTGGAGATACCGAGACCGGGCACCGGGCCACGCGCCGAGGTGGAGAGCACCAGCCCGATCGCGCCGCCCTCGGGCAGGGCGTTGGCGACAGTGCGTACGGCGCGGATGGTGCCCAGGAAGACGGTCTCGAAGGAGAGCCGCCACTGCTCATCGGTGATCGCTGCGGCGTTGCCCGCCGGTGGGCCGCCGACCGAGATCAGCGCGCCGTCGAGCCGGCCGAAATGCTCCTGGGCGGCGGCGACGAGCTGCGCCGGGGTCTCCGGGTCGGCCAGGTCGGCGGTCAGCCCGACGGCGTGCTCCGGGCCACCCAGCTGCTGTGCGGCGGCGGCCACCGCGTCCGGGTCCCGGGCCGAGAGCACCACCCGCGCACCGTCGGCGACCAGGCACTGCGCGGTCGCGTAACCCAGGCCGCGGGAGGCACCGGTGAGGACGTACACGCGGTCGGTCAGTCCGAGATCCATAACTCCGATCCTGCCGCATCCGGTATCCCGTCGCCAGCACGGGTGGACACCCGTGGGGCGGGGCGCAGCAGGCGTACCCGGCCGGCGATCTGCACCGCGACGGCCCCGCCGGCGCGGCCCACCGCCGGCACCCGGCGCGGACGCGGCGCCCGAACCCCGTCGTAGCGCAGGCGTGCCTCCCGGACGGCCAACTCCTCGGCGGCCACCGGGGGGAGCGCCCGCTGGTCGTGCAGCGCCCGGGCCAGGTCCCAACCGTCGCGCAGCGATCCGGCGGTGGGTCGCCGGGCGGCCCAGTCGGCGAAGGTGGTCGACCACCTGGCACCGAGGCTGGCGGCGAGCAATGGCCAGTGCCGGGCCACCTCGCCGGCCCGCTTGCGCAGCAGCGCCCTGCGGGTGGCGGCCAGCGGTCCCGGCGCGAACCCCGTCGGTGGCTCACCCCCGGCGACCAGCGCCGCGACCAGTTCGGCCTGCCGCGCGGCCAGCCCGGCGCGCGGCGTCGGCGCGGAGCCGCCCTCGGGTGCGCCGCTCATGTCACGGCCGGGAAGCCCGCGACGGAGGCCAGGGCGTCCAGTTCGGCGCGGAGTTCGGCGGCCGGCGGATAGTGGCCGTCGCGCTCCAGCAGCAGCGCCGGCGGTCGCCGCCGGGCGCAGAGCGCGCCGACCAGCTCCAGCACCGCCGCCGGAACCGGGTCGGTGTGGGTGTCGTGGTAGAAACCGCCGTGCTCCGCGCCGCCGGCCACGTGGGCGTACGCGACCCGCTCCAGCGGCAGACGGTCCAGCAACGCCAGCGGGTCGGCGCCCCGGTTGCGGGCGTTGGCGTGCACGTTCGCCACGTCCAGCAGCAGCAGTGCCCCGGTCCGGTCGAGGATCTCGGTCAGGAAGTCCGCCTCGGTCAACTCGTCGTCGGGCCAGTCGAGCAACGCGGCGATCGGCTCCAGCGCGATCGGCACCGGAAGCTCGGCCTGTGCCCGCGCCACGTTGGCGCAGACCGCGTCGACGGCTTCCCGGCTGCGCGGCAGCGGCAGCAGGTGGCCGGCCTCCAGACCGCCGGCCCGGACGAACGCGATGTGCTCGCTGACCAGCGGGGCGTCCAGGCGTTGCGCCACCGCGGCCAGGTGGGCGACCCGGGCCGGGTCGACCGGCTCGGCGCCGCCGAGGGAGAGCCGCACCCCGTGCGGTACGACGGTCACCGCGCGGTCCCGTAGCTGCGTCAGACCGGGCGGGAGCGGCCCGGAGTCGGGCACCCCCTCGGCCACCACCTCGACGAAGCGCAGGCCGGGCAGCTCTGCCACGAAGCCGGCGATTTCCGGACGCCAGCCGATGCCGACCCCGGACGGGCCGGTCATCCGCCGCACCCCCCGCCCCCGCACCCGCCGCCACCGCCGCAGGAGCTGCCGCCGTCCCCACCGGAGCTGTCGCCGCCGCCGGACGACCCGTCGGAGCCGCCCGTCCAGCCGCTGCCGGAGGCCGCCTGGCGCTGAATCTCGGCCTGCTCGGCGAAGCCCGGGTCGAGTGCCCAGAGCGTGGCGGTGCCGTACAGGGCCACGCCCATCGCCGCGCCGGCCGCTCCGTAGGTGGCGTAGGCCGGCGTGGAGCCCGGCGCGAGGTGGGTGTGTTCGCGGCGCACACCGCGTAGCGCGGCTCGACCGGCCCGGGTGAGCACGGGCGCCCGGCGCAGCACCAGCGTGACGATCAGAAGCGTGGCCAGGGTCAGCAGCAGGTAGCCGACCGGGTGACCGTTGAACAGGCCGGAGACCAGCCGGAGCACGCCGAGGCCCAGCAGGGCGATCAGGATGGTGGTCCAGAAGCGGGCACGGGCGCGCTGCGCGTCGTCGGTGAGCAGCCCGCGCTGCTCCAGGCCGTACCGGATCTGGTGCAGCGCGACGCGTACGCGCTCGTCCCGCGGCAGGTCCCCGACACGCGAGTGCTGGTGCGCGGCCCAGTGGATGGCCTGCTCCAGTGGGGTTAGCCCGCTGGGCGCGGCGCCGGTGGTGGTCAGCCGGCGGTCCGGTCGTACGCCGATCGCCCCGCTGCCGCGCAGCCCGCCCAGCGCCGCGTGCACCGCGAGTTGGGGACCACCATTGAGGTAGGCGACCTGCTGCGGTCCGAGTGGCTCGGCGGTCATGGCAACCATCGATCCGGCTGCGAGACGGACCCGGTGATACACCGCGATCGCCACCACCACGGCGACCGCCACGAGGTAGTACCGGAGGAAGGTCGGGCCGGAGATGCCCCAGGTGTCGCCGGACGCGGCGTGGACGTTCATCGACTGCTCCTGTCACCGGAGGGATCGGCGGCCCCATTGTGGAGCAGCCTCGCCACGGGCGTCCGACCGGTGTGCGCGCGGTCAGTGGCGGCGGACCGCCTCCTCGACGAGGTCGAGCACCGGGCCCAGGTCACCGGCCGGTCGGCCCATGGCCAGGTGCAGCACCAGGCCGTCGTAGGCCAGCTCCAGGAACTGGGCCAGGACGTCGATCGGTACGTCCTCGCGCAGCACCCCGGCGTCGCGCTGGCGGGCCAGCCGGTCCCGGGTCGCCTCCGCGATGGCGGCGGACCGCTCCGCCCAGCGCCGGGCGAACGCCGGGTCGGTGCGCAGCCGCCGGGAGACCTCCAGTTGGCTGCCCAGCCAGCCGGTGGTGTCCGGCGAGACGGCGCGGGCGAGCAGATCGCGCATCACCTGCACCAGACCGTTGCGGGCGACCGTCTCGACCATTGCCGCGGCATCGTCCTCGGCGACGGCGAGGAAGAGTGAGTCCTTGTCGCGGAAGTGGTGGAAAATCGCGCCACGGGAGAGGCCGGTGGCTTCTTCGAGGCGGCGTACGGTCGCCCCCTCGTAGCCGAGCCGGGCGAAACACGCCCGGGCCGCGGCGAGGATCTCCTGCCGGCGAGCGTCGAGCTGGTCCTGGCTTACTCTGGGCACACGTCGATCGTTGCAGGTCACCCCGGGGCATGCAAACCGTACGTACGGCTTGGGATGTCGCCGATTACCATCGCCCGGTGACCCAGCCCCGCACCCTGCCCAGCTCCCCGCTGACCGTGGCCACCGTCCAGGCCACCCCCACGCCGGGCGACGTCGCCGGCAACGCGGTCATGGCCGCCGACCTGGTCCGCCGAGCCGGCGAGCGGGGTGCCCGGGTGGCCGTCCTGCCGGAGCTGTTCCTCTGCGCGTACCACCCGCCGGTCCTCGCCGCCGACCCGGCCGGCACGGACGTCGCGGCCGATCCGGCCGGGACGGTCGCGGATCCCCGGCTCGACCCGCTGCGGGCGGCGGCACGTGAGGCCGGCGTCACCGCGCTGGTCGGCGCGGCCGTTCGGCACCCGGACGGTCGGCGGACGATCGCGGCGCTGGTGGTGGACCGGACCGGCGAGGTGCGGGTCGGGTACGACAAGCAGCAGTTGTGGGGCGACGAACGGGAGCTGTTCACCCCCGGCGATCGGGGTGCCACGCTGCTCGTCGACGACTGGCGGCTCGGGCTGGGCATCTGCTACGACGGCTGTTTCCCCGAGCACGGCCGGGCCGCCGCCCTCGACGGCGCACACGCCTACCTGTGCCCCAGCGGATACCTGGCCGGCTCCGAGCACCGCCGAGATCTGTACTACGCCGCACGTGCCCTGGACAACACCATGTTCGTGGTCTTCGCCAACGCGGTCGGCGGCGTCGACCCGTGGCGGTTCAACGGCGGCGCGGCCATCTACGACCCCGAGGGGCGGGTGCTGGCTCGCGGGGCAGACGACGGCACGGCGGTGCTGGTGGCGACGCTGGATCCCGCCGTGCTCGCGGCCACCCGGGCGGCCCACTCGATGCTCGTCGATCGGCTGCCGGACCAGGGCGGCGCGCGGCTGTCGATGCCTGGCTGAGCCCTTCGTCAGCTCGATAGCCGCCGCATCTGTTGGCGGACACGTCGGTCCCGTAGGGTGCCCGAGTGCCACTGCTCCTGCTGGACCTGGACAACACCCTGCTGGATCGGGCCGGGCCGTTCCGCCGCTGGGGTGAGCGCTTCCTGGACAGCATCGGCGCGCCCCACACCGACATCGACTGGCTGATCTCGATCGACGCCGACGGTCTGACCGACCGCTGGGACCTCGCCGACGCCATCCGGGACCGCTACGAGCTGCGCATTCCCTCGATCGACCTGGTCGAGGAGCTGCACGACGGGGTGGTGGCGCAGACCCGGCTCGACCCGCTGACCGCCTGCGCGCTGCGGATCGCCGACGACGCCGGCTGGGTGCCGGTGGTGGTCTGCAACGGCAGCGTACGCGTCGAGGACGCCAAGATTCGCCAGACCGGGCTGGACCAGTACGTCGCGGACTGGGTGATCTCCGAGGAGGCCGGGGTCAGCAAGCCAAACCCGAGAATCTTCGCGCTCGCCGCCCAGCGGGTCCGGATGCCGCTGCGGGGGGCGTGGGTGATCGGTGACAGCCCGGAGGCGGACATCGGCGGAGCCGCCGCCGTCGGGCTGCCCAGCGTCTGGCTGCACCGGGGGCGCACCTGGTCGGACGTCCGGTTCGCGCCGAGCCGCACGGTGGACGGGTTGATCGCCGCGGTCGCCACCGTCCTGGCTCGCTGAGGGTTTCCGCGCTGGTGGCAGTGCGTCCGAGCGGCCGTTGGGGTGGCGGCTCGGTAATTCGGTTGACCGGTCGACGTGGTGGTACGAGCATTGTCCGCGCATGGTGCATCCCGGGCGAGTGCCCGGTCGAGGAGAGGGGGTCGGTCATGGCCGTCTTTTCAGGTCGCTTCCAGCTGCCTATCTCAGCCTCGACCAAGGGAACCTCACCACAGTGCGCGATCATGACCTTCCGGCGCTCGAGCGCCGAAGCCGCGGCAAGAGCCGCTTCGACGACGACGAACCGCAGTTTCTGAAACGCGGGCGGCCCACCGAGCCGCTCGCAGACCCGGACAGCGAGCCCGACCCGGACACCGGCGAGCGCTGGTCGTCCTGGGACGACGCCGTGCACGGGCCACACCCACACCCCGCCTGGCTGGTCACCGAGTTGGCCGCCAAGGACACCGAGCTGGGTGTGTTGAAGACCGGCAAGGAGGCGGACGTCCACCTGGTCCGTCGCGCCGTGCCGGACACCGACCGGTCCTGCCTGCTCGCTGTGAAACGCTACCGCGATCCCGAGCACCGGTTGTTCCACCGCGATGCCGGCTACCTGGAGGGCCGTCGGGTGCGCCGGTCCCGGGAGAACCGGGCGATGGCCGGCCGGACGGCGTTCGGCCGGCAGATGATCGCCGGGCAGTGGGCGGCGGCCGAGTTCGCCGCGCTGAGCCGGCTGTGGGAGATCGGTGCCGGGCACGACCGGATCGCCGTGCCGTACCCGGTGCAGTTGCGGGGCACCGAGCTGATGCTGGAGTTCGTCGGTGACGCCGAGTCGGGGGAGGCGGCACCCCGACTGGCCCAGTTGCGACCCGGCCCGACCGAGCTGCGTGACCTGTGGGCCCAACTGGTGGAGGCGCTGCGGGTGCTGGCGCGGGCCGGCTACGCGCACGGCGACCTGTCGCCGTACAACCTGCTCGTGCACCAGGGTCGGCTGGTCGTGATCGACCTGCCGCAGGTGGTCGACGTGGTGGCGAACCCACAGGGGCCGGAGTTCCTGGCCCGCGATGTGCGGGTGGTCGGCGCCTGGTTCGCGGCCCGGGGTCTGCCCGCCGAGCAGGTGGACCCTGGCCTGTTGACCGGAGAACTGCTGCACGAGGCGGGCCTGCGCTGATCGGAGCGGGTCGGGCGGCCAGACCGCCCGACCCGCCACGTCGGCTATTGCAGGTAGCGCTCCACCTCGGGCTTGGGGCGTTCGCCCTGGGCGTCCGGGTCGCCGTGGGTCTCCCGGGCGGCCCGTCGGCGGCGCAGCAGGTCCCAGCACTGGTCGAGGGACTCCTCCAGGGCGCGCAGTCGCTCGCTGGCCTCGCCCTCGGTGCCCGACTCGTGGGCCTGGGCGTCGGCACGCAACTTGTGTTCCTCGTCGACCAGTTCGGAAATCCGGTTCAGGATGGTCTTGTCGTCCATGCCACAGAGCCTGGCACAGGGTGCCGGGCATTGCCCGGATTCGGGGGTACCGGTGCGTCCCGGGTCACCGACCCGCACCGGCCAGCCCGACGCCGTCGGTCCGGTGCCGAGGCCGCAGCCAGGTCGGCGGCACGCGCCCGTTCCGCCCATCGCACTGGACCGTGCCTGAGTATCCATTCAGGAATCGAGTAGGACGAGAACATCGACGAGTGTGCGTGCACTTAGATGGAAATTGCGCCGTCCGCAAGTCTGGAGGTGCCCCTCGATTGGTGAGATGCTTCCGTCGGCCCAGAAGGTGAAAGTTTCATCAACCCGCCCGACCGAAGTGGACCGCTGCGGTCGCCGGGACGACGAGGAGACGTGGTTCGATGTCGCAGGTGTCCGAGGCGCGCCCCGCCACTGTCAGTACCGAGCCCCGGACAATCCCGTTACGACGCGCTCTGCCGGCACTGGTCCGCGATCCGCTGGGCGCGCTCGTCGACTTCGCGCAGGACGCCGACGGCGACGTCGTCCGGCTCAACCTCGGCTCGTTCCGCCCCTATCTGGTCAGCCATCCTGAGCACCTGCAACGCGTCCTGCGGGACAACGTTGCCAACTACACCCGGGACGGCGACGGGTTGCTCTGGCGGCCTGTCCGCCGGATCGTCGGTGACGCCATCCTGGTCGCCGAGGGTGAGATCTGGGAATCCAGCCGAAGCGCGCTGCAACCGTTGTTCACCGCCAAGCGGGCCGAGACGCTCGTCGACAAGATGGCCGAGGCGATCAACGAGGCGGTCGACGAGTGGCTCGAACCAGCCCTCGCCGGGCGCCCGATCGACGGCGGCGCAGAGCTGACCCAGATCGTCCTGCGCACCACCATGCGGGTGCTCTTCGCCGACCGGATCTCCGTCCCCGACGCCCTGCGGATCAGCGCCGCGCTGGACACCGTCACCACTGCGATGCTCCCCCGACTGCTGATGCCCGCCGTGCCGTACGCGGTGCCGATGCCCGGCGACCGGCGCTTCCGCGACGCGGTGCGCACCATCGACGAGGTGGTGCTGCCGATCATCCGGGAGGCCCGGGCCCGTCCCACCGACGGCGACGACATCATCTCCACGCTCTGCCGGCCGCGCGCCGACGGCAGCGAACCCGACGAGTACGCCATCCGCGGCGACGTGGTCGCGATGTTCTCCACCGCCACCGAGACCACCATCGCCCTGCTCTCCTGGCTCTGGCCGGTGCTGTCGTCCCGGCCCGACGTGGCCGAGCGGATGACCGACGAGATCGAGCGGGTGGTCGGCGCCGAACGGGTCGGCCGCGAGCACCTGCCCCAGCTGCGCTACGGCCGGATGGTGCTCGACGAGATGCTGCGGCTCTACCCGGCCGGCTGGATGATCCCGCGCACCGCGGTCGGCGACGACGTGCTGGGCGGGGTGCGGATCAAGGCAGGCGGCACCGTGCTGGTCAGCCCGTACGTCACCCAGCGGATGTCGACGTTCTGGACCGATCCGGCGCTCTTCGACCCGGAGCGGTTCGCGCCGGAGCTGCCCCGGCGGCGCTACCGCTACTCCTACTTCCCGTTCGGCGGGGGCCCGCACCAGTGCCTCGGGCAGTACCTGTTCCTGCTGGAGGCCCAGCTCATCGTCAGCACCGTGCTGAGCCGCTATCGCTTCCGGCTACGCGAACCGGTCGACCTCACCCCTCGGATGGGCGCTTCCCTGCAACCGAAGCAGCGCGCCGAGCTCATCCTCACCCCGGTCGAGCGCCCGGTCGCATCGTGACGGAGACCCCGCGACCGGCTCGGGCCGGTCAGGACGCGGTCGCCGAGCAGGGCCGGGTGTGCGCACTCGCCGTCCGGGGCGTACGCGACCTGCAGGATGTCACCGCCGCCCATCCCGAGCTGTTCGACGCCGCGCCGTTCGACGCGGCGCTGCTCAGCTCGGTGGCCACCGCCATCGCCTTCACCGCGCCGTGGCACACCGCCGCGGAGCTGCGGATCACCACCCGTACTCTGCTCTGGGTCTTCGCCGCCGACTGGCACGTCGACTACCTCGCGCGGTCCGTCGACGACGTGCGGGAGGTGGTGACCGACTGCCTCGCGGTGGCCGACGGCGCCGCGCCACCACCGGGGCGCCACCTGGCCCGGCTGCTGGCCGACCTGCGCGACGAGCTGACCACCGTCCCGGCGTTCGTCCGGCTGCGGCCGATCTGGCGTGACGAGCTGGCCCGGATGCTCGCGGCAGTGGCGCGGGAGTGGGACTGGAAGCACCTGCCGACCGACCCGACCACCGGGCGGCGTCTGCCGGACCTGGACCGCTACCTGGACAACGCCGACAACCTCGCCTGCTCCTTCGTCAACGTCACCCACTGGATCGCCACCGGCGACGAGAAGACCCTCGCCCAGCTGACCGACCTGCTGGACGCTGGTCGTGGCGTGCAGCGCGTACTGCGGTTGGTCAACGACCTGGCCACCCACGGCCGGGACTCCGAGTGGGGTGACCTGAACGCCCTGCTGCTGGTCGACGACCCGGCGCAGGTGCACGACCGGCTGGCCGAGCTGACCGCCCGGTCCCGGGGGGACCTGGCCGCCCTCGCCGAGCGGTGCCCCCGCCAGGCGGACTACCTCAACCGGCAGATCTCCTTCACCGGCGGCTTCTACCAACTGTCAGACTTCTGGGGGGCACGCGATGAGTGACGGCGCCACCCGGGTGTTCGCCGACGAGGCGCCCGCCGCCGACCCGGTCGCCGACGCCGCCCGCGAGCTGATCGCCGGCCTGGCGCTGCGGCCGTGGGGGCAGGTCGCCCCCTCGGTGTACGAGAGCGGCCGGCTCGTCGCCGGTGCGGCCTGGCTGCCGGGACACCAACAGCGGATCGGTTTCCTGCTGCGCGAGCAGCGCCCGGACGGCGCGTGGGGCCCACCCGAGGGGTACGCCCTGGTGCCCACGCTCAGCGCCACCGACGCTCTGCTCGCGGCACTGGCCGACGGCGGATGGGCCGGGGCGGACCTGCTCGCCCCGGTGGCACGCGGACTGGACGCGCTCACCGGCCGGCTGCTCGCCACGCACTCGCGGGCGTTGCCGGACACCCCGGCGCTGGATCTCATCGTCCCCGCGCTTGTCGAGTCGATCAACGGCCGGTTGGCCCGGCTGGATTGGGCGACCGCCGAGCGGCTGCCCCGCCCGCCGCTGGCGCTGCCCGCGGGCCTCGGGTCCGACCGGCTCCGCGCGGTCCGCGCCGCGGTGGCCGCCGGGGCGGCGCTGCCGACGAAGCTGGCCCACTTCTACGAGGTGCTGGACGCGACACCGGCCGACGCCGGACCGACCCTGACCGCCGTCGGCGCGTCACCCGCAGCGACCGCCGCCTGGCTGACTGCGGCCGGTCCGGCCGCCGGCCCCGCCGCGCACGCCTTCCTGCGGGAGTTGATCCGCGAGGCTGACGGGCCGGTGCCCTGCCCGACCCCGATCACCGTGTTCGAGCGGGCCTGGGTGCTCAGCGGGTTGCGCCGCGCCGGTGTCGCGGTCAATCCGCCAGCGACAGTGCTGGGTACCCTGGCCGCCGCCACCGGCGCCGAGGGCATTGCCACCGGCGAGGGCCTGCCGACGGACGCCGACACCACCTCGGTCACGCTGGACGCGCTGGCCCGGCTCGGCCGCCGCGCCGACCCGGCCAGCCTGTGGGCGTACGAGACGGCGGACGGCTTCTGTACCTGGCCGGGGAGCGAGGACGGCTTCTCGGTCACCACCAACGCGCACGTGCTGGACGCGTTCGGCCAGTACGTGGCCACACACCCCGGCGCGGACGCCCGGTACCACCGGACGGTCGAGCGGCTTAGCGTCGTGCTGCCGGCACACCAGATCGCCGACGGCCCCTGGCAGGACCGGTGGCACGCCTCGCCGTACTACGCCACCGCCTGCTGCGTGCTGGCGCTGGCCGAGTTCGGGCGGGGTGCGGCCGCCGCCGAGGCGGTGGACCGGGCGGCCGGCTGGGTGCTGAACAGCCAGCGCGCTGACGGTTCGTGGGGGCGGTGGGACGGCACCGCCGAGGAGACCGCGTACGCCCTCCAGGTGCTGCTGACGGTGCCGACGACAGTGCCACGGGTCGACGACGCGGTGGCCCGTGGGCACGCCTACCTGCACGAATCCGCCGGCCGGAGGCACCCTCCACTGTGGTACGGCAAGGAGCTGTACTGTCCGACCATCATCGTTCGCGCCACGGTGCTCGCCGCCTGCCGGCTGGCCGGCATCCGTGCTTCCGGCGTGGACCGATCGGTGGTGGATTGCGGTTACCAGTCAACAAAAACAGCAACTTGAGGGGTTGTGTCGACACTGCTAGCGTACGCAGAGCCTCAGCCCCGGACGCCCCGCTGCGGTGGGACGTCGCCCCCTCTGATCACCCGTTGATGAGCTGAGTCAACGCCCGGCCTGGGACGGTTCAATGCGTTCTCGCGGTACGAGTATCCGCACCAAGGTTGTCGCCCTGCTGCTCTCCCTGGTCGCCCTCTGGATGTTCGCGGCCTGGGTGACCCTGCGGGACGGCTTCAACCTGCTCGGTGTCCAGTTGCTCAACAGCAAGGTCTACACACCGAGTGAGCCGCTGTTGCAGGAGCTCCAGGTGGAGCGGCGGTTGACCCAGGCGTACCTGAGCAACCCCGACGCGGCGCAGCGGACGGCGCTCGAGGCCGAGCAGCGCAAGACCGCGGAGCTGGCTGCCGACTTCGCCGCCTCGGTGCGCAACTGGCAGGTCGACATCGCCGGCAGTTCCGCACTGGACACCCAGCTCGGTATGACGATCGCCCAGGTCAACGCGTTGGAGCAGACCCGCGCGGAGGTGCTGGACCGCAAGATCGACCGGATCGCCGCCGCTGAGGCGTACACCGGCGCGATCGAGTCGATCTTCCAGATCTACGACGTGACGGGCAGCCTGGACGACAAGCAGATCGCCGGCGAGGCGGCGGCCCTGATCCAGCTCAACCGGATGAAGGAGCTGATCTCCCAGGAGGACGCGCTGCTCAGCGGCCTCTTCGGCAACGGTCGGATGAGCGGCGCCGAGTACGCCCGCTACGTCGCGCTGGTCGGCTCGGAGCGGTTCCTCGGTGAGGAGACCCGGGTCCGGCTCGCCGACGCCGACCAGCGCCGTTACCAGCAGCTCGTCGAGGGCGAGGCGTTCACCCGGCTGCGTGCCGTGCAGGACAGCATCATTCGCGAGGGTCGGCCGTCGACCCAGCTGCCGGTCGGCGCCGAGCAGTGGCGGGGCACTGTCGAGCCGGCGCTGGCGGCGGTGAACGACGCCGTGACCGCCGGCGGCGAGGGCATCGTGGATCGGGCCACCGGCGTGGCCGTGATGGTCGTCGTCCGACTGGTGCTCGCCACCGGCCTGGGTCTGCTCGCCGTCATCGCCTCCGTCGTGGTCTCGATCACCACCGCGCGGAACCTGCTGCGCCAGCTGGACCGGCTGCGGGAGGCCGCCTGGCAGCTCGCCGACGAGCGGCTGCCCCGGGTGGTGGAGCGGCTCGGGCGCGGCGAGGAGGTCGACGTGGCCACCGAGGCGCCCCCGTTGGAGTTCGGCACCGACGAGATTGGCCAGGTCGGCAAGGCGTTCAACGCCGTCCAGGAGACCGCGCTGCGGACCGCCGTCGAGCAGGCCGACCTACGTCGCAACGTCCGCGAGGTCTTCCTGAGCCTGGCCCGACGCACGCAGGCGCTCGTCCACCGCCAGCTCACCCTGCTCGACGCCATGGAGCGCCGCGAACACGACGCGGAGGAGCTGGAGGACCTGTTCCGGGTCGACCACCTGGCCACCCGGATGCGGCGCAACGCGGAAAACCTGATCGTGCTCTCCGGCTCCACCCCCGGTCGGGCCTGGCGGCGCAACGTCCCCATGGTCGACGTGGTGCGGGGCGCCGTGGCCGAGGTGGAGGACTACACCCGGGTCAACGTGCTGCCGCTCGGGCCGGTCTCGCTCGCCGGCCGCGCGGTCGGCGACGTCATCCACCTGCTCGCCGAGCTGATCGAGAACGGCCTGTCGTTCTCCCCACCACACACGACCGTCGAGGTCCGCGGCCAACTGGTCTCCAACGGGTTCGCCATCGAGATCGAGGACCGGGGCCTCGGCATGAGCGAGGAGGACCTGGCCGCCGCGAACCACCGCATCGTCGACCAGTCCGAGTTGAACCTCGCCAACGCCGCCCGCCTCGGGCTCTACGTGGTGAGCCGGCTGACCGAACGGCACGGCGTGCGGGTACGGCTCAAGGAGTCCGCGTACGGCGGCACCACAGCGGTCGTGCTGATCCCGCTGGAGCTGGTCACCGAGGCCGACGCCTCCCCGGAGGACTCCGGCTCGTTCCGGGCCGGCTCGGCCATCCCGATGCCGTCGGCGCCCGCCACGGACAGCGGCCGTCCGGCGTCCCTCGCACCGGTCGCGCTCGCCGCGCCGACGACCCTCGCGTCGGAGGTGGCGGTGACCTCGGCGGCGCCGATGCCGGCCGACACCACCGCGCCGACGACGGACGAGGGGGCCGAGGCGGACACCGTTCTCCCCACCCGGCAGCGGACCACCCCGGCAACCGGCACCCCCGACCTGCCCACCCGCGCCCGACGCGGCCCGGCCCAGCCAGCCCTGGAAGCCCCGACCGTGCCCACCGGCCTGCCCGCCGTCGACCGCACCCGCCCGGAGGCCCTCGACGGAGAGCCGGTCCCGGCCGGCGACGGTGGCCCGGTGCCCGCCCGCGCCGAGGCGGAACGGACCGGCTCCGGCCTGCCCGTCCGGGTCCGACAGGCGAACATCGTTCCCGAGTTGCGAGACGACCCGGCGGTGTCCGAAACCGACGACGAGGATGTGGTGCGCCCACCGGAGCAGGTGCGCCGGATGATGAGCTCCTACCAGACCGGTACCCGGCGTGGACGGACCGACGCGGCTCGGCTGCTCGGCGGCGCCTCCGGCGCCCCGGCGGCGACGCCGTCCGAGCCGACCGACGAGGATCCACAAGCGACCTGACCGAGCGCCGACGACGCGGGTCCCCGCGCGGTGTGACGGTCAAGCCCCAGACGAACAACGGCGCACAGCCGGGCGAGAAGAGGACGACGAAGTGACCCAGAAGACGGCTTCGAGCGCCGACCTGACGTGGTTGCTGGATGACCTGGTGGGCCGGGTGAAGCAGGCCGAACACGCGGTCGCGCTCTCCACCGACGGCCTCATGATGGCCTCCTCCCAGGGGTTGAGCCGGGACGACGGCGAGCACCTCGCAGCGATGGCGGCCGGCATCCAGAGCCTCGCCCGAGGCGCCGGCAAGCGTTTCGGTGGTGGGCAGGTGCAGCAGACCATCATCGAGATGCAGTCGTCGTTCCTGTTCGTCACCGCGGCCGGCCGCAACGCCTGCCTGGCGGTACTGGCCAGCGAGGACGCCGACGTCGGCCTGATCGCCTACGAGATGGCGATGCTGGTCACCCGCGTCGGCAAGTACGTCGCATCGCCGTCGCGCGGCACTGATCAGCAGGTCGGCGAGAGGTAGCGGCGATGACCGTCCAGGGGGAGTCCGCAGACCATCAGTGGGTGGATGACCACGCGGGTCCGGTGGTGCGTCCGTACGCGATGACGCGTGGTCGGGCCCGCCCGGTCACCGGCACGTTCGACCTGATCTCCCTGGTCACGGCGACCCGAGCCGAGGTCACGCCCGAGGTCGGTCTCGGTCCCGAGCATTTGGCGATCGTCGGGCTGTGCCAGCGCATACAGTCCGTCGCCGAGATCGCCGCCCATCTCGACCTGCCGGTGGGCACCATCCGGGTGCTTCTCGGTGATCTGGCGGCCCGCAGCCTGGTGCAGGTCCGCGAGCCGCAGACCACGGCCGGTCTTCCCGACAACAGCATCTTCGAGGCGGTAATCAATGGACTACGGGCACTCTGACCGGCCGGCGGGAGCGACGCCACTGCCCACCGCGATCAAGATCCTGGTCGCGGGCGGCTTCGGCGTGGGCAAGACGACCATGGTTGGCGCGGTCAGCGAAACCCGGCCGTTGCGCACCGAGGAGGTGCTGACGGAGACGGGGGTCGGCATCGACGACCTGTCCGGGGTGGAGGGCAAGACCACCACCACCGTGGCCATGGACTTCGGCCGGATCACCATCAGCGACGACCTGGTGCTGTACCTGTTCGGCACGCCGGGGCAGGACCGGTTCTGGTTCGTCTGGGACGAGCTGGCGCTGGGGGCGATCGGCGCTGTGGTGCTGGCCGACACCCGCCGGCTCGCCGACTGCTTCCCCTCGATCGACTACTTCGAGGGTCGGGGCACCCCCTTCGTGGTGGCGGTGAACTGCTTCCAGGACGCCCGCAAGTACCGGCTCGACGAGGTGCAGGCCGCGCTGAACCTGGACCCGGGTGTGCCGGTCCTGCTCTGCGACGCCCGGCAGCGTGAGTCCAGCAAGGAGGTGCTCGTCACGCTGATGGAGCACGCCATGAAGACCCGCGAGGCCCGCCGCCGCGCCGCCAGCGGAGACTGATCAGAAGTTTTTCGGGGAGGGTGTCCGGAACGCCGCCGGCCGATCGTCATGCTGGCGACACCCCGAGAAACCAGGGAGCGACCAGATGAAGTACATGATGTTCGTGTGCAGCGACACCGAGCCGGACACCGACCCCACCGAGCTTCCCGACATCGAGAAGTGGGTGGCGGAGAACGACTCTCGGGGCCGCCGCCTGACCGGCAACGTGTTCGCGTCGCCCAGCGCGGCCACCACCGTCCGTGTCCGCGACGGTGAGCTGCTCGTCTCCGAGGGGCCGTTCGCGGAGACCGCCGAGGTGATCGTGGGCTTCGACCTGCTCGACTGCGCCGATCTGGACGAGGCGATCGAGGTGGCCCGCACCCACCCGATGGCCCGCCACGGGCGACTGGAACTGCGCCCGTTCGCGGACCTGTCCGACTGACGCAGTTGTCCACCTCGCAGCGCCGGTCGGTGCGCACCCCGGCACCGGCCGTCGCGGCGGCGGCGAAGGCCGTCGCGACCGCCAGCGTCGACGCGTACCCCCGGATCGTCGCGACACTGATCCGGGTGACCGGGGACTGGGCGTTGGCCGAGGACTGCGCCCAGGAGTCGTTGACCGTCGCGCTGGAACGTTGGCCCGCCGACGGTGTACCGGCCAACCCGGGCGGCTGGCTCATGACGGTGGCCCGCAACCGGGCGGTCGACGTGCTGCGCCGGGCCACAGTGGAGCGGCGCAAGCTGCACGACCTGGCGTTGCTCACTCCAGACGAGGCGCAGCCCGAGCCCGAGGTGGGGCAGGACGTGGTGGACGACCGGCTGCGTCTCATTTTCACCTGCTGCCATCCGGCGCTCGCGCTCGAGGCCCGGGTGGCGTTGACGCTGCGGACGGTCTGCGGCGTGCCCACCGCCGACATCGCCCGCCTCCTGCTGGTCAGCGAGTCGACGATGACCCGCCGGTTGACCCGGGCGCGCACCCGCATCGCCCAGGCCGGCATCCCGTACCGGGTGCCGAGCGGGCCGGCGCTGACCGAGCGGCTACCCGGCGTCCTCGCCGTGCTGTACCTGCTGTTCACCCGGGGCTACGTCGCCGACGGCGAACCGGCCTTCGCCGACGAGGCGGTCAGGCTGGCCCGGCTGCTCGACCGGCTGATGCCCGAGCAGTCCGAGGTCGCCGCGCTGCTGGCGCTGTGCCTGTTCCAACACTCCCGCCGAGACGCCCGTCGCGACGCTGCCGGCAACCTGCTCACCCTGGAGCGGCAGGACCGCGACCGGTGGGACCGCGCCGCCATCGCCGAGGGACTGGCCGCCCTCGACCGGGTACGCCACGACGGGCCGTACGCGTGGCAGGCCCGGATCGCCGCCTGCCACGCCACCGCCGCCTCGGCCGACGACACCGACTGGCCGACGATCGCGCGGGCCTACGACGCGCTCGCCGACCTCCGCCCCTCACCGGTGATCGCGCTCAACCGTGTCGTCGCGCACGGGTACGCGCACGGGCCGGCTGCCGGGTTGGTACTGCTCGACGCGGCGCGCGCCGAGGGTGGGTTGGACGGCTACCCGCTCACCGTGGCGGTCGAGGCCGACCTGGTGGCCCGGCAGGGCGACCGGACGCGTGCGGCCGAATTGTTCCGGGAGGCGGCGGCAGCGGTCGGCTCGACCGCCGAGCGCCGTGCGCTGCTCGACCGGGCCGACGAACTCACCCGGTAGGACAGAGGGTCAGCCGCGCTTGGCCAGCACCAGGAACCGGGTCCAGGCCGCCGGGTCGAAGGCGAGCGCCGGACCGGCCGGGTCCTTGGAGTCACGTACGCCGACGACGCCCTCGAGGTTGTCGGCCACCTCGACGCAGTCGCCGCCGTTGTTGCCACTCTTGCTGCTCTTGCGCCACCGAGCGCCGGTCAGGTCCATGATGCCGCCGCTTCCCTGATCAGATTGAGGGACTGCGCACGCGACAGGGCTCCGTCGCGGATGCGTTCCCACCGTCGGTCGAATGTAGCAACGTCGGCAACCTTGTCGATGAGCTGCGCCTGCGCCTGGCTGTCGACGTGCGCGACCCGCGCCCCGGCCGGCATCTCGGCCACCGTGAACGGTCCACCGAGGCCCGGATACATGCCGACGTCGGCGGGCACGACGAACAGCGACACGTTCGGCAGCGCGGCCTGCTCGGCCAGCCGCTCGCACTGCTCCCGCGTCATGGCGCGTACCGCGGCCCGGGGCGCGCGGGGAACGTCGTACCCGAATCACGCTGGCGGTCCCGGTGCGGCCCGCCGGTCGCGCACACCGCCGACGGCCCGCTGTGGACGTGCGACGCCTGCGGCCGGGACTGGCCCTGCCCGACGCTGCGAGCGACCCCGACGGACGCCGCCCGCCGCGCGACCCTGATCCCCGAGTTCTCCAGGATCACCCGCCGGGCGATCCGCGACCTGCGCGGCCAACCGGGCGGACCCGACCCGGTCGCCATTGTCCGCCGTTTCCTCTGGTTCCTGCCCCTCACCGACGGGGAGGCCCGCGCGGTCGCGCTGCGGCTGCGCTGAGCGCTCACCCCGTCGGGCGTCGAGACCTGATCGACCGGGCCGACGACCTCACCCGCGAGCGGATGAAAGTCACGCCACCAGGATCGGTACGTCGTACTTCTGAATGCGGTCGTCCCGGGTGACCAGGGTCAGCCCTTCGTGCAGGGCCTGCGCGACCAGCATCCGGTCGAAGGGATCCCGATGGATCAACGGCAGTCGACCAGCCGCGATGGCGTGATCGTGAAGGACCGGAAGTTCCCGCAGTTCGGCGTCACGAATTCGTTCGGCCAGGTCGGCAGGACCGGGCAACTTGCCCAGCGACTGTTTGATCGCGACCTCCCACAGCGTGACCGGGCTCAGGTAGACATCGGGTTCGGTGTCGATGCGGTCCTTGATGTCCGTGGCGAGGATCGGGTCATCGGTCAGCCACCAGAGCACCACGTGCGTGTCGAGCAAGAGCCTCATCCGGGAAGCCCGAAGTCGCGAGCAACCTCGTCGTTGACCTCGTCGGAATCCCAGTCACCGGTGAGATCCAACGCACCACGCAGAGACCCGCGACCGGTGCGTGTCGTACGACGAAGAGGAATGACCTTGGCGACCGGGTTACCAGCCCGGCTGATCACGATCTCCTCGCCGCGCTCGACCCGTTCGATGATGCGTGACAGGTTCGTCTTCGCATCATGGATGTTGAACTGCGCCGCAGCTTCACCGGCCACCGTGGCACCTCCTTAGCTAAGAGGTTAGCCCGCGGCAGGGCCCGGTACGAGGAGCGACCCGGGAACGACGCAGGCTCCCTCCCGCCGAGGGCGGGAAGGAGCCCGGCGGCGTCGCACCCCTGTCGCCCTGCCGCGGCGGTTCCGGGGTTACGCGCGGCGCGCCGTGGATGACGCGGTAGCCGAGCGACTACGGGCGCTCTGACAGCGAGCCTTCCCCGGTTCGGACGGCGAAGGCCGCCCCCCGCCGGAGCGGGAAGCGGCCCTCGACCAGCCGTACGCGATCAGTTGGCGATCATGCGGCGCAGCACGTACTGCAGGATGCCGCCGTGCCGGTAGTAGTCCGCCTCACCGGGGGTGTCGATCCGCACCACGGCGTCGAACTCAACGCCGGTGTCGGTGCTGACCTGCACGGTACGCGGGGTCTCACCGTCGTTCAGGGCGGTCACCCCGGTGATGGTGAACGTCTCGGTGCCGGTCAGGCCGAGCGACTCGGCGGTGACGTCCACCGGGAACTGGAGCGGCAGCACGCCCATCCCGATCAGGTTCGAGCGGTGGATCCGCTCGTACGACTCGGCGATGACCGCCCGGACGCCCAGCAGCATGGTGCCCTTGGCCGCCCAGTCCCGCGACGAGCCCGAGCCGTACTCCTTGCCGGCCAGCACGACCAGCGGGATGCCGGCCTCCTGGTAGGCCACCGAGGCGTCGTAGATCGAGGTCTGCTCGCCGGTGAGGTGGTTGACGGTGAAGCCGCCCTCCACCCCGGGCACCAGCTGGTTGCGCAACCGGATGTTGGCGAAGGTGCCCCGGATCATCACCTCGTGGTTGCCCCGGCGGGAACCGTACGAGTTGAACTCGTGGCGCGGCACACCGTGCTCGGCCAGGTACGTGCCGGCCGGGGAGTCCGCCTTGATCGCGCCGGCCGGCGAGATGTGGTCGGTGGTCACCGAGTCACCCAGCTTGGCCAGCACCCGGGCAGCGGAGATGTCGACGACCGGGCTCGGCTCCTGCTGCATGCCCTCGAAGTACGGGGGCTTACGCACGTAGGTGGAGTCGTTCGCCCAGGCGAAGGTGTCGCCGGTCGGGGTCGGCAGCGACTGCCACCGCTCGTCGCCGGCGAAGACATCGGCGTACGCGGCGCTGAAACCGGTGGCGCCGATCGCCTGGGCGATGACGTCCTGGATCTCGGCGCTGTTCGGCCAGATCTCGCGCAGGTAGACCGGGTTGCCCTCGGAGTCCTCACCGATCGGCTCGTTGGCCAGGTCGATGTCCATGGTGCCGGCCAGGGCGTAGGCGACCACCAGGGGCGGCGACGCCAGGTAGTTCATCTTGACGTCCGGGTTGATCCGGCCCTCGAAGTTCCGGTTGCCCGAGAGCACCGAAACCACCGACAGGTCGTGCTCGTTGACCGCGGCGGACACCTCCTCGGGCAGCGGGCCCGAGTTGCCGATGCAGGTGGTGCAGCCGTAGCCGACCAGGTTGAAGCCGAGCTTGTCCAGGTACGGCGTGAGGCCGGCCCGCTCGTAGTAGTCCATGACGACCTTCGACCCGGGCGCCAGGGTGGTCTTCACCCACGGCTTGCGGGTCAGGCCCTTCTCCACGGCGTTGCGGGCCAGCAGCGCGGCACCGATCATCACCTGCGGGTTGGACGTGTTGGTGCAGGAGGTGATCGCGGCGATCACCACGGCGCCGTGGTCCAGCTCGTACTCGGCACCGTCGGCGCCGGTGACCCGGACCGGGTTGCTGGCCCGGCCACCCGCGCCGACCGCCGCGGTCTCCAGGTCACGCGGCTCGTCGGCCGGGTCGCTGAAGTCGTTGGCCGGCGGGTCGCTGGCCGGGAAGGACTCGGCGCTGGCCTCGTCGGCCGGGCCGTTGGCGCCACGCGGCAGCTCCTCGCGGGGGACACCCGGCTTGAGGTCGCGCTCACCGACGGAGTCGTCGGCCACGTAGTCGGTCAACGCGGAGCGGAACAGCGTCTTCGCAGCACCCAGCGGCACCCGGTCCTGCGGGCGCTTCGGGCCGGCGAGCGACGGCTCGATGGAGCCGAGGTCCAGCTCCAGGCGCTCGGAGTAGTCCGGCTCGGCGTCCGGGTCGTGCCAGAGGCCCTGCTCCTTGGCGTACGCCTCGACCAGCGCGACCTGCGCCGCGTCACGGCCGGTCAGCTCCAGGTAGCGGATCGTCTCCGCGTCGATCGGGAAGATCGCCACGGTGGAGCCGTACTCCGGGGACATGTTGCCGATGGTGGCCCGGTTGGCCAGCGGCACGGCGCCCACGCCGGGGCCGTAGAACTCGACGAACTTGCCGACCACACCGTGCTTGCGCAGCATCTCGGTGATGGTCAGCACCAGGTCGGTGGCGGTGGTGCCGGCCGGCATCTCACCGGAGAGCTTGAAGCCCACCACCCGGGGGATCAGCATGCTGACCGGCTGGCCGAGCATCGCGGCCTCGGCCTCGATGCCACCGACGCCCCAGCCCAGCACGCCCAGGCCGTTGACCATGGTGGTGTGCGAGTCGGTGCCGACGACCGTGTCCGGGTACGCCTGGCCACCCCGCTCCATGATGGTGCGGGCCAGGTACTCGATGTTGACCTGGTGCACGATGCCGGTGCCCGGCGGGACGACCTTGAACTCGTTGAACGCGGTCTGACCCCAGCGCAGGAACTGGTAGCGCTCCTTGTTGCGCTCGTACTCCAGCTCGACGTTGCGGGCGAAGGCGTCCTCGCGGCCGAACAGGTCGGCGATGACCGAGTGGTCGATGACCAGCTCTGCCGGGGCGAGGGGGTTGACCTTGCTGGCGTCGCCGCCCAGGTCACGTACGGCCTCGCGCATGGTCGCCAGGTCGACCACGCAGGGCACGCCGGTGAAGTCCTGCATCAGGACCCGCGCCGGGGTGAACTGGATCTCCACGCTCGGGGCGGCGGTGGAGTCCCACCCGCCGAGCTGGCGGATGTGGTCGGCGGTGATGTTCGCGCCGTCCTCGGTCCGCAGCAGGTTCTCCAGCAGGATCTTCAGGCTGTACGGCAACCGCGCGTGGCCGTCCACCTTGTCGATCTTGAAAATCTCGTAGCTCGCGTCTCCGACGCGTAGCTGGGTCTTCGCACCGAAGGTGTCGAGGCTCGCCACGTCGTACTCCTTCACACCAGCGACCGTGAGTAGTCCTGAGCAGTCTGTCGCACCGGCCGGGGTGCCGCCGAGGTTAGGTGACACTTACCCGCCGATTCCGCTTCCAACAAAACCGTACGTCCGTCTTGCTATATGTGCAACCTGGCGTCACGGTTCGGGCGGCCCACGACCGCGCCGCGTCGCCAGGCCGGCGGGGTAGGGTCGGGGCCGATCGGAAGGGGTGCCGAGTGATTGACGTTCAGCACTGGCTCTCGGCGCTGCCTCCGGGCGTGATCTATCTACTCGTCGCCGGGGTGATCGGCGTGGAGAGCATGGGCGTCCCGCTGCCCGGCGAGATCGTCCTGGTCAGCTCCGCCTTGCTCGCCGCCACCGGAGTGGTGGAGCCGGAGTGGGTGGCCAGCGCAGCGGCGTTCGGCGCCATCGTCGGCGACTCCGTCGGGTACGCCATTGGCCGACGCGGCGGTCGTCCACTGCTCGCCCGGCTGGGCAGACGGTTCCCCAATCACCTGGGCCCGGCGCAGCTGGCCCGTGCCGAACAGAGCTTCGCGCGGCACGGCGTCTGGGCGGTCTTCTTCGGTCGGTTCGTGGCACTGCTGCGGATCCTGGCCGGGCCGCTCGCCGGGGCGCTGCACGTGCCGTACCGCCGCTTCCTGGTGGCGAACGCGGCCGGCGGCTTGGTCTGGGCCTTCGGCACGACGTACCTGCTCTACTCAGTTGGCCGGGCGGCCGAACACTGGCTGAAGGACATCTCGTGGGCCGGGTTGGTCCTCGCGGTGCTCGCCGGGCTCGGCAGCACCTGGTGGCTGCGTCGCCGCGCCCACCGCGTCGCGTCGGTCGACGGCGCCGCTGATTTGGAGGCGGCCGAGGTGCCTCCCGGCGCTATCGGCGGTCAGTCGTCGGCTTCGGTGGCGCCCGCCGTTGATCCGGTGCGGGCAGGCAACGAGCTCTGACCTGGGCATGCCGAAGGGCCGGGCCCCCGGTGGGGGTCCGGCCCTTCAGCGTGTGCTGGTGTGCGGGTGGTGTGGGGTCAGCTGGTGGCGTAGCCGCGGGTGGCGATCCAGTCGGCGAGGTGCTCGGTGCTGATCCAGTAGGAGGCGGTGTTCGGGTCGGCGGA
>NZ_JBITET010000024.1:0-50917 GCF_044455385.1 Micromonospora sp. NPDC051227
ACCAGCGCTATCAGCGCCAGGCACTTTTACTACGTTACCCGCTCGTTTCCGCCGTGTCAAACCGATATTTCGCGGTTCGTCGTGCTTCACCCGAAGAATGCGGATAGTGTTGCTTGCTCGAGTCCACGATGACGCACGTCGTTACCGACGTTCGTTTCTGTCGTGGGAAGCCGCAGACCGGCCGATCGCCGCTTCGCGGCTCTCCGCCCGGCTCCTGCCGGCTCCGAAACTCTACCCGGTCGGCTCCGCGTTCGCAACCCCGTTACCGGAGTAGTTCCGCACCGCCCGATCCTCAGTCCCGCTCGGCGTTCCCGCCACGGGCCTGGCGCCCGTTCTCGGCCGGTTTGTCCGGCCTCCCCCGTGCAGAGAGAAAGTTACGCGGACGGCCCGGAGAAGGCAAATCAGGGTTCATCACTGGTTCGAACGAAGAGCCCCCACCGCCCCCGGCACTGCCGAGGACCGAGCACCTCCACTCCCCGCCACAGCCGAGGACGCGGGCCACCTCGACGTGTCAGAGTGTCAGTCATGGATGAGTCCGGGCACGGCGCCAGGGTGTTCGCCGAGGAGGCGCTGCTCGGCCTCATCGGGCCGTTCTGGCAGGTGGTGATCGGCGCTGTCGTGCTGGTCGTACTTGTGCTCTCGGTGGGACGACTGGCCCGACGGGGCAGGTCCCGGATGACCACGGCGCTGCTGGTCACCGCGGCGGCCATCGCCGGGTTCGCGGTGATCGGCGTCCTGCTCGAGGGCTGAGGTTCAGAGCCGGCGGTTGGCCAGGCTGGGCAGCTCGGCGCGGATCGTGTCGAGCCGGTCCAGGTCCAGGTCGACGACGGAGACCCCGGGGCCGTCCGGCACCTGGCCGATGACCGTCCCCCAGGGGTCGACCACCATGCTGCGGCCGAAGCAGGTGCGACCTGGCTCGTGGTCGCCGGTCTGACCGGCCGCCGCCACGAAACACTGGTTCTCGATAGCCCTGGCCCGCAGCAGGACCTCCCAGTGGTCCCGGCCGGTGTGCATCATGAACGCGGCCGGAACCACCAGCAGCTGCGCGCCGCCATCCGAGGCGAGCAGCCGGTACAGCTCCGGGAAGCGCAGGTCGTAGCAGATCGACAGGCCGACCCGCAGCCCCTCGACGTCGACCACCACCGGTTGGACCCCGGGCGCGACACTCGCCGACTCCCGGTAGGAGACCCGACCGGGGATCTCCACGTCGTACAGGTGGATCTTGCGATAGCTCGCGGCCAGACTGCCGGAACGGTCGAAGACCAGGGAGGTGTTCCAGGTGTGGTCCGGGTCCGGGCCGGCCTCGTGGAACGAGCCGGCCACCAACCAGATCCCAAGCCGCCGGGCGACCCCGGCGAAGAAGCTGCCCACCTCACCGTCGACCGACTCCGGTTCGGGCAGCCCACCGGCAGGACCCAGATAGTCGACGTACTCCGGAAGGACGGCGAGATCCGCGCCGCCGGCGGCGGCGCGCTCCAGTAGGGCCTCCGCGGCCGCCAGATTGGCCTTACGGTCGTCCCGGGCGTTCAGCTGGCAGACGGCGACACGCATGAGCAAAGGGTACGGCTGGAGGGCTCTGACGGACAGCGACACAGTTCGGCCAGCACGGCCGGTGGTCACGGGCGAACAGCGCCGAACACGATCACGCCGGCCGCTCAGGATCGAACGGCCGGCGTGACGCGGGAAGGATCAGGCGGACTTCTCTTCGCGGTCGCGCCGAGCCCGGCGCCCGGTGAACTCACGCGGCACGATCGTCGGGTTGACGTTCTCCAGGACAACCTCGCGGGTGATCAGCACGCGGGCGGCGTCGGGGTTGCTCGGCACCTCGTACATCGCGGAGAGCAGAACCTCCTCGATGATGGCCCGCAGACCACGGGCACCGGTGCCCCGCAGCATCGCCTGATCGGCGATGGCTTCCAGCGCCGGCTCGTCGAACTCGAGCTCGACACCGTCCAGCTCGAACAGTCGCTGGTACTGCCGGACCAGGGCGTTGCGCGGCTCGGTGAGGATCCGAACGAGGGCGCTGCGGTCCAGGCTGCGAACGTTGGTGATCACCGGCAGCCGGCCGACGAACTCGGGGATCAGCCCGAACTTGAGCATGTCTTCCGGCATGACCTGGCTGAAGATGTCGTCGGTCGACCGCTCGGAGACCGACCGGAGTCGGGCGCCGAAGCCGGTGCCGCCCTGCCCGGTGCGGGACTCGATGATCTGATCGAGGCCGGCGAACGCGCCACCACAGATGAACAGCACGTTCGTGGTGTCGATCTGGATGAACTCCTGGTGTGGGTGCTTACGGCCACCCTGCGGCGGCACGTTGGCCACCGTGCCCTCGAGCATCTTGAGCAGGGCCTGCTGCACGCCCTCGCCGGAGACGTCCCGGGTGATGGACGGGTTCTCCGACTTGCGGGCGATCTTGTCGACCTCGTCGATGTAGATGATGCCGGTCTCGGCGCGCTTGATGTCGTAGTCGGCGGCCTGGATCAGCTTGAGGAGGATGTTCTCGACGTCCTCGCCCACGTAGCCCGCCTCGGTCAGCGCGGTGGCGTCGGCGATGGCGAACGGGACGTTCAACATCCGGGCGAGGGTCTGCGCCAGGTGGGTCTTGCCGCACCCCGTCGGGCCGAGCAGCAGGATGTTGGACTTGGCCAGCTCGACGGCGTCACTGCCGGAGCCCGGCGCGCCGGCCGCCTCGGCCTGGATCCGCTTGTAGTGGTTGTAGACCGCTACTGCGAGCGCCTTCTTGGCCTGATCCTGACCCACGACGTAGGTGTCGAGGAACTGGCAGATCTCCATCGGCTTGGGAAGCTCTTCCCACTTCACCTCGCCGGACTCGGCCAGCTCCTCTTCGATGATCTCGTTGCAGAGATCGATGCACTCGTCGCAGATGTAGACCCCTGGGCCCGCGATGAGCTTCTTGACCTGCTTCTGCGACTTGCCGCAGAAGGAGCATTTCAGTAGGTCGCCGCCGTCACCGATCCGTGCCACCTACGTTCTCCCTGCACTCATCGGCCGGAGACCCGGCCCTGACCTGCGGACGTTGCGCGCCGCCCGGCTTAGTTCGCGCCGCCGGCCCAACCGGCGAAGCGGTACGGACCCGACGTTACCCGCTGGCGGGGCATTCTCCGACCCCCAAAACGGGTGTGTCAGAGGTCGGCCGGGAACGGAGCCCCGGCCAACCTCTGACCCGGTACAGCTCAGCGGGCGGCGTTGGCCGCCAGCAGACCCTTCTTGCGGCTGGTCAGGATCGTGTCGACCAGCCCGTACTCCTTGGACTCCTCGGCCGTCATGATCTTGTCACGGTCGATGTCCTTGCGAACCTGCTCGATCGGGCGGTTGCAGTGGCGGGACAGCATGTCCTCCAGCTGCGTACGCATCCGCAGGATCTCCCGGGCCTGGATCTCGATGTCCGAGCCCTGCCCGTAGCCGCCCTCGGTGGCCGGCTGGTGGATGATGATCCGCGAGTTCGGCAGGGCCATCCGCTTACCCGGCGTGCCCGCCGAGAGCAGCACGGCCGCCGCACTCGCCGCCTGCCCGAGGCAGACCGTCGAGATGTCCGGGCGGACATACTGCATGGTGTCGTAGATCGCCGTCATGGCGGTGAACGACCCACCCGGCGAGTTGATGTACATGATGATGTCGCGGTCCGGGTCGGTGCCCTCGAGCGTCAGCAGCTGGGCCATCACGTCGTTGGCCGACGCGTCGTCCACCTGGACGCCGAGGAAGATGATCCGGTCCTCGAAGAGCTTGTTGTACGGGTTCGACTCCTTGACCCCGTACGACGTGCGCTCGACGAACGACGGCAGCACGTAGCGGTTGTGCACGGCCGCGAACTGGGGCGGCAGGCTCAGATCGGTCATCGTCAGCTCCTCAGCTCAGGGTCCCGGCGCCATCCGGAACCTGTGCGGCCCCGATGATCACCTTGTCGATGAAGCCGTAGTCCATGGCCTCCTGGGCGGTGAACCAACGGTCCCGGTCCGAGTCGGCCTCGATCTGCGACTGGCTCTGGCCGGTGTGGTGCGCGACCCGCTCCTGGAACATCCGCTTCGTGTAGAGCATCTGCTCCGCCTGGATGGCGATGTCGGACGCCGTGCCGCCCAGACCACCGGACGGCTGGTGCATCATGATCCGTGCGTGGGGCAGGGCGTACCGCTTGCCCTTGGTGCCCGCGCAGAGCAGCAGCTGACCCATCGAGGCAGCCATGCCCATCGCCACGGTCGACACGTCGTTGTCGATGAACTGCATGGTGTCGTAGATCGCCATGCCGGAGTAGACCGAGCCACCCGGCGAGTTGATCCACAGGTTGATGTCGCGGTCCGGGTCCTCCGCGGCGAGCAGCAGCAGCTGCGCGCAGATGCGGTTGGCGACCTGGTCGGTCACCTCACTGCCCAGGAAGATGATGCGTTCCTTGAGCAACCGGTTGTAGACCGAGTCGTCGAGGTTGCCAATGGAGTCGCCACCGCGCGCGTCAATCGCCCGGAGCGACTTCTTGGGGATGTGCATGTCGGTCATGGCAGCCCTTCGCTCTCCGTACCGTCTTTCCCGACACTAACCGCTGTGCGAGGCGGCAGAGTCCCGGTCGGGGCAGTGTTCGCTCTCAGCGCAGCTGTGTCGGGCGTACCCGCGGCGCGGGCTTCCGGGCGTACCCGGCAGTGCTTGCTGCCCGGGGCGTACCCCGGAAAGGGAGACGGCCGCCGTCCGCCGCTGAGCGGGGACGGCGGCCGCACCCGACGATCAGTGGTCGTGGTTGTGCTCCGCCTCGTTGGCGGCGCGCAGGGCGTCGAGGGTGATCCCGTTGCCGGCCGAGTCCTTGATCGTGATCTTCTCCATGACGGCCGCGAGCGCCTTGCCCCGCCGCACGTCGCCGAAGACCGCGGCGGCCGCGCCGGAGCGCACCAGCTGGTCGTAGTACTGCTGCGGGGCCATCCCGGCACGCTGCGCCCGGTGCACGATCTCGTGCCCGAACTCGTCGTCGGAGACCTGCACGTCCTCCGCGTCGGCGAGCGTGTCCAGCAGGAGCTGCACCTTGACGCCCTCGGTGGCCGCCTCGGTCAGCTCGGCGTCGATCTGCTCCTCGGTCTTGTCCTCGGCCGCGAGGTACTCCTCCATCGAGGCGCCGATCCGCTCCAACTGGTCGACCATCGCCTGCTTGCGGCTCTCGACCTCCTCGCGGACGACACCCTCCGGAGCCGGGATGTCGGCGGCCTCGACGAGCTGGGCCAGGGCCTTGTCCCGGGCGGCGTAGATCTGCTCGACCTGCTTGCCCTGGGTGACCCGGTTCCGCAGGTCGCCGCGCAGCTCCTCGATCGTGTCGAACTCGCTCGCCATCTGGGCGAACTCGTCGTTCAGCTCCGGCAGCTCCTTCTCCTTGACCGTGCGCACGGTCACCGCCACGTCGGCGTCCCGACCGGCGAAGTCGCCGCCGACCAGCTGGGTGGTGAAGGTGGTGTCGTCGCCGGCGGCGAGGCCGACCACGGCCTCGTCCAGGCCCGGCAGGAGCTGCTTGCTGCCCACCTCGTGGGAGATGTTGCTCGCCTGGCCGCCCGGCACGTCCTCGCCGTCGACGGTGGCGTTCAGGTCGATCTGGACGTAGTCGCCCTCGGCGGCGGCCCGCTCGACGGTCTTGAGGGTCGCGAAACGCTCCCGCAGGTTCTTCACCTGCTCGTCGATCTCGCTCTCGTCGATCTGCAGCTCGTCGACGGTCACCTCGATGGTGCTCGCGTCCGGGATGGTGATCTCCGGACGGACGTCGACCTCGGCCGTGAAGTTCAGCGAGTCGCCGTCGTTGAACTCGGTGATCTCGACCTCCGGACGCCCCAGCGTCTTCAGGTCGTGCTCACGCACCGCGGCGAGGATGTTCTCCGGGATGGCCTCCTGGACCGCCTCGTTCAGGACGGTGCCCCGGCCCACCCGCTGGTCGATCACCGCGGTCGGCACCTTGCCCCGGCGGAAGCCCGGAACCTGGACCTGCGAACCGATCTCCCGGTACGCCTTCTTGAGGCTCGGCTCGAGCTCGACGAACGGCACCTCGATGGCGAGCCGCACGCGCGTCGGGCTCAGAGTCTCGACGGTGCTCTTCACAGGCGTACTCCTTGACGGATCTCAGTTGAGTCTGGGCGTGATTCAGCCCATCGAGTGTAGGCGAGCCGGCCTGACGCTCCGGCATCGCCCGGGGGCCGCACTGGGCGGCACCCGGGGCGGCCCGGCCGCGGACGACAGTCGGGGTGGCGGGATTTGAACCCACGGCCCCTCGCTCCCAAAGCGAGTGCGCTACCAAGCTGCGCCACACCCCGTGGCGACGTGCAGTCTATGCCGTCGCCACGCCTCAGTCGGTGCCGGGGCATCCCCCACCCGGACACATCACCCGAAAATTACCATTCCGCTCCGTCCGCGTGCCGCCAAGATCCGCAGGGCGGCTTCAAATCCGCACACTTCACGGATGCAGGGGTCTCCTGGCACGGCGAGGCCACTACATCCCGCAGGTCGTGCGGATCTTGGGTCGCGGTACCGCCGGGTCGCGGACGACGCGGCACCGCGAGGCGGCGACGCGGTTACGCGTCGGGCGTCGACATTGGGTACGCTAGGGGCGCGTCCTGCTTCGGCGGGATGCACGCGGGCGTAGCTCAATGGTAGAGCTTCAGTCTTCCAAACTGACTACGCGAGTTCGATTCTCGTCGCCCGCTCCACGCACGAAGGCCCAGGTGGACCGCATGATCGCGGCACCTGGGCCTTCCCGTCTCCCCCATCCTGGATCTTGCGTGCCGCTACCCGGGCCGCGACCGGCTGCATTGTCGGTGAGGAGCAGCCCCTTGCCCCGCTGACAGCCGACCAGCCGCGGCGCCAGAAGTTCGGAGTTCGCCGATACGGCTCCTGTGCAAACGATGACGGGCGGCCGAGACTGTAGCGATGTCACCCGATGGTGAGGACGCCCCGCGCAGGCAGGTCCACACTGCCGCTCTGCTCATCGTCGCCGGCGTGCTCGTCCTCTTCGTCCCGGCAGGCGACGAGGGCAGGGTCCTCGTGCCCATCAGCGAGGGTCACGGGCTGTCCGCCGTCGACGGGATCGGCGCAGGGCTGCTGGCAGTGGGCGGCACCTGGCTGGAGGTGCTGGTGGTACGACGCCTGCCGCACCTCGCCCTCCCCCCGCGGGCCCTGTTCGCACTCGGCCTGCTGGCTGGCCTCGGCGTGGGGCTCCTGGTCGCCTCGGTGTTCGCCGGGTTCTTCTGGTGGTGGGCGGTCGGCGCCACCACCCTCGGAATTGCCCTCCTCGTCCTCGTGCCCCTCACTGCGCGCCGTTGAGAGAGACGCGCCGCAGCCCGTACGGGTCACGGCGGTTTTGACACACGGCAAGGCCCAGGTGGGCCGCCGGCGGCGGCACCTGGACCCACTCGGCGAGGCCGAGTCGCCGTGTCACTTCAGGTGGAACCGTTCGTCGACAGCGAGGGCCGCCAACTGCGGCACGGAGAACGGCAGCTTCGTCAACGCCGGCCGGCTCTCGTCCAGCCGCACGCCCTGTGCCACGAAGACCACCACGCCGTCCGGGTGCCGGTACGCCGACCACTGGTCGAGCCGGTCGTCGCTGCCCGGTCGGACCACCACGCCGACCCGGACGGCTCCGACGGTCTCGACCTGGCACTCGCCCCGCATGCCCCAGAATTTCTGGGCCAGGTCGCACGGCTCGGTCGGCAGTTGGTTGCCGGCGCCGTGCACCTCGACGATCACGCGACCGGTGCCCGTGCCCTGCGCCACGGCCACCGAGGACAAGTAGCTCCACACGTCGACGCCGTCCACCTTGGCCTCGAACTGCGCCTGGTGGGTCCGCAGCGTCCGCTCCTCGGCGGACCGGCTCGACGGGTCCTCCGGCGTGGTGTAGCCGGAAGGTATGACCGAGACAGCCTCGGTGAGCAGGTGGGCTCCCTGCTCGTACCTGGACCCGGCCCGCGCGGTCCGGTCCTCCTGCGGTCGCCCGTCCGGCCCGGTCGGCCACGGCTCCTTGGTGTCCGAAGAAGCCAGTGGCCCCTGGCCCGCCGGTTGGTAGACGTGGCCGTCCGGAGTGGCGACCGCCGCGAAGCCGGTGACCGCCAGCACCACAGCCGCCGATCCGAGGGACGCCCACAGCGCGCGTCGACGGAAGTGCGTCCGCCGTGCCGCGCCGAGCGCGGCTGTCGTACTCAATGGTGGTGGCGGGGTTGTGCCCGCCATCTCGCTGCGCAGCCCCTCGCGCAACTCTTCCTCGTTCATCGCTCCCCCATCTCGATCCCGCTGTAGGTGGGGCTCAGGAGGCCGCGCAACGTGTTGAGCCCGCGTGCCGCCTGACTCTTCACCGTCCCTGGAGAACACTCCAGCAGCGCCGCGACGTCCTCGATCGACAGGTCCTCCCAGTACCGCAGAACCAGCACGGCCCGCTGACGCGGTGCCACCCGGGCCAGCGCCTGCAGCAGCACCAGTCGGCTCTCCGGCGAGTCGGGCGGGGCCACCTGCTCGGCGTCCTCGCCACCCACTCGTTCACGCCGCCACCAGCCGCGACGGCGCTCGTCGAGGAAGGTCCGGATCAGGATCTGGCGCACGTAGCTGTCGAGCACCTCATGCCGGGAGATCCGGTTCCAGACCCGGTAGAGCTTGACGAACGCGGTCTGGACCAGGTCTTCGGCACGGTGCCAGTCGCCGCACAGCAGGTACGCGGTGCCGCGCATGGCACCGGACCGTGCCGCGAAGTACTCGGCGAACGCCTTGTCGCGATCGCTCATTCAGGCCTCCGATCCCCGTTTCGAGTTAGTCACGCGGGGTCTGGCTCCGGGGGTTGCTCCGGATCTCGCGGACATGTCACGGGATCAACGCCGGGAAGCCGCGAAGGACGCCTTGACAGTTGTCGATCTGTGCACTGGTGTAAGGACCAAGCACATCGACGTCCGTCACAGGAGGGCACATGATCGTCCGACGACGGTGGACAGCTGCCGCCACCACAGTGATCCTGTTCAGCGCAGTGTTGTCCCATCCGGCTTCCGGAGCGGCCGCACCCGCCGACCCGGCCGCCCCGATCTCTCTGAGTGCCACCGAAACCGCACTGGTCCGAGTCCAGCTCCGCGATCAGGCCCAACTGGACCGGCTCGTCGCCACCGGCGCGGACCTGGCCAACCGGCCCCGGGCGCGGGACGGCCGGATCCTCGCCGACCTGGTGCTCAGCGGCACGCAGCTCGGCGAACTGACCGCGCAGGGCGCGACGGCCGTGCAGATCGTGCAGCGCGCCGGGGACGGCAACCGGCACTACGCCGACAGCGTCCGCGCGGCTCAGGCCCGCACCGCCGCCGGGCTGCGCGCGCCGGCCGCAGGCCAGCGGTCCACCGCCGCCGCCACTGCCGTGGACACCCTCCAGGTGCAGCAGGCGTACTGGTGGACCACGACCGGACAGACCTTCCTGCAGGCCCAGGTGGCGACCACCGCCACCGACGACCCGGACGTGGAGATCACCGTCAGTTGGCGCACGGCGGACGGCGCCACCGGCTCGTTCCCGCTGTACCGGTTCGAGGACTCGGGCGAGTACCAGTACCACTACAACCTTCCCCAGCCGGTGCCGAACCGGCCGGTTCAGTTGACCGCCACCTCCAGCCTCGGCGGGGTCAGCCGGGTGGTCACGCCGGCGCTCTGGCCGAACGCCTCCCCGCCCCCGCTGCCGGCCGGCTACCAGAAGGACTTCATCGACGCGTACCTCACGCCGATCGACATCCAGGCGCGGATCAAGCGGCTGGCCCGCCAGTACCGGGACCTGGTGGACGTGATCGACCTGCCGAACAAGACCCAGGGATACCGACGCAACGCCGTCGGCTACCTGGGCGACCCCGCGGTGGCCGCCCTGGTGGTCGAGTCGGTCCGCTTCGGCGACCAGAACATGAACGGCGTACAGGTGCGAACGGTCGACCCGGGTCGGGCGAACCGGCCACTGACCGTCGGCTACCGCGACCGCGTCCTCACCGTGTCTCTGGCCACCGACACCGCGGGCAAGACGGTGAGCACCACCGACGAGGTCGCGGCGGCGATCAACGCCCGTCAGCCGGACCGGTTCCGGGCCACAGTCGAGGACGGCTCGGCCGGGCTGCCGATGCCCGTCGCCGGCCCCACCCGACTCGACGACGGCCTCCAGGGCACCGAGGTGCCGGCGCGGCCGTGGACGGTGCAGGCGCTGCGCCTCGGCGTACACCGCGACGGCTCCCGGGTCGGGGTGCTCGCGTACTCCCAGGAACACGCCCGGGAGTGGGCCACCCCGCTGGTGACGCTGGAGTTCGCCGAGCGGATGCTGGCCAACGCCCGGACCGACCCGGCCACCCGCGAGCTGCTGGAGCAGGTCGACATCTTCGTCATCCCGATGGTCAACCCGGACGGCGCGAACTACTCGTTCAACGACTTCAACTTCCAACGCAAGAACCTCGTCAACCACTGCACCGGCGCGGCCCGCGACCCGAAGAACCGCACCTCGTGGGGCGTCGACATCAACCGCAACTACACCGTCGGGTCGTACTTCGACGGCTACGTGGGCGCCAGCGCCAACTGCCTGTCCGGTAACTACGCGGGCACCGCCGAGCTGTCCGAGGCGGAGAGCGGCAACGTGATCGCGCTCGCTCAGGACCACCCGAACATCAAATTCGCGATGAACGTGCACTCCTACGGCGGGTACTTCATGTGGCCGCCGGGGGCGTACCGGGCCGACGGCAGGGTCACCCTGCCGCGACCGTCGATCGACGAGTCGACGCTGTTCCTCAACAGCGCCCGGCGGATCGTCGGCGCCATCGCCCAGGAGCGCGGCACCGTCACCTGGCCGTCGCAGACCGGACCGGTCGCCGACGTGCTCTACTCGGCCGCCGGCAACTCGGCCGACCAGCTCTACTACGAGCTGGGTATCTTCGCCTGGGACTTCGAGGTCGGCAACGACCGGTGGAACCCGGCGACCAACCAGTGGGAGGGCGTCGGCTTCCAGCCGCCGTTCGACGAGGCGCACGGCGAATCCCAGGAGTACGCCGGCGGGCTGGTGGAGATGGTCCGGGTGGCCCGCGACTACGCCGCCGCCGAATCCGCCGGCTGATCCCTCAGCGATGCCGCGTCCACTCGTCGGGGCGCGGCATCGCTGGCCGGGTTTCACCCGTTTCCGCCGGGTGCCTGGTGGGTAGGGCCCGTTCATGGACACAAACACCACGGCCCACCTGGCGGGCGGCCCCCGTGACGGCAGCACCCACGAGACCGGCAACGAGGCACTCGTCGAGGTGGAGATCGACGGCCTGATGCACCGCTACATCAAGACCACCAAGCAGCACGACGATGGTCGACCGCTCTACAACTACGACGGGGCGGTCGCCCCGGACGGCGGCGAGCCCGGCGTCGAGGATCCGGCCGCCCGGGTCGCGTCGCCCCGAGCCGACGCCGAGGGGCACGGCGGCACCCACTGACCGCCGCACCAACGGGATCACGCAAGCCCACGAAGGAGGTACCGGTCGGAGCGGCCGGCCACGGATGAACCGCGGCCGGCCGGGTAAGCGGCGACCTTGCCTGGTGGGGAGACGACCGGGTGCACGGGTGGGCGGTCTCGGACCGGCCCGCCCGTGCACGCCCGGTCAGTTCGAGGAGATCCAGTTCCAGACCGAGACAACCCACTCGGTCTGCTGGAGCCACGCCACGCCGAGGCCGACGAGGAACACCGCCGTCGCCAGGTGGGCACCTCGGGCGCTGCGCCGGACCCGGCCCAGCTGCCGCTCCAGCACCACCCGGCCGACCAGTCGGAACAGGGCGAACAGGCCGACCGCCACCAGCAGGCTGAGCACCAGCACCAGCAGCGGGCCGCTCAGGTCACCCTGACCGGCCAGCGCCCAGATCCCCCAACACACGAACGCGAAGAGGCCTGCCGCCGCGCTCCACTCACCGCCGCGCCGCAGCTGCGCCATCCGCGAGCTCAGTGAGCGGCGGGGCACCGGTTCGCCGGGCCAACCGGTGCCGGTCGGCTCCTGCTCGACCACCGGGAACGGCTCCGTCCGCGGGGTGCGCGGCTCGCCCACCGGAGCGACCCCCCGGCGGAACCCGTCACGCTGCGGCGGCACCCCGACGCCGGCCTGCGGTGGCACCTCCACGGTCCGCTCCGCCCACGGCTGCGTCTGGTCTGCCATCTCGTCCTCCCCCTGACCGACGGCAACAGCACCGCCTTGATTCGAGGGTAGCCAGCCGGCAAATCGGTCGCCGACCCCCGTCCGGGACCCGCGGCCCCGCGACGGTCCCGGATCGAACCCGACCAGGGTACGGTCGGCTGATGGGTGACCCCGACCGACGACGGCGACGGCTGCGCCACCACGCCGACACCGAGACGGCCAGACCGGGTGCGGACGGCCCGACGGTCAGCACGCCGGGCGTGCACGACGGTGACGAGCCCCCGCCGCGACGCAGAAGCACGGGCAGCGACGAGCGCGACGGCGAGCGGGGGCTGCGCGGGTTGGTCGGTTCCGGCTCGTCCCAGGTGGGGCTGAGCGCGGCGCTACGGGCCCGGGACGCGGCCCGCCCCACCGACGACGACCTGGCCGAGGCGGAAGCCCGGGTGGTGGTCGTCCGGCGAAACTGGGTGCCCCGCGAGGAACTGCCCCGCTCGCCGCGCTGAACGCCGCACAGTCAGGGCAGGTCGGGCAGCTTCCGGGTCCGCTCGTACTCGGCCACCTGGGCGATCCGACGAGCGTGCCGCTCGTTGCCGGAGAACGGCGTGTTCAGGAACGCCTCGACGATGCCGGTCGCCTCGTCCAGCGTGTGCTGGCGGGCACCGATGGCGACGACGTTCGCGTCGTTGTGCTGGCGGGCCAGCTGAGCGGTCTCGACGCTCCAGGCCAGCGCGGCGCGGACGCCGGCGACCTTGTTCGCGGCGATCTGCTCACCGTTGCCGGAGCCACCGATGACCACTCCGAGGCCCGTCTCGTCGGCCACCACCTGGTCGCCTGTGTGCAGGCAGAAGGTGGGGTAGTCGTCGTCCGGGTCGTAGCTGTGCGGGCCGACGTCGACCACGTCGTAGCCCTGCATGGCCAGGTGGTTGGCCAGGTGCACCTTCAACTCGAAACCGGCGTGGTCGGACCCAAGGTAGACGCGCATACCGGGCAGTCTGTCAGGCCGCGCTCGGGGACGTCACAGGGGCGGCGTCCCCGAGCCGGGTTCGTCACACGGTCGTGAGGATGGCACTCAACGCGGCAGCTCGGCGACGACCAGACCGCCGCGCGCCTTCGGGGTGAACCAGGTGCTCTTGCGGGGCATCTTCTCCCTGGCCAGGTTGACCGCGACGAAATCCGCCACGGTCACCGGCGCGATCAGGATGGCCAACTCGGCCCGACCGGCGTCGACCTCACCGGTGAGCCAGCTCGCCGGGTAGTCACCGCCGACATAGGTGATCCGCTTGTCACCCGGGTCCAGACCGAGCGCGTCGCGCAGCACCAGCCGCTCGACCAGGGCGTGGTCCAGGTTTTCCAGGCGGGCGGAGGCGGTGGCGGGCAGGCGCACCGCGTACCCCTGGCCGTCGAGGCGGAGGTGCACGGTGCCGCCGGCCGCCGGGACCTCGACCGGGCCGTCGATCGGCTCGACCTCGGCGCCCGCGGCCCGCAGCCGGTCGAGCAGCTCGGCCGGGGTGGTGGTCAGCTCGCTGACCAGTCGGTTGTACGGCTGGATGGCCACCGACGCGGGGGTGGTGACCACGGCCAGGAAGCGCGGCAGCCCGCCGGTCTGGGCGGCCAGGCTGCGGTGGTTGCCGTCCGCGACGACCAGGTCCCCGCCACCGGCGAGAGCGGTCAGTGTGGTCTGCTCCGGGCCGGGGCCGAGCAGCCAGATGGCGTGCGTGCGCCCCGCCTGGTCGGTGTCCGTCGCGGCGGGCGCGCCGGCCGTGTCGGTCGCCGCCGCGAGCGCGGCGTGCAGCTCGTCGCCACGCCCGGTCTGGAGCAGGAGTACGGGTGAGAGCAGGTGGCCCAGCGCGTCGGCCAGCGCCACCCGCTCGCGCACCTTTGCGATGAAGACGTCCTCGTTGCGGATGACCAGGCCGGGCTCGTCCGCCCGGGTGGAGATCTGGTCGGTGTCCACCATCGCGAACAGCCCGTACGCCGACTCCTCACCGGGTGCGCTGATCCGGTAGAGCACCACCACCTGCTCGGCGGGGGTGTAGCTGCCGTCGGCTTTGGCCTCGACGAGGCGGGCCACCGCGTCCGGCAGCGCGTCGAGGAACGACTTGCCCAGGCTCTGCGGGGCGCGGTGCGGCATCTCGATGCCGAGAGCGCTGTGCGGGTTCGACTCGATGATCGCGGTGATTTCCGCGTCGTCGGCGAACTCGTCGTAGTTTTGCGCGCCGGTGCCGCCAGTGGTGACCCAGGCCCGGGTGATCGGATGCACGACCGTCATGCCCACTGACGCTACCGGCGACGGTGTCGCCGCCGACGGGGACCCGCGGGGCGTCCACCAGATGAAAGCGCCCAATGGGGTCCCGGTGGTCAGCCGGCGCGGTCGGAGGTGCCCCGGCGGTGCCTACCCGCGCTCACCGGCCCACCGTTGCCACGCCGACCGGTCCCGATCGGCCCGGTGTTCAGGGCGCGGCGGGGCGACGCGGGCGGCCCCGGCACCGGACGGTCGGGAGGAGGCGTCGGAACGGGCCGCGGGCTCAGCGGCGGCGTCGGCACCGGGCGAGCAGGAGCCGGCGCCGGCGGCGGGGGCGCTGGTTCGGCCGGCGCCGCCCCCGACGGCACCAGCGCCGGCGCGTCGGTCGGCACCGCGTCGACGGGCGACGGCAGAGAGTCGACCGCCCTGGGCGGGGTGAGCCGGGACGTCACCGGGACCCGGGCCACGCCCACCACGATGGGCGGCGCGAGCAGATCCACCAGATGGGCGGGCAGGTCCGGGCGGACCGTCGGCCAGCGGGAGTCGTCGACGGACCAGTAGTCCCTGCCGGCAGTCTCGATCACCCCCTGCCGGGTCAACTGATCGTCACCGGACGCACGGTGCTTGGCCATCGGGATTTGCCTCCACGAACTGCGGCGTGCGGCCCTGAGGGTCGCTGCGGCGGACACCGAGGGAAACGACGCCGCCCGCCTCCCGGTGACGCCACGACCCTCCGCCGACCTCGGCACCCGACGAGAAACGCCCCCGTCCGCGCGACTGACGAAGCACGGACGGGGGCGCGCCGGTCGCCGCTCAGTCGAAGATCGGGTCCTGCTCGCGGGTGCGCTTGAGCTCGTAGAAGCCCGGGGTGCCGGCGACCAGCAGCACGCCGTCCCAGAGCCGGCCGGCCGCCTCCCCCTTCGGAGCCGGAGTGATCACCGGGCCGAAGAACGCGACCGGGGTGCCGTCCGGGCCGGGCGCGTGCACGACCGGCGTGCCCACGTCCTGCCCGACCGGGCGCATGCCCGCCTCGTGGCTGGCCCGCAGCGCCTCGTCGTAGTCGGTGCTGTCGGCGGCCGCGGCCAGTGCCGGGTCGAGGCCGGCCTCGGTGAGCGCGGCCACGTACAGCTCCGGACCCCGCTCCTGCTTCTGCAGGTGGATCCGGGTGCCGAGCGCGGTGTAGAGCGGGCGCAGCACGTCATTGCCGTGCAGTTGCTCGGCGGCGATGCAGACCCGCACCGGGCCCCAGGCGGTCTTCAGGAACTCCTTGTACTCCTCGGTCAGCTCGTCCCGGCCGTCGTTGAGCACGGACAGGCTCATCACGTGGAAGCGGATGTCCACGTCCCTCATCTGCTCGACCTCGAGCAGCCAGCGGGAGGTGATCCAGGCCCACGGGCAGGCCGGGTCGAACCACATGTCGGCGGTGACACGCTCGGTCACGGTGAGATCCTTTCGCGACGGGTGGCGCCGGCAGCGGTCGGCGTCTCAGGAGAATCCTCACCCCGCAGCGCATCGACCGGCACCCGAATGAGAGCGTGACCTCGGCCACCGCGGGCTGCCCGTACATGGAAGACTCGAATCGGGCCAGCCGTCACGAGCGGTAGGCGAACGGGCGCCGCCGGGCGTACGGCGACATGTGGGATGGAGACGAACAGTGCCGGGAGTGCGCAACCTGACGCAGGTCGAGGCGACCGAGCGGGCACGCCTGCTCAACGTGACGGGGTATGACATCAGTCTGGACCTGTCCAGCGCCGTGCTGGCGGCCGACGGCCGCACGTTCAGGTCGACGACCGAGGTCCGGTTCCGCTGCTCCGAACCGGGCGCGAGCACCTTCATTGAGCTGGCCGCCGAGTCGGTGCGGTCCGCGACGCTGAACGGCACGCCCGTCGGCCTCTCCGACTGGTCCGCCGAGAAGGGCCTGACCCTGTCCGGGTTGGACAGCGACAACGTCCTGGTGGTCGATGCCGACTTCGGTTACTCCAACAGCGGCCAGGGTCTGCACCGGACGGTCGACCCGGTGGACGGCGAGACGTACCTCTACAGCCAGTTCGAGACGGCCGACGCGCAGCGGGTGTTCGCCTGCTTCGACCAGCCCGACCTGAAGAGCGTCTACACCTGGCACGTCACCGTGCCGGCGCACTGGCGGGCGGTCTCCAACATGCCGGTGCAGCGGGAGGAGTCGGCGGGTGAGGCGCTCAAGACGCTGCACTTCACCGAGTCGCCCCGGATGAGCACCTACATCACGGCGATGTGCGCCGGGCCGTACCACGAGGTGCGCGACACGCACGACGGCATCGACCTGGGGGTGTTCTGCCGGGCGTCGATGGCACAGTACCTGGACTCCGACGACCTGTTCCTGATCACCAAGCAGGGCTTCGACTTCTTCCACGAGAAGTTCGGCGTCCGCTACCCGCTGCCAAAGTACGACCAGCTCTGGGTGCCCGACTTCAACGCCGGCGCGATGGAGAACTTCGGCTGCGTGACGCACGCCGAGTCGCACTACCTGTTCCGCTCGCAGGTCACCGACTTCGAGTACGAGCAGCGGGCCAACACGATCCTGCACGAACTGGCCCACATGTGGTTCGGTGACCTGGTCACCATGCGCTGGTGGAACGACCTGTGGCTGAACGAGTCGTTCGCCGAGTGGGCCAGCCATTGGTGCAACACCAACGCGACCCGGTTCACCGAGGCGTGGACGACCTTCCTGTCCATCCGGAAGAACTGGGGCTACCGGCAGGACCAGCTCTCCTCCACCCACCCGGTCTACACCGAGATGCCGGACATGGAGGCCGTGGAGGTCAACTTCGACGGCATCACCTACGCCAAGGGCGCGAGCGTGCTCAAGCAGCTCGTCGCGTACGTGGGTGAGGAGCCGTTCGTGGCCGGGCTGCGGGCCTACTTCGGCAAGCACGCCTGGGGCAACGCCACCTTCGACGACCTGCTCACCGAGCTGGAGGCCGCTTCCGGGCGGGAGCTGCGCAAGTTCGCCGCGCAGTGGTTGGAGACCGCGCAGGTCAACACGCTGCGGCCGGAGGTGACCATCGGGGCCGACGGCACGTACGAGCAGGTGCTGGTGCGGCAGGAGGCCCCGGCGGCGTACCCGACGCTGCGGACCCACCGGATCGGCGTGGGCCTGTACGACCTGACCAACGGACGGCTGGTCCGTCGGGAGCGGTACGAGGTGGACGTGACCGGCGACCACACGGATCTCGCCCCGCTGCGTGGGGTCCGGGCGGCCGACGTGTTGCTGCTCAACGACGACGACCTCAGCTACACCAAGCTGCGCCTCGACGAGCGCTCGATGGCGACAGTGGTGCAGCACATCGGTGGCTTCGACTCGTCGCTGGCCCGCGCTCTCTGCTGGACCGCCGCATGGGACATGATCCGCGACGCCGAGCTGTCCGCCCGCGACTACGTGGCGCTGACGCTGAGCGGGCTGCCCGCGGAGACCGACATCAACCTGGTCACCGCCACCCTGCGGCAGGCGACCACCGCGCTCACCCTGTACGCCGACCCGGCCTGGGCGCCGACCGGCTGGGCCGACCTGGCCCGTACCGCCCGCGACGCACTCGCCGCCGCCGAGCCCGGCAGCGGGTTCCAGTTGGCCTGGGCCCGTGCGTTCACCTCGGCGGTCCGCTCCGAGGAAGACCTGGCCACGCTGCGCGGTTGGCTGGACGGCACCGGCATGCCGGCCGGGCTGACCGTCGACACCGAGCTGCGCTGGTCGGTCCTCGCCGCGCTGGTGGCCAACGGTGCCGCCGGCACCGCCGAGATCGAGGCGGAGCTGAGCAGCGACCGCACGGCCAGCGGCGAGCGGGAAGCCGCGTACGCGCACGCGTTGATGCCGACGGCCGAGAACAAGGCCGCCGTGTGGGCCCTGCTCACCGGCCCGGACGCGCTGCCCAACTGGCGGCACCGGGCGCTGTTGCAGGGCTTCGCCCACCCGGCGCAGGTGGAGCTGGTCGCCCCGTACCGGGAGCGGTACTTCGCGGCGGTCGGGCAGGTGTGGGCCACCCGGGACAGCGAGCCGGCGCAGGAGTTCGCCCAGCTGGCGTACCCGACCTACCTGGTGGAGGACGACACGGTCGCGGCCACCGACGCGTGGCTTGCCGGTGACGGGCACCCCGCCCCGCTGCGTCGACTGGTGGCCGAGGGCCGCGACGGTGTGGTGCGGGCGCTGAAGGCCCGCGCGAAGGACGCCCAGAGCGCCTGAGCAGCGGTTGTCCCGGCCCCGGGGCCGGCGTGGGTGTGAGCCCGCGCCGGCCCCGGCCTGTCAGTTGGGAAGATCGTGCTCGAACATGGAAACAGGGGCCTCAGCCGCAGCCGAGACCCCTGTTTCCTGGATCGAGCACGATCATCGTGCCTGCCCGCACGCCGTTTGTGCAGATCAGCCCTTGCCGGCGTGGCTGGCGAGCTGGTCGAGGCCGTTGATGATGCCGCCGGCCAGGTCACCGCCGCTGAACGCGCCGACCATGGAGAGCGCGGCCAGCTTGGCGTACGTGTCGGGGATGCGCTTACGGGCGTACCGCCCGGTGATGATCTCCAGCTGACGCTGGTTGGGCGACACGGCGATCAGCACCGACTTGTCGGGCTCGGCAAGCTGACGGTGCAGCCGCTGGGCGTGCTCGCGGATCGGCTCGTCGAGACCACCGACGAAGACCGAGAAGACCAGGCCGGTGCCCTTGTCGGCCAGGCGCAGGGCCTCGTCGATGCGCAGCAGCTGGCGGGTCGAGAACGGCCCGTCGAGCACCTCGGGCGGATTTTCCGACCCGGTCTGCTTCTCACCAACGGTCACTTGCGCCTCCGGTTCCACCGGCCGGCGCATCGACGCTGGCCTGCTCAAGCTTGTGGCTGGTCAGCGCGGGCGCCTGCGCCCCCGCCGTCAGCGCGGTGCCGGCCGAGTCGGCCAGCTGCTCCGGACGGCCCAGGAACCAGACCGGAGTGAAGTCGAAGGGCCGGCCCGGGCGGTAGCGCTTGGCGCCACCGCCACCGCCGGTGCCACCCCCACTGCTCCCGACGTACGACAGGCCGGCGATGACCAGCACCGCGGCCAACGGGATGCCGACGAAGACCAGCAACGTCTCGGTAACAGACAATCCCAACGCCCCCAGGCGGAAGAAGGACGACCTTGAAAACCGGGTCGGATGGACGATCACACTGCCGACCGCCCGACTCCGTCGCCATTCACGTTAGCGGAGTCGGCGGCCCGCCAGATTGCGGGGTGCCGATCCCATCCGTCACTGGAGTTCTCCAGTTGCGCAGCGGTAGCGATAAGCCGCGCGTCGTCGCCGTACCGACCGGTGAGCAGCACCCCGACGGGCAGGCCGCCGGTCGTGGTACCCAGCGGCAGGGAGACGGAGGGATCGCCGGTGACGTTGAAGATGGCGCAGTAGGGCGAGAACCGGCGTTGCCGGTCGAAGTCGGCGGCCGGGTCCGCGTCGGCGGTGAACCAGCCGACCGGCGCCTGCGGGGTGGCCAGGGTGGGACAGAGGAGCAGGTCGCAGCCGGCGGTGCGGCGGGCACCGAGGCGCACCTGCGCCTGCAACTCCCCCAGGGTGGCGGACAGGGTGCCGGCGGAGAGTTCGGCGCCCCGGGCCCGGAGCAGCCGGGTCAACGGCAGCAGCTCCGCCTCCCGCTGCGGCGGCACCGGGGCGAGCGCCAGGACGTACCAGAGGATCTCGAACAGCGGCCACGCCGCCGGCCCGAGCGGCGGCGGCACCTCGACCACCTCGTGGCCGGCCGCCGTGAGCAGCGCGGCGGCCCGGTCCACGGCGGCCACGCAGTCGGGATGCACCGGTTCGTCGGCGAGCATCGGCGTGGTGAACCGGCCGATCCGCAGCGGGCCGGGCTCGGCCCGGCGCGCGACGGCCAGGTAGCCGCCGGACGGGGCGGGCGGCGGCAGGTAGGGTTCGCCAGCGACCGGGACGGCCATGACGTCGAGCAGCGCGGCGACGTCGGTGACCGTCCGCCCGAGCGGACCGCTGGTGGGCAGGCCGAACGCGCCGGAGCCGATCGGCCCACCGGAGACGAGGCCCCGACTGGGCTTGTAGCCGACCAGGCCGCAGAGCGACGCCGGGATGCGCAGCGACCCACCGCCGTCGGACCCCTGGGCGACCGGGACCAGCCCGGCCGCGACCGCTGCCGCCGCGCCGCCGCTGGACCCACCCGCGGTGTACGCCAGCTGCCACGGGTTGCGGGCCGGCGGCGCGACCCGGCCCTCGGAGTAGAGCGAGCAGCCCAGCTCGGAGGTGGTCGTCTTGCCCAGGCTGACCAGACCGGCGGCCTTGATGAAGCGGACCACGTCGGCGTCGACCGGCGGAACGAAGTCGATGAAGGCGGCCGAACCGAAGGTGGTGCGCACTCCGGCGGTGAGCGTCAGGTCCTTGATCGCGGTTGGCACGCCGTGCAGCGGGCCGCGCGCCTCGGTCGGCACCGCGTCTGCGGCGCGTGCGGCCTGCCGGGCGAGATCCGGCGTCACGGTGACGAACGCGCCCACTGTGTCGCCGAGCGCCGCCACCCGGCGCAGGGAGTGCTCGACCAGGTCGACGCTGGACAGCTCGCCGCGGGTCATCGCGGCGGCCTGCTCCAACGCGGTCAGGTCGTGCGGCTCGGCCATGCCGTCATCCTGCCGGCAGTCAGTCGTTCGCGCAGCCGACACGCGCTGGCGACCGGAAACGGACCAACCGGACGTCCAACACCGGCGCGCCCGACCCAGCCGCAGATCTTGGACAGTTTCCGTCCGCGGGGCGAACGAAAAGTGTCCAAGATCTACCCACGCCGGGACCCGGCGCTGTGCTCAGCCGTGCAGGAAGCGCAGGGCGTTGGCGGACAGGAGCTTGTCGCGCTGCTCGTCGGTGAGGAAGTCGGCCGCGTGAACCACCGCGCCGGCCGGTCGTTCGCCGAGCGGGTACGGGTAGTCGCTGCCGACCAGCACCCGGTCCTCCCCCAGCGTGTCGACCAACAGCCGCAGGGCGGGCGGCGCGAAGACCACCGAGTCGACGCTGAACCGGTCGAGGTAGCTGCTGGGCGGGCCGGCGGACGCGCCCCGGACCAGGTCCCCACGGCGGTGCCAGGCGTTGTCGGCGCGGCCGAGCCAGAACGGGAAACTCCCGCCGCCGTGCGCGAAACAGATCCGCAGCGTCTCGGGCACCCGGTCGAAGACACCGCCGAGGATCATCGCCAGCACCGACAGGTGCGTCTCAGCGGGCATGCCGGTGAGCCAACGGGCCATCCAGCGGTCCAGTCGCGGCCCGCCCGGCATGTCCCACGGGTGGACGAAGACGGGTGCGCCCACCTCGGCACAGTGCTGGAGGAAGGTGACCACACCGGCGTCGTCCAGGTCCCGGTCGCCGACGTGGTTGCCGATCTCCACGCCCACGTGCCCGGCGGCGAGGCTGCGGTCCAGCTCGGCACAGGCGGCGTCCGGGTCCTGGAGCGGCACCTGGCAGAACGGCACCAGTCGGTCACCTCCGGCCGCGGTGACCTCCAGGGTCAGGTCGTTGAAGATCCGGGCGACCTTCACCGCCTGGTCGGCCGGGCGGTCGTAGCTGAAGAAGACCGGGGTGGGCGAGACCACCTGCACGGCCACGCCGTCGGCGTCCATGTCGGCCAGTCGGCGCGACGCGTCCCAGCACTCGGCGCCGACCGGGCGGAACTCCGTCTCCCCCACCATGATCATGGCGGCGCGCTCGGAGTCGACCCGCAACCACGGCCAGCCGGACCCGCCGCACGCCGCGCCGAGGTCCGGCCAACCCTTCGGTACGACGTGCGTGTGCACGTCGACCACGCCTGCGGGCATCAGCCCTTGCCCGGGTGCAGGGTGCCGCAGTTGGCGCAGGTGCGCGCCTGCTCATCCTCGTAGAACGCCTGGAACACCGGGGGCAGATCGGCGGCGATGTCGCGGACCTGCAACTCGACCTCGTGCACCTTGCTGCCACACTCCGGGCAGTACCACTGGAACGTCTCCAGCGTGCCCTCCTCGCGGACCCGCTCGACGACCACGCCGATCGAGCCGGCCTCCGGCCGCTGCGGCGAGTGCGGGGTGTTGCGCGGCAACATCCACATCTGACCCTCGCGCACGTGCACCGTACGCGGCCCCTCCGGGGTGACCAGGTTGATGTGCATGTTGCCCTTGACCTGGTAGAAGAACTCCTCGTACGGGTCCACGTGGAAGTCGGTGCGCTGGTTGGGCCCGCCCACCACCATCACGATGAAGTCGTCCCCACCGGGGAACATCTCCTTGTTGCCCACCGGGGGCTTCAACAGGTGCTGGTTGTCGGCGATCCAGCCCGGAAAGCTGAACGGCTCGGCGATCTCACTCACGACTGACCTCCCGAGGGGAGAAGGGCCACGGCCTGGATTTCGATCAGCAGGTGCGGGTGCGGCAGCTGGTGCACCGCCACCGTCGTACGGGTCGGGCCGGAGGTGTCGAAGAACTCGGCCCACACCTCGTTGTAACCACCGAAGTCGTTCATGTTGACCAGGTACGTCGTCACCTGGACCAGGTCGGTGAGGTCCGTGCCGACCGAACGCAGCAGATCCCGCACGTTCTCGATGACGGTCCGTGTCTGCACGCGGATGTCGAGGTTGGTGGTCCCGAACCCGTCCACCTCGACACCGGCGAAGGTGTTGTCCGGGCGCCGCGACGACGTACCGGAGACGAAAACGAACCCGCCGGCGACCTTGACGTGCGGAAAGGCTCCCCGCGGGACGGCCTTCCCGGCCACCACACGGGCGGTCACGACGACGCCCGCAGCGAGGCAGTGCCGAGCTTCTCGACGACGGCACGGACGTGGGCGCCGGGACGCAGCGGCACAGCGGCGGTGGCGGCACCGGCCAGGAAGACCCAGCCGGACTCCAGCCGCACCCCGTGCCGGCCGGCCAGCCGGATGCCCTCGTCGAGCGCCCGGCGCGGATCACCGAGGATCGCCGCCGTCGAGCCGACCTGCGCCACCCGCCCGTCGACCTCCAGCAGGACGCCCAGGTTGTCCAGCCCCGCCGGCACCGGCGACCACGGCCCGATCACGAAGGCGGCGGCCGAGGTGTTGTCCGCGACCACGTCCGGCAACGAGAACCGGAAGTCCGCGTACCGGGAGTCGATCAACTCGATGGCCGGGGCGACCGCGCGGACCGCCGTGGCGAAGTCGCCGATCGGCTCGCCCGGCTCGGGCAGCCGGTCCAGCAGGAACGCCACCTCCGGCTCGACCCGGGGGTGGATGTAGGCGGCCGGGTCCACAGCGCCACCGTCGGGCACCCGCATCGCGTTGGTGAGCCGCCCCCAGATCACCTCGTCCACGCCGACCTGGGCCATCTTCGCCCTGCTGGTCAGCCCCATCTTCAGCCCGACGAGCCGCTCACCGGCGTTCAGCCGGCGTTGCAGCAGCGCGGCCTGCACGGCGTACGCGGTGTCCACATCGAGGCCGGTCTCGGCGGCGAGCTGAGGGATCGCGGTGGCCGTGTCGGCCGCCGCACCCAGCCTCTCGGCGATCCCGACGATGTCTACGCCGATCATGAATGCTCCTCCTGGTCGGCCAGGTCGAGTGCCACGTCCACGATCATGTCCTCCTGGCCGCCCACCATCCGACGGCGGCCCAGCTCGACCAGGATCGACCGGACGTCCACGCCGTACTTCGCCGACGCCCGCTCGGCGTGCCGCAGGAAGCTGGAGTAGACCCCGGCGTACCCCAGGGAGAGCGTCTCCCGGTCCACCTGGACCGGCCGGTCCTGGAGCGGACGGACGATGTCGTCGGCCGCGTCCATCAGCGCGAACACGTCGCAGCCGTGCTTCCAGCCGTGCAGCTCGGCGACCGCGACGAAGACCTCCAACGGGGCGTTGCCGGCACCCGCGCCCATGCCCGCGAGGGAGGCGTCGACGCGGACGGTCCGGCCGTGCACCGCGTCGGGGCCGACCGGCGCGGGCCCGGTGACCCTGCCGTGCTCGACGGCGAGCACGCTGTTGGCGACCCCGAGCGACAGGTTGTGGTGGGCGTGGATGCCGATCTGCGTCTCCGGGGCGAGGACCTGCCGGTACGCGTCGACCCGCTGCGCCACGTCGGACATCAGCAGCCGGCCGCCGGAGTCGGTGACGTAGACGCAGTGCGCCCCGTACGACTCCATCAGCTTGGCCTGCCCGGCGAGCCCGGCCGCATCGAACATGTGCGACATCATCAGGAACCCGGCCACGTCCATGCCGTTCTCCCGGGCCCAGGAGATGTGCTGGGCGGAGATGTCCGCCTCCGTGCAGTGGGTGGCGATCCGGACGCTTGTCACCCCGAGCGCCTTCGCGGCCTTCAGGTCGGCGATCGTGCCGATGCCCGGCAGCAGCAGGGTGGTCAGTTTCGCAGTGGTCAGCACCTCGGCCGCCGCCGAGATCCACTCCGCGTCGCTGGCGGCGCCGTGGCCGTAGTTGACGCTGGAGCCGGCGAGGCCGTCACCGTGTGCCACCTCGATGGCGGCCACCCCGGCGGCGTCCAATGCGGCGGCGATGGTGCGTACGTGGTCGACCGTGTACTGGTGGGCGATGGCGTGCATGCCGTCGCGCAGCGTCACGTCCTGGATGTACAGCTCGGTCATGGCGCGGCCACCTCCGAAGAACGCAGGGCGACCAGCCGCTCCGCGGTGCGCAGCGCGGCGGAGGTCATGATGTCCAGGTTCCCGGCGTACGCGGGCAGGTAGTGCCCGGCGCCGGAGACCTCCAGGAAGACCGACACCTGAAGAGCGGTGAGCCGCCGCCCGAGCGTCGGCAGGTACGCCTCGACCCGGTCGAACTGCACGTCCTGCTTGAGCCGGTAGCCGGGGACGTACTCCTGCACGGCCGCCACCATCTCGACGACCGAGGCGGCGATGGCGTCGGTGTCGGCGTCGGCGTCCGGGCAGAGGCAGTAGACGGTGTCGCGCATCAGCAGCGGCGGGTCCGCCGGGTTCAGCACGATGATCGCCTTGCCCCGCTCGGCCCCGCCCACCACCTCGATGGCGCGGGCCGTGGTCTCGGTGAACTCGTCGATGTTGGCCCGGGTGCCCGGCCCGGCGGACTTCGACGCGATCGAGGCGACGATCTCCCCGTACGCCACCGGGGTGACCCGACGTACCGCGGCGACGATCGGCACTGTCGCCTGCCCGCCGCAGGTCACCATGTTGACGTTGGGCTGGTGCAGGTGCTCGTCGAGGTTGACCGGCGGCACCACGTACGGGCCGAGCGCGGCCGGGGTCAGGTCGACCACCGTGCGGCCGAGGGCGCGCAACACCTCGTCGTGGCGTCGGTGCGCGCCGGCCGAGGTGGCGTCGAACACCAGCTCGACGTCGGCGAACTCGGGCATCGCCACGAGCCCGTCCACCCCGTCGGCGGTGGTGGCGACGCCGAGCCGGCGAGCGCGCGCCAGGCCGTCGGAGGCCGGGTCGATGCCAGCCATCGCCACCATGCGCAGGCTGTCGCTCAGCCGCAATACCTTGATCATCAGGTCGGTCCCGATGTTTCCCGATCCCAGCACCGCCACGTCAGTGGTCACTGGCCGCCCCTGTCGCTGAAGGATGTCCGCACCGAGCCGAGCCCGGAGATCCGGGCCTCGTACGCGGCCCCCGGGGTGACCGGCACCATCGGACCGAGCGCTCCGGAGAGCACCACGTCCCCGGCGCGCAGCGGGTCGCCGGCGCGGGCCAGGGTGCCGGCCAACCACTGCAGGGCGTGCAGCGGGTTGCCCAGGCAGGCGGCGCCCGCGCCCACCGAGACCGGTTCGCCGGCATGCTCCAGCACCATTCCGCACAGTCGCAGGTCCACGTCGGCGAGCCGGCGCGGCGTGGTGCCGAGCACGAAGAGCCCGCTGGAGGCGTTGTCGGCGACGGTGTCCACGATGGAGATGTCCCAGGCGGCGATCCGGGAGTCCACGATCTCGATCGCCGGCAGCACGTGGTCGACCGCGCGGATCAGGTCGACAGTGGTGAGCTGCGGGTTCGGGAGATCCTTGTCGAGCACGAAGGCGATCTCCGCCTCCACGCGGGGCTGGAGCAGCCGGTCGATGGGCACCTCGACCCCGTCGCCGACCGCCATGGCGTCGGTCAGCATGCCGAAGTCCGGCTGGAACACCCCGAAGGTCTCCTGCACGGCCCGGGAGGTCAACCCGATCTTCGCGCCGACCCGGCGTTCGCCGCGGCCCTGCCAGGCCCGCGCCTGGAGTTGCTGCACCCGGTACGCGGCCTCGACGTCGCCCTCCGGCAGCAGCCGGCCCCGAAGCGGCGCGCACGGCTTGCCGGTGCTGCGGGCGTCGGCCAGCTCCCGGTTGGCGGCCTCGATGTCAGCTTCCATGCCCGCTCCCTCGCTATGGCTCACGACAGGTCCACGCAGACGTTCGTGAGTTCGGAGTAGAAGTTCAGCGAGTGCACGCCGCCCTCGCGACCGATCCCGGACGCCTTCACCCCGCCGAACGGGGTACGCAGGTCACGCAGGAACCACGTGTTGACCCAGACGATGCCGGCGTCGAGCCGGGTGCCGGCCCGGTGCGCTACGCCCACGTCCCGGGTCCACACGGTCGCCGCCAGGCCGTACTCGGTGCCGTTGGCGAGGGCGTACGCCTCCTCCTCGGTGTCGAACGGCGCGACGTGCACCACCGGGCCGAAGATCTCCTCCCGGTTGGTGCGGGCGTCCGGGCCGAGCCCGGTGAGCACCGTCGGCTGCACGTACGACCCGCCGTCGCGGGTGTCGCCGAAGGTGGGCGTGCCGCCACCGGTGAGCACCTCGGCGCCCTCGGAGCGGGCCAGCTCGTACGCGCCGAGCACCTTCGCCCGGTGCTGGTGGGAGATCAGCGGCATGGTGGCGGTGGCCTCGTCGGTCGGCCAGCCGTACGCCAGCTCGCCGGCCCGCTTCGCCAACCGGGCGGTGAACTCCTCGAAGACCGGGCGCTGCACGTAGATGCGCTCGGTGCAGAGGCACACCTGGCCGCCGTTGGTGAAGCTGGACCGCACCGAGCCGGCCACCGCGGCGTCCAGGTCGGCGTCGGCGAAGACCAGGCCGGCGTTCTTGCCGCCGAGTTCGAAGCTCACCGCCTTCACCCCGTCGGCGGCGGCCCGCATGATCGCGCCGCCGGTGGCCGACTCGCCGGTGAAGGTGATCGCGTCGACGCCCGGGTGACGGGTGAGGAACTCGCCCGCCGAGTCCGGCCCGAAACCGTGCACCAGGTTGAACACCCCGGCCGGTACGCCAGCGGCGGCCATCACCTCGGCGAGCACCGTCGCCGAGGCGGGAGTCTCCTCGCTGGGCTTGACCACGACGGCGTTGCCGCAGGCCAGCGCCGGAGCCACCTTCCACGTGAGCAGCAGCAGCGGCAGGTTCCACGGCACGATGACCGCGACCACGCCGACCGGCTTGCGCAGCGCGTAGTTGAGTGCCCGGCCGCCGGTCGGGGTGACAGTCGTGAACGACTCGGTGGGGGCGGTCGCCACGATTTCCGCGAACGCCCGAAAGTTCGCCGCGCCGCGCGGAATGTCCAGGGTGCGGGCCTGCGCGATGGACTTGCCGGTGTCGGCGACCTCGGCGGTGACCAGGTCGTCGAAGCGGCGCTCCAGCTCGTCGGCGACGCGGCGCAGCACCTCGGCACGCTCGCGCTCCCCCATCCGGCCCCACGGCCCCCGCAGTGCCGCCCGGGCGGCGGCCACCGCGTCGTCCACAGTGGACTGCGATGCCTCGTCCACCTCGAAGACCTGCTCTCCGGTGACCGGGCTGGCCTTGGCGAACGTAGACCCGCCGTCGACGAACTCGCCGGCGACGAAGTTACGCAACCGCTGCGGGCCACTCGGCGCGTGGCCGGCCATCAGCCGCGGATCCCAATTGCCGGTCATGCCCGCCTCCCTCGGCTCAGTGCCGCACCGATCGCGCCGACCACCAGCAGCGCGGCCCCGCCGACGACCGCTCCGAGCACCCGGTGCTGTCGGCGCACCCGGCGGCGAACCTCCGCGTACGGGGTGGTGGAGAACGACACCAGCTCGTACTGGGAAACGTACCGGCCGGGCAGTGCCCGTTCCAGTGCGTGCTCCACCCGCCGCCGGGTCTGGAAGACCGGGGAGGCGACCTTGTCCCGCATCTCCACGAAGTTGGTCAGCGCCATCGTCGCGATGGCCTCGGCGTTCTCCTGTCGGCGCCGCTGGAACAGCGGCAGCGCCGCCAACCAGTCGTCGGCGCACTCGTCCAGGCAGTGGTCCAGCTCCACCACGTCCTCGAAGGCGCAGTTGGCGCCCTGGCCGTAGAACGGCACGATGGCGTGCGCCGCGTCGCCGAGCAGGCCGACCTTCCCGTTGACCTGCCACGGGGTGCAGCGCACCGTGCCGAGCACGCCCACCGGGTTGTGCTGGTAGTCGTCGACCAGGTTCGGGGCCAGCGGGACCACGTCCGGGTAGTGCTCGGTGAAGTGCCGTTCGATCTCCGCCGCGCTGGTCAGCGAGGCGAAGCTGCCGGCACCGTCGTTGGGCCAGAACAGCGTGCAGGTGAAGGAGCGGTCCGGGTTCGGCAGCGCGATCATCATCGAGGTGCCGCGCGGCCAGATGTGCAGCGCGTCCGGGTCCAGGGCGAAGTCCCCGCCCAGCGGCGGGATCGTCAGCTCCTTGTAGCCGTAGTCGAGGAAGTCCACGCTCTCGTCCAGCAGCCCGTACGCCAGCAGTTGCCCGCGCACCGCGGAGCCGGCGCCGTCGGCACCCAGCACGACCGATGCCTTCGCCGCGACCGGGCCCCGCGGGGTCTCGAAGCTCAGGGCGCCGTCGGTCGGGTCGAGCCCGACCAGCCGGTGGTCGAAGACGACCCGAACGCCCGGCAACGCGGCGGCCTCGTCCAGCAGGGCGTTGTTCAGGGCACCCCGGCTGATCGAGTTGATCGCCCGGTCGCCGGCCGCGCTGTACGACTGGAACTGCTGCTCACCCTCGACCGGATGGATCATCCGGCCGCGCATCGGCAGCGCGTCGGTCATCACCTGCTCGGCCAGCCCGATGCGGCGCAACGCGTCCAGGCCGCGCTCGGAGAGCGCCAGGTTGATCGAACGACCGCGTTCGGTAGTGCCGGCGCGCGGGTCGGAGCGGCGCTCGTAGAGGGCCACGGGGTAGCCACGCCGGGCCAGGAAGCAGGCCGCCAGACAGCCGGCCAGCCCGGCACCGATGATCGCGATCTCGTCGCGCCGCGCGGTCATGAGGTCGCCCCCACGGTGGCAGCGAGCGCCGCGGCGGCACGCCAGCAGTCGAGGTACGTGGAGTACAGCGGCACCGGGGCGAACCGCACGACGTCGGGCTCGCGGGCGTCGGCGATGACTCCGTGTTCGTACCGTAGGCGTTTGGTCAGCTCGTTGGCGCTGCCGGAACCGATGCGCACGGAGAGCTGGCAGCCTCGGCGGGCCGGGTCGCGCGGGGTGACCACCCGCAGCGGCCGGCCGACGGTCACCTCGTCGAACAGTGACTCCAGCCAGCCGGTGAGGCGCTGGCTGCGCGCGCGCAGCGCGGTCATCCCCACCGCGTCGAACAGCTCCAGCGAGGTACGCACCGGGCCCATCGCGAAGATCGGCGGGTTGGAGATCTGCCAGGCCTCCACAGTGGCCGGTGGCCGGGACACCGGCGTCATCTCGAACCGGGTGGCCGCCGCGGTGCTCCACCACCCCTCGAACCGGGGCAGGTTCTCGTCGCCGAGGTGCCGCTCGTGCACGAAGACGCCCGCCAGCGCACCCGGGCCGGAGTTGAGGTACTTGTAGGAGCACCACGCGGCGAAGTCGACGTCCCAGTCGTGCAGGGCCAGCGGCACGTTGCCGACCGCGTGGGCCAGGTCCCAACCGACCACCGCTCCGGCGGCCCGGCCGGCAGCCGTGATCGCCGGGATGTCCAGCAGCTCACCGGTGAGGTAGTTGACCCCGCCGAGCAGCAGCAGCGCCACCCGGTCGCCCTCGGCGGCCAGGTAGTCGGTCACGTCCTCGGTGCGCAGGGCGTCCTCACCCGCGCGCGGACGCAACCGGACCACTGTGTCGTCCGGGTCCAGACCGTGGAACCGGGCCTGGCTGCGCACGGCGTAGCTGTCCGAGGGGAACGCGGCATCCTCGATGACGATGCGGGTGCGCGCGCCGGCCGGTCGGTAGAAACTCACCATCAGCAGGTGCAGGTTGACAGTGAGCGAGTTCATCACCACGGTCTCCGCGGGCCGGGCGCCGACCAGCCGCGCGGCCGGCCCGGTCAACAACTCGTGGTACGGCAGCCAGGGGCGCTCCGCCTCCAGGTGCCCCTCCACGCCGAGCCGCCCCCACGCGTCCAGGTCGGCCAGGAGTTCGTCGCGGGTGGCCCGAGGTTGCAGGCCGAGCGAGTTGCCGGCCAGGTACGCCGACTCGGGGTGGTCGCCGCCGTCGGCCGGCGGCACGTGGAACAGGTGCCGGTGACCGGGGTCGGCCTCGTCACGGCGATGCGCTTGCGCTTCGCCAGCGGCGAAGCCCAGCAGCTCAGCTTCTGGGGTCGTCATTGCTTCTTCTCGCTCTCCGGTCACATCGCGGTGCGGGCTGACCACAGCTCCGGGAAGACCACCCGGGCCATGCTGCGCTGCAACCACGCCAGGCCGGCGGAGCCTCCGCTGCCGACCTTGGCGCCCATCGTCCGCTGCACCGCCTTGACGTGGTTCCAGCGCCAGTCGCCGAACTCCTCGGCGACAGCGCTCAGCGCCTCGCCGAGCAGCCGCAGGTGATTGTCCGGGCTGGCGTCGTCGTAGATCCGTACCCAGGCCGCCTCGACCAACGGGTGCGGGTCATGCTCGACGGCCACGTCCCGGTCGAGCAGGTCGGCGGGAAGGTCGAAGCCGCGCCGGGCGAGCAGCGCGAGCACGTCGTCCCAGAGGCTCGGGGTGGCCAGCGCGGCGCTCAGCTCGGCATGCACCTCGGCCTGCCGGCGGAACGGGCGGATCAGCGTCGGGTCGCGCAGCCCGAGCAGGAACTCCAACTGCCGGTACATCGCCGACTGGAAGCCGGAGGCCTCACCGAGCAGATTGCGGAACCGGTTGAAGTCGGCCGGGCTCATCCAGCGCAGGCCCTGCCAGGCGGCATTGAGCCCTTCCAGGTGCAGCTTGGCTCGGCCCAGCGGGGCCAACGCCTCCCAGATCTCGTCGGCGCGGATCAGCCGCTGGGTCTCCCGCAGCTCGTGGCAGGTCAGCCCGAAGTACAGCTCCATGATCTGGCTGACCATCAGGAAGGACATCTCGCCCGGGTCGCTGCTGAGCGGGTGCTGCATCTTGTGCAGGGCGCTGGCCTGCACGTACGCGTCGTACGGCACCATGTCGGCGAACTCCAGGGTCGGTTCGCCACCGGTGCGCTCCGCCTGCGCGACGCGCTGCCCGGGGGTCACCGGTTGCACCGTGGCACGGCGGTTCGGCGCCCGCCGCTCCGTCTGATCCACCATCTCGTCTCCCTCCCCCGGACTGGCCGACGTCATGATCTCGCGGTCGGAACGGCCTGCGGAATGCCGAATCAACGGCTCTCGGCCCCTTCACCTGGCGAACCAAAGGCAACTAGGCGAAGTCGGTTCACGAAAGTAAGGTCTGAGCGTGGACGACATGGACTGGGCGCTGCTGCGCGAGTTGCAGGCCGACGCGCGGCTCTCCTTCAGCGAGCTGTCCCGGCGGGTACACCTGTCGCCACCGTCCGTCGCGGAGCGGGTCCGCCGGCTGGAGGAGGCCGGGATCATCACCGGCTACCACGCCCACGTCGACCTGAGCCGCGCCGGCCGTACCGTGGTCGCGCTGATCCGGATGTCCTGCTACGGCGCGCGGTGCATCCTGCACGACCCGGCCGTGGCCGACTGGCCGGAGATCCTGGAGATCCACCGGATCACCGGGGACGCGTGCAGCGTGCTGAAGGTGGCGGCCGGCTCGATCGGCGCGTTCGAGGGGGTCATCGACCGTCTCGCCCCGTACGGCCAACCGTCGAGCACGATGGTCCTGTCCTCCCCGCTGAACTGGCACCCCGTCACCCCCCTCCCCACCACCGGGCCCATCCCCCACCCGCGCTGACCCGCGCTGACCCGCGCTGACCCCGCCCCGGCCCCGGCGACCGGCCCCGGCGACCGGCCCCGGCGATCTTGCAGTTTCTGTTGGTGAAATGTCGGCTAAGCGCTGGTTCGTCGGTGCAGAAAGTGCAAGATCGCGGGCGTGGGTGGGGGGCGCGTGGGCGGGCGTGGGCGGTGCAGGGCGGGTGCGGGGCAGGTTTGCCCCCGCGCCAGCGGGAAAGCAGCCCGCGTGCCCAGGGGAGGGTTCCGGCGGTCGTCGCCGGTTGGGGGGAAATCATGCAGGCAATCCGCACGATCAACCGCGCGCTCTCGTCCGTACTGACACTGGTGGGGCTGGTCGGGGCGTTCGTCCTGTTGTCGGTCGCGCCGGCGCGAGCCGGCGAGAACGTCTTCGTCGAGGTGACACCGAACAGCGCCCAGGCCGGCAGCCGGGTCAACATCAAGGCGAGCTGCGACAACGACAACAACAACCGACAGTCCAGCGTGCACTCCGACGCGTTCGGGCACGTGATGCTCAAACCGGACAAGGGCTTCCTGACCGGGCAGGCAACCATTGCGAGGGACAAGCCCGCCGGTGACTACCCGGTCGACCTGCGCTGCGAGAACGGCCAGACGTCCTCGACCACGTTGACCGTGTTGAACATGGCCTCACCCAGCAAGGGCCCGGCGACCGGTGGCGGTGGGATGGCCGGCGGGCGCGGCACCGGCTCGCTGCTGGTGCTCGGTGGCGTGGCGTTGGTGGCCACTGCGATCGCGCTCGGGATGGCCGGCGGCCGACGTCGACCGGGAGCCGGCTCCTGAGCCGGATCACCCATGATCCGCAGATCCGCGCGTGCGCGGCGGGATCGCCGCGCCCGCCTCCGGGCCGGGCCGGCGCTGCGCGCGTCCGGCCGGCTGGTGGCCCGCGTCTCCGGACGGCTGCGCCGGGTCGCCGGGCAGGCCGTGTCGGCCAGCGTCACCACCACGGATCCGGCCGCCCGCCCGCTGCCGCCGCGGCGCGCGGCCGGGCCGCCGTCGGCCCGGCACCGATTCGGTACGAGTCCCGGGTTGCCGGTGCTGGCCATCGCCGCGCTGATGGTGCTGATCGTGGCGATGCTCGGCGTCGAGCAGGTGACCGGAATGAGCCTGTTGCCGGACCGGCTCAGCGCCGGACTGCGACCGCCGCCGAAGAAGTTCCCGGTGCTGCCGGCCAGCCAGCCGACCAGCCTCGCCATCGAGAAGATCGACGTGCGGGCGCCCGTACACGACGTCGGCATCGCCCCGGACGGCACGATCGCCGTGCCGGACGCGGCCCGCGCCCAGGAGGCCGGCTGGTACGACCAGGGGCCCACCCCCGGCCAGTACGGCCCAGCCGTGATCGTCGGGCACGTCGACACCACCAGCGGGCCGGCGGTCTTCCACAAACTCCGCGAGCTGCGCTCCGGTGACGAGATCGAGGTCACCCGCACCGACCAGCGCGTGGCGGTCTTCGAGGTCAACTCGGTGGAGAAGTTCGACAAGGGCCGACTGCCGGTGGACGAGGTGTACGGAGACTTCAGCCGCCCGAGCCTCCGACTGATCACCTGCGGCGGGCAGTGGGTCGGCGGCGAGACCGGCTACGCGGACAACGTGGTGGTCTTCGCCTCGCTGGTCAAGGCACGTTCAGGCGGCTGACCGGCGTCGACGTATTCGGCCAGCCGCGCAGCCCCGGTGAGCATGGCCCGGCCTCGCTCGGTGAGCCGTTGCCGCCACTGGCGCAGCGAGGCGGCGAGCGGTTCGGCACCGCCAGCGTCGCGCACTCGGCGCAGCACGCCGGTGATGTGGTCGAGCCGGTACCCGCCGCGGCGCAACAGGTGGGCCAGTTCGGCGTCCCGGACGTCGTCGGGAAGGTAGAGCCGGTAGTGGGTCACCGGATCACGTACCGGTCGCAGCACCCCGGCCCGCTCCCATTTGCGCAGCGTGGCCGGCTGTAGACCGAGCCGGTGAGCCAGCACACCGATCGGCACGGCTTTCTGGCTCTGCGGTTGCGGTCCCGTTCCGGTGAGCGTCGCCACCGCCGCCTCGACCGCGTTCAGGGTTTCCCGATCGCGCTGGAGCAGGGCATGGCCCTGGTCGATGGTACGCAACGCCGTGTCGATCTCACCCCGGTTGACGGCCCGCATGATCTCGCCGCTGGCCGCATAGCCGTGCCCCGGGATCAACGCGAGGTAGGCACGCAGCGCCTTGGCGTGCAGCTCGGTGAAGCGACGGTAGCCGTTCGGCGTGCGCTGGGCCGGCGGCAGGATGCCGTCTCGTTCGTAGTTGCGCACGGCCTGTGCGGAGAGACCGTGGGCGCGCGCGAGGTCGACCGGTCGGCGTACCACTGGGTTTGAAGCTTTTGTGCCTGTCACCGCGCTCCACCGCTCGTGAGTTTCAACCGCTGGTTCAACGATACGGTTCATGGAATGCCACCTTTTCTCAACCTGCTGGCGGTATCCTCGGAGCTGCTCGCGCTCGGCGAGCCGACGCACGGTGAGTCCGCCTTCCTCCAGCTTCGCAACGAGGCCTTTCTGTCGCTGGCGGAGCACGGTTACCGCTCGATCGCCGTGGAGAGCGACCGGACGGCCGGGCTGATCGCCGACGACTTCGTGCAGGGCGTCGCCGCTGTGACGCTCGACCGGGCGCTCGCTGAAGGGTTCAGCCACGGATTCGGAGCGGCCCCGGCCAACCGCGACCTTCTGCTGCGAATGCGGGAGTGGAACGCCGGACGGCCGGCCGCCGAGCGCCTGACGTTCCACGGCTTCGACGCCCCGGTGGAGTTGGAGAGCGCCCCGAGCCCGCGCCGCCACCTCACCCGGGTCTGCCAGTTCCTCGACCTGGACCGGGCCGCCGAGATCGACGACCTGATCGGGGACGAGGTGCGGTGGAGTGACACGGCCGCGATCTGGGAACCCGGCCGATCGGTCGGGCGCTCGACCGACGCCCAGCGACTGCGGGTGCTCGCCGACGACCTGCTGACCGAGCTGTACCTGCGGGCGCCGTGGAAGTCAGCGGGCTGGCCGGCGGCGTTCGTGCACGCCACGGCCGCTGTCGCGTTGCTGCGCTACCACGCCGCGGCCGCCGCACCACTGGCCCAGGAGGAACGCTTCGCCCGCCTGGCCGCGGTCCGGGACGCGCTGATGGCCGAGAACCTGCTCGCGATCCGCTCGGCCGAGGCACACCGCGGGCCCACACTGGTCTTCGCGCACAACACGCACCTCCAGCGTCACGTGAGCACGATGACGCTGGCCGACACGAAGGTGTCATGGGCCGGCGCCGGCGCCATCGTCGCGTCGCTGCTGGGCGACCGGTACGCGGTGATCGCCGGCAGCCTGGGCGCGAGCCCGGCGCTCGGCATCGGGCCCCCCGCCGCCTCGACCTACGAGGGCCGACTCCAGCAGGAGACCAGCCTTCCCCGGTACCTGCCGACATCCGACATCGCAGCGGCCGAGCAGCGAACGCACGACTACCGCTACTTCCCGCTGGACCAGGCCACCATCGAACACGCCGACGCGGTCCTGCACGTCCCGACCGGTGTCGACACGGTCGTGCTCGCCGATCGGATCGCCGCACTGCCCGGCGTCGAGCAGGTCGTGGCGAGCGAGGAGAACGGATCACCCGAGGCGGCCTGGGGCGACCGGTTCTTCTTCGTCGGCCCGGACCGCCGCCAGCCGTTCGCCACCATCGTCGAGCACGACGTGCCCGGCTTCGACGAGGCCGCACAGCTTGACCGCCCCGGCGTCTTCCGCCTCAACCTGGACCTGGGCCGGGCCGAGTTCGAGCGGCTGTTCGGCTTCCCGCCCAAGGCGTTCGAGGAGCACCGGCACGAGTTCGACTTCGCCCGGCTGGACACCCTCGTACCGCACCCGGGCTACGCACAGTACGGCTTCGCCAGCGTCGTCATGCCCGGTCCGCAACTGCTGCCCGAGATCGACCGGCTACTCGCGATCGCGCACCGCCGAGCTGTCGACCGCCACGAACGCGCAGCGCGCCGGGCAATCCGCCCGGAATCCGGAGCCTGACCACACCCTGCGGGGTCAGGCGGCTGCCTCGGGCTCCCGCAGGTCCAGCCAGTCGGCCCAGCGGGGGTCGGGGGCGCGGTGGCCCAGCACCCGCCAGGCGGTGCCCTTCGGCGCGGCCGGCAAGGCGTGTAAGCGCCACCCCATCTCGGCCGGGGTCTTGTCGCCCTTGGTGTGGTTGCACCTGGCACACGCCGCGACCACGTTCTCCCAGGCGTGCCGGCCACCCCGGCTGCGCGGAAAGACGTGGTCGATGGTCTCGGCCGGGCCCCGGCAGTAGGCGCACCGCCACCCGTCCCGGGCGAAGATCGCCCGGCGGGACAGCCCGACATGCGTTCGGTACGGCACCCGGACGAAGCGCGTCAGCCGGACCACTGATGGCACCGGGAGTGCGTCGCGGGCGCTGTGCAGGATGCCGTCACCGTCGGCGACGCAGACCGCCTTGGCGGAGAGGACGAGGATCGCGGCGCGACGCACCGACACGACACACAGCGGCTCGTAGGTGGCGTTGAGGACCAGCGCGCCGGAGCCCACCGTGGGTCGTATGTCAGGCATCGCGCTCACCCTCCCGGTTCAGCGGCTGCTGGGGACCGCCGCCGACCGGGGCCGGGCACAAGGGCCCACACGGTCGACGCCGGGCCGATCACCGACGTCCGTTGCGCCAATAGTCCCTGATCGGACCCCGGATTGCACGTACTAATCCCTCATGGGGTATGAGGATCATCCGCATCCGGGCGGATCGCCGCTCTGGACCGGGCGAACCCTGCCATGCCGGGGCGGACAGGCCGCTAGACCGTGGTTTCCACGGCGGGCACTCGCACCGCCATGTGCCGTGGGTGAACGTGCTAGAGGAAGGGCAGTTCCTCCCGCAGCCAGTTCGTCACGTGCTCCTGCTGTTCGGAGGAGTCACCGTCGCGAGCGAGCAGCAAGCGCTCCTGGTCATCGAGATCGCCCTGTATGTACACCGAGGCGTCCAACCACGGGTCGAGTTCGTCTCGGATGATGCCGGTGCCCTCGACCCAGACGAAGTCGGTGTCGGCAGGGATGGTGATCGATCCAACTCACCAGCGAGCATGCCACGCCATGGTCTGTCACCGCCCGACCCTCACGCCGGCCGGTGGGTCGGCGGCGGGCGCTCGGGCCCCTTGCGGTACGAAGACAGGGTGAGTGCCGCCAGTGTGACGCCCCTAGCCCTGTCCGACGCCGTCTCGGTGAGCTGCCAGGGCAGCACCTCCTGCGAGTGGATCTACCGGATCACCGGGTCGGCATGGTTCGCCGAGGGAAGCTACTGGATCCTGCTCAAACCGCTTCGGGTGCTGCTGATCCTGGCACTGGCGATGGTGGCCCGCTGGGCGCTGCACCGGACGATCAACCGATTGGTCCGGACGACCACCGACGGTGCGGTGCCGACGATGCTGCGGCCGCTGCGCGAGCGGGTACCCACCGCCGCGGTCGACCCGGCCGAGTTCGTGCCCGAGCGACGGAGGCAGCGGGCCGAGGCGATCGGGTCGGTGCTGCGCAGCCTGACCACCGCGTTCGTCTTCGGCATCGCACTGCTGATGATCCTGCGGGAGTTCAGTTTCGACCTGGCTCCGCTGCTTGCCAGCGCGGGGATCGCCGGCGTCGCGCTGGGCTTCGGCGCGCAGAGCCTGGTGAAGGACCTGATCGCCGGCCTCTTCATGCTGATCGAGGACCAGTACGGCGTGGGTGACAACGTCGACCTGGGCGAGGCGATGGGCGTGGTCGAGTCGGTCGGCCTGCGGGTCACCACCGTGCGCGACGGCCGCGGTGTGCTCTGGTACATCCGCAACGGCGAGATCATCCGGGTGGGCAACAAGAGCCAGGGTTGGGCCCTCGTGGTGGTGGACCTGCCCATCGGTTTCAACAGCACCGAGGAGGCCACGGCGGTGCTACGGACCGCTGCCGCCTCGATCGCCATGGACCCGGAGCTGTCACCGGAGATCGTGGAGGCGCCCGAGGTGCTGGGTGTCGAGCAGGTGACGGTCGACGGCGCGGTCATCCGCACCGTGGTGAAGACCACCGCGGACGGGCAGTTCGCGGTGGGCCGGGAACTGCGTCGGCGTCTCGCCGAGGCGCTGGAAAATTCGGGGATCACCGCACAGATCGCTGCGGCCCGCATCTATCCCGGTCTGTCGACCCGGCCGTTGCCCGAGAGTGAGACCGGTCAGGGCGGCGCCACCTGACACCGCCGACACTGTCCGGCAATTCAGGGGTCGCGAGCCGGCCGGCCCCTCGGGTATCGTCCGTTCGTTCAGTCGGGGAGGCGACGAACGGCCCGTTCGACCTAGCTAGTTGTCAGACAATCGGGCAGAATCCGGAGCACGCGTTCCCACCAAAGCGTGATCACATCCTCGCTGATCCGTAGATCTGACGAGCGCTTCCGGCCGGGCTGCCACGAGCGGCCGAGCCGGGGCCGATGGAGGCGACGGTGCCTGACGAGCGACCTTCCGCGGAAGGCCCCGCCACATTTCGCGAAGTCTTCGCCCAGCACGAGTTCCGGGCTGTGTTCGTGGCTGGCGCTCTCTCCTGGGTCGGCGACTATGTCGCGAAGGCCGCCGTAACCCTGCTCGTCTATCAGCAGACCCGGTCCGTCGCGCTCTCCGCGGCTGCCTTCGCGGTCAGCTTCCTGCCCTGGCTGCTCGGCGGCCCCGTGCTCGCCGCACTCGCGGAGCGATACCCGTTCCGACGGGTGATGGTGGCATGCGACATCATCCGAATGGCGCTGATGCTGCTCATCGCCATTCCGGGCCTGCCCTACCAGGCGGTGCTGGTGCTCATTTTCGCCGCCACGCTGGCCAACCCGCCGAGCCAGGCGGCGAAGTCCGCGCTGATCCCACAGTTGCTCACCGGGGACCGACTGGTGCTGGGGCTGTCGCTGAACAGCAGCGTCGGGCAGGCCGCCCAGGTCGTGGGGTACGTCTTCGGCGCCGCTGTCGCCGCTGTCGACCCGGAGGCGGCGCTGCTGTTCAACGCTGTCACGTTCGGTTTCTCGGCGCTGCTGGTTCGCCTCGGTGTGCGTCACCGCCCGGCGGTGATGAACCCGGAGCACCGCAGCCACCTGCTGCAGGAGACCCGGCAGGGGTTCGGCATCGTGTTCCGCACACCGGTGCTGCGGGCCATCGCGGTGCTGGTGTTCAGTTCGATGCTCTTCTCGATCGTTCCCGAGGGCCTGGCCGCAGCCTGGGCCAACGATGAGAGCCGTGGCGCGGTGAGCGCGGGCACCGCACAAGCAGCGATCATGGTGGCCAACCCGATCGGCTTCATCCTCGGTGGCTTGCTGGTGAGTCGCCTGTTCGGGCCGGCTCGCCGCCTGAAGCTGATGCGGCCGCTCGCGGTGATCGCCCCGTTGATGCTCGTACCGGTGCTACTCGACCCCCCGCCGCTGGTGGTCGCGCTGCTCGCCGCGCTCTGCGGGTTCGCAGTCGCCGGCATGATGCCGATGGCCAACGGGTTGTTCGTCCAGGCGCTGCCCAACGGCTTCCGAGCCCGCGCCTTCGGGGTGATGGCCACCGGCATACAGGTCATCCAGGGCCTCGCGGTGCTGGTCACCGGCATGCTCGCCGAACGGTTCCCCATTCCGATCGTGGTGGGGGTCTGGAGCGCAGCCGGGGTGGTGCTGATGGCGGTGGCCACGCTGCGTTGGCCGGACCGGCAGACGGTGGACGACGCGATCACCGCCGCCTCGTTGGCCAACGCAGATCCGCCGCCATCCGGGCTCGGCGATCCGGCCAGCGACCGCCCGGTGGAAGGCACGTCCGACCCGCATGCCGGTGACGGCCACCGCCGGCACGCGGTCACCTGACCGTCGGACCGACCCCCACCCGCGCAGGCCGGGTGCCCCATATTCGGGGTTGTCGACCCGGCGTGATCCGACGCACGCCGTGCGGGTCGGGTCGGCACCGGACGCACCTGGCAGGATGGAACGGTGACTTCCGCAGGTGAATCCGACCGTCCCGGTGCGTCGATGACCCTCTTCGAAGCGGTCGGCGGCGAACCCACCTTCCGCAAGCTGGTCGACGAGTTCTACACCGGCGTCGCCACCGACCCCCTGCTGCGACCCATGTACCCGGAGGAGGACCTGGGCCCGGCCGCGGACCGGATGACCTTGTTCCTGATGCAGTACTGGGGCGGGCCGAACACGTACTCCGCTCAGCGCGGGCACCCGCGGCTGCGGATGCGCCACGCGCCGTTCCGGATCGGCGCGGCCGAGCGGGACGCCTGGCTGCGGAACATGCGCCGCGCCGTGGACCGGCTCGACCTTGAGCCGGAGATCGCCAGCACCCTCTGGGACTACCTGGAGCGGGCCGCGTACTTCATGGTCAACGTCGAGGACGACCCGGCCAACGGCCGCTGATCCGCCCCACGGAGCGGCGTCAGAGCAGCGCGCCCTCGTCGTGCAGCCAGTCCACGAAGCTGGTGGCGACCGCCGCGCCGCAGTCGAGCATCTCGACCAGGAGCGCGTCGTGGGTGCCGGCACCCAGGGGCACCTGAAGCTCGGCGTAGATCGGTAGCTGACCGCGCTCGGTCGGGTCACCGATGTACGCCTTGCAGAACCGGCGGGTGTGGTTCCACTCGTTGACCACCCGGTACGCCCGGTCGGCCCAGTCCGGCGGGACCGTGGCGTGCGGACGTGCCCGCATGACCAGGATCTCGTCCTCCGGCCCTTCGAGGGTGACCAGCACCGCGTGCCGCTCCCACATCGCCAGCAGGTTGCCGTCGCCGTCGGCCAGGTAACGCACGTCGAGCAGATCGAGCGCGTCACAGACCCGGCGCAGACTCACCGGCTCGACGGTGGCGGGCATCTCGGTCAGCACGGGCCGCTCGTTGGACGGGCAGTCGTCCCCCGGTTGGCGAGGGCTGGGCGGCCCGATCCGGACCGCGCTATCGACTGTGATCCCGCTTCGGGTTTCCGGATCGCCGCCTTCGGCGGGACCGGGGCGCCATGACCACCACGGCATCGCTCGCGCACCTCACTCCCCAGCGGATCCAGTCGCCTACGGTGCGTTGGATCCGAGGATGGACGGTACCCGGACAGCCGGGTTGAAGCACCCCCCCAACGACCGCCCCTGACCAGAAGAATGATCTGGGGTCATCCGTTCGGACGAGCGATCAGGGGTGTCACGGCAAGATCCGTGGCCTTCTGCAACCAAGCCGCTCCGTGCGGTCCCACCAGGCCGACCCAACGACCGGCCACCCGCACCTGAACGGCGCTCCCGCCCTCGCCAGCCGCCGAGCCGTCGGCGGCGCCGAGGAAGCCCATCCGGACCACCCCCTGCACCAACCGCTGCGGCACCTCGACCGGCGCGGCGGGCGTGCCGTCCGGGGTGATCAGCACCGCCACGTGGTCGAGCAGCGCGTCACGCAGGGCCCGCTGGCCCACGGCACGGCCGGCCACACCCTGCGCACTCGCCGTCCGCAGGGTGCCCGCCGCCGCGTCGGCGATCCGTCGCAACTCGGCAACGGGCAGCGTCTCCACCTGGCGGCTCCGCGTCGGCGGCAGCGGCCACCGCCACTGGGCGTCCCGGCGGGTCGGCAGGGTCGTGCCGCCCCGCTCCAGCTCGGCGAGCAGGTCCGCGGCTGCCACCGTGACGTCCTCCGCGACGCCGTCGGCCGGCCCACCGGCAACCGTGCGGACCACCAGGACCTGCCAGGGCAGCCGGGCCCACAGGGCGACCCGGCCCGGTGCGCCGGCCGGCCGCAGCCGGACCGGCGCGACCGGATCCAACCGGACCAGCCGGGCCAGGAAGGCGCCCGCGTCCGCCACTCCGGTGACACCGTGGGTGTGCGCCGCCGTCCGGCCCGGCTCGGCGGTGCCCGGCCGGGTCACGCCACACCGCCCTGCGGCGCGTACGTGAGCAGGAAGTCCCGTTCCTCGGTGGTGATCCGCCGGGGCACCTGGCGGGTCAGGTCGAACGGCACCAGCACCGAGCGGGCCCGGCTGGCCAGCACCTCGCCGTCGTACAACTCGTAGGCGACGGTGAACCGGGAGGCCCGAATCTCCTCCACCCACAGCTCGATCCGCACTGTGGGTGCCGCCTCCGCGGTGGCCCGGCCGAGCGCGTAGTCGACCGGGCGCAGGTAGTCGACCTCGTGCCGGCGGATCACCACCCCGTCGGCGAACGAGCCGACGCCCCAGGCCCGACCCCCGGCGAACATCAACGCCACCCGCGCCTCCTCGTACAGGGTGAGGAAGCGCGAGTTGTTGACATGGCCGTACGCGTCCAGGTCGGACCAGCGCAGGGTGCAGTGGTAGACGAAGCGGTCAGACACCTTCTCGGCCGGTCAGTCGCGGGTCAGCTTGCGGTAGGTCACCCGGTGCGGCCGGGCGGCCTCCGCGCCGAGGCGGTCGATCTTGTTCTTCTCGTACGCCTCGAAGTTGCCCTCGAACCAGAACCACCTGGACGGGTCCTGGTCGTCGCCCTCCCAGGCCAGGATGTGCGTGGCGACGCGGTCCAGGAACATCCGGTCGTGCGAGATGACCACGGCGCAGCCGGGGAACTCCAGCAGCGCGTTCTCCAGGCTGGACAGCGTCTCCACGTCCAGGTCGTTCGTCGGCTCGTCGAGCAGGATGACGTTGCCGCCGATCTTCAGGGTCAGCGCCAGGTTGAGCCTGTTGCGCTCACCGCCGGAGAGCACCTTCGTCGGCTTCTGCTGGTCCGGGCCCTTGAAGCCGAACGCGGCGATGTACGCCCGCGACGGCATCTCGACCTTGCCCACCATCAGGTAGTCCAGTCCGTCGGAGACGACCTCCCAGACGGTCTTGTCGCCGTTGAGGCCCTCACGGTTCTGGTCGACGTACGACAGCGAGACCGTCTCGCCGACCCGGACCGACCCGCTGGTCGGCTCCTCCAGCCCGACGATGGTCTTGAACAGCGTGGTCTTGCCGACGCCGTTGGGACCGATGATGCCGACGATGCCGTTGCGCGGCAGCGAGAACGACAGGTTGTCGATCAGCAGCCGGTCGCCGAAGCCCTTGCTGAGGTTCTGCGCCTCGATCACCGTGCTGCCCAGGCGCGGGCCCGGCGGGATCTGGATCTCCTCGAAGTCCAGCTTGCGGGTCTTCTCCGCCTCGCTGGCCATCTCGTCGTACCGGTCGAGGCGGGCCTTGGACTTGGTTTGCCGGGCCTTGGCGTTGGAGCGGACCCAGTCCAGCTCCTCGGTGAGGCGCTTCTTCATCTTGGCGTCGCGGCGGCCCTCGACGGCCAGCCGGGCGGCCTTCTTCTCCAGGTAGGTGGAGTAGTTGCCCTCGTACCCGATCGCCCGGCCGCGGTCCAGCTCCAGGATCCAGCCGGCCACGTTGTCGAGGAAGTACCGGTCGTGGGTGATCGCCATGACGGTGCCGGCGTACTTCGCCAGGTGCTGCTCCAGCCAGGAGACGCTCTCCGCGTCCAGGTGGTTGGTGGGCTCGTCGAGCAGCAGCAGGTCGGGCGCCTCCAGCAGCAGCTTGCAGAGCGCGACCCGGCGACGCTCACCACCGGAGAGCTGGGTCACGTCGGCGTCCGGCGGCGGGCAGCGCAGCGCGTCCATGGCCAGTTCGAGCTTGGAGTCGACGTCCCAGGCGTCGAGGTGATCAAGCTCCTCCTGGAGCTTGCCCATCTCCTCCATCAGCTCGTCGGAGTAGTCGGTGGCCATCTGCTCGGCGATCTTGTTGAACCGCTCCAGCTTGGCCTTGGTCTCGGCGACCGCCTCCTCGACGTTGCCGAGCACGGTCTTGGCCTCGTTGAGCGGGGGCTCCTGGGCGAGCATGCCGACGGTGTAGCCGGGCATGAGTCGGGCCTCGCCGTTGCTCGGCTTGTCCAGCCCTGCCATGATCTTGAGGAGGCTGGACTTACCGGCGCCGTTCGGACCGAGCACACCGATCTTGGCTCCCGGCAGGAAGCTCAACGTGACGTTGTCGAGCACGACCTTGTCGCCGTGCGCCTTGCGCGCCTTTTCCAGGACGTAGATGTACTGGGCCACGGTGCGGGCTACCTCCGTCGGTTGCTGTCGCTGATCGGCGGCGCGGCGCGGGCTGCGAGGACCGCCCGCCGCCGCCGGCCGGGAGCCGGCCGCGCGCACGCCATCGTCAATCCTGACAGGTACGGCGCGCTTCGCCCACATCACCCCGCCCCAGGGGTACGCGGGCGAGCCTCCTTGCCAGAGCCGGTAAGGCAAATTACGGTTTCGGTATGACCAAGAAGATCACCATCAGTTTGCCCGACGATCTTGCGGAGAGACTCGCACTGGAACCTAACGTGTCCGCCTTCGTGGCGGACTCCTTGCGGAGTCGGGTAGCCGGGGAAAAGACCCGGGAGATCCTCCGAAGCGTTGGCTTCAAGCTGACCGATGAAGGCTTGGCGCGTGCACATGCGGAGATGGAGCAGGCCAAGGCCAGCATCACCCCCGAACTGCGCGCCCAGGCCGCTCAATTGCAGGCAGAGATCGAAGCGGCCCGTGCAAGGGTCCGCCGGTGACGACCTTCGGCCTCGCGCTCGACACAACTGCACTACTCGCCTATTCCGCGACAACCCAGGAGGTGGGGCACCGGATCGCCGAAGTCGCCGACCACGCTCTCGATGTACTCGTGCCGGCGCTCTGCCTCGCGCGGGCACACCAGCAGGCGACTCCCGAGCAATGGGAACTACTGGAACTGCTCTCGGCGCTGCCGAACATCCGGGTCACACCAGTCGAAGCCGACATGTGCGCCATCCTCGGTGGCTGGTCTCGCCGAATGGACGGGCGCATGGATCTCGCCCAGCTCGCCATGGAGGCTGCGTCGCGCCCCCTCGTACCGATCATGACTGATCGGCGGGAGCTGCTCGGCGAGGTGCTGCCCAAGGAATGGCCGATCATCGACCTCTGACCCGCAGGCTGTCGACAAGATCACCTTTAGGATTCGGTCGCACCGAGGCGGGTAGGAGACTCCGGCACGGGGCACAAGACGCCGCAGCTACGCTCAGTACGCTCATCGCGGTGGACCCGTCAGTACGTACCCGGAGGTGGCCGATCGTGACCGTCCGTAGCTCCTTTGTCGTAGTGGCGAACCGTCTGCCGGTCGACGAGGTGAGCACACCCGAGGGCCGGCAGTGGCGACGCAGCCCTGGCGGGCTGGTCACCGCGCTGCATCCCGTACTCGCCGAACACAAGGGCACCTGGGTCGGCTGGGCCGGTGGCACCGGCGCCGCCCCCGAGCCGTTCGACCTGGAGGGGATCCGGCTGCATCCGGTCCCGCTCAGCGCCGAGGAGTTGGAACGCTACTACGAGGGCCAGTCCAACGCGACGATCTGGCCGCTCTACCACGACGCGGTGGAGACGCCGGCCTACAAGCGCCGGTGGCGGGAGGCGTACCGCCTGGTCAACGCCCGGTTCGCGGAGGCCGCAGCCGACGTGGCGGCCGAGGGCGCGACGGTCTGGGTGCAGGACTACCAGCTCCAGTTGGTGCCGGCGATGCTCCGTGAGCTCCGCCCGGACCTGCGGATCGGGTTCTTCCTGCACATCCCGTTCCCGCCGATCGAGCTGTTCATGCAGATGCCGTTCCGTACCGAGATCCTGCGCGGTCTGCTCGGCGCCGACCTGGTCGGTTTCCAGCAGCGGCTGGCCGCGCAGAACTTCGTCCGGCTGGCCCGGCACCTGCTCGGGCTGCGCTACGAGGGGCAGATGATCCAGGTCGACGGTCGGCAGGTGAAGGCGGGCGCCTTCCCCATCTCGATCGACACCCAGGAGATGGAGCGGATGGCCGCCGATCCGGCGATCCAGGCCCGGGCCAAGCAGATTCGCGCCGAGTTGGGCGACCCGAAGACGATAATCCTGGGCGTGGACCGGCTGGATTACACAAAGGGCATCGAGTTGCGACTCAAGGCCTTCCGGGAGCTGCTGGCTGACGGAAAGTTGACAGTTCCCGACGCGGTCATGGTTCAGGTCGCCACACCCAGCCGCGAGCGCGTGGAGCACTACCAGGCACTACGGGTGAAGGTGGAGCGCGAGGTCGGTCGGATCAACGGCGAGTTCGGCAGGGTCGGCGTGCCGGCGGTCCATTACCTCCATCAGTCGTACAGTCGCAGTGAGCTGGCGGCGATGTACGTTGCTGCCGACGTGATGATGGTGACCCCGCTGCGAGACGGAATGAACCTCGTGGCGAAGGAATACGTAGCATCACGTGCCGACCAGGGTGGTGCGCTCGTACTCAGTGAGTTCGCCGGCGCCGCCACCGAGCTTCGCCAGGCATTTTTGTGTAACCCGCACGACCCGGACGCGGTCAAGGACGCCCTCCTCCGGGCAGTGCACGTGGAGAAAACCGAGGCACGCCGCCGGATGCGGACAATGCAACGTCACCTGCGTACCCACGACGTGGGCCACTGGGCCAAGTCTTTCCTCTCGGAGCTCGGAGTTCCCGAGGCGGAGGCCGAGTGAACACGTTTGTCAATGATGGGGCGGCAATCGCCACCGGGGTCATGGACCCTGAGTTGCGTTCCGCCATCGGCCGGATCGCCCGGGTCCCCCAGCTCCTGGTCGCCTGCGACTACGACGGCACGCTGGCGCCGATCGTGGAGGACCCGAGCACCGCCGTGCCGCTGCCCGAGTCGGTGGCCGCGGTCCGCGCGCTCGCCGCGCTGCCGCAGACCACCGTGGCGGTGGTTTCCGGTCGGGCGCTGCGCGACCTGGCCGCGCTCTCGCGGCTGCCCAGCGAGGTGCACCTCGTCGGCAGCCACGGCTCCGAGTTCGACATCGGCTTCGTCGAGCGGCTCTCCCCCGAGCTGGTCGCCGTGCGGACCCAGGTCCGCAACGCGCTGCGTGAGATCGCCGCCCAGCACCCGGGCATCCGGCTGGAACGCAAACCGGCAAGCGTCGCGATGCACACCCGTGGGGTCGACCCGCAGATCGCCGCCGCCGCCATCGAGGCGGTCCGCAACGGTCCGGCCACCTTCGACGGCGTCACTGTGACCCAGGGCAAGGAGGTCATCGAACTCTCCGTGGTGGCCACCCACAAGGGCACCGCACTCGACCAGTTGCGGACCCAGCTCGCCTCCAGCGCGGTGCTGTTCATCGGTGACGACGTCACCGACGAGAACGGGTTCGCTCACCTGCACGGTCCCGACCTCGGCATCAAGATCGGCCCTGGCGACACCCAGGCCAGCTACCGGGTGGCTGACCCGCTGGAGGCCGCCCGGGCGCTGGCGCTGCTGCTGGAGACCCGGCGGCACTGGCTGTTCGGTGAGCGGGCGGTGCCGATCGAACGGCACTCCATGCTGGCCAACGGTCGTACCGTCGCTCTGCTCACCCCCGAGGCCAAGGTGAGCTGGCTCTGCCACCCCAAGCCGGATTCGGCGGCGATCTTCGCCGACCTGGTCGGTGGCAGCCCGGCCGGCCACTTCAGCATCACCCCGGAACGTGGCGGCATCCCGCTGGGCCAGCGTTACCGCTCCGGCACGATGACCGTGGAGACCCGCTGGTCCGGGCTCACCGTCACCGACTGGCTGGACAAGCCGGCCCGGGAGACCACCCCGGACGACAGCCCGGCGGTCATCACCGGCGACTCGACCCTGGTCCGGGTGCTGACCGGCAGTGGCAAGGCCAAGGTGGAGTTCGCGCCGAGGCCCGAGTTCGGCCAGGTGGCCGTGCAGTTGCAGCCGCTCGGCGACGGCCTGCTGGTGCTCGGCTCCAACGAACCGGTCGCGCTCTACGCACCTGGCCTGGAGTGGGAGGTCGGCAACGACGGCGGTTACGAGACCGCCAAGGCGATAGTCGACCTCTCCGCCGCCGGTGGCCAGGTCGTGCTGGAGCTGCGCTTCGGCACGCACAGCCTGGAGCACCACCGGGTGCCGATCCACGAGCGGCAGGCCGCCGCCGAGCAGCCGTGGAAGGACTGGGTGGCCTCGCTGCGGCTGCCGTCCACCGCCCGGGACCTGGTCGCGCGCAGCGCCCTCACCCTGCGCGGGCTCTGCCACGAGGCCACCGGCTCGATCCTGGCCGCGGCGACCACCTCACTCCCCGAGGAGCTGGGCGGCGTCCGTAACTGGGACTACCGCTACTGCTGGTTGCGCGACGCCGCGCTGACCGCCCGCGCACTTGTCGACCTGGGCTCCGTCGAGGAGGCCGAGGCGCTGCTGCGCTGGGTGGACGGCTGCATCGAGCGCACCGGCGGGCACCCGGAGCGACTGCACCCGCTCTACACCATCGACGGCTACGAGCTGGGCGCCGAGGCGGTCATCGACACGCTGCCCGGGTACGCCGGCTCCCGGCCGGTCCGGGTCGGCAACCTCGCCAACCACCAGTTGCAGCTGGACGTCTTCGGCCCGATCGCCGACCTGATCGCGGCCGTTGCCGACGCTCGCGGTTCGGTCCGTGACGACGAGTGGCGGGTCCTGGAGAACATGGTCGAGGCGGTCCGCCGCCGCTGGCACGAGCCCGACCACGGCATCTGGGAGGCCCGGCTGCCGCCCCGGCACCACGTCTTCTCCAAGGTGATGTGCTGGATGACCGTCGACCGCGCGCTGCACGTGATGCGCGAGCACGGCGGCGAGGACCGGCCCGAGTGGAAGGACCTGCGCGACCGGATCGGCGCCAACGTGCTGGAGCACGGCTGGCACTCCGACGTCGAGGCGTACAGCGTCGCGTACGGGGACGAGGACATGGACGCCTCGTCGCTCTGGATCGGCCTCTCCGGCCTGCTCCCGGGTGACGACCCGCGCTTCCTGTCCACCGTCCTGCGGATCGAGGCGGACCTGCGCAGCGGCCCGGTCGTCTACCGCTACCACTGGGACGACGGCCTGCCCGGCCGTGAGGGCGGGTTCCACATCTGCACGGCGTGGCTGATCGAGGCGTACCTACGCACCGGCCGCCGCACCGACGCCGAGGAACTGTTCGCGCAGATGGTGCTGACCGCCGGCCCGACCGGGCTGCTCCCCGAGCAGTACGACCCGCTCGCCGAGCGGGGCCTGGGCAACCACCCGCAGGCGTACAGCCACCTCGGACTGATCCGCTGCGCCCTGCTGCTGGACAACATGCTCAAGCAGTAGTCGACCGCTCGTACTGACGGGGCCGGAGCGCATGCTCTGGCCCCGTCAGTCGCTGCCACGCCCGCAGACGTCAGTCAGTGCGGGTACGGCAGGCTCGGTTGCCACCCGTACAGGTGGGCGCCAAGGTCGGTGGGCACCGTCCAGTGCACGTACGGCAGCACCGCGCTGCTGCCGGTGTGGATCAGGCGCAGTAGTGGGGCGTCGCCGGTGTGGTCGAGCGCCAGCTTCGGTTTACGGGCCGCGCCGACGCCGCCGAGGCCGAACAGGACAACCGGGTCCTGGACCGGAAGCCGTTGTGCCTGTCGGGCGTCACGCCAACCTCGGTACGCCGCGTCCAGCCGCCAGGGCGCGAGGTCGGCGAGACCGCGGTACAGGTTCGCCACCCAGGTCGGGGTGAGTTCGGCGTCGGAGAGCCGGTACGGCACCCCGGTCAGCAACGCGTCGAGCTCCGGATCCGTCTCCACCCCGGCGTTGGTCAGCGCCTCGGGCAACGCGCCACGGCGGACGGCCGCGACCGCAGGGGCGGCCAGCTCGACCCGATCGACCTGCCAGCGAAGCCCTGCCGGGGTGTTCGCCTGTCGGCGGTCCCACAGCCAACGGGCGTTGTCCCAGCGGTGCCGCTGGTTGGCAGGGATCAGGTCGTCGATGCCGATGACCAACCCCTCGCCCTCGACCCGTGCGGTGAGCCACCGGCCCCGCAGGTGCGGCCGCTGCTCGCCGTAGCCGGCCAGTGCGACCACTGCGGACCGCAGGTAGGCGCCGGTGTTCCCGCGCGGGAAGTGCCAGCACAACGAGGGCAGGTCGAGGGCGTCGAGGTCGGCGGCGGCCTCGTCCGACACCACGCCGACCCGGACCGGTGGCGATGCCGCACCGGCCTGGCGATGGTCGAACTGTCGACGGTCCCGGCGCTGACGCATCTCGGCCCGCTCGACCGACGGGCTGACCGAGTACGCCGCCTTCTTCCCGGCCCACCGCAGCACCTCCGCCCCGGCCTCCTGCGGGTCACCGAAGAGCCGGAACGCCAGCAGCTCGGGCTCGTCGGACCCGTCGTCCTCGGTCACCTGCAGCTCGTACACCAGGTCGCCGGGCGAGTCCAGGTCGTAGGCGGTGTGCGGGTCACGGCCGAACTCGTTGCCAACGAGCGAGTCGCCCGGCTGTCGGCGATGGCCACGGACCACCGTGACCAGGACCGCCCAGGAACCGTCCACGTCCGTGCACCGCAGAGCCCGGACCGGAGCACTGCGCCATCCCGAGGGGACGTCCTCGAAGGTGGTGCTCAGTCCGGGGCTTCCGCACCGCAGCGCGACCGGTGTGAGCAGTTCCGTTCGCCACGTCTCGTGAGGATCCTTCACGGTGAGCATGGTCGACATTGTGTCGACAGCCACCGACAACCGCCGCAGCTGGCAATCTTGGACAGTTTCCGTTAGCGCGTAACTATTCAGTCCCATGACATCTGTCAGTGATGAAGTCCCGATACATGTGTCACTTGGTAGGGATCTTGGGTGTGCTGGTACACGGTGCCTG
>NZ_JBITET010000025.1:0-30404 GCF_044455385.1 Micromonospora sp. NPDC051227
CGACACCGACCAGGCCGATCCCACCCCGATCGCCGCTTAAAATCAGACCGGATCCTGCGATGGTCGTCTCCTACACCACCAGCGCGGACGTGACCGAGGGATCGGACGCCTCGTGCCGATCGATCACCCTTTTTGGTGATATCTATCGTATCTAGCTGCTGGCTGACCGGCAGCGCCAAGCGGCGCAGCGTGACAACGGAGCTAGCCGTCGGCGCGATGCTTGCTGGTTCAGCAACGCGGCGCCGCCGGCGGGCGCCGCCGGGCAGGGCGTTAGCTTCGCCTCACAGCTGCCACTGTGGTTTCCGCGCTTGACCGGTGAGCCAGGCGTTCGCTGCTCCCCCCGCCCCCTGGCGTACCCGGCTTACGCCATCGGCCGATCATCCCTGATCCATCAGTGCCACTTTCCGACCGAAAGTAAGGTCCTCGCCACGAAGGGGCACAACCTAGGCTTTGGTCCGCTCTGTTTGCGGGCGCCTTGACCGGGCGGAAAGGTGCGAGGTAGGTCGGGCGGGCCAGGAGCAGGCGGTCGACACCTGACCTGCGCGGTGACAAGAGTCGCTGGTCATGGGGGAGTGGGGGTTGTGTGGGCTTCTTCGACAGGCTCCGACGTATTGCGGCGCAAGATCAGGGATCCGGCCCGGCCGGTCGTGTGGTGGCGGGTCAGCCTGCGCCTGCGTGGCACCAGCCGGCGACACCTAGACAGGTGGCTCCGCCGGTCCGGACCGCGAGCCAGCAGACGATCTGGGTTCCGGCCGGACAGCCGACGACCGTCGCCGGAATATCCGAGCCCGGGAGGTTTGGTCTACGTCGGCAGGCATCTGACGGCTCCCAGGGCGGGACCGAGCCTGCGCTCATTGACCCGACGCTTCGGATTGGCAGGAAGAACCCGCCTGACACCAGCGGGATACACACTGCCGCCCGCACCAGCGGCAGCTCACCGACCATCTACCTGGGGCAACGGTCAACGAGTACCAGCAGGGGCTTCCGGCGTTGTTCTCGACGAAGACGTCATCGCCGTGAGGCTGGCCGAGACGGCGGCCGTCTCGGCGCTGCTGTCGACCATCTTCACTGACGACGAACCGCCTTCACCCCAGCCGGCCGCGATGTCGGCGCCAATGGCGCGCCGGCAGCTCAGCCCACCACGCAAGCCCTCATTCCCGGTTTGGATGCCGTGCACAGCGAACTCCTGCGGTCCCTGGCGACGCAGCCGACGTGGACCCGCTCGGCGTATGAGGACCTCGCCGAGCGGCACGGCGTGATGCCGGCTGGGCGTTGGACCTGCTCAACGAGGGTCGCCCTGGACGCTGCGGGGGAACCTGTCGGGTTCACGCTCAACGGGCTGACCTGCGCGGTCGCCTGAGCCTCGCGCCGGGCGGGAGCGGGTTGTGCTCCCGCCCGGCGCGAGGCGTCCCCGGTCGAACGTGAACTCCGGATGGCCGGGGCAGCATCCGAGGTCAGCGGATTGTGATGTCGCTGAGATCGAGTTCGATCGGCAGCCAGGACAGGTCCGGGGTGCGGTCCTCGTTGCGGGTGTGGATGTGCCGCTTGTTGCTGACCGGGATGCCGTCCACGGTCTGGTGTGCCCGGACGTAGTGCGCGACCGGGGTGCGGCCGTTCACGTCCGGCTGGTAGTCCATCCGGCGTAGCAGGCCGGCGTCGTCGAAGTAGTACAGCTGGGTGGTGTTGTGGGTGTGGATCGACTCGGGGAAGGTCACGCTGAGCACCCGCCACGTCTCGCCGTTCTCGATCCACGGTTCGACCTCGTGCGCCTCCACTCCCGGCCAGGTGAACACGTACGGCTCGACCAGGTAGTGCCAGGTGGCGTAGCTGCGGAAGTAGGCGATCTGGGCCAGGCTCCACGGGGTTTCCGGGGTGTACCCGGCGAAGGTGGCGCGCGGGTCGTCCAGCTGCTCGATCACCGTGCCGTCCGGGCCGGTGACGGTGACCCGGTTGGCCTTGAGGTCGAACTCGGTCGTCCGGCCGGTCGACTCCTGGACGTGCCGGACGCGCTCATCCTGAAGGTTCGCCTCGACCAGTTCGGTGCCGACGAACTCGGGGTGGCCCTTGAACTCCCAGAACGGGCCGCCGTAGGTGATCCGCGCGGTGAGGGTGGAAAACGTCTTCCAGCGGTCGAGCCCGCCGTGGGCCTCGATTACGCGGGAGAGGAGTGCGTCCATTTATCGCTCCTAAGTTAGGACTGGATGGTGTGACTGTAGCACTGAATGGTAGGCGCTCGTACCCTTGAGCCATGTCACAGCGGAGTTATGAGGAAGCCTGCGGGGCCGCCCTGGCAATGGACGTCGTCGGCGAGCGGTGGGCACTGCTGGTCGTACGCGAGCTGATCTTCGGTCCGAAGCGGTTCCGGGACCTGCGTCACGGCCTACCTAAAGCCAGCCAGAATGTGCTCAGCCAGCGCCTGCGCGAGCTGGAGGAGAGCGGCGTGGTGCGCCGGGTGGAACTCGGTCCGCCGGTCAGCGCCCATGTGTACGAGCTGACGAAACGGGGTCAGCAACTCGAGCCGGTGCTGATCGCTCTGGGCTGCTGGGGCGCGCGGGTACCCGCCGCGCACGACGCCGAGATGAGCACCGACGCGTTCATGCTGCTGCTCAAGGCGCTCTATCTGCCGCCGGCGGAAGACGCGCCGACGCTGGCCGTCCGGCTCCTGGTCGACGCGGACGCGTTCGACGTGGCGGTGGCGCCCACCGAGGTCCGGGTCACTCGCGGGGCGCGCGTGGACGTGCACGCGACGATGCGTGCCGACGTACGGACACTGTGGCGGCTGATTTTCACCGACCTGACCGTGCCGGCGGCGATCGACGCGGGGGAGTTGGAGCTGACCGGTGATCCGGCGGCGGCCCAGCGGTTTTTCCGGCTGTTCGGGCTGCCGCCGGAGTGAGACGTGTCCGGAGGCTCAGATCGGGTCGCCCAGCGGCCCGAACTCGGCCTGGAGGGCGACCTGCGATGGATGCGGTGGTGGACTTCGCCATGTGGTCGCACGCCGGCTACCTGCTTCCACCTGCAAAGCCGGCTGAGCCGCAGTGCCCGGTGTGGTGCGAGGGGAACTGCCGCACCGAAGACGGCTATCGAGAAGCCCGGACTGGCTGCGGTCGTAGCACCAGTAGAGGAGTAGTCGGTGAGCAGAGCCACCGCGGAATTCGGCGGCTCCTGCTCACCTGAAGAACCGGTTAGCGTTGTGCCCCGGCGTCTCCCTTGAACTGCGCTACGTGATGACCAAGCCGGAGTTCGCCATCGCCGGGCTGCTGTACACCGAGCTCGAACAACGCTGCCGCGCGAGCCTGGGTGCCGGGGCGGGAGAAGGAGGCGAAATAGCCGCCGAGGGCGGCGACAAACTCGTCGTCCGACGGCAGGTCGACGCGGTCGACCAGCGCCTTCGTCTCCACGATCGCCTCCTTGTCGAAGCCGGCGATCCGGCTGGCGAAGCCGCCGACGAACTCGTCCAACTCGCCGTCGGGCAGGGCCCGGTTGACGTACCCGTACCGCTCGGCCAGGTCGCCTGGGAAGTCGTCAGCGCCCAGTAGCACCTCCAGCGCCCGGCCCCGTCCCATCAGGCGAGGCAGCCAGGCCGTCGTGCCGCCGCCGGGTACGGCGCCCAACCCGACCTCGAACTGTCCGAGTACGGCGCGCTCTCGGCTGGCGAACCGGATGTCGCAGGCCAGGATGAACTCGCTGCCGGCGCCCCGGACACGTCCGCGCACTGAGGCGATGGTGACGACGGGCAGCCGGCTCAGCCGGGTCAAGACGTCGGTGTACGGGTGCATACCGCGCCGCTTGGAGCTTTCGGTCGCCATGTCGACGACGGTTTGCGGATCGGCCGCCATGTCCCAGTGGGCGATGAAGTAGTCGGGGTTGGCGCTGTCGAAGACGACGACCTGCACGTCGGGATCGGTCTCCAGCCGTGACACCAGGGCATCGAGTTCGTAGAGCATGTCCGGGCCCATCAGGTTGACCGGACCGTGGTCGAAGGTCGCCCGCCAGTAGGTGGCGCTGTGCTGGCGTACGTGGATCTGCGGCATGTGGATCTCCGTTGCTTTACGGGGTATCGGCGCTCGGGTAGCGGCCAACCCCTGACTCCGAAATTCAAAGCTAGCACGTGACTTTGGAATGGCAAGCCAGATGTACTCTGGGCCCATGAAGAAGGTGACGCTTGATCAGGAGTCCCCGGTCTGCTCAATCGCCCGTAGCCTGGAGATTGTTGGCGAACGCTGGACCTTCCTCATCCTCCGCGAAGCCTTGTCGGGAAGCACCCGATTCGGGCAGTTCAACGACGCGCTAGAGATCTCCACCGACCTGCTGAGCAACCGCCTGGCCACCCTGGTCAAGGCCGGCATCATGAACAAGCGCCCGTACCATGAGCCGGGTCACCGCAGTCGGTACGAGTACCACCTCACGCCCGCGGGCGAGGAATTGCGGATCGTCCTCGGCGCGCTTCAGCAGTGGGGCGATCGGTACTGCGCACCGGCGACCGGGCCCAGCGCGCAGCGTCGCAGCCGCAGCACGGGCGCGCAGCTCGACGTGGCGTTCACCGATGAAAACGGCAGGGCCGTCGCCCTCGACGACGTGACTTTCGTCGCCGTATAGCCGCCGTTGAGCGGACCCGCCGGCGCAGCGTCGCCGAGCGTTCACCTTGGCCAGGCGACCGGGTCCGCGTTCAGCGCTCTGACAGCACGGACGTGCCCCGACCTGCCGAGCAGGTCACTCGACGCCAGGACGCCCGACGCACCCGAGGCCACCCTTCCGCCGCGATGCGGTCGCGGCTTCTGGCCTGCGGGTCTTCCCGGCCAGCCGCGACACCCCCACCTTCGCTCAGCCTGCCCCTTCCGGGCGTTGGCCTCCGGGCGAGGTGCAGTCACATGACTGATGCCGTACGCACCACGCAGCGCAAGACTCTTGTGACGGGCGCAGGAAGCGCCCAGGAAATGAGAGCGACGCCTGTGCTGACTCCTGTTCTGTGACCCGCCCTGCCGTGCTCGCCGACGTGACGGCGGGACCGTCCCGCCTGTTCGACGCCGCACCGGCGGGCGGCCGTAGGGCCGGCGCCGAGGATCGCGACTCCCGTAGCGCGAACCGTGGACGCACTTCTGGTCGACGCCGTCGTGGTCCGATCGCGGCACGACTTGGCGGATCAGTTCATGAGCCAGCTCGGCCCATCACCCGTACTCGGAGGTTCCGTTGTCCCTGCCATCACTCGTTCTCGTTCCGGGCGCCTGGCACAAGCCCGAGCATCTGGCGCTCCTGAAGGCCGAACTACGGGATGTCGACGTCCACATCGTCGCTCTGTCCAGCAGCGGTGACGACCCGGAGAAGCTGGGTGACATGCACCAGGACGCAGCACTCATCGAGAAGGCCGTTGCCGAGATCGGCGGCCCCGTCGTCGTCGTGGCCCACTCGTACGGCGGCATCCCCACCAGCGAGGGCCTGGTCGGCGCCGACAACGTTCGGCGGATCATCTACCTCGCTGCGTTCCAGATCGAGACCGGAGAATCGCTGCTGTCCAGCGCCGGAGGTGCCCCGGCGCCGTGGTGGAAGATCCACGACGGTGCCGATGCCGGTGACTACGTGGAGCCGGTGGATCCCATCACGGTGTTCTACGGCGACGTCGACCCCGACATCGCCCGGCAGGCCGTGACGCAGCTGGGATACCAGTCATACATCTCGAAGACTCAGGAGCAGACCAGGGCCGCGTGGCACGCCATCCCGAGCACGTACGTCGTCTGCGAGTCCGACAACGCCCTCCCGCCGGTCGCGCAGGAGTATTTCGCCACCCGGGCCGACCGGGTCGCGCGGATGGCCACGTCCCACTCGCCGTTCCTGTCACAGCCGGCGGCGCTCGCACGGCTCATCGGGGACGAACTCGCCTCCGCGTGACGAGTCCTCTGCGCGCGGTGTGGGCCGGTGGGGCCCGCGCCGCACGCGGCGGCACGTCTGCCGTGCACCGTGGTCCGCGGCCTCACCCGTGCTCGTTTGTGCGGGTCTCGTCCATGATCGTGAGGGCGTCTCGCAGGCCCGCCCGCGAGGTGATGCCGAGTTTGGGGAAGACGCGGTAGAGGTGCGCGCCGACGGTTCGCGCCGAGAGGAACAGCTCTTCGCCGATTTCCTTGTTGGTCATGCCGGTCGCGGCCATCTGGGCGATGAGGTGTTCCCGGCCGGTCAGGGGCGCGCGGCCTGGCTGGAGGGCCGTTCCCGTTCGCTGGCCCGCTGCTCTGAGCTCTCGGCGAGCGCTTCGCGCCCACCTGTCGGCTCCAAGGCGTTCGAACGTCCTGCGGGCCCGTCCGAGGTGTTCCCGCGCGGCACGCGCCGACCTGATTCGTCGGAGATGCTGACCGAACAAGAGTTCGACGCGGGCCTGGTCGAACGGCCACCGCTCGGCCTCCGGTGTCGCGAGCGCCCGGTCGAACAGGCTTGTCGCGATGTCCTCGGCGGAGACGAGTGCCTCGGCGGCCGTCACCAACATATCGAGCCGGCCGGAGAGCGTCTCCAGTCGCGCCACACGAGCCGCGGCAACGTGCGCCTGGGCTTCCGCGTGGCGGTTGGTTCGAATGGCGGCCTCGACCACGTCGAGCACCATCCAGATCGCCACCGGACGGAAAGGCGGGATCGTGCCGGCAGGGCCTATAGACGTCGCCTCCCGGTACGCCTCCTCGTAGTCCTGCGAACCCAGCGCGAGCAGGGTCCGGGTGTAGTGGCAGAGATGGCTCACCACGGTCACACCTCGAGGTACGGCCCAGTAGATGAGTTCGTCGGTGATCCGTCGCGCGGTCACGTCGTCGCCGCGCACAGCGGCGAGTGTGGCGATCCAGTGATCGATGGCCCAGCGGAAGAGCCGCAGTCCCTGCTCCTTGGTCAGGGACAGCGCCTCGGCCAGGTACCGCTCGCTGTCCTGCCACTGGCCCAGGAAGTAGGAGTCCAGCGCCAGCAGGGTCAACGCCTGCGTCATGACATTCGTGTCGTCCGCGGTGCGTCCCCGCTCCAGCGCGCGATGCAGGGCGGCCCGACAGCCACCGAGCCGGTCCACCCACGACCCGGCGAGGGCGACCAGGACGATCTCGCCGGGGTCATTGACCTGATCCAGGCCCTCGACAAGCCGGTCGAGCTGTCGGTACGCGCCGTCCGCGGCGTTCGCTGGATCCGAGTGCGTGTGCCGCATCAGAACGACGATGCCGAGGCCCGGGTGGTTCAGGTGCGACACGACCGCGTCGAAGACCGACCAGAGATGGCTCCGCCCACCGAAGAAGCAGACGTACAGCAGGGTGAGTAGGGCTTCCCTGATCTGGAAGGTCGAATGCGCCTCCTCGCCCACGGCATCCAACGCGCCAGCGAGGATGCGGTGCGCCGTGTCGACGTCACCGTCGGTGTTGAGGATGACGAATGACGTGGCCACCGCCATGTCCAGGGAGGGATGATGCCCAGCGTCGAGCTGACGCACCTCGCGCAGCGCGTCACCGGTTCCCGCGAGCCCGCCCGCCAGGCGAGCACCGAGGTAGGCCGCGACAGCCAGGCGGCGAGCCCGCTGCGGGTCGGCGGGACTGAGCATCGAGGCGTTGGTGAGGGCGGTGACCGCGCCGACGATGTCGCCGTGCCGGAGCAGTCGGTATCCCGCTTCTTCCAACGAGGAGGCGGCTTGCTCATCAGGTCCAAGGCTGCTCTGTGCGAGATGCCACACCCGCCGGTCCGGGTCGTCACGGGTGCCCTCGGCCAACCGGCGGTGCGCCGAGCGCCGCTGCGCGGCTGTGGAGGCGTCGACGACGGCCGATCGGGTCAGCGGATGAGAGAACACCAGCCTTGTGCCGTGGTCAGCTATGTGGACGAGTCGAGCGCGTTCCGCGGGTGCCAGTGTCTCCAGGAGCCGTTCACCCGCCGCGACCTCAAGGACGCGGAGGCTTCCGGTCGCCTCGAGAGCGGCGAGCAGCAGCGACTGTCGCGTGGCATCCGGCAGACCAGCAATTCGAGACGAGAATGCCGCCTGGAGCCGGCGGTTGAGCGGGACGACGGAAAGGTCGGCCCTCGGACTGTCGGGACCCGGGCCGGCGAGGACCAGCGGCAGTTCAACGAGGGCCAAGGGGTTCCCGGCCGCGCTGGCCAACACCTGTCGTCGGATCGCGGGCGGCAACTCGGGATAACGGGCCGTCAAAAGCTCTGCCGCCGCCCGCTCGTCGAGAGGGGCCAGCACGTACTCGTCGAGCCGTGCTCGCTCGAAGAAACCTTCGGCCGCCGGTCGCGTCGACCCGAGAAGGCCGACGCGCGTTCCGGTCAGCCGCCGGGCCAGGAGCGTGAGCACCGCGGCGCTTGACCTGTCGAGCCACTGGACGTCGTCGACGAGGACGAGGATCGGCGAATCGTGAGCTGCGGCACGGAGCAAATTCCGGAGTGCTTCGGTGACCGCCATCCGGTCCAGTGTCGTAGAGGTGTTCGGATCGAGAAGGGCTTCCAGGATGGCGGCACGCGTAACCTCGGCACCGGGGACCGAATCGACGATCGGGCTCACAATCTGTACCAGCCCTGCGAAACTGATATCCGCTTCGAACTCGACCGCCGTCACCTCCAGAACGCGGCCGCCCTCTGTCGCCCAACGCCGGGCGGCGTATCGCAGCAGCGTGGTCTTACCCAAACCGGGATCGGCGACAATGATCAAAGATTTCCCGGAGGTGCGCGAGTGCTCGCAGAATCCATCGATTGTCGCAAGAACTTCACTTCTGCCGACGATGTCTGTCGTCATTTCCCGTCACGCTCTGCGTCGTCGGACTCGGCCGCCTTCAGCGGCCTGGGTAGGGACGATCATACCGGTTCTACGAAGTCGAGCTGATTGGTGTCCGAGGGTCCGTCCGCACGCCCTGCTGGTCGTGGATCACTTCGACGCTGGGAGCCGGGGTGACGTCGAAGGTTCCGCCGACCCGTTCGGTGATCCCTGCCGTGACACTCTGAGGCAGAGCGGTCCAGTCGCTACGCATCGATTCTTCTCTGCTACTTGCCCGGCTGAGGCGGGTTCGGCGGACAGCAGAACTCGGCCTCGCCACCTCAGAATCCCAGCGGCCGGATGTATCGCACGGGTGATCTGACCAGGTGGCGGGCTGACGGTGTTGGAGTTTGTGGGCCGCCCCGACGACCAGATGACGGTCCGCGGGTTACCGGATCGAGCTGGGTGAGGTCGAGGCCGCGCTGGCCACGCACCCGTCCGTGCGCCAGGCGGCGGTTGCCGACGCACTGGCAGATGCTGCGCGCACTGGTCGCCGAGGGCGAGGACGACCTGTTCATCGCCGAGGACTCCCACCAACGCATCTACGGCAGCCGAACCGTGCTGGGACGGTACGGCATCAAGATTGTCGGCCGGTCGCAGCGGCTCAGCCTCAACTACCGCACCACCGCGCAGAACCTGCGCTACGCGATGGCCGTGCTCGGCGGCGGCGACTACGTCGACCTCGAAGAGCGGGCGGAGTTTACCGGCTACCGCTCGGCGCGATCGGGGCCGGCACCAGCGGTGGAAGCCGTCGAATCGCTCGTCGCCGAACTCGACACCATCGCTGACCGCATCCGCTTCAGGCGCGATGGTGGGGCGACACCCGAGACGATCGCGGTGCTCGTACCCGACAAGTTCCAGCGGGAACGGGTCGTCAACGCGCTCAACGAGCGCGGCGTGCCCGCACGGGCAGTCGACCGTGACCGCCCGGGAGAGGGTCGGGTGCTGGTGATGACCATGCACAGGGCCAAGGGCATGGAGTTCGCCAAGGTCGTACTCGCCGATGGGGGGGTCCCGATCGGCTGCCGAAAAGGTCAGGCTCAACGATCTGGATGCCATCGAGCGGCACGACGCCGAGCTGGGGGCCCGGTCATTGGTGTACGTGGCGGCAACCCGTGCTCGCGATGAGCTCTTGGTGGTCCAGCGCTCATAGTTCTCAATGGCATCGGGTGCTGCTGCACCGCAAACCCGGCCGAGCGGGCAGCTACCAGCGGTAGTCGATTATGGTGTCAGCGTCTGTGTGCGGCGTCGGTGGGGTTGCGGTATCGATCGCCTCGGACACATTATTTCCCCACGAAGCGTGATTTCTCTTCGCGTTTCGAGCGATCCCCGTCCCGTTGGGCGGGGATCTTTGCTGTCGTGGCGAGGAAGCTCCCCGCAGGGGGAGCGGGTAGATCGCGGTCTCGGCTCACCCGGGGCGTCCGCCCGGTGGGCAACGGAATGGGCAGCAGGGCCGTGTGACGGGACAGGCCCATGGCCAGTATCGCCAGCAAACGCGACCCTGCCCGGCCCGCCAATTCCTTGACCACGGCTTTGACCTGCCTGTTCAGACGGGCCGTGGGCGCTGGTATCGCTCCAGCACCCCGGGAACCTGCTCGCGGAAGGTGTGGTGGCAGCCACGCCTGGGACACGCCAGACGCCGCATTCGCGCACGGACCACCCGGCGGCCGTCGACCGGAACATCGGCCACCGTTTGCCAGTGATAGCCGTGGGCCCGTCCCGACGAGGCCCCGCACATCAGGCAGACCGCGGTGTCCTGCGGCGTCCGGGCCCGCACCGCGATCCGCTCACCCTCGTCGACCACGTCCCCGATGACCAGCGGGGACAGCCCCGAGAACATCGTCTGCACAAGTCTGTTGACACCATCCACACAGGAACCGACGACACCTGCCACCCTCCGCCATCACCGAAAGTGAGACAGGGCCGCTATTTGTACAGTCCCTAACCTGAGGACTCTGGCGGGGCCTGGGCCGAAATCCACGATGAAGTGCCCAATGCATCTAAATGTCAAATGCGCGACTCCCACCTCTCGGCTTGATCCTGTTTAATCTGGTCCTCGACGAATTGCGGGATCACGTTGCGATACTTTCCCTCATCGGAGGGGATTATCTCGATCATCGCGTTGATGATTTCCTGCGGGTCAAGCTTGCCCGACGGCGTTTCGAGCAGGCTGTGGAACAGCGCCCGCATGTCCGCCCGCTTCGTAAAGTTCTTGGAGTCGTCGAGCCAGCGGAACGGCGTGTCGGCCATCGTCTCGTTGAATCCCGTAAAGTAGGCGCCCGGGTTAATGGTTTGGATTTTTATGCCAAACGGATCAAGTTCCTGCCGCAGCGACTCTGCCATCCCTTCGATAGCGTGCTTCGTTGCGGTGTAGGCCGCGTAGCCGGGAGGGGTGAACAAGCCGCCCATGGATGAAGTGAAGACGATTTTCCCGGCCTTCGTTCCGGCGACCCAGCGCTTGACGAAGCCCTGTGTCAGAAAGAGGGGTCGGAACACGTTTGTCTCGAAGGTGTGCCGGACTAAGTCCAGCGGAATTTCGGAGATGGGCCCACACTCTCCGATGGCTGCGTTGTTGACCAGGATGTCGATGTCCCAGGTGTGGGCGTAGGCCACATCGTAAGGATCGTGCAGATCAAGTTTCTCGATCCGCAACTGAACGCCGAGGTCCTGCGCCTTGCGACGTAGGTGGCTAACCTGTGGTGCGATTTGAGCGGTTGCGATGACGTTGTGGCCCGCCCGAGCCAGGCCTATGGCCGCGCCTTCGCCGAAGCCAGAGCCAGCGCCGGTGATTAGAATGGTCTTGGTCATTGATACTTCCTTCTCATCAAGCGGAAAACGCTTTGGCTCCGGCCTGTGCGATTTCAGAATCTTGGGAAACCTGTCCTCCGGATACGCCGACAGCCCCAACGGTAACGCCCGACGTTGCCTTGAGGGGTAGGCCGCCGGCAAAGGTCACAAGGACTTCATTGGTAAGTTCTAGTCCCGGCGATGTCCCGCCTGGCTTGACGAAATCCCAAAGTGCTTCACTGGGAGACTCGAACAAGGCAGCGCTCTTTGCCTTTTTCATCGCCACGTCGATCGACCCCAAATACGCGCCATCCATCCGCACGAAAGCCTTGAGGTTTGCACCCGCGTCGAGGACGACGATGCACACTGCGATGCCGAGTTCGTTCGACTTGGCAGTGGCGGCGTCCAGGATCCGCTGAGTTTGAGTCATATCGAGAATAATGGATCACTCCCTGAGTTGTGGCCGCGACCGCAGGCTGAGTGTCAGAATCCTGGCTACTCCAGAGGCGGCGAGATCAGTCATTTGCAGGCACACTCGCCATGCTAAGGGTCAAACCCCAGCTGATGTTGAGAATCGGCAATCACTGAGCCTCTTCAAGCTGCCTTTGTCGCTCATGGCTGGTGCAGGCAGCCCGGACATCAATTGATATCGCATGGTGTCCGGCCTTCGGCGGTGCGGCGGGTGGTGTAGTCCTTGGCCGGTTGTGGTGGCATCGCTGGCGGGCTTTGGCGATGGTGTGGAAGGGGAGTTGAGGGTCCGGTCGCCTCCGCGGTTGAGGCGGAGGCGGACGGTGCGGCCTGAGCGGCGGGGACGGGGCTGACGCCGGCGAGGGCTGCGTAGGCGGCTTCGCTGCGGACGCGGCCGTGGTGGGACCAGGCGATGAGGGCGACTGCAGCGGTGACGGGGCCGATGCCGGGGGTGGTCGAGCAGAGCCGGGCATATGGCCGTGACCAGGGCGCGGATATGAGGGAGGTTGGCGGCCAGCATACGGTTGAGGTCGAGGATCTGGGCGGCGTGGGGAAGACCTGCTGGTCCCTCGCGGAGCGGGCTGGTCACGCCGATCCGCAGGCGATGCAGCGGCTGCTGCGTACGGTGGTGTGGGACGGCGACGCCGTCCGCGATGAAGTGCGTGATTGGCTGATCGAGCAGCTCGGCCACCCTGATGCGGTGCTGGTCACCGACGCGACCGGTTTCCTCAAAAAGGGCCTGTGCTCGGTCGGGTCCGGCGGCAGTACACCGGCACCGCTGGGCGTATGGAGAACAGCCAGGTGAGGTATTCCTGGCCTACGTGTCACGCGCGGGGCGGGCGCTGATCGACAGTCGGCTCTACCTGCCAGGGACGACCTGGTGCGACCAGCCCGACCGACTTGCCGCCACGGGCGGGCGTCCCGGACGACGTCAGGTTCGCCACGAGGCCGGCCCCGGCCCGAAAGATGATCACCGCCGTGTTGGACGCCGGTGTCCCGGTCGGTTGGGTGACGGGCGACGAGGTCTACGGCGCCGACTCCGGCCTGCGCGATGACCTGGAACACCAGAGAATCGGCTACGTCCTGGCCGTTGGCTGCGACCGACGCGTACACGTCAACGACGGCCGCACCCTGGTGCGCGTCGACGGCCTCGCCGACCGGATCCCCGCCACCGAGTGGCAGTTACACAACTGCGGGCCGGGCGCCGAAGGCCCCCGCGACTACCTGTGGGTCTGGATCACCAGCTCCCCCCGGTGAGCATCGGTGGCTGCTCATCCGCCGCAAGCGCACCACCGGCGAGCGGGCCTTCTACCTGTGTTGGTCACCGCGACCGGTTCCGCTGCACACCCTCGTGACTGTCGGCGACTCCCGCTGGAGCATCGAAGAACTATTGCAGAGCGGAAACGGCCAGGTCGGCCTGGACCACTACCAGGTTGGCGGCTGGGCCGGCTGGCAGCGGTTCATCACCGTGACCATGCTCGCGCTAGCCGTCCTGACCATCCTTGCTTCCCAGCAGCCCGACGTCGACCCGGAGATCATCGCGTTGACCGTCGCCAAGATCCGTCGACTCCTCAACGCCTTCGTCCTCGCCTTGCCGCTACCACCAGCACACACCCTGCACTGGCCCACCTGGCGACGATCCTCCCATGCCCGAGCCCCGGCGATCCCACTGTCACCGCGCCAGCCGGAAGATCAAGTGACGTTGGAGTGTGAGCCGCTGGGGTGTGGGTAGTCGCTATCGTGTCCGATGTCGCGATCGCCGATTATGGCTTGCTCTCCGACTGCGCGTCCGCCGCGCTGGTCAGCCGGGGCGGCTCAATCGACTGGTGGTGCCCAGGGCGGTTCGACGCACCGTCGCTGCTCGGCCGAGTGCTCGATCCCGCCGCCGGGCACTGGGCGCTCAACCCCACGAAGACTGGGGCGGACCATCGGAGCGAGCGGACGTACGTCGACGGCACGTTGGTGCTGCGGACCGTGCATCACACCAGCGGCGGCAGCGTTGCTGTCACCGATGCCCTCCTGGCCGAGCCCGGGGTGCCTGGCCATGGCCTGAACAGCAATCCGCCGATGGTGCTTGCCCGGATCGTGGAGGGGCTCACCGGCACCGTGCGGATGTGCACCGAGTTCGTCCCCCGCCCGGAGTACGGGCTGATCACCCCGTACCTACACCAGCACGACGGTGAGGTTCGGGTCGAGGCAGGCCCGCTGGCCCTGACTCTGCGCAGTCCCGTTCCGTTGGAGTGCACCGATGGCAGGGCGTACGTCGAGTTCGATGTCCGCGCCGGCCAGAAGCTTCCTTTCGACCTGGCGCACGCGCCGGCCTGGGGTCCGCCGCCGCCGCGGCTGGATCCGGTGACCTCGCTCGCTGAAACTATCGACAGCTGGCGCGCGTTCAACCAGTTGCACCATTACGGTGGCCGCTACCCCGACCTCGTGCGGCGCAGCGGACTGATCGTCCAGGGTTTGACCTACCAACGCAGCGGAGCCGTGGTCGCCGCCGTCACCGCCTCGCTACCGGAGGACCTCGGCGGTTCACGCAACTACGACTACCGGTACGCCTGGCTGCGTGACTTCTTCCTGACGATGCGGGCGCTCTGGGTAACTGCCTGCCCCGAGGAGGCCGGCCGGCTCTTCGACTGGGCCGCCCGCTCCGCCGGCCGCAGCGGCGATCAACCGGTGCCGATCATGTACGGGGTAATGGGTGAGCGGGACCTCTCCGAGTACTCCCTCGACCACCTACGCGGATACGCCGACAGCCGGCCCGTGCGGATCGGCAATGACGCCTGGCGGCAGCGGCAGCACGACGTGCCTGGTGAAGTGCTGCTCTGCGCCTACCTCATCCGCGACCATCTGGGTGAGTTGTCGGAGGAGTTGAAGGCGCTGCTGGTCGGCCTCGCCGAGCAGGCCACCCGCTGGCGAGAACCGGACGCCGGCATGTGGGAGAAGCGCGGCTCCGGGCGACACTACCTGGCGTCCAAGGCGCTGTGCTGGGGCGCGCTGGACAGTGCGATCAAGCTCGCGCCGATGCTCGGCCACCGCGCGGACCCGGCGCGGTGGGCCGCCGCCCGCGACGAGATTCGGGCCGCCACGCTGCGCGACGGCTGGAACGAGCGGGTGGGAGCGTACACCGGGGTGATCGGCTCGTCGGAGCTGGACGCCTCGGTCCTGGTCCTGCCCTTCACGGGGATGGTGTCGGCCACGGACCCCCGGATGCGGGCCACTATCGAGGCGATCGAGGCGGAGTTGACGACCGACGGACTAGTCCGGCGTTGGCCGGACGAGCCAGCCGGTTTCGTGGTGTGCACATTCTGGCTGGTCGAGTGCCTGGCGATGGCGGGCGAGATGGAACGTGCCACCGCGCTCTTCGAACGCACCGCCGCCCGGGCGAACGACCTCGGGCTCTTCGCCGAGCAGATCGACCCTCGTACCGGCGCGCATCTGGGCAACACTCCCCTGACGCTCTCGCACGTCGGCCTCATCGGTGCCGCCTGGCGACTGACCAAACCCAGCTTCGTCTGACTTTGGAGACCGCTGTACGCAGCAGCCGCTGCATCGCCTGCGGATCGTCGCCCGCACGAAGCGGTCAGCGACACGCGTCACCGCCTCGTCCAGGGTGACCTGCCACCCGGCGGGTTCTACGCCATGGCACGCGGCCACCGCACGATCTTCGGTTGTCCTCACAAACCATCGATGATCAACGCGGTGGCCGTCTCCATGCCCACGCCACGCCCAACGCCGAAGCCAATGACGTTGGAGTGTTAGTTAGGCGGTGATGGCGTGCGGTTCGAGGTATGCCTCCAGTCCGTAGGTGCTGTGTTCGCGGCCGATGCCGGACTGCTTGATTCCGCCGAATGGCGCCTCGGGGTCAGCGAAGACCCGGTTGATGAGGACCGTGCCCGCCTCGACCTGCCGGGCGACGCGCTGCGCCCGCTCTGGATCGCTGGAGAAGACCTGGGCTTGCAGTCCGTAGGGGGTGTCGTTGGCGATGTTGATCGCCTCGTCGTCGTCCTCGAAGGGGATGACGACGAGAACGGGGCCGAAGATCTCCTCGCGGGCGATGCGCATCTGGTTGGTGACGCCGGTGAAGATGGTGGGCTTGACGAACCAGCCCTTCTCCAGGCCTTCTGGCCGGCCTTCGCCGCCGGTCAGCAGTCGTGCGCCTTCCTCCTGGCCGAGGCGGATGTAGCTCTGGACGCGGTCGAACTGCGTCTGGCTGACCACCGGCCCGACGCCCGTCGTCGGGTCCTGCGGGTCGCCGACCTTGAACGCGGACATGGCCGACTTGATGGCCTGGTGGACCTCGTCGAGCCTGCTCCGCGGGGCGAGGATCCGGGTGCCGGCGAAGCAGGTCTGGCCGTTGTTCAGGAACCCGGAGGTGAGCGCTGCGGAGACGGCGGAGGGGAGGTCGGCATCGTCGAGCAGGATGGTCGGCCCCTTCCCGCCGAGTTCGAGCGTGAGGCGCTTGAAGGTGTCGGCGGCGTTGCGCATGATCTGCTGTCCAGCCGCGGTCGACCCGGTGAAGCCGACCTTGGCGACGTCGGGGTGTGACGTCAGGACGTTGCCGACCACGTCGCCGCGGCCGGTCACGATGTTGACCACGCCGGCGGGTACGTCCGCCGCGTCGAAGGCCTCGGCCATGATCTGCGTTTGGATCGCGCTGAGTTCGCTGGGCTTGACGACGACGGTGGCCCCGGCGGCGATGGCGTTCGCGACCTTCTGCGCCACGAAAACGACGTTGAGGTTCCACGGAGTGATCACCGCGGCGACGCCGAGCGGTTCCATGACGACCGTGGTCGTACCGCGGGTCTTGGTGAACTCGTACGACTCAAGGAGCTTGGCGGCCGCGTCGAACATCCCGGGCGCCAGGGGGAGGAGGCCGTCGACGATGCCGCGTACCGCGCCGTACTCCTCAACCATGGCCGCCTTGAGGTCGTCGAGACGCGCGGTGAACGAGGCGCTCAGGCGGTTCAGGATGGCGATGCGCTCTTGTTCGCTGGTCTTCGAAAAGCTGGCGAAGGCGCGCTTGGCTGCCGCGACCGCAGCCCGGGCGTCGGTCTCGTCGGCGAGGCGCACCTCCCCGATCAGCTCTTCTGTCGATGGATTGTAGAGGGGAAATAGCTCGGTCCCGTGGGGTGTCACGAACTTCCCGTCGAGGTAAATCTGGTCGATCTTTCGCACGGCTGGTGCTCCGTTCTGTTCCTTGCTGGGGTCGCGTTACTTCGTTTGGGCGGGCTCAGCGGCCCCGGTAAGCAGGCCCAGCTGGCTGACACGTCGAAACCCGACGTGCTTGATTCGTCTGACGTCTATTCATTCCGACAAACAGTTTGCCGGCCCCGGGAACGCCTTCACCCAATTGCGAGACGTCCCTTGGTTCCTCCTTGTGGCAGCCCTTATCGCTGCTATCCCTGTCTCCCGGCATCCGCGATGCGCAGCACCGGCTTGACGACGTCGCCACGGGCGGCGTCGGTGAACGCCACATTGATGTCGTCGAAGTCGTAGAACCGGACCAGGCGGTCGATCGGGAACCGGCCGGACAGGTACAGCTCAATGAGCTTCGGAATGAACAGCTGGGGACTCGAGTCGCCCTGGACGATGCCGCGGACCGACTTGCCGAGCGCGAGCTTGGCTGCCGGCACGGTGGCGTCCCGGTTTCCTCCGGCGACGAGGCCAACCTGGCCCATCGATGCCAGTGCGTCGACCGCGTGCTCGAGCATGTCGGCCCGGCCTGTGGTGTCCAGGACGTAGTCGACGCCGCTGCCGGTGATCCTCTTGATCTCGGCGGCCACGTTCGATTGACTGGCGTTGACGACGTGGGTGGCACCCAGCTCCTCGGCCAGGGCGAGCCGTCGCTGGTTCACGTCCACCGCGATGACTGTCCCCACGCCTGCCGCGTGCGCCGCCATCAAGGCGCCGAACCCAACCGCCCCGACGCCGAAGATCGCGAGAGTCGCGCCCGGTGGCACCTGGAACGAGTTCAGTACGGTGCCGGCGCCGGTCTGCAGGCCGCACCCGAGGGGCGCGAGGAGTTCCAGCGGTACGTCTTTTGGAACCTTGACGGTGTTGCGTTGCGTGGTGAGCGCGTGGGTGGCGAACGACGACTGGCCGAAGAAGTGCCCGTGTACGACGTCGCTCGTGCCGGTCCGCCGAAGGCCACGGGTGCCGTCGATCCGTGCGCCGGAGAAGTTTGCAGCCACCGTCTGCGCGCAATAGGCGGGGTGCCCGCTGAGGCATTGTGGGCACTGCCCGCACGACTGATACGACAGGACAACATGGTCGCCCGGCTGGAGATCGGTGACGCCGGCTCCGACCCGCTCGACGATGCCGGCCCCCTCGTGACCGAGCACGATGGGCAGTGGTGCCGGGGTGTGTCCGTTCCGGGCGTGGGCGTCGGTCTGACATACGCCGGCGGCGACGAGGCTGACCAGCACTTCGTCGGCCCGTGGCTCGTCTAGTTCGAGTTCTTCGATGACGAACGGCTGTGCCGGTTCTTCGGCCACAGCTGCTTGAATCCGCATGACACGTCCTCTTCCCGCGAGTTCCGTTCCCCGTGCGGGGGCTCTCGTGGTCAGCAGATGCGCCGTGCCGAGCGGTGGCTCGGGCGGTGATCCGGCCTGGCCGAACCTCCGGAGGGAAATGATTTGAGCAACAAAGGTCTGCGTGTAAATGTTTTGTTGGACAACGTAATAGTTGGGCAGTGATATTTCTCAGTCGCTAACCGACCAGGTCATGGGTGGTGGACGTCTGGCCGCCGCATGGACTTCACACCTGGAGCCGGAAGGAGTCTCCATCGCGCACCACGTGTCCTGCCGTGGGACCGGCGAAGTGTGTCCCGATGAGCAGTGCCTGGTCGTTGGCCAAGGAGGAGAGGAGTTGCCGACGGGTGTGGGTCGCCTGGTCGGCGTCCAGGTCGCCGGCGGACGTCCATTCCGGGTGGGCCAGCTGGCAGGGGTGGTGGATACAGTCGCCGGTGATGATCGCCCGTTCGCCCGCCGAGGTGATCTCAACGCTGGCGTGTCCGGCAGTGTGCCCGGGCGTGGGAATCAACCGAACCTCGTCGCAGACCTGGTAGTCGTCGTTGACAAAGTCGACGAGACCCGCCTCGACCACCGGCTGGATCGAGTCGACGAACGCCGCCGCGTAGGAGCGGTGAATACCGTCGGTCGCGGTATCGACGTTCACGCGCCAATGGTCGTACTCCTCCCGAACCACGAGGTGCCGGGAGTTCGTGAAGGTGGGCACCCACACGCCGTCCATGAGGTGCGTGTTCCAGCCGACGTGATCCATGTGGAGATGAGTAAACAGGACGGTGTCGATGGACTCCGCCGGATATCCGGCCTCTGCCAGGTCGCTGAGGAACGGAGTCCGTAGATTGTTCCAGGCGCTGACGGGGCGGTCCTCCTTATCGTTGCCAAGCGACGTGTCCACGATGATCCGGCGTGCTGGCGTCTCAATGATGAGTGAGTGGTTGCTGGTTTTCAGCTGACCGTCACGGGTCATGAAGTGAGGATGGAGCCAGTCGATTCCCTTGACGGCGTCCGGAGTCGCTGGAGGAAGCATCAGCTCGGTTCCGCCGGTGCGTTCCAATTCGACGACTTTGGTAACTTTGACTGCGCCGACTTGCCACGTTTGCACTGCAGTTCCCTTTCTTCGATAGGCCTTGTCATCGCTTCGCATCCGCGACGATGACACCTGATGCGGCTGCCCGGATCGCGCAGTTCTGCCCGATTTACGCCGGTCGCGCTGCGTCGATTACCCCCGGCCTTGCCTCCTCAACGGTTGGAGCGGCCACGTCGGCGGTGGCCGTGTCATGGGCGGCCCGGAGCGGGTTTGAGTCGATCTCGGCCTGCGGCGCCGACTCGGCGACCTTGCGGACAGCCGCCTTCGCGCCAGCGGCCTCAGCCGCTCCGACGATCGCCTTGGCGATCTGGGTGCCGGTGCCCAACGCGGAGTGGTAGATCACGGCGAGCTTGGACATGTTCGAGGCTCTCTTTCCCCCGCAGGGGTTGGTCTGGTAGGCGCCACCCCGGTGGGCCGGGGACCGGGTGCCGGGATCAAACCTAGCCACGGCCATGGTGACGAGTCACCCTTTAGTGGCAGATGACACATCACCCTCTTGGGCCGCGCAGGATCCCTCCTCGATACCGGGACCGTGGGCCCGGTGTTATCGACCGCCCTGCCAGTGGAGGCCTCGCAACGTGCTTGGACAGGGTGCTTTGCGGTGGAAAACAGGTCACCCGTGGACGGGTGATGGTGGGGGACCCGGGGGAAGTCGACCCCTGCTTCACTGCCAGCCGACCCGCTCCCGCCACACATATGCAGAGATTGAGGGTGACTCGTCAATAAGCCTCGGGTGGGTGAGCGCCGCGAGCTAGTCCTCGAAGGGGTCGTCCTTGAGGTTGTCGAGCACGGTCTCCGACACGACGGCGAGAGTGTCGAGTTGGCGAGGACTGAGGACGTCGAGGAAGAGCTCGCGTACGTAACGAAGGTGCAGGGGAGTGGCCTTATCGATCACCGAGCACCCTTCGCTGGTGAGAGCTACGTGATTACCACGAGAATCCTCGGCGCAGCTCTGGCGTTCGACCAATCCTCGCCGAATCATGCGGGATATCTGATGGGTGAGGCGGGTCTTCTCCCATCTGAGGGTTTCCCTCAGTTCGAAGACTCGCATCGGATCCGGCGAACGACGCAAAGCGCTAAGGACGGCGAAATCCGCCAAGGAAATCCCCGCTTCGTTGAGCAACTGGCGGTTCAGGTGACGCCGAACGTCCTCCTGCATCGTCAGGAAGCCGTGCCAGGCACGTCGCTCACGGTCATTCAGCCGCTCAGGCTCAGTCACCCTCTCAACGCTACTGCCTGCCCACCTCCTCGCCGATCTTCGGGCCAGCCCGTCGCCATCACTTTGGGTCCGGCCTCCACGCTCTCGGGGGAACCTCAGCGTGCTGCTGAGCCGCGGGCGGGCGTGATCGTGGCGCTCCTGCGGGCGCGACAGCCGTCCCGGCGGGTGTGAGTCAGGGGGCGGACTGCTCAATCGGGGGCAGGACGCTGGCAACCGCGGCGCAGGGGTCCGTCTCCGGTGCGGCAGCGTGGATCGCCTTGGCGGCGCGCTCGGCGAAGTCGCGGAAGATGCCGCGCTGCTTCTCGGGAAGCCCGCCCAGTACGTGGTCCTCGGCATGGGCGACCCGCCGTTCAGCCTCGGCGAGTGCCTGGCGCCCGCGCTCAGTGGCCACGATCCGGCGGGCGCGCCGGTCGCGTGGATCCAACTGCCGCTCGATGAGACCGGCGGTCTCCAGGTCGTCGATGACGTACGTCAGGACGCTGCGGTCGATCACCAAGCGGGTCGCCAGGGCAGCCTGTGTCGGCACCTCTTCGTGGACGACGACGGCCAGGATGTGGTAGCCGCGGCTGCCGTGCGGCAGGTCCTTCAGGGCCTCCTCGACGTACTCGTGCCAGCGGCGCAGCACGAGGCCCAGGGACCAGCCGAAGTTCGAACCGCGCTTGCGGTCGGCCGGTAGGTCGCACGGGTCGCTGGTTGCGGACACGCCCCATGCTAACAGCCAGTGTGTTGATCAACACACCATCTGTCGACCCAGGCCATGTTGACGACTCCCCGCAGTCGCTCGCAGCCGTTGGCCGGGGGAATGAACTGACTCAACGACCTGTTGTTGCGCATAAGGTGTTCACAACAAATGGTATGCTGGCAACAGTTCATTGGGGGATAGACAAAAATGCCTGATTATGGTCATGAGCTCCTGTTCGGGACGTTTCTGACGCCGAGCGCGCAGGACCCGGACCGGGTGGTGGCGTTGGCCGAGCTGACCGAGGCGGCCGGATTGGATCTGGCTACGTTTCAGGACCACCCCTACAACGCGGAGTTCCTCGACACCTGGACCCTGCTGAGCTGGGTCGCCGCCCGCACGGAGCGGCTGCGGATCTCGGGGAACGTCCTCAGCCTGCCGCTGCGTTCGCCGGCCGTGCTGGCCCGGGCCGCAGCGAGCCTGGACCGGCTGTCCCATGGCCGTTTCGAACTCGGCCTCGGCGCTGGCGCGTTCTGGGACGGGATCGAGGGCATGGGCGCACGCCGGCTGACCGCGGGGCAGGGAGTCGCGGCCCTGCGGGAGGCGATCGACGTCCTGCGCGGCGTCTGGGACGACACCGCCACCGGACCGCTGCGGCTCGACGGAAAGTACTACCCGATCCCGGGTATGCAGCGCGGCCCGAAGCCGGCACACGACATCGACATCTGGCTCGGCGCGTACCAGCCGAAGATGCTGGCCCTGACCGGCCAGAAGGCCAACGGCTGGCTCCCGACGCTGGAATACCTACGATCGCCGGACCGGGCGACAGCCAACCGGCTCATCGACGAGGCGGCCATCGCCGCCGGCCGCGAGCCGCGGGAGATCCGACGGCTGCTCAACCTGTTCACGGTCGATGTCTCGTCGCGCAGCCGCGGCTTCCTCCAGGGACCCGTCGAGCAGTGGGTCGACCAACTCCTTCCGCTGGTCCTCGAGGAAGGCTTCAGCACCTTCCTGATCGGGCGCGACGACCCACGCCTCATCCAGACCCTCGGGCAGGAGATCGCCCCCGCGCTGCGGGAGGCGGTCACCAAGGAGCGCGCCGGGGCTGAGGTCGGCACCGGGCGGATCCGACCGGCCGTCGTCCTGGCCAAGCGTCAGCCCGGCCTCGACTACGACGCGCTGCCCGCGTCGCTTGCCGCCAGGTCCGTCGAGCCCGGCGACCCGGACTATGAGCGCGTGCGCCACAGCTACAGCTGGCAGGGGTCGCCGGCCCTGGTGGTCCGCCCGCAGACCGCCGCCGAGGTGGTCGACGCCGTGACGTACGCCCGGACCCAGGATGTTCCGCTGTCGGTGCGCAGCGGCGGGCACGGCATCAGCGGCCGGTCGACGAACGACGGCGGCATCGTCATCGACATGTCGAAGATGAACAAGGTCGAGGTGCTCGACCGGGGGACCCGCCGGATCCGGCTGGAGCCGGGTGCCCGCTGGGGGCACGTGGCCCAGGCGCTGGCCCCGTACGGCCTGGCCATGAGCTCGGGCGACTACGGAGACGTGGGCGTCGGTGGTCTCGCCACCACCGCCGGCGTCGGATACCTCGCGCGCAAGCACGGCCTGACCATCGACCACGTCGTCGCCGCCGAGATCGTCACCGCGGACGGCCGTCTGCTCCGCGTCGACGACGAGCATCACCCCGACCTGTTCTGGGCCATCCGCGGCGCCGGTGGAAACTTCGGTGTGATCACCGCGCTGGAGCTGGAGGCGTACGAGGTCGACAACGTCGTCTACGCCCAACTCGTCGTCGACGCCACCGACGCGGCTGACCTGCTCGAGCAGTGGGGGCAGCTCGTCGAGGACGCGCCACGGGAACTGACCAGCTTCCTCTCCCTCTTTCCCGGCCGCCGTGGCAACCCCCCGGCTGCCCAGGTCACCCTCGTCTACGCCGGCGACGACGTCGAGGCGGCGCAGTCCGCCCTGAGCCCGTTCCTGGAGATCGGGCCGATCCTCGACCAGCAGGCGCAGCTCGTGCCGTACCCGGCGATCGTCGCGCCGCCGGGCAACCAGCACCGGGGTCAGGGCCTGGTGGACACGCACAGCGGGCTGTTGCACCACATCACACCGGAAGCGGCGGATGTCATGGCAACCATGATCCGCTCGGGTGACGTGATGGTCATGCAGTTCCGGTCCGTCGGCGGGGCGGTCAACGACGTCGCCCGCGACGCCACCGCCTACCCACACCGGGAGCAGAACTTCTCAGTACTCGCCGCCACCGTCGCGGACCGCCGGCCGCAACTCGACAAGCTCTGGGCCGAGCTGTACGCGCACCTCGACGGCATGTACCTCAGCTTCGAGAGCGACACCGACCCGAAGCGGCTGCTCGACGCGTGGCCCGAGCCCACCCTCGGCCGACTCCGCGCTATCAAGGCCACCTACGACCCGAACAACATCTTCAACCGCAACTTCGCCATCCCAGCGGCGGCGGCGGGCGGGCACACCGAAAAGGAGGCCGACGATGTCGTTTGAGACCGGGCTGATCACGTTCGGCGAACTTACCGCCGATCCGGCCACCGGCCGGCTTCCCGAACCGCGCCAGCAATTGCGAAACGTCATCGAGCTCGCCGAGCTCGCCGACCAGGCGGGCCTGGACGTCATTGGCGTCGGCGAGCACCACCGTTCGGACTTCGTGGCGACGGCGCCACCGATGGTGCTGGCGGCGATGGCCGAGCGCACCAGGCGGATCCGCTTGACCAGCGCCGTCACCGTGCTCAGCTCCGACGACCCGGTCCGCGTCTGGGAGCAGTTCGCCACCCTCGACCTGCTCTCCGGCGGCCGTGCGGAGATCATCGCCGGGCGCGGCTCGTACACCGAGTCGTTCCCGCTCTTCGGCTATGACCTCGCCGACTATTCCGAGCTGTTTCGAGAGAAGCTCGACCTGCTGCTGCGGATCCGCGAGACGAACCCACTCACCTGGCCGGGTGGACGCTTCCGCCCGCCACTGAACCAGGCCGACATCGCACCCCGTGCCCTGCAGGAGAAGCTGCCGGTCTGGGTCGGTGTCGGTGGCACCCCCACCTCCGCGGTGGAGACCGGCGCCCAAGGGCTGCCCCTGATGCTCGGCGTCCTGCTCGGCACCGTCGGCGGCCACTCCGGCATCGTCAACCTCTACCGACGGGCGGCCGAGCAGGCCGGGCGCGACCCGGCGACCCTGCGGGTTGGACTGTCCGTGCAAGGCCACGTCGGCCGCACCAGTGCGGAGGCGCGGCGGACAATGTACCCGCACTTCACCGCCGGCTTCCGGGACAACAACCACCAGCGGGGCCAGGGATTCGTGCTCAGCCGGGAGAAGTTCGACGCCTTCACCGGCCCGCAGGGCGCCCTCGTCGTCGGCAGCGTCCAGGAAGTGATCGACAAAATCGCGGCCTACCACGAGGCGTACGGCATCAGCCGGTTGCTGCTGCACGTCGGCTTCGGCGGCATGCCCCAGGCGCAACTCCTTGCCTCCGTTGAGCGTCTGGCCACGGAGGTCGCCCCGGTACTCCGCAAGGAACTCGCCGTCCCGGCCATCACCTACTCCGGCAGCGCGACCGCAGGGGATGGGTGACTGCGGCTTCGTCAGGGCGGCTGCGGATCGCGGTGCTCGAAGCGGGGCATACCGGCCCGCTAATTCCGCGGATCGCCGTGCAGAGCCGGTGTCGATTGCGGCGTCGGGCGCCCCGGAGACGATCGAACTGATCGCGACGGTCCCGGCGCCGGGAGCCGAGTCGGGGTGGGCGGCCGACGCCACCGGGGACGGCGACTTCGTGGTGCTGGCATCCCGGTGCACCGGTCCACGGCGTTCGAGGCGTCCCTGGTGGCCGCAAGGGTGGCCGTCGACACGATGAACTACTGGCCGGCTCGCCGCAGTGTTGGGGTGCGTTCGGTGATCGCACTGTCTGTCCGGTGTGGTGAGTCGCGGGACGGGCAGGCTGTCGCGCTTGTGTTGATCGATGAAATCGTGGGCTGGCGGGCTGGCCCGGATGACCTGCTGGCGCGGTTCGCGCACCGTTTCGGGCGCGCGGAGCCGCGGCGGCAGGCGCCGGCCTATCCGGTCGGGTTGTTGTCACCCCTGGCGACCAAGAACGGCTGGACCTTTGCCGAGGCCCGCTGGCTGCGACGCCGGACCGATGCAGCGGCTACTCAACTGGTCAGCGTGAGATCGGATGCGGTCCGCGATGACGTATTCGCCTACGCATGAGCATCTTCAGCGCGCCGCGCGGACTCAGGCCAAGCAGTGTGCAGCAGGCTGGACAGACGCGGAAGTACAGCGGCTGTGGACCGCGGCCTGCGAACAGCAGGCACAGCTGCGGCAGTACTTCGACTACCGGCGGGGCATTGCTCATTACGAACGACCCGACGTCGTGCTCGAGACGCTCAACCTTGCGCTCGAGGATAACGAAGCCCGAACCCTGGCTCGGGGCATCGCCGGTGCGGAGACGTCGATCGTGATCCTGGCACCGTCGGTCGACCAGGTCGTGCCCGAGCAGATGCCCACGACCACCCAGGCCGGGAACTTGTCGTTCATGAAACTCTCGCAACACGACCGTGCCGACTACTACAAGCTGTTCGTGTGCGGGCAGATGCTGATCGCGATGCGAGAAACGTTCGCTGTGGCACCTGCGCTGACAACGGTCCGCGTGGTGGTGCTGCGAACTGACGGGAAGGACGCCTACGGTAGGCCACGAGTCGCGGCCATTATGCGGTAACGTTCCGGCGTGCCGCGTTAGCTGGCGTGTAGTGACACACCGCCGACGGGGGGAAGAATCGTCAACGACGTCTCCGCGGACGGGATCTTCAGCCAGCGCGGCCGCAGGCGGAGAGCTCTCATCGATCGACGTGGCAGCTGAGCCCGACTTGGCGCAATTGGTCGCGGCTGTTGACATCGACGAACTTGTAGGTGACTAGATCAACGTGTGGAGCGACTTCCAGGGGTAATCACCTACGCTGAAAGCCCATGTCGACGTCGTCTGTCAGGTACCGAATTGCCCTGGTGACCGGGCATAGGGCCAGGCCGGTCAGCGCGTGCCGGACGGGTTGGCGCCCGACTGTTCGAGGACACTGCTGACCGCCAGGCACGGATCCGTCTCCGGTGACGCGCTGGCGATGGCCTCGGCGGCATGCTCGGCGGCCTCACGAAATGCCGCACGCTGCTCGGCGGGCAGGCCACGGAGCACGTGGTCCTCGGCGTGGGCGACTCGCTGCTCGGCGTCGGCGAGCACCTGGCGCCCCTGTTCGGTCGCGACGATGCGGCGGGCGCGGCGGTCGCGCGGGTCGAGCTGTCGCGCGATTAGCCCGGCTGCCTCCAGGTCATCGATGACGTAGGTCAACACGCTGCGGTCGATCACCAGGCGAGTCGCCAGTGCCTTCTGCGTCGGCACGTCCTCGTGCACCACAACGGCCAGGATGTGGTAACCGCGGCTGCCGTGTGGCAGGTTCTTCAGCGTCTCCTCTACGTGTTCCTGCCAGCGGCGCAGGACCATACCGAGCGACCAGCCGAAGTTCACACCTCGCTGGCGGTCGCTCTGCTGTACGGGAACATTCGTGTCGACGGACATGTATCCACGCTACCAGCCATTGTGTTGATCAGAAAATCGATTGTGGCACATAGCATGCGTCATGTCCCCCCCGAACCTACGATATTCGGTTGTGCGCGGCTCATTTCCCCGAAGTGAGCCGGGGAACGGTTCCGAAGGCGCCGGCGCGCAGGTCGCGATAGGCCTTCTCGATCTCGGCCTGAGAGTTCATGACGAAAGGTCCGGAGGCGGCGACCGGCTGGCCGATCGGCCGCCCGGCAAAGAGCATGATCTTGGTGTGCCGATCGCTGTCGGCGGCCGCGAAACGCAGGGTGGTCGGCTCGTTCGGCTCGCCTACCGGATCGGACCATGCGATCTGGCCGGCGCGCACCATCCGGCTACCGATGGTGGCTCGGCCGGAGATGACATAGGCGAAGGCGCGCTGATCCCCTGGCAGTAGCTGTTGGTGGTCGGCTTGCGGATCCAGGGTGAGCAGCATGCCCAGTACCGGCCAGTGGTTGCGCGCTGGTCCGGTCACAAAGCCGTCGTGACCGGAGATTACCTGGACGAAGGCGCCGGGCAGGCTGTGCGCCGCATGGTCGCTCGCGCGAAGGTCCTGGTAGCGGCTGGAGGAGAGCTTGCGGTCGGCGGGCAAGTTGAGCCAGAGCTGGATGATGTGGGCGTACTCGTGCCGTACGGCCACCTCGCGGTGGATGATGCCATGACCCGCGGTCATCCACTGCACGTCGCCGGGTTCCAGCACGCCGGCGTTGCCCTTGTTGTCCCCGTGCTCCAGCAGGCCGTCCAGGACCATAGTGATGGTCTCCATGCCGCGGTGCGGGTGCCAGTCGAACCCGGGCCTGCTGAACTGCTCCTCGCCCATCACCAGGAACGGATCGGTCAGCGCTGGACGGCCTGGCGGGATAATGATCATCCTGTTGTCCGACTGCGCGTTGGCGCCGATCTCGATGCGGTCGTGTACGCGGTCTACGCGCCGGGCGGTCCGATGGGTTCTCTCGCTCATTGCCTGTTCCTGTCTGTCGCTGGGGAAGGGCCGGGTCACTGGAAAGACCCGGTTGATCAGGACGGCTCCGGCTTCGATCTGCCGGGCGACGCGGCTGGCCAGCTCGTCGTCTTCGTGACCTCGAGCCCTTCCGGTACGTCTGCGGCCTCGTCGAACGGGGCCGCACCTCCGGGCATGCCGGGCTTGCACGAGGGCCGCGTGACGCCGTACTCCTCGATCATGGCGTCGCCGAGGCTCGTCCACGCGCCCGGTGAATGCGGCGCTGGTGCGGCGCAGGATTGCCTGGCGCTGCTGCTGTGGGGCAGCCTCGGCGAATGCGGGGAAGGCGCGCTTGGCGGCCGCGACCGCGTCGGTGGCGTCGGCCAGTCGGACCTGGCCGATGACCTGTTCGGTCGCGGGGTTCTACAGAGAGGAAAGTTCGGCCCCGTGGGGTGTCACGATTCTTCCGTCGATCTAGACCTGGTTCATCGTGCGCACGGCGGTGCTCCGTTTCGTCTGTCTCGACCGCGGGTTCGTGCCGTGGTGTGACGTTCCTCCGGGGATCGCCCAACCCGGAGGCGGTCTTCGTGGAACTCCACACATGTTGTATGAGTCAAGCGCTGGGCCGACGCCTTCAACGGCTGCGCGCTCGGGCCGATTGCTGGACTGGGATCAGGGTGGCGACGGCGACAGCGGCGACGCCGACGAAGGCCAGCACGGCGAAGCCGTATGTGTAGCCCGCTTCTGCGGGCGGGCCGTCGGCTGAGCTGTGGGCACCGAGGATCGCGGTCATCACCGCGACGCCAAGCGAACCGCCGACGGTGCGAACGTTCGCGACAATGCCGTTGGCGACCCCGGTCTGGTCCGGACGGACCGCGGCCACGATGACGTTCGACACTGTGGAGAATCCGGTGCCGACCGCGACGCCCAGCAATGCAAGAGAGATCAGCACCAGGCCTTTACTGCCGTGTCCGAACACGAGCATCGTGATCGCGGCGACGTTCAGACCGGACGCGGCGATGAGCACGGCGCGCGCCCCGAACCGTCGATCGAGCCGCGCCGCGACGAGCCCGGCGAAAAACATCGTGACGGTCAGCGGCAGCAGCAGCAGCCCCGCCTGCGTGGCGGTGGACCCGAAGCCGTAACCGCTGCCGGGCGGGGTCTGGAGGTACACCGGTAGGAAGGTCATGACCGTGAACAGGCCGACCCCAAACAGCAGAGATACGACGTTGGTGGTCCACACGGCGGTGATCCGCATCATCTTCATGTCCACTAGCGGCCGGTGGGAGCGGCTCTCCACCCCGACCCAGATGTAGGCCAGCAGGACCGCCGCCGTGAGCGGCACGAGCACTGCCGCAGAGGTCCAGCCCCACCCGGTCGCCTGCGTCAGCGGTACCAGCAGCGCGACCAGCCAGACCGCCAACAGCGCGGTGGCGGACCAGCTGATGGGGCTGGGGTTACGGGACGGGGACGGTGGAACGGCGGCGAAGGCGGCGGCGGCCGTGGCCAGCGCCAGTGCCGCGGGGATCCAGAACAGTGACCGGATGCCGAGCAGTTCGGCCAGCGGTCCGCCCAGCACGATGCCGGCCCCACCGCCCACGGCGGTGAGAGCCGAGGCCATGCCGATGGCGCTCGGCACCTTCGCAGCCGGGATCTCGTCGCGGATGATGCCGAACGCCAGGGGCAGGATGCCGCCGCCGACGCCCTGTACGACCCGGCCAGCGATCATCAGGCCGATGCCCGGCGCCACTGCCGAGATCACCGAGCCTGCGGCGAGGGTGAGCAACGAGGCGACCAGGAGGCGGTCCTTGCCGTAGCGGTCGCCGAGCCGGCCGAGCACCGGCGTGGCGACTGAGGCCGACAGCAGGAAGGCGGTCATGGTCCAGGTGACCAGGGTCGGTGTCGTCTGCAGGTCTTCCTGCAGCGCCGGGAGCACCGGGTTGAGCAGCGACTGGAACAGCGCAAAGGTGAAGGCGGCCAATAGGACGACCGGCAGGATGGTTCTGGGGTTCGAGGTTCGGGCTGCCAAATGTGAAGCCATGCGGGGCCTACCAGGATGCGGAGTGGGGACCACGGGTCCTGTGGGGAGCCGCGGCCGGTCGATGCGTGGGAAAGAGCGGCTCGTGCCCGCCGTGCGACGGACACGAGCCGCAATCAACCCCAGCGGATGTGCGTGTCAGCACTGTCGGCGGCGTTTGGGGGCCTGTGTGGCCCTTCGCTGTCGCCGAGGCCGGGGGTTAGGCGATGTAGGCCGGGCCGTCGTTGCCCTCGGCCTGGTAGCCGTGGTGGGACCGCTCGGTGCGGGTGGTCTCCGCGACGGTCCAGGCGTGGTA
>NZ_JBITET010000026.1:0-10143 GCF_044455385.1 Micromonospora sp. NPDC051227
GAGCAGGTCACCCTCCCAGTGCCCAGGCACCGCCCGGTCGGCGACCTCAGCCGGCCGCTCAGCGATGCGCAGGTTCACCCACGGGCGCGCCGAGCACACCGCCCCGGCCGGCGCCGCCCGCCGGCGGCGAGCGGCCCGACCCGATCGCAACGCCACCTGCCGCGTCAACTCCGCGCGCAGATTGCCCCGCGCCTGCAGGTAGATCGCCTGGTAAATCGTCTCGTGCGACACCCACATCTCCGGCGTGTCCGGGAACTGCACCCGCAGCCGAGCACTGATCTGCTGCGGCGAACGCCGCCGCCGCAGCAGATCCAGCACGACCTGACGCAACGGCCCGTCAACAGCCAACCGCGGCACCCGCCCGGACCGGTTATGCCGCAGAAACGACGCCCACTGCGCCATCAACGGCTGATACCGCTGCCCATAACGCTCGAACCGACCCACCTCCCGCGAAATCGTCGACACCGACCGCCCCAACCTGCGCGCGATCGACCCCAACGACTCACCCGCAGCCCGACCCAACCCGATCTGCTCCCGCTCCAGCGGGCTCAACCTCGACGCCATAACCACCCCAACGACAACCACGAAAGGGTGTTGCAACCACCGGTTGAGCCCGCCGCGGAACGGAAACTGTCCAAGATCTACGAACAACCGCCGCCCAGACGACGCCTTTTGCCTCCGCCAAGACCTGTGCGGGGCGGCATCCCCAGCCCGGCGGCCACGACTAACCGCCCAGCGGCCACCGGCCAGCGGTTACCGGCCAGGGGCCAGCGAACGAGGACGGCGACTGGTGAACGGCGACCAGCGACCGGCAGAAAGGCCGCCGGCCGGCACCCCGGGTGGGGGTGCCGGCCAGCGGTCGGTGTCGTGCGGTGGTGCTTAGGTGTGGTGGTGCTTTGGCGTGCGCTGGTTCTGTGGTGGTGGTGCTGTGGTGTGGGTCAGCTGTTCCAGTACTGGCCAACCAGGTCGGTGGCCTGCTGCTCCCACTGGGCGTAGGCGTCCGGGTACGCGGAGACCTGCACGGTCTGCGCGGCGTCGGTCAGGGGCATGTCCTGCCACCCGTCGACCTGCTTGAGGCCCTTGAGGAACGCGGTGGTGGAGTAGGCGGGGTCGGTGATCTGCTCCGGCGTGCCCCAACCCGAGCTCGGGCGCTGCTGGAACAGGCCCAGCGAGTCATGATCGTTGGCGTCGCCGAGGTGACCCAGGTTCTCCAGCTTCGACTCCTGCAGGCTCGTCGCGATCGAGATCACCGCGGCCCGCTCGGGCAGGCCGGCCTTCTTCGTGGCGGCGATGATCGCCTTGACGTTGGCCGTCTGCTCATCGTTGAGGCTGATGTGGGACTGCTCGCCCTGCGGCTTCGGCGCCGCCGACTGCACCGCCACCGCGACCGGCGTGGCATCCACCGGGTTGGCGTGGGCGGCGATCGGGCCGGCGAAGACACCACCGGCGAACGCGAGACCAGCAACAGACAGCATGCTCTTACGCAAGATCGTGTTCATCAGGGGTAGCTCCTTCGGGGGTAGAACACCCGTGGTGCCGATCGGGGGAACGGCACGGGTGTGAGCACCTCGTCCGGCGCTGCACAAACAAGGGAAAAGTCTTGGGGGGGTGACACCCGTGTCGGGCGTCGGGGCCGGCGTACCTGGCGAGCCGGGGCGCTCGCGGCGCCGGGTCCCTGTGTAACGACCGGCGGACCAGGGTCATTCCGGGGGGATGGCTCACCTGCCGGCACCCTCATCGAGGCGGTGCCTGCGGTCGGTCGTGGGGACTGTAACGACCGGGGGGCCAGGGTCATTCCCGGGGGCCCACCTGCCGGCACCCTCGTAGCGGTGCCCGTCGGTCGGTCGTGCGGACTGCAACGACCGGACCCGGGTTGGCATTCCAACCTGCGCGACCAGCCCCTTGGGGTTCGGGCGGCGGGTCAGTGGTCCTGCGATCGTCAGGGTATGTAACGACCCCGACCCCTCCATGATTCCAGCCCACGGGTGCGCCCGGTCACCACCCACAACCCCCCACCAACGGACAAACCACCCACACAGCGCCGGCCTTACAGCGCCGAACCGGCCCTCACCCGGGGTGATCCACTCGGGTTCACGGAAGTCGGGGCATCCCGGACGCCCGAACACCCCGACTTCAAGGAACCCGAGTCGATCACGAACGGGCTGAGGGCACCAGCTTGCGCAAACCGGACAAACTTCGAGGCGATGAGGGCCAGGCCGGGGGCGCCTGGAGCAGCGCGCTGGGCTCGACCTGAGCGACACCGGCTCTGGTGGGCGTTACCCTGACACCATGCAGGCCGTCTCCCCCACCGCGACCGGCGTGGCCTTCCTGGCCCGCCCGGGTCGCCCCGCTGTGGTGGCGCGGACGCTCGCCGAGCTGGCCGGCCCCACCCGAGGGGTGGTGGAGCTGCCGGTACGGCTGATGTGGAACGCCGAGCGCACCTTCGACCTCGGCGACCCCGACCAGCTGCTCTGGATGTACGAGAACGTGCTTCGCGAGACCACTCGGGTCGACGATCTGCGCGCTCTGATCAACGGGCGGACGCTGCGTCGGGTGTGGCGACTGCTCAACCTGCCTCGGGGCGTACGCCAGGCGTGGGAGAGCCGGCACCGCGGCCTGCGCGCGGCGTGATCGAACCTCATCTGCACGAGTTCTACCGGGAGGTGGCCCGGGTGGCGCTGGCCGCCGCCGGGCCGTACCGGTTCGTGCTGGGTGGTGGGGTGGCGTGGGCGGCGCATGGGCTGGTCGCTCGACCGACGGAGGACGTGGACCTCTTCGCGGACGTGGAGGGCGCTGCGGCGGCGGCGTCCGCCGGGGTGCGGGTCGCGCTGGAGCGGGCCGGGTTCATCGTCAGTGATGCCGACCCGGACAGTGAGCTGGCCGAGCTGTTCGACGGGTACGAGCAGGACATGAAGGACTTCGTGGTGAGCCGCGACGGACGGCAGATCCGGCTCAGCCTCGCCCGGTTGGACCGCCAGCAGAGCCCGGTGGTGATGGACCTGGGCCCGGTGATGGACGTTCGTGACCTGGTGGCGAACAAGATCGCGGCGTTGGTCAACCGGCGGGAGGTTCGCGACTTCATCGATGTGGCCGCAGCCCTCGACCACTACGACGTGACCGAACTGTTGGTGCTGGCACGGCAGGTCGACCCCGCGCTGGACCCGGACGACGTGCGCGCCGCCGGGCACTACCTGGACCGGCTCTCCGACCAGCGTTTCGGCCGGTACGGCCTGCGCGCCGCCGACGTCGCCGAGATCCGGCAACGCTTCGCCGCCTGGCCACGCTGACCAGCGAGCCACGCGAACACCACCACGGGCCAGGCGAACAAGCGACGCGAGCGGGCCGCGCGAACAAGCCGCACCACCAACGGTCACGCCAACGAGCCGCACCACCACGGGCCGCGTGAACAAGCGACGCGAGCGGGCACAGCGTCGGGTGGGCATCCCAGTGACGCCCACCCGACGGCGGGTCACTTGGTCGGTCGACCGCCCGTGACCCCCAGGATCTCGCCCGTCACGTAGCTGGATTCCTGCGAGGCGAAGAAGACGTACGCGGGCGCCAGCTCAGCCGGCTGCCCGGGACGCCCCTCCGGGGTGTCGGTGCCGAACTGCTTCACCTTCTCCTCCGGCATGGTGGCCGGGATCAGTGGCGTCCACACGGGCCCCGGTGCGACCGCGTTGACGCGGATGCCCTGCTCGGCCAGGTCGGCGGCGAGGGCCTTGGTGAAGTTCGCGATCCCCGCCTTGGTGGTGGCGTAGTCCAGCAACTGCGGCGACGGGTCGAACGCCTGGATCGACGACGTGTTGATGATCGCCGCCCCCTCGGCCAGGTGGGGAATGGCTGCCTTGCAGAGCCAGAACATCGCGTACAGGTTGGTCTTGAACACCCGGTCGAACTGCTCGGTGCTGATGCCGAGGATCCCCTTGTCCTGCGACATCTGGTACGCCGCGTTGTTGACCAGGATGTCGAGGCCGCCCAGGTCGCGCACCGCCTGATCGACGAGCTCCTGGCAGTGCGCCTCCTCGGTGATGTCACCGCGTACCGCGACGCCCCGCCGGCCGGCGGCCTCGACCAGCCGGAGCGTCTCCCGGGCGTCGGCGTCCTCCTCCTCGCCGAGGTAGGAGATGAGCACGTCCGCGCCCTCCCGGGCGAAGGCGATCGCGACGGCCCGGCCGATCCCCGAGTCACCGCCGGTGATCAGCGCCCGCTTGCCGTCGAGCTTGCCGCTGCCCCGGTACGACTCCTCGCCGTGGTCCGGCTTCGGGGTCATCTCCCCCGTCGAGCCGGGCGCTGACTGCTGCTGTGCGGGCTGACCGGACTGCCCGCCGTACTGGCTGGTCGGGTCCTGCTGGGTGTGCTGGTCCTCGCTCACTGGAAATCTCCTCGCTGCGCGCGGGAAGCGGGGGTCTCCCGCGAATGTCGTCCCTGTCCGCCCTACCCTGCGTCGGCCTGCGGAAACCGCTGCAACGATCGGGGCTGCCGTGGCGGGAGTGCCAGGTGCTGGTTATGGTGCGCAAGGCGCTCACGAGGCGCGTCCACCCCATGGAAAGGCACGTCATGACCTCTCCCTCCGGCCCGTCGCGCCGCTAGGTGCTCGTCGCCGCGGCGGCCGCGGCGACCACCCCGCTGATCGCCGCCGCGCCCGCGCAGGCGGCCGGCGCGGCCCGGCCGCGCACCTGGGACCTCACCCTCCTGGGCACGTCGGACACGCACGGCAACGTCTACAACTGGGACTACTACCGCGACGCCGAGTACGACGACAGCAAGCAGAACGACATCGGCGTGGCGAAGCTGGCGACCCTGATCAACCAGATCCGTCGGGAGCGGCGCGGCAAGGCGACGCTGGTGCTCGACGCCGGCGACACGATCCAGGGCACGCCGCTGGCGACGTACTACGCCAAGCAGGAGCCGATCACCGCCACCGGGGAGAAGCACCCGATGGCACGGGCCATGAACGTCATCGACTACGACGCGGTGACCCTTGGCAACCACGAGTTCAACTACGGCCTGCCGTTGCTGGACCTGTGGATCCGTCAGCTCGGCTTCCCGGCGCTCGCCGCGAACGCCGTCAACGCGAAGACCGGCAAGCCGGCCTTCCTGCCGTACGTCATCAAGAAGGTCTCCCTCGGTTTCGCCGCGCCGACCCTGCGGGTCGGCATCCTGGGGTTGACCAACCCCGGTGTGGCCATCTGGGACAAGGGCAACGTCGAGGGCAAGCTGCGCTTCGAGGACATGATCGCGACCGCCGCGAAGTGGGTGCCGATCATGCGGGCTCGCGGCGCGGACCTCGTGCTGATCTCGGCGCACGGCGGTGACAGTGGCAACTCCAGCTATGGCCCGGAGCTGCCGAACGAAAACCCGGTGGCGCTGATCGCCCAGCAGGTGCCGGGGATCGACGCGATCCTCTTCGGTCACGCGCACAACGAGGTGGTCGAGCGGTTCGTCACCAACGAGCGCACCGGCACGCAGGTGCTGCTCTCCGAGCCGTCGAAGTGGGGCCAGCGGCTCACCCGGATGGACTTCACCCTCACCCGTGAGCGTGGCCGGTGGACGATCACCAAGAAGGCCGCCACCATGCTGAACACCAACACTGTGGTCGAGGACCCGAAGGTGCTCGCCGCCGTGCGGGCCCAGCACCAGAAGACCGTGGCGTACGTCAACCAGGTCGTCGCCACGTCCACTGTGGAGTTGTCGGCGGCGGAGTCGCGGTACAGGGACACACCGATCCTGGACTTCATCAACCACGTGCAGACCGAGGTCGTCGGCGCGGCGCTGGCCGGCACGGCGTACGCGGACCTGCCGGTGCTGTCCATCGCGGCGCCGTTCAGCCGGACCGCGGTCTTCCCCGCCGGTGATGTCAAGATCCGAGACGTGGCCGGCCTGTACGTGTACGACAACACCCTCGAGGCGGTCGTGCTCAGCGGGGCCGAGGTGCGCGCGTACCTGGAGTACTCGGCGAAGTTCTTCCGCACCCTCGCGCCGGGTGCCCCGGTCGACCCGGAGCAGATCAGCGACCCGGCGGTGCCGGACTACAACTACGACGTCTTCTCCGGCGTGGACTACGACATCGACATCTCCAAGCCGGTCGGGCAGCGAATCACCCGCCTGGTGCTGGCCGGCACCGACACCCCGGTTGCCGACAACGCGCAGTTCGTGGTGGCGGTGAACAACTACCGGCGCAGCGGCGGCGGCAACTTCCCCGGCATCGTGAAGACCCAGGTCTACAACGCGCAGCAGGAGATCCGTCAGCTGCTCATCGACTGGGCGCAGGCCAAGGGGACGATCGACCCGGCCGACTTCTTCCAGCCCAACTGGCGTCTGGTCCGCGAGGGCGTGCCCGTCTTCTGACCGCAGCGCATCACGAACGGGCCGCGGGTGGCGACATCCGCGGCCCGTCGCGCGTTCTCAGCCCTGCACGTTCCAGCGGATCGGGTCCTCGGACTCCTCCGGCCGGTCGCGCCCGGGATCGGTCTCGGTCAGGGCCACCCGCTCGTCGGGACGGACGGCGGGCGGCAACTCCCCGAACCGCGCGTGGCGCAGAAACGCGTACTCGTCGTCGGTGAACGGCTGTTCGGTCATCAGCGCCTCCTTCTGCTCCGACTGTGATTGTCAGGCGGCCACGCCGGTCGGCACCAGTAGCCGGGCACACACCCTGTAAGGCGTCCTAGGATCCTGGGTGAGCAGTGGTGGCCTGGCGCGACGGGTGGGACAACCGGTCGAGCACCGCGAGGGCGGCCCGGATCGGGCGGCGGCGCAGCATCTCGTCGAAGCTCGCCCGCCCCTGGCAGAACTGCACGAACATCCGCCAGCCCGGTGGGGTCGCCAACAGGGCGTGGAACACGTCCGGGCGACGGGTGAACACGTCGAGCAGTCGGAACCCCGCCCGCATCTCCGGCAGCAGACGCTCGGCCACCGCCCGCTCGTACCCGGCCAGGTCACCGTCCGCGACTGCCGCTCCGGCCAGCTCGCCGGAGCGCAACGCGAAGCTGATGCCCTCCCGGCTCCACGGCTCCAGCAACCCCGCCGCATCCCCCACGACCAGCACCCGGCCGTTGCGCAACGGTGAATCCTCCGCCCGACAACGGGTCAGGTGACCGGAGTCGTGCTCCGGCGGCAACCCGGTCAGACCCAACCGGTCGACGAACCGCCGCAGGTAGTCGCGGGTCCCCTCCCCCGCCCCCCGCGCGGCGATCACGCCGACGGTCAGCCGGTCACCCTTGGGAAAGACCCAGGCGTACGAGCCCGGCATGGCACCCCAGTCCAGCAGCAGCCGGCCCCGCCACCGCTCCTGCTCGACGGGCGGCACCGGAATCTCCAACTCCAGACCCAGATCCACCTGCCGGTACCGGACCCCGACGTGCCGCCCGGTCACCCCCGACGAGCCGTCCGCCCCGATCACGGCACGAGCCGCGATCGTCGTACCGTCGGCCAGCCGCAGGCGTACCCCCTCGGGGTCCTGCTCGATCGCGCGGACCGAGACCCGCTCCCGCAGCTGCGCGCCGGCGGCGACCGCCGCCACGCGCAGCCGGTCGTCGAACTCCTCGCGGCGCACCATCGTCACCACCGGACTGCCGTTGCGGCGGGTGAACTCCCGACGGCCGTCGCGGGTGAATGTCACCCGGTCCACCCGGTCGTGCGCGGGCACCTCGATCCGATCCTGAACGGCCGCCAGCGAGGTGCCGATCAGGCCACCGCCGCAGGTCTTGTACCGCGGGTGAACTGCTCGCTCGACGACAAGGGTGGAGACGCCCGCACGGGCAGCGGCGTGCGCCGCGGACAGCCCTGCGGGGCCAGCGCCGACAACGACGAGATCCCAAACGATCACGGAAGCAGCCTAGGGCACCTCCCCGGCCCGACCGCCGGACCCGCCCGCCGTCGCGACCGCCCGATCGGGTGTGCATCTTCGGGCACCGAGGGGGTAACCGGCGCACGGCAGCCGCCACCGCAGTGGCGGACGAGCAAAGGGAGGAACCATGCAGCAGGTGCAACTGTCGGAGGCCGAGCAACGGGTGTACCAGGCGGTCACCACCCTCGAGGCACGCGGGCAGGTGCCCTATCCGGACCTGATCGCCGAGGAATCCGGCCTCACCGAGGAGCAGGTGGGCAGCCCCCTGCACCTGCTCACCGAGAAGGGCCTGCTGCACCGCGAGGACTCGCCGATGGCCGGCCTCGACTTCGGTCCCCGGTTCTGCGCCCGCCAGATGGCGTGATCCGCGGACCCAACCGGCACGGTTCGCCCCTCGAAGACTCGGGTAGCGGTCGACCATGCGTGACCGAGGGTCGACGGGGGGCACGATGAGCGCGGCGCAGACGCCGCAGCCGGTGACCGCGGCCGAGAACCGACGACGCTGGCAGGCGGTCGGCGTCGGACTCGTCGCCGCGTTCATGACGCTGCTCGACGTGAGCATCGTCAACGTCGCCGTGCCGTCCATCGATCGGGCGCTGCACGCGTCATCGAGCGACCTGCAGTGGATCCTCTCCGGGTACGCGCTCACCTTCGGCTTGGCGCTGGTGCCCGCCGGCCGCTTCGGCGACGCCCGCGGACGGCGCAACGCGTTCGTCTTCGGCATCGCGCTGTTCACCATCACCAGCGCACTCGCCGGGCTCGCCACCTCCTCGACGTGGTTGGTCATCGCCCGACTTTTGCAGGGCGCCGCCGCCGGCATCGTCAACCCGCAGGTCATCGGGCTGATCCAGCAACTGTTCCGCGGGCCCGAACGCGCCCGTCCATTCGGGCTGCTCGGCGCCACCATCGGCATCTCCACGGCCGTCGGGCCGCTGCTCGGCGGCCTGCTCATCGCCATCGGCGGCGACGAACACGGTTGGCGTTGGGTGTTCTTCGTCAACGTGCCGGTCGGTGTCCTCGCGGTGATCCTCGGCTGGCGGTTGCTGCCCGGCCGCCCCACCGGTCAACGTGGCTGGCATCGGCTCGACCCCGTCGGCGTCCTGCTGCTCGGCATCGGTGTGGTCCTGGTCCTGCTGCCGCTGGTGCAGGAACAACAGTGGCGGACCCCCTGGAAGTGGGCGCTCATCCCGGTCGGTCTGGCGGTGCTGGTCGCCTTCGGGCTCTGGGAACGACGGTACGCACGCCAGCACCAGCCCCTGTTCGACCTCCGACTGTTCAGCTTCCAGTCGTACACGCTGGGCTCGATCCTGGCGCTCGTCTACTTCGGCGGCTTCACCGCGATCTTCTTCATCTTCACCCTGTTCCTACAGATGGGGCTCGGCTACAGCGCCCTCGTCGCCGGCCTGGCCATCACCCCCTTCGCCCTGGGCTCTGCGGCCGCCGCCGTGCTCGGTGGCCGCATCGTCAACCGCTTCGGCCGACCACTGGTCGCCATCGGACTGCTCACCGTGGTGGTCGGACTGGCCGCCACGGTGATCGCACTGCGCCTCTTCCCGGACGCCCCGGCGCCCTGGGTCACCGCCGGCCCACTGCTCGTCGCCGGCATCGGCAGCGGACTGGTGATCGCCCCCAACCAGACGATCACCCTCTCCGAGGTGCCGGTCGATCAGGCGGGCAGCGGCGCTGGCATGCTCCAGACCGGCCAGCGGATCGGCGCCGCCGCCGGCATCGCCGCCGTCGGCTCGCTGTTCTTCTCCACGTTGGCCGACAGCCGCGGGGACTGGACCAAAGCCTTCGAACAGTCCCTCATGCTCGCCACCGTCATCATCGCGCTCGCGCTGATCACCGCGCTGATCGATATCTGGCGGAGCCACAACCACAAAACCTGACCGGGGTACGCCGCTGGCCGGCACTCCGGATGTGGGTGCCGGCCAGCGGTCGGTGTCGTGGTGCGGTTTGTGCGGGGATCAAGGCACGGAGATGCCGCTGGCCGGCGCCCCGGGTGGGGGTGCCGGCCAGCGGTCGGTGTCGTGCGGTGGTGCTTAGGTGCGGTGGTGCTTAGGTGCGCTGGTTCTCTGTGGTGGTGCTGGTGTGGGTCAGCTGTTCCAGTACTGGCCGACCAGGTCGGTGGCCTGCTGCTCCCACTGGGCGTAGGCGTCCGGGTACGCGGAGACCTGCACGGTCTGCGCCGCCTCGGTCAGCGGCATGTCCTGCCACCCGTCGACCTGCTTGAGGCCCTTGAGGAACGCGGTGGTGGAGTAGGCGGGGTCGGTGATCTGCTCCGGCGTGCCCCAACC
>NZ_JBITET010000027.1:0-9992 GCF_044455385.1 Micromonospora sp. NPDC051227
GGGGGTCGGCGTCGGGACAGGGTGTAACCGTTCGCGGTGGCAGGTCATTCCGCCTACCCGCAGGGGGCCTGTTGTGGTGCTCGGCCGTTCGGGGGTGCAACCGGGGCGGCCCGGCCGGTGTTCCCGGCGGCTGCCGCGCCCCGCGACCGGGACTGTTGCGGTGGTCTGCCAGGTATAACGACCCCGCCCGGCCGCCGATTCCGCCGCCGGGGTGGCCCCGACCACCCGACACCGGACACCAAACCCGACAACCCGCCCACCTCGCCCAGTCGGCGATACGGACAGGCGGCCGAGGCGGGGTGATCGACTCGGGTTCACGGAAAACGCGGTGTCCGGGTGGCGGGGATGCCCCGACTTCATGAAAGCCGAGTGGATCATGCCGGTCAGGGTCGTTCGCGCGCCCCGAACCGGGACGACTCGCGGTCAGGACGGCGCGGATCGGCTCAGCCTGAGGTTGGTGCGCCGTGCGGACCGGCCCGACTCGGGGCAGGGACCGCGCGGGATCAACTCGACGCGGGTCAGCGCTCCATGCGAACCCGGCATGGCGGCCATGGCGGCGTGATCGACTCGGGTTCACGGAAATCGCGGTGTCCTAGCGCCGGGGACACCCCGACATCATGAAAGCCGAGTGGATCACGCCCGTGTGTCCCGTTTGTCCGCCCCGGGCTAGTCCGAGGCAGGGGCAGAACGCGGCGCGGACCGGTCCGGGGCCGAGGCCGGGGCCGGGGCCGGGCGGGGCCGAGGCCGGGCGGGGCCGGGCGGGCCGGGGCCGGGCGGGCCGGGGCCGGGCGTGGCGGGGCCGGGCGTGGCGGGGCGAGAGACCTCGTAGTCGAACCGGAGACCCACAGGGTGCCGTCGGGCCGGCCAGACTCAGGGCGCAGAGCGCCGTGCGGACCGACCCGGCCAGGGGCAGTGCGCGGTGTGAACCACCGCTGGATCGCGCTCGATCCAGGGAACAGGCCCCTCCCCATGCCACGAGGCCACTACACCCAGGCACGAGCACGATCATGGGGGGCACGACCGCCCATCAAGGGGCGAGCACGGACAGCCAGCGTGAGCCGGTCGACTGCGCCTCCGGCCGGGCGAGCGACGACAATGCTCAGGTGCTGGGCTTCACCTCGGCGCTGTCGCCAGCCCTGGCGTCCTTGTCGAGAGCGGCCAGGATCGCCTCGGCGGTACGCCGCCCCACGCCCGGCACCTCGGTGATCTCTTCGACCGTTGCGGCCGAGAGTCGCTTGAGCGAGCCGAAGTGCCGCAGCAGCGCCTTGCGACGCACCTCGCCCAGGCCGGGTACGTGGTCCAGCGCCGACTCGGTCATCCGCTTGGAGCGGCGCTGCCGATGGAAGGTGATGGCGAACCGGTGCGCCTCGTCACGCACCCGTTGCAGCAGGTAGAGCCCTTCGGAGGTGCGCGGGAGGATGACCGGGAACTCGTCGTCCGGGAGCCACACCTCCTCCAGCCGCTTGGCCAGCCCGCACAGGGCCACGTCGTCGATGCCCAGGTCGGCGAGGGCCTGCGCGGCGGCCGCGACCTGTGGGGCGCCGCCGTCGACGACCACCAGCTGCGGCGGGTACGCGAATTTTCGGGGCCGGCCGGTGGTCGGATCGATCAGGACGCCGACCTGGGGCTCGACCGCGTCCTGGGGGGCGGCCGAGTCGTCGGCCGACTCCACGCCCACCTCGCCCGTCTCGGCCCTGGCGTCCAGGTAGCGGGCGAAGCGGCGACGGAGCACCTCGGACATCGCGGAGAGGTCGTCGGTGGCGCCCCGGACGATGAACCGCCGGTACTCGCTCTTGCGGGGCAGCCCGTCCTCGAAGACCACCATGCTGGCGACCACGTCGGTGCCCTGGATCTGGGAGATGTCGAAACACTCGATGCGCAGCGGCGACGTGCTCATGCCCAGCGCCTCGCTGATCTCGTCCAGTGCCTTGCCCCGGGTGGTCAGGTCACCGGAGCGCTTGAGCTTGTGCCGGGCCAGCGCGTCTTTGGCGTTGCGCTCCACCGTCTCCATCAGTGAGCGTTTGTCGCCACGCTGCGGCACCCGCAGCGACACCCGACTGCCCCGGTGGTTGGAGAGCCACTCGGCCAGCGCGTCGGCGTCCGCGGGCAACTCGGGGACCAGCAGTTCCCGAGGCACGTCGGCCTCGCCGTGCTCGCCGCCGTACACCTGGGTGCAGAAGTGGTGCACCAGGTCCCCGGTGGTCAGATCCTCGGTCTTCTCCACCACCCAACCGCGCTGGCCGCGGACCCGGCCGTCGCGGACGTGGAAGACCTGCACAGCCGCCTCGAGCGGGTCGTCGGCGAACGCGACGACGTCCGCGTCGGTGCCGTCGCCGAGCACCACTGTCTGCTTCTCCATGGCCCGGCGCAGCGCGGCCACGTCGTCGCGCAGCCGGGCGGCCCGCTCGAACTCCAGCTGCTCACTCGCCTCGGTCATCTCACGTTCGATCTTGCGGACCATGGTGTCGGTGCGCCCTGCCATGAAGTCGCAGAACCCGTCGACGATGGCCCGGTGTTCGTCGGCGGAGACGGTGCCGACGCACGGCGCCGAGCACTTGCCGATGTAGCCCAGCAGGCAGGGACGACCGACCTGGCCGGCCCGCTTGAACACCCCGGCGGAGCAGGTCCGCGCCGGGAAGACCCGCAGCAGCAGGTCGAGGGTCTCCCGGATGGCCCAGGCATGCGAATAGGGACCGAAGTAGCGCACGCCCTTGCGCTTGGCGCCGCGCATCACCTGGAGCCGGGGGTACTCCTCGTCGAGGGTGACGGCGAGATAGGGGTACGACTTGTCGTCGCGGTAGCGGACGTTGAACCGCGGGTCGTACTGCTTGATCCAGGTGAACTCCTGCTGGAGCGCCTCGACCTCGGTGCCGACGGTGATCCAGTCCACCGACTCGGCGGTGGTGACCATCTGTCGGGTGCGCTCGTGCAGGTTCCAGACGTCGCCGAAGTAGGAGTTGAGTCGGCTGCGCAGATTTCGCGCCTTGCCGACGTAGATCACCCGGCCGGTGCCGTCGCGAAAGCGGTAGACCCCCGGTAGCTCCGGGATGGTGCCGGGTGCGGGGCGGTAGGTCGAGGGGTCAGCCACGCCGACAAGCCTAGTCCGCAGCACCGACAGCCTATCGCAGGCGCATGATCCACTCGGGTTCCTGGAAGTCGGGGTGTCGACGAGACGCGGACACCCCGACTTCCTGAAACGCGAGTCGATCTTGCGCGGCCAACGTGCCCGGCGCGCGGCCAACGCACGGCCGGCGGTCGGCCAACGCACGTCCTGGGTCGGCCAGCGCACGCCGGCGGTCGGCCCGGGGTGGGTCAGGCCAGCGAGATCTGGTCGCCGGTGACCTTGATGTTCTTGGGCGGCAGCGGCTTGGTGGCCGGGCCGGCCTTCACCGAGCCGTCCTCGATCGAGAACTTGCTGCCGTGGCAGGTGCAGTTGATGGTGCCGCCGTCGACGTTCGTCACCGGGCAGTTCTGGTGCGTACAGATCGGGCTGAAGCCCTTGAACTGGCCCGCTGCGGGCTGGGTGATGACCACACCTTCAGCGGCGAGGACCTTGCCGCCTCCGACCGGGATGTCGGCTGTGGTGGCCAACGACTGGGCATTCTGCCGGTCTCCGCCGCCGGCGTCGCCGGTGCTGGGCACGGCGGGGCCACCACTGGTGGGTGCGTCACTGCCGCTGCCGTTGCCGCCGTCGTCGCTGCCGCAGGCAGCCAGGACGACGGCCGCGCCGACCGCCCCGACGCCGGTGAGCAGGGTACGACGTGTCTGCGTACCCGGACCGGTCAGCGCCTGATCGTCACTCATGCCTCGCCTCTCTCTAGCCCGCTGCCGGTCGAAAGCCGGCCACACTTCTCCACACGGGCAACTGTGCCGGATGGTTCATCGCGGCACTCGTCCGACCCTGCAAATGGGGCAGGGCGGGTCGTCAACCGACCCGCCCCGCCCCGCGAACACGCACAGAGGTCAGCGCGCGGCGGCTGGCACCTTACGGCTGGCCCGCGCCTTGGTCACGCCGTTGGCCTTGGCGGCCCGGGTGGTGGCGGCAGCCGCACCCTTGGCCTTGCCGTCGAGCTTGAGCACCTGGCGCAGGAACTCGCCGGTGTGGCTCTCGGCCACCTCGGCGACCTCCTCGGGGGTGCCGGTGGCGAGCACGGTGCCGCCCCGGTGGCCACCCTCGGGACCCATGTCGATCAGCCAGTCCGCGGTTTTGATCACGTCGAGGTTGTGCTCGATGGTGATCACCGTGTTGCCCTTGTCGACCAGCCCTTCCAGCACCATCAGCAGCTTGCGGATGTCCTCGAAGTGCAGACCGGTGGTCGGCTCGTCGAGCACGTAGACCGTCCGCCCGGTGGAGCGCTTCTGCAGCTCGGAGGCGAGCTTGACCCGCTGCGCCTCGCCGCCGGAGAGGGTCGGCGCGGGCTGACCGAGGCGGACGTAGCCCAGGCCGACGTCGACCAGGGTCTTCAGGTGCCGGTGGATGGCCGGGATGGCGGAGAAGAACTCGGCGGCCTCCTCGATCGGCATCTCCAGCACGTCCGAGACGGTCTTGCCCTTGTAGTGCACCTCAAGGGTCTCCCGGTTGTACCGGGCGCCCTTGCAGACCTCGCAGGGGACGTACACGTCGGGAAGGAAGTTCATCTCGATCTTGATGGTGCCGTCACCCGAGCACGCCTCGCAGCGCCCGCCCTTGACGTTGAAGGAGAACCGACCTGGGCCGTATCCGCGCACCTTCGCCTCGGTGGTCTCCGCGAAGAGCTTGCGGACGTGGTCCCAGACGCCGGTGTAGGTGGCCGGGTTGGAGCGCGGCGTCCGGCCGATCGGCGACTGGTCCACGCCGACGACCTTGTCCACGTGCTCCAGTCCGGAGACCCGGGTGTGCCGGCCCGGCACCAGCCGGGCGCCGTTGATCTGGTTGGCCAGCACCGCGTACAGGATGTCGTTGACCAGCGTCGACTTGCCCGAGCCGCTGACCCCGGTGACCGCGATCAGCTGGCCCAGCGGGAACGGGACGGTCAGGTTGCGCAGGTTGTGCTCCCGCGCGCCGTGCACCACCAGCTCGCGGGCCGGATCCTGCGGGCGGCGGCCCGTCGGCGTCGGGATCGACCGCCGACCGGACAGGTACGCCCCGGTGATCGATTCCTTGTTCTTCAGCAACGCCGGCACCGAGCCGCTGTGCACGATCTTGCCGCCGTGCTCACCCGCGCCGGGCCCGATGTCGACGATCCAGTCGGCGGTGCGGATGGTGTCCTCGTCGTGCTCGACCACGATCAGGGTGTTGCCGAGCCCGCGCAGCCGGATCAGGGTCTCGATCAGCCGGTGGTTGTCGCGCTGGTGCAGCCCGATCGAGGGCTCGTCGAGCACGTAGAGCACGCCCACCAGGCCGGAGCCGATCTGGGTGGCCAGCCGGATGCGCTGTGCCTCACCGCCGGAGAGCGTGCCGGCCGGGCGGTCCAGGGAGAGGTAGTCCAGGCCGACGTCGAGCAGGAACCGCAGCCGGGCGTTGATCTCCTTGAGGACCCGCTCGGCGATCATCTTCTGCCGGTCGGTCAGCTCGATGCCGGCGAGCAGGTCGGCGCACTCCCCCACGGACAGGTTGCAGACCTCGGCGATGCTCTTGCCGGCCAACGTGACAGCGAGCACCTCGGGCTTGAGCCGGGCACCGCCGCACGCCGCGCACGGCACGTCGCGCATGTAGCCCTCGTACTTGTCGCGGGACCACTCGGACTCGGTGTCGGAGTGCCGGCGCTCGATCCACTGCACCACGCCCTCGAAGCCGGTGTAGTAGGAGCGCTCACGGCCGTACTTGTTGCGGTAGCGCACGTGCACCTGGTCGTCGGAGCCGTGCAGGATCGTCTTCTGTGCCCGTGCTGGCAACGCCCGCCAGGGGGTGTCGATGTCGAAGTGCTGGGCCTCGCCGAGCGCCTCCAGCAGGCGCAGGAAGTATTCCAGGTTGTGCCCGGTGGACCAGGGCTGGATGGCGCCCTCACGCAGGCTGCGCTCCGGGTCGGGGACCAGCAGCTCCGGGTCGACCTCCTTCTTGGTGCCCAGGCCGGTGCACTCCGGGCAGGCGCCGTAGGGCGCGTTGAAGGAGAAGACCCGGGGCTCGAGATCCTCGATGGCGAGCGGGTGGTCGTTGGGGCAGGCCAGGTGCTCGGAGTAGCGGCGCTCGCGATACGGGTCGTCCTCGGGGAGGTCGACGAAGTCGAGCAGGACCAGGCCGCTGGACAGGCCCAGGGCGGCCTCGACCGAGTCGGTGAGCCGCTGCTTGGCGCTCGGCTTGACGGTGAGGCGGTCGATCACCACCTCGATGGTGTGCTTCTCCTGCTTCTTGAGCTTCGGCGGCTCGGTCAGCGGGTGCACCACGCCGTCGACCCGGGCCCGGGCGTAGCCCTTGGCCTGCAGCTCGGCGAAGAGGTCGACATATTCGCCCTTGCGGCCACGGATGACCGGGGCGAGCACCATGAACTTGGTGCCCTCGGCCATCGCGAGAACCCTGTCGACGATCTGTTGCGGGCTCTGCCGGGAGATGCGCTCACCACAGACCGGGCAGTGCGGCTCACCGATGCGGGCGTAGAGCAGGCGCAGGTAGTCGTAGACCTCGGTGATGGTGCCGACGGTCGAGCGCGGGTTACGCGAGGTGGATTTCTGGTCGATCGAGACGGCCGGGCTCAGGCCCTCGATGAAGTCGACGTCTGGCTTGTCCATCTGGCCGAGGAACTGCCGGGCGTACGACGAGAGCGACTCGACGTAGCGGCGCTGCCCCTCGGCGAAGATCGTGTCGAAGGCCAGGCTCGACTTGCCCGACCCGGACAGCCCGGTGAACACGATGAGTGCGTCCCGGGGCAGGTCGAGACTGACGTCACGCAGGTTGTGCTCGCGCGCGCCACGGATGATCAGTCGGTCGGCCACGGTGCGTGTACTCCCGGGAGAAGACGAAGCGAAGGTTCTGTCCCGCTCTGGGTGGTCTTGAGCGGTCGTGCGGGCGCGGAAAACACGCCTCGGCAACTCTAGCCCCGAGGTATGACAGTTTCCCTCGCCCGCACATTCCCCCAGCTCAGCCCGGTCGGCCGCGCCAGCCGGAAGCCCGGGCCACCCGAAAACGCGCGTCCCCCGCAAAGCCGGGCGGCCGCGCGTCGGCGGGCGCCCGGTCAGTAGCCGCCGGACGCCGGCGGACGCACGGCCCGACGACGGGCCGAACGCCACCCACCGCGTCGCTCCGCCGCCACCCGGGCCTCCCGCCGTCGGCTCTCGTGGGCCACCTCACCCTGCAGCCGCCGCCAGCTCTCCCACCGACGGGTGGAGAGCTCGCCGGTGTGCAGCGCCTCCCGGACCGCGCAGGCCGGCTCGCCGTCGTGACCGCAGTCGGCGTACCGGCAACCCTCGGCCAGCTCGGCGATGTCGGCGAACGCCCGGTCGAGCCCGACCGCGCCGTCCAGCAGGCCGACCGCCCGGACACCGGGCGTGTCGATCACCGCACCGCCACCGGGGATGGGCACGAGGGCCCGCCAGGTGGTGGTGTGCCGACCCTTGCCGTCCACCCGCCGGATCGCCTGGGTGGGCATCATCACCGCACCGACGAGGGCGTTGACCAGGCTCGACTTGCCAGCACCGGACGGGCCGAGCAGGCCGAGCGTGCGGCCGGGCGTCACCTCGGCGCGCAGCGGTTCCAGCCCGAGGCCACGTTCGGCGCTGACCGGCAGCACCGGCACCCCGGGGGCGACCGCGGCCAACTGGCGGGCCAGCGCGGCCGGGTCGGCCGCGAGGTCCGCCTTGGTCAGCACGACAAGTGGCCGGGCGCCGGACTCGTGGGCCAGGGAGAGCAGCCGCTCGATCCGGCCCACGTCCGGCTCGGGGTGCACCGGCTCCACCACGGCGGCGGCGTCCAGGTTGGCGGCCAGCACCTGACCGCTGGCGTCCTTGCCGGCGGTACGCCGGATCAGCGCGCCGCGCCGCGGCAGCACCGCCTCCACTGTGACGCGGCGGTCCGGCCAGTGGGTGAGCAGCACCCAGTCCCCGGCGCAGGGCAGCGCGGACGGGTCCCGCGCGGCGACGGTCAGCACCGCCCCACCAAGGCTGGCCCGGACCGGACCGACTGCGGTGAGCACCGTGCAGACCCCCCGGTCCACCCGGGCCACCCGACCCGGCTGGTGCTCGCCGCGGCGCGCGGCGTACGCCGTTCGCTCGGCGTCCCAGCCGAGGGCGGTCAGATCGATCGTCATGGCATCCTCATCGGTGTCGAAGCTGGTGATGGCGGAACACGCGTGCCACGTCCGGCATGATCACCACCTCCGTCCGATGTCCCGGTGCCGCGTCTGCCGCTGACGGTAGGTCGCGCACCGACGCGCCGAAAGCGATTTCCCCGGCGACGGCGCGACGGCGGACCGCTAGGGTCGACGGGTGACCACGGATCCGCTGTTGCTGATGGGCGAGGTGGACGCGGCCACCAGCCGACTACTGCGTACCGCCGCTTCCTTCGACGCCGCGGACCTGGCCGCCGCGTCGCTGCTGCCGGGCTGGACGCGCGGCCACGTGCTGGCACATGTGGCGCGCAACGCCGACGGTTTCGTCAACCTGCTCACCGCGGCCCGCACCGGGGCGGCGCTGCCGATGTACGCCTCGTTGGAGGCCCGCACCGCGGACATCGAAACCGGTTCAAGCCGGCCACCGGCCGCGCACCTGGACGACCTGCGACGCACCGCGGACCTGTTCTCCGAGGCGGTCGCGGCGATGCCGGCCGACGCCTGGGCGGCGACGGTGCAGGCGCGTAAGGGCCCCTGGCCGGCGGCGCTGCTGGTCTGGGGTCGGCTGCGGGAGATCGAGGTGCACCACCTCGATCTGGCCGCCGACTACCGGGCCGCGGACTGGTCGGAGACGTTCGCCCACCGTCTGCTGCGGGAGGCGGCCAGTCATCACGCCTCGGGGCCGACACCGCCGTCGATGGTGCTGCGCCTCGACGGCAGCGAGCACGAGGTGGTGATCGGGGAGCGCGTGGACGCTCCGATCGTCGCCGGCCCCGCCCCCGACCTCGCCGCCTGGCTGATCGGCCGCGCCGACGGCGCCCCGCTCTCCGTCACCCCTGACGGTCCCCTGCCTACTCCACCGGAATGGATATAGAAACGTCATGACATACAGCGGAGACGTCACGCACGGCGGCGCACCGGCGGTTCGGGAGCTGGACGGGCTGACCATCAGCAAGCTGTCGGTGGGTCCGATGGACAACAACGCCTACCTGCTGCGCTGCACGGGCACCGGTGATCAGGTGCTGATCGACGCCGCCAACGAGGCGCCCCGGCTGCTCGAACTGATCGGTGACGGTGGGCTCGCCGCAGTGGTGACGACCCACCAGCACATGGATCATTGGGTGGCGTTGGAGGAGGTCGTCGCCAAGACCGGCGCCCGGGCGCTGGTGCACGCCGAGGACGCGTCGGGGTTGCCGATCGAGGCGGAGCGGCTGGCCGACGGCGACACCGTGTCGGTCGGCGACTGTGCGCTGGAGGTCATCCACATCAAGGGGCACACCCCGGGTTCGATCGCGCTGCTCTACCGCGACCCGGCCGGCACCCCGCACCTGTTCACCGGCGACAGTCTCTTCCCCGGTGGGGTGGGCAACACCGACAAGGACCCGGAGCGCTTCGCGACGCTGATCGCTGACGTCGAGCACAAGCTGTTCGACCAACTCTCGGACGACACCTGGTTCTACCCGGGCCACGGCAAGGACAGCACCCTGGGCGCCGAGCGCCCCGCCCTCCCCCAGTGGAAAGCCAGAGGCTGGTAACCCGCAGCCAATCCAAGATCACCAACCGTCGACCGTTCACGACCAAGATCACAACCCCACCGACGGTGGTGGCACTCCGCGCGCGAGCCGAAACCACGACGGGGGCGGGGGGCCCCCCGGCCCCGGCCCCCGGGGGCAAAACGCCCCCCCCCGCCCCGCCCCCGGCGGCCCCCCCCCCCCCCCCCCCCCCCCCCCCCCCCCCCCCCCCCCCCCCCCC
>NZ_JBITET010000028.1:0-7899 GCF_044455385.1 Micromonospora sp. NPDC051227
AAGTCCGGCGCCCACCCATGCCGATGCGCGAGCGCGAGCGCCAGGCGTCCGGGAGACACCGTGCGGCGGAACCATCAACAGGTGGAAGTGCGGTGCGCCCCGCCGCTGGAACTCCAACTTCCACACAGCGGTGATGTCCTGATCCCACGCCTTGACGTACCGCTTCCGCAGGGCCTGGAGGTGACGCTTCGCCGCCTTCCCGTCCGGCGCGACGGTTAGCCAGTCTCCGGGGTAGGTAAGGGTCACCATGGCCGGCACGCGGGTCGGGTCGGCCAACATCGGGTGGTAGTCCAGTTCGCACAGGGCCCGGACCATGTTCGCCCTGCTCTTGCGGGACCATCCAGTGATCTCCCGCGTGGGGTCCGACTCCGGGATCTCTTCACCGCGTGCCAGGTATGTGGCCGCCTGATCCGCCGAGGTCTGGCGAGCCTTCAGGGCCCGCTCGTAACGACGCTCCCGGCGAGCCAGGTCGGGGTGCTCAATGGCGAGGGAGCCGGCAGCGATGACGATCCGGGGTCGGGGGCCTTCTTCGCCTGACCAGGCCGGACGGGCGTCGAACATGCGCGCCGCGAGGTCCAGGCCGTCAGCATGGGGGAACCGCGGCGTCCACCAGGCGACAGCCGAATCAGGGGCGGTATCCGGTGGGGAATGATGCGGCGACCCTGGAGGGTCCGCTACTCTGGCAACAAGCATGTAGGGCTCCGCGTGGTCTGGTAGCTGCGGCGGGGCCGATCGAGGGGCCAGCGCGCCAACGCTGGCCCTTCAACCTTTTCTGGCCTGTGGTGCACCTTGGCCGAGTCCGCCGCTAAGGTCACGTCGACACACCGCACGGATGATCGCGATCAGGCCGCACGCGCCACATCGGGACGACGGTGGCTGTCGAGGTCGACCACGTTCGAGCCCTGCGCCGTGGTGACGTACTCGATCAGCTCGTCAATATCGGCATCGGTGACGTGACCCAGGCGAGCCCGAACCGTCGACCGCGCACCGTCTTCGAGGCTGAACAGCACGCCCGGCTGCGTCTCGCTCACCTGGTGGCACAGCGCCCCGTACTGAACGGCATCCTCGATCAGCGCGGCCTCGGTGTGAGACTCGGTCGGGAGCCGCAGCGCGATCCGCCGCGTGAACAGGTCCCTGACGGTGAACACATCCTTCGTCGGTTCCTGGATGGCGCCCACGATGATGTACCCGGCGGCCCGGCCCTGGGTGAGCAGCAGACCTAGCAGATCTTCAATCTTCGACCGGGTCGACCGAGACCAGTACTTCAACAGCGGGGCCAGCTCGTCAATCAAAATCAGGGTCAGCGGCCGAGTCGTCGACGGCACGAAGTCACGCTCACCGGACGACGCGTCACGCTCGTTCGTAAGGCCCATCTCGACGACCAGGCGGATGAGCAGGTCGACCACTTCCGACTCAGTGACGGCGTAGTCGCCTTCCTCGAACAGGGCCCGCGCCCGACGAAGCTCCTTGGCCTTGGGGTCGATGCCGACCAGGCGCACAGTGCCGTCCACGATGGCCGGCGCGATCCCGCGCAGGACGTTCCACTGCAAGCCCGCCTTACCGGCCCCGGTGCTACCGGCAATCGACGTGTGGCCTCCTAGGATGCTCACGCAGTAGGGCGACTCGAACTCGTCGACGCCAACCGGCACCGCGCGCCAGTCGATGTGGGCGGTGACCGCAGGGATCGGCGTGGCCGGTACCGACTCGATCAGCGGGTCACGGCGCATGAGGTCGATGCCGACCTGAGCGGGCTCGATCTCGCGGACGGCGATGCGGCGAGCACCGAAGGCACCGCGCAGCTTCTCGGCAGCCTGCCGGAACTGCTCCAGCTCCTGGCCCACCTCCATGCGGACCACCAGACGATCCCAATACGGAGTGGTGGCGACCTTGACCAGGCGCGGCACGTGCCGATCCACATCGTCCGCGACGAACAGATCACACCGGAACATGACCCGGTCCCAGACCCGGCGGTATGCCCACCAGCGACGCCACCAGGTACGCGCCCACGTCAGCGCGAACGCCTCGAAGGACGGCCGGTGAGCAGCGGACCAGGTGGACGTGAGAACGAAGACGCCGACCAGAGAGGCGAGCACCATCCGCCAGCCGATCCAGGCGATAGCACCACCGAGAGCGGCCGTGGTGAGAGAGGTACGCGGGTGCAGCACGATCTGCACCGTCAGCCAGGCAATGAGCTTGGCGAGCTGCTTTGCCAGCCACACCAGCAGCTTTCCGACGAGCGAGAACATGAAGTCACCGACAGACCGGCGGTAGCGAGCCATGAGAACACTCCTGAAGACATGCAGCGGGGAGCCACCGAAGGCGTAGGTGGTCGGTGGCTCCCCGCTGGGGAATGGTTACCGCTTGAGAGTGCGAATGTGCGTGTCGAGGGCTTCACACGCGACGGCAGCCCCGTCGATGTCCTTCTGAAGCCCAGCCATGGATTGCGTGGTGCCGAGGCCCGCACCGAGCTCCGGATCGAGAACCGCACCGGCATCGATCAGCCGCTGAATCCGCTCGATCTGAACGTCGACCTCGTCGACGAGTCCGCGAAGGCTGCTCACGAGGTCAACACCCCCTGGTAGTAGATCCGCGACCGGCTGAAGGCGTAGAACTCGTCCGCCGCGACAGTCGACGCAATCGCCGCTTCCTTGGTCAGCCCTAGGGCCTCGTCGACCAACCGCGCATTCGTGGCCCGGCCCCTGTCGTCGACCCGGCCAACCTCGCGCTGGAGTGCCGTAACGACCACGGCCAACCGGCGCATAGCGTCGGCGATCGCCCGGCGACGCAGCTTCATCTCCCGCAACTTGCGGTAGAAGGTCATCCGGTCCTCGAAGCCGACCCGCGCGTCAACCACTCGGTTGGCCAGCAGTCCCGCGACCTGCCGCTTCCGACGGGCCTTCCGCTGACTCTTCGTCTCGAAGTTCGCGCCCCGCACGACCCTTCCGGTCTGTGCGGCCTGGCGAACCCGTGCCCGACTACTTGCCACGTCCGTTCCCCTTCTCGTGTTCCGAGATCCACGCCTCTGCGCAGACCTTGTGACACGGCACCCCCCGAGGGCTGCGACAGATCGCCGGTTTGCCGCAGATCACGCATGGCTCGGACGGTCCGGCGCTCCCGGTTTTCGACCAGTCGAGGGAGGGCACCGCGTCACCACCTAGGCGGCCTTACCGCCGGCCGCAGCCAACGCCCGGATCTCCTCGGCCCGGTACCAGACCTGCACCCCGATGACCCGCTCCTCTCCCGTTTCGGGGTTGCGCTTCGTCTTCTCCATGACCCCGATCTCGAAGCCGACCAACTGCACCGGCGAGTACGGGGCCAAGTTCTCCGCCGGCCGCTTGTGAGAGGCCACCCCGACCTTCAGCACCGCGTTCTGCGGCCGACCGAAGGCGTCTCGCGTCATGGCCACACACTGGATGTCCCACTTCGGGGTGCCGTCCTTCGTGGTCTCCTGCCGGTCCGACTTGAACGCCGTCTTCGGGTCGCACGACAGGAAGGCCACACCCTGAAAGGTCGCGGCCTGATCGATCTTGAAGTTCGTGAACACGGGACTACCTCCCACGCTGAGCCACCTAGGGCTGATTCACGTTGTCCCATTGTCCCGGGACAACCTTGATGAGACAATGTAAGCACACCCGGGACACCGGACACAAGAGGTCTCCCGGGACAATCGTCCGGACATGGGGAGTGGCAGGCATGAGTGCAACCGGAGAGGTCGAAAACGACCTTCGGCGCAGGGTCGAAAACGGCGAGTTTCAGCCGGGTACACGGCTGCCACGACTGGCTGACCTGATGGCCGAGTACGGCATGAAGTCGCGTAGCGCGATGGATCGAGCACTGCGCGCCCTGGTCGCTGAGGGGCTTCTGACCATCAGGCAGGGATCAGGGATCTACGTTCGCCAGCGTCACGTTGTGCAACGAGACTTCATCGCTGGACTTCGGATGGAGTACGCCCAAGCGATCCGCGACGAAGTGACAGAGGGCGGTCTCTTCGAGGCGATGACCGGCACCAAGACGGAAGTCAGTACCTCCTACGAACTGATTGACGCCGATTCACGAGTCGCTGAGCTGTTGAAGATCGAAGCGGGGACGCCCTTGCTCATGCGTACTTTCCGTTACACGATCAACGGACTGACTCACCAGGTGTCTAGGTCCATGATGTCCACCGACCTTGCTCAAGCCGCGGGGCTTTCCTCGCCCAGCTCAGAGCGACCGGGCGTCGGTACGATCATGCAGTTGCGGAGAGCTGGCAGAACACCCAATCGGGCTCAGATCATGCTCGAAACGCGAATGCCGTCGACCGTAGAGCGAGATCAACTCGACGTAGGCCGAGGGACGCCGATCTACGAGCACTGGCGGGTGTTGAGCCAGGACGGCGAACCTCTTGAGGTCTCGACCGCACTCGTCCCCGGTGACCGAGTTGCCTACGTGCTCAACGTCGACTTGACGGCCGCGTCGTGAGTCCGGCGATGTGGTCTTGGATCGCGGCGTCAGTCTCGGTCGCTGGCCTATGGATCAGTGGCATCAGTCCTCGGTACGGCTGGATCTACGGCATCCTTTCCCAAGGCGTTTGGTCCGCATACGGACTTGCCACCGACCAGCCAGGCATGATCGCTCTGTCGGTTGCCTTCGTAGCGATCTACACGCGGAACCTTTGGCGGTGGCGCGGAACCAGGTTCCAGCCGGCATCCAAGGCTGTAGCCGCTGCGGCACCCAACGGAGCGGAGCAGGTGTCATGACCGACTTTCCGACCCCTCAGGATGATCGAGCCGTCCGGCGACGCGCACACGTCGCAATGACCCACATGTACTACGCAATGCAAGACGTGATCCGAAGGCACTTCGATGAGGACGGCCTTTACCAGGAGCCAACCGGCGTCAGCGATGGCGGGGACAACACCGGCATGATTCGGGCCGCAAACAACGAAGTGCTTCAGCGCCTGGTCGACGAGGTCGAAAACACGCGGGTCAAGCTGACGGCCATCCTTCAGGAGATCGACGATTACAAGCGCGACGTCTACGGATCGAACTACAACCCACCGCCACCCAAGCTCTGAGTTTTTGCAGGTCCCGGACTGCCCTCGCGGATGTGGGGGCAGTTTTGGCGCATATAACAAGCCCAGGCCCGAGGCCGCTCGTGGTGGCTGGTGGGCCGGCCATCGGCGGGCACCCCAGAGGGGCCCCACCCGCCGCCGCCGGCCCACGCCACGCGGGTGGTTGTGGTTGAAGTTCCTTTGCCTCCGGCGGGGATCTTGCACAGAGATGGCCGGGGACCGTCCGGGCGGCTGAGGTAGTCGGTGGCTGGGCGGGTCGCCATCTCCACCCTGAGTCCAGGCAGAGCCGAGCAGACCTGCCCTCCGGTGCCAAGGTCGTTCGTCCGGTGGGGCGCTCCACCTTGTCACCGGAGGGCAGGCCCGCTCCACGGTGTGTGGACTCAGCGCGGAGATGGCTTCTGGGGCCCCGTGTGGTTGGAAACCCTCAGTGGTTACTGAAGTACTGAGGTACTGAGCTACTGAAGTACTGAGCAGGGGTATCCCTGTGGAAGTTCCATGCGGCTATCGTCGATGAATGACCTTGGGGGAGGGACCGCGTCGACGTCGGCCACGACGCTGGGTGATCTATCTGGCGATCGGGCTAGCCCTCTGCGTCGGCGGTCCGGCTGTCGCTGGTGTGAGTTGGTTCGCCGTGAAGACGGCGGAAGCCGGCCGAGGGGAGTCCTCGCCGGATGCTGCCGCACACGTCTTCATGCTGGCGCTGTCGTCCGGGGAGGAACTCGGGCTGCGGGCAGTGCTGGCACCGCAGCGGCGAGACGAGCTGCTCGGCGAGTGGCGCGACATCCGGCGCGACATCACGCGGACCGACCCACAGCCATCGAAGGTCAGCGCGGGCGTGTTCGACGTCGAGGACCAGGGCGACGACCGGGCCCAGGCGGTGACTCCCGTTCAGGCAATCTGGTGGGGCGATGATGGCCTGTCGATGACTGGCACCCCGCACCCGTGGAAGTTCGAGGTACGCCGCGACGGTGGCGGTTGGCGGGTCTGGAGCGTCGACCCGTACCCCTGGTGCGGTGGCCACGTTCGCGCCGACTCCTGCCGATGAGCGCGAAGTTATCCGAGTATTGACCCGACGCAGACTGAAGGGCCGGGCCCCTGAGCAGGGAATCCGGCCCTTCTACTGAAGTACTGAGTTACTGAGTCGCGTTGCGCAGGTCCTGTTGGATCGCGGCGGCTAGTTGGTCGTCGGCCAGGAGGCGACGCACGAGCGCCGTCATGACTTCCTGCTTGCTCAGGCGAGCGCGGCCAAGCGTGACGGCAGCGTCGTTGATCCAGGCTTGCAGTCGGCGATGCTGGTCCGGCGCCAAGTCGACCGTCGACCGAACGGGCTTGGCAAGCGGTGCAGCCACGGTCGGTATGTACGTCTCTGCGGGAGCCGAGGGGGTCACCGCGGATTGTGCCGGCAGTTTGGTAGGCGCGGTTCGCGCCGCCACGCGGGCAGCCTTGGCTCGCAGCTCGTCAGCCTTGCTCATCCGATGATCTCCTGAAGACGCGAGAGGTCCAACAGTTCCATGGCAGCGGCACCATAGGGCGTGTCCAGGGCCCCGGACATCGGATCGCCCCACGACTGGGCGAAACGCTCCAGAGAGCCAATCTGAGCGGTCAGGACGGTCACGCCGTCATCGGTGATGAGTTGCCGATAGACCTGCGTCGAGGCGGCACGGGGCTTGACCCGGGTCAGCAGCACTGCGTGGATCGGGGGCTTTCCGTCCGGGCGGACGGCGGCCACCTCGTCGACGAGTTCGCGCACCGCCGGCAAGCGGTCGTACTCGATGGGCGTCGGGGCCATCGGGACCAGGACGTGAGTCGCGATCCGCATCGCCGACGCCACGGTGCCACGCTGAGCCTTCATCGGGGGAGTGTCGATGACGACCACGTCGTATCGGTCGCCCACCACATCGGGAAGCTGCTTGTGAAGGTTAGACACAGGCATGGTGATGACCGGCCAAGGAAGATCACCAGCTACCTGCCAGCCCTGCAAGCTCTCGTTCTCGCCGTCCGCATCGACACCGAGCGTCCTCATGCCGGCCTCATGGAATGCCTGCGCAAGGTGACCGGCGGTTGTCGTCTTCGTCGACCCACCCTTGAGATTGACCACAGCGATGATCAGCATCCACTTTCCTCCATCGGGTATCTACTGACTTCAGTGTATCAGTAAGTACTGAGCTACTGAAGTACTGAACCGTCCCAGATGGAGAGGGCCCGAGATAGGGACATTGCGAAGGTCTGTCCGTTGTTGACCGACACGAAGCCTCGTCCGGTGCCGAGTCGGCGCACACGTCGACGGACCTTGCGAAGCTGCACCGCCGGCAGTTGCTCAACGAGCTGCGCGCCGGCGAGCCCCTGAACGATGGCTTGCTCGGAGCGGACCCGGCCGCCCTTGGTTCGCGCCACGGTGACCTGACGCGTGGTGCCCTGGGCGCGGGCCCAGCGGCGGATGATGCGCGCGGCCCGGTCGGCCTGGTCGTGAGTGACTTCAACGGCGATCGCGACTCGCTCAAGCTTCCAGTAGCCCCAGAACCGACCCGGGCCCTTGCCTGGCTCCTGCCACGGTTCCGGCACGCAGTTCTGGTACTCCTTGGCGCTGAAGCTGCCGTGTTTGGTGAAGTACACCGCGACCCGCTTCGGATCGGTGACCCGGAGTCCTTCCGCGTAGTCGACGCCCGTGCCGGCCAGCTGGTGACGCTCCCGCTCGGTCGGGTCGGGGTGAGCAACGATGTCCGCCCACACCGCACTGAGCCATTGCCGGAAGGGAAGTCCGGCGCCCACCCATGCCGATGCGCGAGCGCGAGCGCCAGGCGTCCGGGAGACACCGTGCGGCGGAACCATCAACAGGTGGAAGTGCGGTG
>NZ_JBITET010000029.1:1889-5148 GCF_044455385.1 Micromonospora sp. NPDC051227
CCTACATACCGCCAACTGTTGTTGGGTTTGGTGTGGGGCGGATCGGGTTGTGGGTTGGTCGTTTGTTGAGAATTGCACAGTGGACGCGAGCATCTTTGTGGTCAAGTTGTCAAGGGCGAACGGTGAATGCCTTGGCACCAGGAGCCGATGAAGGACGTGGGAGGCCGCGATAGGCCTGGGGGAGCTGTCAACCAAGCTGTGATCCCAGGGTGTCCGAATGGGGAAACCTGGCACCAGTCATGTGGTGTCACCCACACCTGAACACATAGGGTGTGTGGAGGGAACGCGGGGAAGTGAAACATCTCAGTACCCGTAGGAAGAGAAAACAATTTAGTGATTCCGTGAGTAGTGGCGAGCGAAAGCGGATCGAGGCTAAACCGGCTGCGTGTGATACCTGTCAGGGGTTGCGTGGTCGGGGTTGTGGGACCCTGCTGAACAAGCTGACACTTGTTCGAGAAGTTACAAAGTCAGTGGCTAGTCGAACAGTCTGGAATGGCTGACCGTAGACGGTGAGAGTCCGGTAGGTGAAAGTTGCTGACCTTCTGTGGGTGTTCCCGAGTAGCGGCGGACCCCTGAAATCTGCCGTGAATCTGCCAGGACCACCTGGTAAGCCTAAATACTTCCTGGTGACCGATAGCGGACAAGTACCGTGAGGGAATGGTGAAAAGTACCCCGGGAGGGGAGTGAAATAGTACCTGAAACCGTTCGCCTACAATCCGTCGGAGCCTTGCGGGGTGACGGCGTGCCTTTTGAAGAATGAGCCTGCGAGTTAGTGGCATGTGGCGAGGTTAACCCGTGTGGGGGAGCCGTAGCGAAAGCGAGTCTGAATAGGGCGATTCAGTCGCGTGTCCTAGACCCGAAGCGGAGTGATCTAGCCATGGGCAGGCTGAAGCGCGGGTAAGACCGCGTGGAGGGCCGAACCCACCAATGTTGAAAAATTGGGGGATGACCTGTGGTTAGGGGTGAAAGGCCAATCAAACTCCGTGATAGCTGGTTCTCCCCGAAATGCATTTAGGTGCAGCGTCGCGTGTTTCTTGCCGGAGGTAGAGCACTGGATGGTCTAGGGGGCCCACAAGCTTACCGAAATCAGCCAAACTCCGAATGCCGGTAAGTGAGAGCGCGGCAGTGAGACTGCGGGGGATAAGCTTCGTAGTCGAGAGGGAAACAGCCCAGATCACCAGCTAAGGCCCCTAAGCGTGTGCTAAGTGGAAAAGGATGTGGGGTCGCATAGACAACCAGGAGGTTGGCTTAGAAGCAGCCACCCTTTAAAGAGTGCGTAATAGCTCACTGGTCAAGTGGTTCCGCGCCGACAATGTAGCGGGGCTCAAGCACACCGCCGAAGCTGTGGCATTCACATTTTATCCTCGCGTGCCCTTGATGGTGCGTGCAGGTGTGTGGATGGGTAGGGGAGCGTCGTGCCGCGAGTGAAGCAGCGGGGTGACCCAGTTGTGGACGCGGCACGAGTGAGAATGCAGGCATGAGTAGCGAAAGAAGGGTGAGAAACCCTTCCGCCGGATGACCAAGGGTTCCAGGGCCAGGCTAATCCGCCCTGGGTGAGTCGGGACCTAAGGCGAGGCCGAGAGGCGTAGTCGATGGACAACGGGTTGATATTCCCGTACCCGCGAAAGAGCGTCCCTGATGAACCTCGTTGTGCTAACCGCCCGAACCATCCAAGACCTTCGGGTTGAGGGTGGGGAGCGTGGGAACCTGATGGGTAGTAGTCAAGCGATGGGGTGACGCAGGAAGGTAGCTGAGCCCGGCCGGTGGTTGTGCCGGGGTAAGCGTGTAGGCCGTGTTGTAGGCAAATCCGCAACACATGAGGGCTGAGACGTGATGCCGAGCCGATTCAGGTGAAGTCAGTGATCCTATGCTGCCGAGAAAAGCCTCTAGCGAGTTCTTAGCGGCCCGTACCCCAAACCGACACAGGTGGTCAGGTAGAGAATACCGAGGCGATCGGGCGAACTGTGGTTAAGGAACTCGGCAAATTGCCCCCGTAACTTAGGGAGAAGGGGGGCCGGAGACGTGAAGCCCCGCGCGGGTGGAGCGTTGTATGGCCGCAGAGAGCAGGGGGAAGCGACTGTTTACTAAAAACACAGGTCCATGCGAAGAAGTAATTCGATGTATATGGACTGACGCCTGCCCGGTGCTGGAACGTTAAGGGGACCTGTTAGCTCTTCGGGGCGAAGCGGAGAACTTAAGCGCCAGTAAACGGCGGTGGTAACTATAACCATCCTAAGGTAGCGAAATTCCTTGTCGGGTAAGTTCCGACCTGCACGAATGGCGTAACGACTTCCCCACTGTCTCAACCACAGGCCCGGCGAAATTGCAGTACGAGTAAAGATGCTCGTTACGCGCGGCAGGACGGAAAGACCCCGGGACCTTTACTATAGCTTGACATTGGTGCTCGAATTAGCTTGTGTAGGATAGGTGGGAGCCGGTGAAGTCCATACGCCAGTATGGGTGGAGGCAATCTTGAAATACCACTCTGGTTGATTTGGGTATCTAACTTCGGACCGTTATCCGGTTCAGGGACAGTGTCTGGTGGGTAGTTTAACTGGGGCGGTTGCCTCCTAAAAGGTAACGGAGGCGCCCAAAGGTTCCCTCAGCCTGGTTGGCAATCAGGTGTTGAGTGCAAGTACACAAGGGAGCTTGACTGTGAGACTGACAGGTCGAGCAGGGACGAAAGTCGGGACTAGTGATCCGGCACTTGCGAGTGGAAGCGGTGTCGCTCAACGGATAAAAGGTACCCCGGGGATAACAGGCTGATCTTCCCCAAGAGTCCATATCGACGGGATGGTTTGGCACCTCGATGTCGGCTCGTCGCATCCTGGGGCTGTAGCAGGTCCCAAGGGTTGGGCTGTTCGCCCATTAAAGCGGTACGCGAGCTGGGTTTAGAACGTCGTGAGACAGTTCGGTCCCTATCCGCCGTGCGCGTAGGATACTTGAGAAGGGCTGTCCCTAGTACGAGAGGACCGGGACGGACGAACCTCTGGTGTGCCAGTTGTCCTGCCAAGGGCACGGCTGGTTAGCTACGTTCGGAAGGGATAACCGCTGAAAGCATCTAAGCGGGAAGCCTGCTTCAAGATGAGGTATCCCACCCACCTTGGTGGGGTAAGGCCCCCAGCTAGACGACTGGGTTGATAGGCCGGAAATGTAAGCCCGGTAACGGGTTCAGTTGACCGGTACTAATAGGCCGAGGACTTGACTACTAAGCTGCTACGCGTCCACTGTGCAACTCTGAACAAGCGAACACCCGTGA
>NZ_JBITET010000030.1:0-3328 GCF_044455385.1 Micromonospora sp. NPDC051227
GCTTCCGGACTGGTGGAGACCCCTCGTCCCGCGGGTGCGTTAAGGAGCCGGGTGCGGGTGGGGTGCCTGACTGTGCGGCGGAATGCCCGGGACCGGACATGCACCTCTCCACAAATGAGTTGGTCAGCAACTAAGCTAGATGCAAGAAGCTTTGCCCGACAACTGTTTGTGGTTGTCGACACTCTTCGGGTCGACGGAGCCGTTGGGTAGACGACCGGGAGTGCTGTCGTCGTCCATACCGGCTGCGACCACCGATGAGGAGACGGGCGATGCCCGATTACGAACACGGACTGCTGTTTCGGCACGTTCATCCGGCCCCGGCCCCGGCGCCGACGACGCGGACCGGGTGGTGGCACTGCTGAGCTGACGGAAGAGGCAGGACTGGACCCGGCAACCTTCCAGGATCACCCGTACAACCCGGGGTTCCTGGACACGTGGACCTTGCTCGGCTGCGTCGCCGCCCGCACACAGCGGATACGTGCATCGACGAACGTCCTGACTCTGCCCCTGCGTCCGCCTGCGGTCCTGGCGCGCCGCCGCCAGCCTCGACCTGCTGCCCACCCCGTGCCGGGAAATCGGCAAGATCGTCGACTGGCAGGTGCAAATCGCGCCGTACGCGGCGCTGGTAGCCCCGCCGCACAACCGCCACCATGGACAGGGCCTGGAGGACACCCGCAGCGGACTGCTACGTCACATCACCCCCGCAAGCCGCCGAGAGCATGCACGCGATGATGCACTCCGGTGAAGTGTCGGTGATGCAGATCCGTACGGTGGGCTGCGCCGTCAACGACGCCACCGCATACGCGCACCGCAGCCAGAACTTTCGGTTCTGGCCGCGCGGTTCTGGCCGCGACCGGGACGGAGGAAGTGGCGTAGCTCGACAAGCACTGGGCTGACCTGTATCGGCATTCGGACGGCATGTACCTGAGTTTCGAGACGCGGACCGATCCACGCCTGCTCCACGATGGGTACCCGGAGCCGACGCTGAGCCGACTACGCAGACAAAGGCGAAGTACGACCCGGACAACGTCTTCAACCGCAACTTCCCGGTCTCGCCGAATGAGCAGGTGGCTTCAGGGAACCGGTGGAATCGCGCCGGTCCGGACACCAGGACACGTGTCGACGCGCAGTGCACTCCGGGCCGATCGGTGCAGGACACGGCCGTCGCTGGAGCAGCGCTGAGCGCATCGAATGCGATTTGTTTGACATGCACATCAGTTGGCCAGGCGCGCGGCCACCCGCTCTTCTCGCGTGGCCACCGGTTCGACCGTCAAACATAAGGGTTGCCAGGTACCTTTAGGTAGACCAATCGAATGTGACGGTGTCGACCCGATCGGTACAGCACGCCGACTCGGCGCTCATCCAGCTCCACCGCTTACCGCAGTTGCCGGCGCATCGCCGGAGTTAATACCCTCCATTCGAAGAAAGAAGGGCGCGCCATGCGCACACGAGCCGCCGTGGCCCAAGGGCCGGTGAAGCCGTTCACGTTCGCCGAACTTGAACTCGACAAACCCCGCGACGACGAGGTGCTCGTCCGAATCGTCGCCACCGGGATCTGCCAAACCGACGCTCACGCCCGCAACGGACACATCCCTTCGCCGCAGCCGATCGTGCTCGGACACGAAGGAGCCGGAGTCGTCGAGCAAATCGGTGCGGCAGTCACCGAACTGCAGCCCGGTGACCACGTCGTGCTGTCCTACCAGTCGTGCGGACACTGCCCGCAGTGCCTGACCGGGCATCCGTCCTACTGCGACCAGGCATACGCGGCCAACTTCGGCGGTTCCCGGCTCGACGGCACCATCGGCATACACCGCCCGAACAGCGCTGCCGACAAGGTCCACGGTCACTTCTTCGGCCAGTCCTCGTTCGCCACCTATGCACTCTCGACCTGGCGCAACACCGTCAAGGTCGACAAGGACGTGCCACTAGAACTCCTAGGCCCGCTCGGCTGCAGCCTCCAGACCGGAGCCGGGGCCGTGCTCAACTCCTTCGCCATACCCGCGGGGGCGACGATCGCGATCCTCGGGGTCGGCGCCGTAGGCTTCGGTGCCCTGATGGCCGCCAACCTGGCCGGGGCAACGACGATCATCGCCGTCGACGTCAACGATCAGCGCCTGGCACTGGCACGCGAACTCGGCGCCACCCACACCCTCAACGCCGCCGGCCTCGACGTGGCCAAAGCCATCCTCGACATCACCGGCTCGGGCGCCGGCTACGTGCTGGACACGACCGGACGCGCCGACATGATCGCTCACGCCGTCTCGTCGCTGCGGCCGATGGGCCAGGCCGGCTTGATCGCCGGCGCCGGCAACGCATCGATTCCGGCCGCGCCGCTGGCGCTGGGAAAGGCGGTACGCGGCATCGTCCAGGGAGACGCCATCCCGCAGCAGTTCATCCCCAAGCTCATCCAGCTCTACCGCACCGGCCGGTTCCCGCTTGACCGCCTTGTCGGGTTCTACGACTTCGACGACATCGACGAGGCATTCGCCGCCGCGGCACGCGGCGATGTCATCAAGGCGATCCTGCGCATCTCCAGCTACGGATCCGCTGAAACAGCCGACGCCGAGACCCAGATGGCCGCTGGCGGCTCCGTCGCGTAGCGCACGACCCGCCTGCCCTGACCCACACGACCTGCCTGGTCAGGCCCGGCCAGGAAGCGGCCGGCGAGGGATGGCGAACTAGTGTCGCGTGTCTGAGTTCTTGACGGTTGGCTTTGAAAAGGCCAGGAACTCGCCGTTGCGGTGCCGCTGGTAGCAGGGTGGCGCGCCCGGACGCCGAAGCTCGGTACGCAATCTCTCCGAACCTCTACGGCCGGTTGCCGGTCCTCAAGAGCGGCAACCGGCCGGCACGCGACGACGGCCACTCGACCGCTGCATCCAGCCAATCCACGAACCGGGAACCGGGAACCTGCCGGCGTCCAGGGCTGCCAAGCCCCGGGAGGTGACGGCGCGTGGGCCCCGCCCCGCCCGCGACCGACGCCGCGCCGGCCGGCCCTGCTGGGACCGCGCCGGCAGTTAACGGCCATATGCTCTTTTTGTCGATATTTGTTTGATAACCAGCTGTTTGGTTAACCAGCGGCCGTGGTTCCGCCGCCCCACCAGAGACGCAGCTCACCGTTCGGTGCTCTGACGCGTTGCCGGGCTGATGTATTGTTGGGCAAACGATCTTCTGATCAACGTTTTCGCTGGATCGTCAGTGGGCGAGACCGGCAGGCGTCGCGGATGTCGAAGCGGCGAATCCCAGGCAAGCAGGTCCTGCAGTCGATCGGGCGCGACGCGCGACGCTCTCCGCGGCGGCCACGCCGCACGCGCAGAAGACAGGGGAAGGA
>NZ_JBITET010000031.1:0-1411 GCF_044455385.1 Micromonospora sp. NPDC051227
GGTCACGTCCGCGCTGGTGGTGTAGGAGACGACCATCGCAGGATCCGGTCTGATTTTAAGCGGCGATCGGGGTGGGATCGGCCTGGTCGGTGTCGTGTTGGTCGATGATGAGGCGGGTTTTGGTGAGGATTTCCAGGCCCATGTAGCGGCGTCCTTCGGTCCATTCGTCGGTCTGCTCGGCCAGGACCGCGCCGACGAGGCGGATGATCGCCGCCCGGTTGGGGAAGATCCCGACGACGTCAGTGCGGCGGCGGATCTCCTTGTTCAGGCGTTCCTGCGGGTTGTTCGACCAGATCTGGCGCCAGATTTCGCGCGGGAAACCGGTGAAGGCCAGGAGGTCGTCGCGGGCGTCGGCGAGGTGTTCGGCGGCGGCCGGAAACTTCGCTTCGATGGTGCCCGCGACTCGGTTGAACTGGGCCCGCACGGCGTCGGCGTCGGGCTGGTCGAAGATCGTCCGCACGAGGGTCGCGATCCATGGCTGCGCTGACTTGGGCACCTTCGTGAGCAGGTTGCGCAGGTAGTGGGTTCGGCAGCGTTGCCAGGCGGCACCGGGCAACGCGGCGCCGATCGCGCCAACGAGACCGCGGTGAGCATCAGAGATGACCAGTTGAACACCGGTCAGGCCGCGGGCGGTCAACGAGCGTAGGAACGCCAGCCAGCCGGCGCCGTCCTCGTCCGAGGCGACATCAAGGCCGAGGACTTCGCGTTGACCGTCCGCGTTGACCCCCACCGCGACCAGCGCGTGGACGTTGACCGTCCGCCCAGCCTCGCGGACCTTCATCGTCAACGCGTCCATCCAGACGAACGCGTAACACCTCGAGTCCAGCGGCCGGTTGCGGAACGCCTCAACCTGCGCGTCCAGGTGCGCGGCCATCTCCGATACCTGCGACTTGGACAGCTGCTTGACGCCGAGTTGCTCGACCAGCTTCTCCACCCGGCGAGTCGAGACCCCGAGCAGATAGGACGTCGCCACGACCGACACCAACGCCTGCTCAGCCCGCCGGCGATGGGTCAGCAACCAGTCCGGGAAGTACGACCCGGTGCGCAGCTTCGGCACCGCGAGGTCGATCGTGCCAGCTCGGGTGTCCCACTCTCGCACCCGGTATCCGTTGCGGGAGTTCACCCGTGTCTCGCTGCGCTGCCCGTAATCGGCACCGCAGATCGCATCCGCCTCGGCCGACATCAACGCCTGCGCGAACGTCTTCACCATCGCCCGCAACACATCCGGCGACGCGCCCTCGATCTGCTCGCGCAGCAGCTCAGCAGGGTTCACACTCTCAGATGCGGCCATCGCGCATCACTCTCCTTCGTTGGATTTAGCCGTCTCGAAGGATCGCGCGGTGGCCGTCTCCTATCTACCCAACACGCCCATCACGGGCAAGTCGTACACCACTCCCGTGGGCGCAACCCG
>NZ_JBITET010000032.1:0-1073 GCF_044455385.1 Micromonospora sp. NPDC051227
AGGCAAGACATGGCGAGCAAGTACGGCGATTTCTATCCAAGCAAGTGGGGCTTCCCGAAGGCCGTGGTCGAGGGCAACGCTCCGTCTCCGAACCAGTTCATGCCCGAGTACCTCAACAACCCGTCCTTCTACGAGAAGGGATGGCACGCCGAGAACGTGGGCGACGGCGGCAACTTCTACTGGGTCACCAGCCCTGCCGGCTATGACGCGGGCTTCGTGGTGACCGGCGACGGCGTGATTGTGATCGACGCCCCGCCGGGACTGGGCGAGAACATGCAGGCGGCGATCAGGTCAGTGACCAAGGAGCCTGTCACGCACCTGGTCTACAGCCACTGGCACTCCGATCACATCGGCGCGGCGTCCCAGTTCGGCCCCAAGGTGAAGATCGTCGCGCATGACATCACCCGCGAGTTGTTGGCCCGCTTCCCCGACAAGTACCGTCCGCTGCCGACCGAGACGTTCAGCAAGGACGCGACCCTCGAGGTGGGCGGCACCAAGCTGGAGCTGTCCTACAAGGGCGCCGACCACTGCCCGGGCAACATCTACATCTACGGGCCCGCGCAGAAGGTCCTCACGAAGATCGACATCGTGAGCCCCGGATCGGTGACGTTCGCGCACGCGGACGTGTCGGAGAACATCAGCGGGTTCTACCAGGCCCACGACGACATCCTGTCGTACGACTTCAAGGCCCTGATCGGTGGTCACATCTCCCGTTGGGGCACCCGCGAGGACGTCGAGGTCGTGCGTGAGTACTGGCACGACCTGCTGAACTTCTCCGAGGAGGCGCTGTGGGAACTGAGCAACGCCGAGGCGCTGCAGGGGTTCGTCGTGGGTCTCGGCCGGGAGAACCAGATGGTCGGCGCCGAGAACTGGATCAACTCGATCGCTAACTACGCCACCGAGAAGACCCTCACCAAAACCACCTCCAACGGCCAGACCTGGCCCGAACGGCTCGCGGGCGCCACAGTGTGGACCAAGTACCACGCCTGGACCGTCGCGGAGACCACCCGCACCGAGCGGTCCCACCACGGCTACCAGGCCGAGGGCAACGACGGCCCGGCCTACATCGCCTA